>PBLV01000016.1 GCA_002721895.1 Verrucomicrobiales bacterium
CTGCCTCCGGCGGCGATGACGCGCTGGATTTCGCCGCCGCTCACGGTGTCAAAGCCGCTGCCCAGATCCGCCAGCGTTCGCATCACGCCAAGGTTGGAGTTGGACTTCATCGCAAAACATACCAGCCGGTCAAGAGGGGCAAGTGCGTCATTCAACTTGGTGAAGTGGTCGGTGAGCGTTTTGGATGAGTACACGTACAACGGTGTGCCATGTTTTTTCGCGAGGGATTCCACGGAAACCCCCTCACAATACAGCTTGCCGCGCACGTATCGAAAATCATGCATGGCCGAGGGTTATGCCAAAAGACTTGTCTGCATCCAATGCGAAAACAGGGTGAAAACGGAACCGCCCCGGATGTTAAACAACCGGGGCGGTGGAGAACCGGGCGGGATTACTGTCCCGTTCCGTTTAAAAGTATTTCCTTGCGCCGGTAATATTCGGCCGCGGAGATTTTGTCTTTCTTGTACAGGTCGATCAGTTCCTTGAGCTTGGATTCTCGATTCTGGTGGGCCTGTTCAGCCTTGAGGGCTTGTTGTTGCCGGGCGATGTCAGCCACCTTGCGGAGCGACATTCGTTGCTTGATGGAGCGCTCCAGTGTTTCCTTGTCCGGTCGGATTGTAATTGGCGGTGTAAATATCTCCGTGGGCATGATCTTGGCCACGAGGTTGTCCGTGGGCACTCCCCCTTGGTAATAGGTCATGGGCAGAGCATTGTTCAGAACCGGGAGGTCCAGCAGTTCCGTCACCATGCCTGCCTCGGCTTGTTCGGCCTGCCGTTTGGCCACGCGAATGGCGTTGTCCCGAAAATTTGGATTTTCCGATTCCAAACTGCGAATCACCGCCGCGATGGCCAGCTCCTCGGCGGCGTCGCGTTCGCGGATGATCTTGGCGATCAGTCTTTCCTCCACCAGTGTCCGGGCTTTCTCGTTGTTGATCTGGTCTTGTTTCTGCCGGGCTATGGCCGCGAGTGCGGAGATCTTCTGCTGGCGTGACTTGGCGGCGTCAAGAAGCCCGTCCAAGGCTCGCCGCTTGGCCTCGTATCTCTGTTTCACCACGTCAAAGGCCAAGTGTCGAGCCTGAATGCGATCCTTGGCTTGTCGTACAGCATCCTGCCTTGCCTCCAGCGGGCTGGGCGTTGCCTGCGGCTTGCGATCCGCCCCGTTGATAAGCGGCCCACACAGAAGCCACCCGGCCAACACAAGCGCGCTGAATAGTCGAACAGACATCCTTCCCTCCTTGGATTCAAGGTAGGCAAGGCTCGTCCTGCTGGCAACCGGAATCAGGCTGGTGTGAACAAGTTTTGCCACGCACCGCGGAACGGTAGTCGCCACACGGTGCGCCAGATAATGCCCCGAACCTCGCTGCGCGTGGCCTTGATGCGCGGCTCGGATTGCAGTGGATTTGCGTCCGCCAGCTTGTCGAGGGTCTTGGTTCCCAGCAGGATTGGCCACGCGCAGGCCAGTCGCAGCCGATAGTGGTTGAAGGGAATAGAGTTGGTGTATCGCCAGCCGGCCTCCAAGTGTGCGCGCGCGGTGCGCATCCACTTGTTGAAGACTGGCCGAAGGGCGGCCATGTTCTCGGGCTTCAGCAAATCTTCCGGTTCCAGCCCTGCGCCATCGAGATCCTGCGCGGGCAGGTAGCAACGGCCTTCGCGAAGATCCCGTGGGAGATCGCGGAGCACATTTACAAGCTGCAAGCCGCGGCCAAAATTCGCGGCGTCCGCCAGGAAGGCATCGTCATCCATCTGAACATCCGGGAAACAATACTTGCGTGTCAAACGCGTCCAGAATTCCCCCACGCAACCGGCCACATGGTAGGTGTAGTCATCGAGCTCACGGGGCGTCTGTAGGGCACCCAGTTTTTGGCCATCGCCAAACCGGCGCAGATCCAATTCCTGTCCTCGGGTGATGGTCTCAAGCAGCAACTGTACCTGCCCACGATCTTCCGGCGTCAGGGAATCGAGCAATTCCAGCGTCTCGTGACTGCGCATCAGCAGCCGGTGTTCCGCCGGATTGCCCTGATGCTCCATGAGATCATTGAATTCCACCGGCAACGCGTCCGCGTAGCGAATGCGCTCGCGGAATTGCCGCAATTTTTCGACGCGATCCTTCCACGGCACCAGTCCCGTGTCGGCCACCGTGTCGGAAGTTCGGGCCAGCAGGTAAGCCAGGCCAATTTGCGGGCGCACGGTGTGCGGCAGCACGCGGAGAGTCAGATAAAAGGATCGCGACACATCCCGCAGGATGGGCCCGAGCAATTCGTTAGCGGCCACCGCCATGTTAGTGGCGGAGGAACTTGTGCCAATGCGCCAGACGCCGCTTGACCTCGGCTGTGCCCGGCGCACCAATTGCCGTGCGCCGGTCCAGCGCCGTCTTCAGGTCGAACACCTGTAGCGCCTCGCGTGTAAGACGCTTGTCCGCCTTTTTCAATTCCGCGGCCGTCAACTTGTCCAGCCGCTTCCTCTTCTTTTCCGCCAGTGCTACCACTGCGCCCACCACGTGATGCGCGTCGCGGAAAGGTGTGCCCTGTTCCACCAGCCAGTCCACCAAGTCCGTGGCCAACAGGTTGGGATCGTCCGCAGCCTTGGCGCAGGCTGCTTCGTTTACCGCCGTGTCACGCAGCATGGCAGCCAGAATGCGGGTGGTATTGCGGGCCGTGTCACAACTGTCAAACAGCCGTTCCTTGTCTTCCTGAAGGTCGCTGTTGTAGGTCAGCGGCAATCCCTTCAGGGTGGTCAGGAGGGCCACCAGATTGCCTGCCACGCGCCCGGATTTACCGCGGACCAGCTCGCAGATATCCGGATTCTTCTTCTGTGGCATCAACGATGAGCCGGTGGTGTAGGCGTCGCCGATTTCAATGAAGCCGAATTCTGCGCTGGACCACAGAACCAAGTCTTCGCACAAGCGCGACTGGTGGGCAGCCAACAGCGCCGTCACCGCGCAAAACTCGATGATGTAATCCCGATCCGCCACTGCGTCCATGGAGTTTTGCGTGACCATGGGCTGGTCGTGCGCATCCACGAAACCCAATTCGCGCGCCACAAATTCACGATCCAACGGCAGGGTTGTGCCGGCAATGGCTCCACTGCCCAGTGGACAGACATTCACCCGCACGAGGCAATCGAGCAATCGCTCATAATCCCGCTCGAACATCTCCACATAGGCCAACAAATGGTGCGCGAGATAAACTGGCTGCGCCCGCTGCAGGTGCGTGTAACCCGGGATAACCACTTCTAGATTGTTTTCCGCCAATTCAATGAGCGCCAGTTGCAGATTGTGAATCTCATTGGCCAGCTCGCAAATTTCGTCTCGCAGCCACATGCGCGTGTCCACCGCCACTTGGTCATTGCGGGAACGTCCCGTGTGGAGCTTGGCGCCGGCTGCCGTTTTCCGGGTCAGCGCGGCCTCGATGTTCATGTGCACATCCTCCAGCTCGCGCCGCCACTTGAACTTACCCGCCTCAATCTCCCGCCCGATGGCTTCCAGCCCTTTCTCGATCGCCGCCAGCTCTTTCTTCTTCAACAGCCCCACATGGTGCAGCATGCGCGCGTGGGCGATGGAGCCGGCGATGTCGTAGGGAGCCAACCGGTAATCAAAGCCCACCGAGGCTGTGAAAACGTTGGCCTCACGAGCTGCTGCTTTCGCAAAACGCCCGCTGCGCGCCACGATTTTCTTGGTAGATTTGGCCATGAGAGGAGCCGACTTTGCCGCCAAGACGCTTGAAAGTCACGCTGGGAATCTGACTGGGAAGTAAAAAGTAAAAAGTCGAATGAAAAAGGCACAGGGCAAAATTCAAAACAGCCTGTGTTGCCGGATGTGCTTTTGAATTTTGAACTGTGGATTTTTGTTTTTGACCTTCGACTTTTTGAATTCCATTCGCCTTCAGAATGCCTTAAAATGTGCCCAGTGAGCGACGGGACTGCATTTTGTCCGGGGCCGGTTTCGCGGCGGTCTTTTTTGGAGGCCGGCGGGGCCGCTTGTGGGCTGGGCTTGGCGGGATTGCTGGAGGCGCAGGCGAAGAGTGCGGCGCCGGGGGTGTCCGGCAAGGATACATCGGTCATTTTCGTCTGGTTGCCGGGTGGGCCGCCGCACATGGAAATGTACGACATGAAGCCCGAGGCGCCGAGCGAGTATCGCGGCGAATTCATGCCGATCAAAACGAATGTGCCGGGCATGGAGGTGTGTGAGCTGTTTCCGCGGCATGCGAAGATTGCCGACAAGTACAATATCATTCGTTCGATTCATCATGGCTTTGCCGATCATGGCGGCGGGCATAAGCGATTTTTAACGGGCCGCAAGCCGGCCACGCCGACCGGCACGATCAATAACACGCCGTGCGTCGGTTCGATGGCGTCGGCGGTGCTGGACGATCGGCGCGACACGAAGGGCTTGCCGAATTATGTGGTGATGGGAAACGGACGCGTGAACAGCGTAGATACGTTTGCCTTCGGTAGTGCTTATCTGGGCAGCCACACACATCCGTTTCGGATTTCCAAGGACCCGAGTTTGCCGAATTTCAAGGTGGACAGTGTGGCGCTGGATCGTGCGATGACCGATCGGCTCGGTGACCGCAACATGCTGCTCAAGGGCTTCGATAATTTGCGCCGCGATGTGGATGGCAGCGGGCTGCTGGGCAGCATGGATGTGTTCAACCGCAAGGCGATGGAGATGATGACCAGCCCCGCCGTGCGCGAGGCGTTTGACATCACGAAGGAAAAGGACGCTGTGCGCGAGCGGTTCGCGATGCATCCGTGGGGTCAGCAGGCCATTCTCGCCCGCCGCCTTGTGGAGCGCGGTGTGCCGTGGGTGACAGTGGTGATGGAAAATCCTTACGGCGTCGGCGGCATCCCGTGGCTCAAGGAAGGCGTGTACAACTGGGACAGCCACGCGGTGAACTGCCATATTTTCAAGGATGCCAAGGTGCGCTTTCCGCTGTACGACCAAGTGATCACCGCGATGATTGAGGATTTGTACGCGCGCGGCCTAGACAAGCGCGTGTTACTGGTGGTGACCGGCGAATTCGGCCGCACCCCGCGCCTCACCGTGCGCCCCGGCAGCCGAACCAAGGTCGATCAACCCGGCCGGGACCACTGGCCGCGGGCGATGAGCCTGCTCGTTTCCGGCGGCGGCATGCGCACGGGGCAAGTCATCGGCGCCACCAACGCCAAGGGCGAAGAGCCGACCGAGCGCGCCATGACGCCCAACGACCTTTGGGCAACGGTGTACGAGCATCTCGGCGTGGATTACACCCACGAGTTCCCCGACCACGCCGGTCGCCCGATGCCGATGCTGCCCTTCGGCGAGCCGATCCCGGAATTGGCGCCGGTGACTTAGGGTGTTTCGCCAGACATTTCCATCGCCCTACGTTCATGCCTGAGCACCTGTCTACAGGCTCAAATCAAGACTTGGGTTAACGCTGTTCCGAGCACCGGTCAAATTTGCTGGTTCGCATTTTTCGGATATTATTTCATCATCACATTATAGAGAGCAGATCCTATAAATTCCAAAAAAAGACAAAATAACCCTAAATTTTGAGTGAAATTTAGGAAAAACAGTGAAAATCCAGTCCCTTGTCACCGCTCGCCAACTACTTGGCAACGTCCGCCAACCACTTGGCAACGCCCGCCAGCTACTTGGTGTCGCCCGCCAACTACTTGGTGTCGCTCGCCAACTACTAGGTGGCGTTCGCCAACTACTTGGCATCAGGAGCCAAGTCTATTGTACAGAGTGAAAAGGGGCGTTTCGGGTGGGAATTGGAGCAGGATTGAGGGGATGGGTGAGGTTACCGGATTCCCTTCAGCGTCCCTGAGTGTTGCAGGGCGTTGTTGGCGGCGAGGGCGAAGGCATGGGCATTGTGCAGGGCGCCGAGGCGGCCGGCGCTGCTGAAGGTTTCGCCACGATCTCCGGCCAAGTCGCTGGACAGGCCTTTGGCAAAGCCCTTGAGAGGGTCTTCATCGGGCAGGACCTGAGCCGCGCCACGGGCATAGGCGGCGGCATTGGATAGGGCCTGCCGGGAAATGGCAGTGGTGTCGGACGCGGCCCGGGTGGGGGGATGGACGGGGCGTGGGGTGGCCTGCTGGGCCGGTTCACGCCGGAGATGCGCAGGTCTCAGGTCCGTCGACAGGCCATTGGCGCTGCCGGGAGGTATTTTCCCAATATTGTCCATTGCCAAGGAGCATGGGGGTGGCTCGTTGGATCCCGTGGGGGAGGGAGCTTATAGCAGAAAACAGGCTGGGGAGCAATCCGCGAATGGCACGAGGCTACTCAAGGAGCTGCAGGGAGGGGCTGTCCAGCAGGCGTTCGGTGCCGGATAATGCGAAATTCAGGGCATTTTGGAGATCATTGACCTCGCTGAAGGCCGCCATGGGGTCGGCATGGGCGGTGGCCATGGACTGGTGGATACCATCGGCCAGACCGATCAGGGGGTTGTTGGGCTCGTTTTGCCGCAGCATGGCGGCGGTGGTGCCGGCGCGCTGGGAAACTTGGGCCACCACCGCGGCGGATTGAGGAGCAGACGGGGGGCGTGGCGCAGTGGGGGCTGGAGGAGCATAGGCAGACGCTGCCTGACGGGCCTTGGCGGCTTTTGCAGCCGCAAAGGCGTCCTGCGCGCGCAATATCGCCGAATCCGGCGACAGGCGTGGCGTTGCCATGCCGTTGGCAGAGATGTCCATAGGTCGGGTGGGATGAATACCCGTAGGTGCTCCTCAGCGTGTGGCGGGAGCCTACCTGAACCCGGGTTTGGAGGCAAGAAAATTGTGAATAACTTGTGAATATGCTTGGCCAAGCGGGGCAGGATGCCTCCGTGGGCTTAGTTCCACACGATTCGATCCAGAATTTTCTGGTTGGGAATAAGTGTGTCTATCAGGAGGTCGTGGTTGCGCTTGAGGTGGTCCTGAATCTCGTGCAGCAGGTTGTTGATTTGGGCGATCAATTCCGTGAGCAGGCGGCGGCGGTTGCCCAAGGCTTGGCTGGAGAGTTGGCGCTTGAGCAAGGCTTCATCCAGTTCGGAGATGTAGCTTTGCATGCACTTTTCGCGTTGATTGCGGGCATTGGCCACGCGGGTGAGTTGTTCGCTCATTTGGCCGGCACTGGCGACGATGTCGGCGGGTTGCTGGCCGAGGATGTGTTTTTCCTGCTCGCGCAACATCACGAGTAGACCTGAATATTGGAGCATTTCTCCGCGAAGAGCATCGATGAGTTCATCCAAATGGGGATTTTCGTCTGGGGCTAGGTTTCTTGAGTTTGGGCCAATGTACATCATTTCTTCAAAAAAGCGGGCATCTGTGCGGTTTATTGGATGAACCTCCCTGTTCAAGGATTACACAGCACATGGCATGCCGAGGGAGGGAGCACTTGTTCACAATGCGCGTAGCGCAGTGTGTTGGGAGATAAGGGCGGGTTTGGGCCGGAGAGGCTATTTCAGTGGAATGAACTGGACCCAAGAAGGGCCTTGGAGGGTGTCAATGGGGTCGCCTTGGGGAGTGAGTGTGCCGGTGGTTGGGTTGCGCTTGTAGATGTGCAGGTCGTGGGAGCGCTGGCCGGCGGCGATGAGCCAGCGGTTGTTGGGGGAGAGATTGAAGGAACGCGGGATTTCCCCGGTGGGGAATTGGCCGATGGAGGTCAACTTGCCGTCAGCGTCTGTCTTGAAGCCGGCAATGGAGTTGTGGCCGCGGTTGGAGGCATAGACATGGCGGCCGTTGCGGGTGATCTCAATGTCGGCGCAGGAATTTTTGTCGCCGTCAAAATCGGCGGGCAGGGTGCTGGTGGTCTGGATGGGGGCCACGGTGCCGGCGTCTGGATCGTAGGTGTAGGTGGTGACGCTGTCGCCTTTTTCGTCGTCGAAATAAACCACGGGCAGGGTTGGATGAAAGGCGAGGTGACGCGGCTCCAGTCCCTCGGCGGGATTGACCTTGAGCGGGGTGTTGGGGGTGAGCTTGCCGGTGACGGCGTTGAATTTAAACTGGTAGACAGCGTTGGGGCATGTGTGAGGGACGAGGGCATGCTGGTTGGCGGCATCCACGAGAATGGCATGGGCGCACCGGTGGGTGGCAATTTCGCTAAGGGCACCCGTTTGAACGGCGCCGGTGGGGGCAATCCGGTGAGTGCCCACCTTGCCGCCACTATAGCTGGCCCAGAGCAGCGTGTGGCCGGTGTGATCCATTGCGATGTAGGCAGCGTTGGCGCCGATGGAGGTGGTGGCAATGTGCTTCAAGGTGCCATTGGCGTGGTCGATGTCATAGGCGGCCACGCTTTCCTCGCTGCGGATGGCGACGTAGAGCCGGTTGCCGTCCGGACTGTGGCATTGGCCGCCGGGAGAGCCGGGCAATTCCAGTTGGGCTTTCTCGGTCAGGGCACCATTTTTGAGATCGAATTCATAGAGAACCACCTTGTTGTCGCGGCCCGCGGAGACGCTGACAAGGGCCTTGGCGGGGCCGGCATTTTGGAGTCCGAGGCAGCCGGGGAGAAGGGCGGCGGCAAAGGCAACGAGAGTCGTGGTGAAAATTTTTTTCATCTCGGTATGAGGAAAGAATGGAGGGGCTGGCGGTGTTTGACAAGCGGGGAAAAGGGTCGACAAAAGTTGGCGAGGAGGCTAATCAAGGCGCCGAACCACGGGCAAGGGTGCCATGCGGCTTGGGGAACTGGGATGTGTGGCGGGCCTGAAGTCTGTGCGGCTGCGGCCGCCAACCATTTCATGAGGAAAGAAAGACGATGAGCGAACAGGGTGCGATGGCGAACATGCTCTGCCCACATTGCGGGGGCAACGTGGAATTCCCCCCGGAGATGACCGGCCAGCCGACGAACTGCCCACACGCGACTTGTCAGCAGCAGATTATTCTTCAGGCGATCGTGCCGGAGGGCATCCCAGCCCAGCCGGCACCGATGGAAACACAGCCGCTGGACCCAATGATGCATCCTCCCATGCAGGCGGCTCCGGAGATGCCCGCCGCACCGGGCATGCCGCTTGCGCCGGCGCCGGAAATTGCCGCGCCTCCCATGGGCATTCCCGCTGTCCCGGAGGCATCCGCTGTACCGGAAATGCCTCAGCCCATCCCTGCCATTCCCGCGGGCGAAATACCCGTGCCGGAGGCACCTCCCGCCGCGCCGATGGGTGAGATGCCCATTCCGGAAGTGCCGCAGGTGACCGCGCCCGCGCCCATGGAAGCCACCTTGGCGGAGCCGCCCGCGCAGGGCGGGCCGTCCCTGCCGCCATTGCCGGGAGGGCAGGCACCGGAAGAGGTGCCTATCATCAAGCCCAATGCTCCACTACCGCCACCCGCCGCGGAGGAGTCCGCGCCGGAACCGGAGCCTGCCGTTGAGGAATCCCGGCAGGGAGCCATGCAGGATTTGGTTGAGAAATACGACGCGGATGATGACGGCCAGCTTTCGGTTGAGGAACTCTCAAAGGTGCAGCCGGAGGATCAGGAAAAGGTCGACGAGGTGTTGGTGGACTACCCAGCGTTGAAGGCGCAACTGGATGCATTGCTGGACCGGCGGCAGTCGCGCGTGGCGGCGGAGACCGAGGCAGAGGCAAAGCGTCGCGAGGCAGAGGAGGCATTGGCCAGCCTCGAGATGCGCCGCAAGGAGGAAATTCAGACCACGGACCAGGCTCTGGCCAAGGCGCGCGCGGAGTTGCAGCGTTTAAACAAGGAAATTGCCGACTTGGAAACCTCCGAGCAGACACGCAAGGAGAAGGACGGGGCGGAGTTGAAGGCGCGACAGGAGAATCGCACACGGGAGGAGGATCGTTTTAACAACCAGATTCGCACCAAGGAGGCTGAGCGGTTGGATGTCGAGGACAAGTCCAAGCTGCTGGAGGAGGACTTGACGCAGCTTCATTCGCGCGAGGAATCGCGGCGCAAGAATTACGAGGATGAAATCAAGTCTTTAAAGCAGCGCCATGAGGAGGAGGAGCGACGTTATAAGGAAGAAGTGAAGGTCCGCGAGGAGACTTTGGCCCAAGCCAAAAACGTAGCCAAGAAACTGAGTTCGGAAGAGGAAAACTTGATTGGGGACTATACCCAGTTCCGGAGCCGGCAGGAGGAGGATGAGCGTGACCGCAATCTGAACCAGGCCAAGGAAGATGCGCGCTACGAAAAGGCGGTCACCTCGCGCCAGCGTGCGATTGAGCGGTTCGAGCAGGAATCCAAGGTGCTGGAAGAGGAACTGGCGGAGATTCGCGAAAAGGACCGCATTCGCAAACGTCTGGCCGCGGAGGAAGCCCGGCGCAAACAGCAGGCGGAGATTGAGGAGCGCGAAATTGATGTTTTAAAAGCGGAGCAAGAGGCTGAGAGGATTGACGAGGCCAAGTTGGAAGTGGCCGAGGAAATCAAGGCTGCTGAGCCTGAGGTGGAGGAAACCGTGCCCGGGCCGGGAGTCACCAAGAAACCCAAGCTCGTCAAGCCGCCCATTCCCCCGCTCAAGCGCAAGGCCGACAAGGAACCGGAGTCAGCTCAAGACGAGGCACCGGAACCGCCCGGCCTGCCGCCCCTGTCAACGCCACCCGTCAAGCCGGATGCTCCCGAACCCCCGGCCATCCCGGTGAAGTTGGTCGACGATGACGAGGACGATGGCCCTGTACTGCCGCCCTTGCCCAAGCCCGGCGAAGCCAAAGCGGATTTGCCGGAACTGCCCGCCATGGCGCCTCCCTCTCCCGTGGGCGGAGATGCGCCCAGCTTGCCCGGTCCTCCCAAGCCCCCTGGGGTACCCGGCCTGCCCAAGCCCCCATTGCCACCCCTGCCCGGTGCCAGTGATACGGGGCCGACATTGCCAGATTTGCCCAAACCTCCCGGCGATGCCCCCAGCTTGCCTGAACCTTCCGGTTTGCCCGACCCGCCGGGTCCCCCGGATTTGCCGGAACCTGACTTGGCAAAGCCCATCCCGCCCAGTTTGCCCAAACCCCCCGGACTACCCAAGCCCCCCGGGGGGGGCGATCTTCCTGCCCCACCCAGTTTGGTCAAGCCTCCCGGTTTGCCTCCCTTGCCTGGCGGCGACCCGACGCCGGAGGAGGATCTTCCGATTAGCGAGGAAGGCATTGAGGCGGAGAAGAAGGTTATTGAAGCCCGGCTGCAACGTGCTGCCGACCAACGCGCCGCCATGCTGCGGGAACAGGGGGACACCGATCTTCCTGCCGCGCTACCCCTGCCGAAATCTCCCGGCGATGATGCCCCGGGGCCGCCTTCGTTACCAAGCCTGCCCAAGCCTCCCGGCGGTGGATTGCCGGACTTGCCAAAGCCCCCGGGCGGTGGTGCCCCCGGTGCTCCCGACTTGCCTCCTCCCCCCGGTGGTGGCGTTCCGGATTTGTCTTCACCTCCCGGTGGCAACCTTCCGCCCCTGCCCAAGGCTCCCGGCGGCGAGGTTTCCGGTCTGCCGGATTTGCCCGCGCCTCCGGCTCCTCCGGGCGATTTGCCCCCGTTGCCGACGCCTCCAGCAGGTGGTCCGGGGGGTCCGCCTCCGCCCCTGCCCAAGCCGCCTAGCGGTGGCAATCTTCCGCCGCTTCCAGCGCCACCGGGCCAGTTGGAGGACGAAGCTCGCCAGCAGACGCTGGACGACGAGAAGAGCACCAGTTGATTACGGCGCAGGCTGTTCTTCCAAACCGGGCGAGGCCTTAAAGATGTTTAAAGCCTTGCCGGTGCGCGTGTCCCAGATGCGGATCCTCCCATCGTGCCCACCCGCCGCCAGACGGTGGCTCGGCGCATGCAGCGCTAGACACAGCAACCAGTCTGTATCCGACGTGAACTCCCACAGTAGTTTGCGGCTGGAAGCCTCATGCGACCGCGCGCGTCCATCGGCCGAAACGCTGAAGATCGCATTTCCTCCCCGCACGAGTTTAAACAATTCCCGCCCCATCCCGCTCATCTCCCCCACTTTCCGGGCCCCAAACCGTTTCCCGTCAATATCCGCTAGTCCCGATTCCCAAGCATGGATTTTTCCGCCTTGGCCCGCGCTGAAAACTTGTTTCCCGTCCGACCGAAATGCCACCCCGAAAACGTCCGTGTCATGACCGCCATACGTACTGATAGGGTTGCCGGAATGAATTTCAAAAATTTTCGCTGTCCGGTCGCGGCTCGCCGAGGCCAAGAGTCGGCCATCCGGGCTGAACGCCAATGCCGTTACCCAGCCCGCGTGATTGTCCATGCGCCGGCGCACGGACCAGTCTTCGGTGTTGTATACCGCGATTCCATGGTCTGCATCCCCCACCGCCAGCAGCGTGCTGTTGGCGTCATGCCGCACATCCAGCACCACGTCGCCCGCTTGGTGGGCCAGGGCCAGCAGGGTGCCTGTTGTCGGATCGAACACCCTCGCTTCCCCCAGCTCTCCCGGGATGCCTCCACCTGCTACCAGCGTTTTGCCATCCGGCCGCCAAGAAAGCGCGTATGTTCTCTGGGCCATTCCCCCCAGGCGGCGTCGCAGTTTTCCGTTCGCGCTCCAGAGGGTCACCTCCCGTAGACCGCTGGTTGCCAGTTCTGTGCCGTTTGGGTTCCAAGCCAGTGCCGTAATGGGGAGTGGCCGGGGGTAAGCCCCGGGCGCTGCCGGGTGTGTGCGCGTGGGAATGATTTGTGCCAAGGGCAGTCGCGGGTTCTCTCCATCAAACCGTGCTCCCTGAGCAATCCAATCCCGGAACAATCTCGTTTCCTCGGCGTTCAGGGGCGCTGACTTTTGGGGCATTCGAGCATCTTCATCCGCGGTTAAAAGCAGCTTGAACAGGAGGCTGTCCGCGGGCTTTGCGGGCAGAACCCGGGCGGGTTCATCTTCCAGCGCGCGCATCAACTCCGCGTAACTGTCCACCCGGTAATCGCCCTTGGCTTCCCTCGTTCCGTGGCAGGATTGGCACTTGGCCCGGAGCAACGGCGCGATGTCCCGCCGAAAACTCACTGGTTTCGCCAAGGCCGCCCAGGCCAATATCCAAGACAGGAGAACGAACCGCATCAGTGTTGAAACAGGAACTCGTTAAGGTTTAAAACGATCCAGCAAAGATCCGCCAGTGCCTCTTCACGACGGGTGGCGGACTTCAGGTGACGGCGCGCCGCCAATTGTTCCGCGTCCGTGGGTTCGCGGGAAAGTGCCGCCATGTATAGTTCCACAACGATGGCCTCATCTTTTGCACCCGCCTTGGCCATTTGCTGCAGCCGGTTGGCGGGGTTGTCCAGTCGGCCATTCAGGAACCTGCCGTTCAACAGCTCCAGAGCCTGCCCCAGCCGTGGTTCCACCGGCCGTTCACAGGCGCAGGCGCCGGACCGGGCGGGTTGCCCGAAGGCCTTTAAGAAGGAATTGTTCAGTTGTGGGCTGGGCAACGCTGTCGCCGGCGTGCCAGCCGGCAAACCCTTAAAGGCTTCCGGCAAGCCGGTTACTTGCGCGACTGCGCCCAGCAGTTGCTCGGCCGTGAGCAGGTGCGGCCGGTAATGTGAAAACAGGTGCTCATCATCCTGGTTGAATACGTTTGTCCGCGCCGAGGACTGGTACGTGCGGCTGTTTAAAATGAGCCGCAGCAGCCGCCGTCGGTCGAAGCCACCCTTGGCGAAGTCTTCCGCCAGTGCGTCCAGCAGTGCTGCGTTGGAAGGAGGATTGGAGTCACGAAAGTCATCGATGGGTTCCACAATGCCGCGGCCCATCACCGCCGCCCAGAGCCGGTTGGCTTCCACCTTGGCAAACCATTGGTTGTCGCGTGCCGTGAGCCACCGGGCGAACACATGGCGCCGGTCTTCGCCGGGTGGCGTCTCAACGAATCCTTTGCCCGGCAGCCAAGGTTGCATGATTTGCCCGGTACGGGGTTGTGTGACTTCTCCTTGGCGCGCCACCGTGATGAACAGTTCACCCGCGCGCGGGCCCGGCTGACGTTCCACGCGGTTGAAGACTGCGCCAAGGCCGTAGTAGTGATCTTGTGTCCAACGTTCGAAGGGATGGTTGTGACATTTCGCACAGGCCAGTCGGCTGCCGAGGAAAATCTGGGCGGTGGTTTCCAGTGCATCGCCCATGTCCGCCGCGGCGCGGTAATAGTTGGTGGGCGGGTTGTGAAGCGTGCTGCCGGAGGCGGTGATGAGGTCTTGCACAAAGGTGTCGTAGGGTTTGTTTTGGCGAAAGGCCCGGATGAGCCATTGGTTGAGCTTGTGCGCACCGCCAGATGTCAGACGTTCAGGCGTCAGCCGGAGCAGGTCGCCCCATTTCTGCGCCCAGAAAGGGGCGAACTCGGGACTGGCCAGCAGGACGTTGATCAACCGCGCGCGTTTGTCCGCGCGCGCATCCTTTAAAAACAACCGGGTCTCGTTCACGGTGGGCAGTCGGCCAATGACATCAAGGTGTACACGCCGCACAAATTCGCCGTCCGTACAGGGACCAGAGGGGAGAAATTGCATTTCGCGGAGTTTGGCTTGCACATGGGTATCGATGAAATTGGCCGGTGGCGGTGCATTCCATTTGAAGCCGGGCACCGGCTTGACGAACGTGAAGGAGCGTGCGCTTACATGCTCCAGAAAACGGGCCATGATGGCGGCTTGACCTCGCTTGAGGCCGGTGACCCGCCCATCGGGAGTGACCTTAGCGATGGTTTCGTCTGACGTGGTAAACTTGGCCAAGCGGGTGACATCACGCACCTGTCCGTCCGAGAACCGCGCTTTCACGCGCAGTTGCGCCGTGGGATTGGGCCAGTGCAGGACGTGGGCTTCTGCTGATTCCAACTCGATGCCCACGCAGGCGGGGCTGCCCTTTGGATCCATCCGGCCGCCTTCCGCAATCCATTGCCGAAGGAGGCTGTATTCTCGGCTGTTGCGCGGGAGCTTCAGTCCTCCCCGGTGAGACAAGTCATTTGACGGCTTGCGCAGCAACAGGCTGAGGTCGGGGTCAAACACGTCCACCCGGCGTCCGGCCAGGCCACGCGTCAGGGCCGCGAAATCCTCTCCGGCATCAAAGGCGAACAATGAAAGGGCAAACCCACCCTTGCCGCTGGGTGAGCCATGGCATGTTCCGGCGTTGCACCCCTGCCGGGTGAGAATGGGCAAAACCTCATGTCGAAAGGAGATGGGAGCCGCCTTTAAAAGCGTGACGCCAATCATCCACATGATGAAAGCTCTGCGGAGCATAAGACCCAACGAGGATAATTTTTCGCGATGGCTTGTAAAGCTTTGGGAGTACCCAAGGATAGGTGGTTTCCAGAAAAAGTGATTTTTGTGAGGGGATGGATGACGAGTGTGTCATCAAGCGCGGAAGTGCTTGGTGATCAGGGATTTTCGGGAGAGATCATGGGAATTTTTTTCATTTTTTTGAAAGAATTCAGGGTTGAAATGCGAAGTATATAGTAAGGGAAAGTAGCACGTTTTTGATGGCCTCCAAGAAACCGGCAAAAAAAGCGAAAAAAGGGCCGAAAACCGTCAAAGGGATGGCGGTTTCGCCGTCGGCAGGGGTGTTGAAATTGCGTCAGGTGTTGAGGGGAGCAAATCATTCGGGGTATCTGGTTCAATTGGCATTGGGTTATGAACTGGTGCATGACGCGGTAACGATCACTGAGCCGGAGCACAACCGGTTGGTGTACGTCAATCCTGCTTGGGAGGAGCTTTATGGTTATGCTGCGTCCGAGGTTTTGGGCCGGACGGTGACATTCATGAATCTGAAGGGAATTTCGGAAAAGCTTCTGGAGAATATTGCGGCCAAGACCAATCGGGATGGCTGGGAGGGCAGCTTGCTGAACCGGAACAAGGCGGGGGACGTTTTTTCAATTCGTCTCCGGACAATGCCTTTAAAAAATGAGAGCGGTGAGATCATCGGGCTTTTGGGTGTCAGTTATCAAACCGAAGGCGAGGCCGTGGAGGTGGGCAAGAGCCGCCACTTGAGCCTCAGACTGCCCAGCACCAACGGTCACGCCCGCAAGCCGCGCCAAGACTGGAAAGCTTCGTTGGCGGAGTTGACGCCGCGTGAGCTTGAGGTGTTTACCCTCTTGGGCAAGGGGCTGGACACCAAGCAGATCGGTGAGTTGCTGGAGATGAGCTTGTTCACTGTGCAAACACATCGCAACCACTTGAAGGCCAAGTTGAAACTTGGGAGCGTAACCGAGTTGAACTATGTCTCCTACCAGTGGGCCAGCCGGCGGAATCGGAACGGGCACCGTTGACGCACCGGGCGTCCGGTGGTATGAATAAGGCAGGGATCGCGACGATCCAAGGGTAGTCATGTCGGCACACACTCACCATTCGCTTTCGCAGCATCAAGACTGGTCGCGGCGCGTGGCATTGCAGGCGGGTTCCATTGGTCTGCTGGGGCTGGGGATGAATCACTTGGATCCCCTGCGTGCCGCCGCACACAACGCGGATCGAACCAAGGCAGCCAAGAATGTCATCTATATTTTTCTTTCCGGCGGACTCGGGCAGCACGACAGCTTTGATCTGAAGCCCAATGCGCCCAAGGAAGTGCGTGGGGAATTCAACCCTATTCCCACCAAGACGCCGGGCATCCACATTTGCGAGCATCTGCCGGGGTTGGCCAAGCGAAGCGAAGACTGGGCGTTGGTGCGGTCATTGACCCATCCGTACATCGAGCATTCCGAGGGGCACCACGTGATGTTGACGGGTCGTACACCCAAGCCGTTGGGCTTCAACGCCAGCAAGCCGCGGCCCAGTGATTTTCCCTCCATCGCGGCCGTGGCCAACGACCGGCTGCAGCCNCGCAACAACCTGCCGCCGGCCATTGTGTTGCCGGACAAGATTGTGCATCGGACGGGCCGGACTATTCCGGGACAGTTTGCTGGCCAAATGGGCGAGCTGCGCGACCCGTGGTTCCTGGAGGCGTCGCCGTATCATCCGGAGCATTACGGGGCCTATCCGGATTATCTCTTTCACCACGCTAAGGGTGGGATGGAGGACAAGAAGCTGAAGTTTCAGGCCCCCAATCTTTCCCTGCCGCATGGGTTGGCCAAGGGACGATTCGTGAACCGGATGGACTTGTTCAAACACTTGAACAAGCAGCGCGCGTTTTTGGAGAAGGCTGCGGAGGTGGAGCAGTTTGATCGCTACCGGCAAATGGCGGTGTCGCTTTTGTCGGACGAGAAAACCCAGAAGGCGTTCGATGTGTTGAACGCGGATGAGAAACGTCAGGAAGCCTACGGCAAGAATTCCTTTGGCTGGTCACTTTTGATGTCGGCCATGCTTGTGGAGGCGGGCGTGAGCCTTGTGCAGGTCAACCTTGGCAACAACGAGTGCTGGGACACCCATGGCAACGCCTTTCCGCATCTCAAGGATTACCTGTTCCCGCCCACGGACAAGGCCGTTTCGGCACTGCTGGATGACTTGAAGGCACGCGGATTGCTGGAAGATACACTCATTGTCATGGCCGGTGAATTTGGCCGGACGCCAAAAATTTCCCTGTTGCCCAAGCACTACAAGAAACCCGGTCGTGATCACTGGGGCGCGGTGCAGACGGTCTTCTTCGCCGGCGGCGGAGTAAAGGGCGGCAATGTGATCGGCTCTTCCGACAAGCTGGGTGGATATCCCGCCAGTGATCCGCAGACTCCGGAGAACATGGCGGCGACCATCTACCAAACATTGGGCATTCCCTCGACAACCATGTGGCGTGATGTGCAGGATCGGCCGCACAAGGTTTACCACGGCGAGTCGATTGCCGGCCTGATGGGCTGAGGATTGCGAATGCGGCGAACCTGCGGCGGGTTTTTTCATTGTCGGGATTTTTCATTCGCGCAATAAATCCGCGTGCCCGAACCCGAAAAGCTCGAGAAGTATTTGGCTTGCGATATGCCCGAGCGCATGTGGGTGCAGAAGAAACTCATGATGCTGCTCGCTCGTGACGCGGTCATTCCTCCCTTCTCCGCCGCGGCCATCAAACTCAACCAGCTCACACGCAAGGAAGACGTGACCATGGAGGAGTTGACGGATGTGATCGAGATGGACCCGGGCTTGGCGTCGGACTGCATCAAGGTGGCGAGTTCCGTTGGTTTTGCGGCGCGCCGCATCTCCAGCATCCAGCAGGCTCTCATGTTGATTGGCATGAAGCAGATCCAGCGCATCGCCTTTGCCATGGGGGTGATGAAAAAGTTTGAGCACCTGAAATCGGCCGTGGATTGGGACAAGTTTTGGCTGCACAGCGTGCTGGTGGCGCGATTGACGGAAAAGGTGGCTGAAGCCTATCGCCCCAGCACGGGATCCGAATACTTGGCAGGCCTGCTGCATGATTGTGGTAAGCTGTTGTTGGAACATTATTTTTCGGATGAATTTGACGCGATTGTTATCCGCGCCACGGAACGCGCCTGCGGGCATGTGCTGGTGGAGAAGGAATTCATCGGCGTTACTCACGCGCAGATTGGCGCGGCCATTTGCGATTGTCTTGCGGCGCACATCGAGGTCATCCGTGCGGTGTGGCATCATCATGATCCCTTCACTCCCAGCCTTGATGGGCGGCCGGACAACAGTAAGTTTCTCGCTGCCTGCGTCTCGGTGGGTGATGCGCTGGCCAATTTTTCCCAAGTCAACATCTTCGGCGCGCGGATCATGGATGAGAATGTTCCGTTCGATCAGTTGCCCGAGTGGCAGTTTCTCAGCCAGTACCAGATGTCCTACGGGCTGGAACTGGACCTTGAGGCCGAAGTAGCCGCCGCCGAGGAGGATTTAAAGGCCTTCAGCGGTTGATTGCGGCTGGCCATTCAAATTGTTTTCCACCACCCTCGCGTCATGGGCGAGACGCTCGACACGCTGCACAAGGTGCAGTCCATCAACAAGGATCGTGGACAGTATGGCGTTTTTGCCGAGATAGGCGCGGGGCAGGAGGTGGCGCGCTGGTTTTTTCACGCGGGCGGCGCTTCGGGCACGGTGGCCAAGACGATGAGTGCCTACGATATGGCGGTGAGCGACGCCATCTACGGCGATGCACCGCGCTATGTGAGCTTGGCCCGGCTGGAGCAGATGCTCGAGCACGAGTTTGGCCTGCTGCGGGAAAGGCTTGCGGAGGAGCAGGGGAGTACCACGCGCTTTTTTGCCTATGCCAACACGGTGGCGGCCACCAGTTTTTCACGGCACGGCGAGGGGCTGGGCTGGATGGGAGTGCGTTTCCAGACGCGGCCGGAAGGACCGCCGAATGACATCGTGGCGCATGTCCGGCTGCTGGATCGCACGAATCTTCAGCAACAGGAAACGGTGGGCCTGCTGGGGGTGAATCTCATCTGGGGTGCCATGAATCTTTGGGCGGAACCGGAGGAGTTGGTGCGCTCCCTGGTGGACAACATTGCACCGGGGCGCGTGGAGGTGGGCATGGTGCGGTTCACAGGGCCGGATTTTGAAGCGGTGGACAACCGGTTGGTCAGTTTGCAACTGGTTCAGGGAGGACTGGCGGAAGCCGCGCTGTTTGATGACCAAGGGGAAGTGGCACACCCGACGGAGGCGCTGTATAGGCGGCCCATCCTCGTGGAGCGCGGGAGTTTTCGGCCCATCACGCGCACAACTCTTCGGATGTTGGAACTAGCCATGAAGGAATTTGATGCCGACCCCGCCGTGGCGGCGCGCGTGGAAGAGGGGCATGAGGTTCAAGTGTTGCTGGAGATGACTCTTAAAAACCTGACGGACAACGGAGGGATTGATCACGCGGATTTTCTTGAGCGTGTGGATTTGCTGGGTGCGGCGGAGCGTGAGATGGGGCGGGATGCCAAGATCGTGGTTTCAAATTACATCGAGTTTCACCGATTGGCGGGCTATCTTTTCCGTCACACGCGCGCCCCAGTGGGAGTGGTACTGGGGGTGCCCACCGTGCGCGAAATTTTTGAGGAAGGGTGGTATGAAAACCTTGAGGGCGGCCTGCTGGAGGCTTGTGGGCGTTTGTTTCAAAATGGCCTGCGCATGTACGTTTACCCCTGCCGCGACCCGGAGCACGGCGTGGTGACGGCGGAAACATTCCGGCCGGAGACTCATCTGGTAAAGCTTTACGAATTCTTGTGTGATAACGGCGCCATCCGGTCCTTGGCCGAGCCCGAGGGGGAGTTTCTGGACATTTTCTCGCGAGAAGCCTTGGCGAAGATTCGTTCTGGAGACGATGAATGGGAGGCGATGGTGCCGCCACCGGTGGCGGAGATGATCCGCGCCCGCGGTTTGCTGGGCTGCTTGACAGTCCGGGGGAATTGACCGAGAAAAGGCGCGACATGGCGGCGAATTTCAATGATCCCAACCTCACCCGGCTGATGATCGTCGATGATGACGAGATTGTGCTCAATTCCGCCAAGGAACAGCTTCAGGCGCTCGGGTACCACGTCACCGCCGTCAACCATCCCCAGCTCGCCCTGCAACATCTGCAAACCGAGACCTTCTCCGTAATCCTCGCTGATTACGAGATGCCCGAGTTAAACGGCCTGCAACTTTTTGCCTCCGTCGAGGAAAGCCACCCGGACACCAGTCGGCTGATTTTTTCCAGCGGCATCAGCATGATGGAACTGTCCGAGGCCATCGCCAGCGGGAGAGTTTATCGTCATGTCTCCAAGCCGTGGCTCAAGGAAGACCTTCAGGCCACCGTTGGCAATGCCATGGAGCGTTACCGGTTGCTCAAGGAAAACGAAACTCTGCAAGCGCGCAACATCCAGATCAGTCAAAAACTTGCTGCTGCGGGAGAAGGCGCTTCCGTCACCGAGGCCTCACCGGCCGCGGAGACTGGCGCCCCTGCTGCGGCGGGCGGGGATGCACCCGTGCTCGCCGGCTCCGATGCGGAGGAGNTCGCCCTCCAAGGCATCAACAAGCTGCTCTACACCTACCATCCCAATGTCGGCAACACCGCCCAGCGCGCTCTGGCCATTTGCCAAACCTTGGGGGAAATTCTCGAGATGAGCGGCAAGGATCTGCGCAACCTTTGTTTGGCCGCGCAATTGCACGACATTGGGCTGCTGGCCAACGAGGTGCCCATCGTGCGCCGGTGGCTTCGTGATCCCGAGAAGTGCACGGAGGAGGAACTGGCGGAGATCAACAAGCATCCCATCGTGAGTGAGGAGATGCTCGATTTCTATCCCGGTTTCGAGGGCGCCAAGGAAGTCGTGCGGCATCATCATGAAAACTGGGACGGCACCGGCTACCCCGACAAGCTCAAGGCCGAGACCATTCCCTACCTCTCCCGCTTGCTGGCCCCCATCATTTTCTACTGTCACCAACACCACGCCAGCGTGCAACTCATGGCCATGATGGAATCCATGGCGGAAAAACAATTTGACCCCGACGCCGTCCGCGCCCTGGCCAAGGCCATCCCCATGACCAAGATGCCCAAGGGCATCCGCGAAATCCTGCTCATCGAGTTGAAAGCCGGCATGGTGTTGGCCCGTGACATCAACAACACCAACGGCATGAAGCTCCTCCCTAAGGGCCGCGAATTGACTGACGGCGCCATCAACAAGGTCCTCTCCGTCAACCGCATGTCCCCCATCAGCCCCCTCTGTCTGGTTTACTGTTAAAGCCAGCACCCTAGGGGATGGCTCAAGGTTCGGATTTTTCTATCCTGCCCTCTGAACACTGTCCCTCGAAAACTAATTGCTCTTTTTCCTAAAGTCGGCCCCGGCCATGCCGATAAATACCTTGGANAGGAAAGGCACCGGGAAGCCTGAAAGATCCCGGCAGTTTGAGGTCCCTGTGAAACAGGCCTTGGGTCGCAAGGACGCGGCTCTTAACACTAAAGACAAAGGATTGTCTCATGGTTATCAACACCAACACCACTTCGCTGTTTGCCCAGCGAACTCTCGCGAACTCCAACGTTGCCTTGGGTAAATCTCTATCCAGGCTCTCCTCGGGTTCAAAAATTGTTTCTCCTGAAGATGATGCTGCGGGTTTGGCCGTCAGCATGAAATTCAAGGCGGAATTAACACGGATTGGGGCTGCCCGTTCAAACGTGGGCAACGCCATTTCCTATTCCCAGACGCAGGATGGTTTTTTGGGAACCATCGACACGGCGCTCCGGCGCATGAGTGAGTTGGCTACCCTAGCCAATGACCAAACCAAGAATGCCACTGACTTGNCAAACTACAACCTGGAATTCTCCGAGTTGAAGAAGTTCATCACCGCTTCTGCCTCCAAGCAGTTCAATGGTGTGGACCTTTTTGGTGGTGGCACCGTCTCAGCCACGGCGCACAAGACCAGTGGTGGTACCAGCGTTGATNTCAAGACACCCTATGATGTCTTATTTGTCACGGCTGCCAATGGCAACACCGGAACTTACGGAGATTGGAAAACAGATCCCTACAACGAGACCGGCAACAACTTCGACCTGTTGAAGACCATGCGTANCGATATCGCGGACCTTACAGAAAAGGTGGACGATATCACGAATGATGCCGTGGCGGATGCCAACTATGACGGCACGGCGTGGAACCTGACGGTGGCCTACTGGGAAGGTCGCTTGGGTAAAAGCTACACGGATGCCAAGGGACACGCAGGCGCGGTGAATGCCAACGCTAACGTGGCCAACACAAACACCTTGAGCTCTGCCATTATTGCTGACTACAAGCGTCTGGTTGACGACATCAAGTTCTATGTCGACACGGAGNTCGTCAAGGGCAAGATCGATGTGACGGATTCGGCCACGATCTCCTCGACGNCCGGCACCTACACGCTGTTGGCGTCGAATCTGGACTCGATCAAGGACGCCATCGACGATGGTGGAGCCTCAAATTCGATCAATTCGGCTTTGTCGGCCAGTAATGCGGCGTCGTACGTGGNNAACATCANCACCCATATTCAAAACTTGGCAACGGCCCGGGCCAATGTGGGCGCGAATATTTCGCGTCTGACCATGGTGGACCAGCAGTTGGCGGTTTATGGGGAGAACCTCGGTGCTGCAAACAGCCGGATCGCTGATGTCGATGTCGCCACTGAATCGGCGGAATTCGCTAAGCAGCAGATTCTGGTGCAAAGCGGCACGGCCATGCTGGCTCAAGCCAACATGATGCCGCAATCAGCGCTGATGCTGTTGTCCTAATCCCAATAACTACAAACATCCTATAGCTCTTAAGCCATTTGCTCCCGAACGAGGAAGCTGGGCAACAGGAGTCAAAAGGGCCGGCTCGAAAAGGGCCGGCCCTGTTTTTTGTTTCTGAATAAATCAATGGGGGCAATCACGGTCGCCCTCAAGTGGTCGTGCAGAAAAACTGGTACATACCAGCAAAAGTGTTGGGCCACTTTCTTTCAAATTCATCGTAATGATCCAGATTGTATTGGTCTGAATGTTCCGGATATTCAGCTTTGAATTGTGTCGATGAGTCCTGTCTCGGTATATCCATGCCCAAAAACCGAAGGTCNAGATTGTTGAGTGCATTCTTAATCCGGTCACACGTGAACTGATGTTCCTGGACATGGAAAAGAAGATCCCGGCATCCACTCGTGGAATTAAAATCCGAAGAGCGGGTAAAGAGGCCTGCTTCCAAGGGGAGCTCGTTGTTTAACAATTTGCGCCTGTAGGACTTGATGTTCTCCCCGGTGGGCTCAATCTTGTTTTTGGCAATATGTTCTCGAATCTCGATGATGTGACGCCTGGCCAATTTGCTGTAGAGGCCGATTCTCATGACGCCCCCGGGCTCAAGCAAGCCGCGTAGGACTTCCCAGCCTCGCTCAGGGTTTTCCATGTGGTGGAGAACGCCGACACATTCGATCACGGGAAATTTTCTGTCCAGGCTCGCCAAGTTCAAAATATCAGACTGCCTGAATTTTACGTTTTTGACATTCAGCTTATTCGCCATTCTTTTGCCGTAGGAAAGGCTGGAGCGGCTAATATCGATGGCCAAAACCTGGGCGCCTTCCACCTGTATTGCCCGCGTAATCGGATGTTTCCCTGTGCCGCAGCCGGCCACAAGCATGTTGAGAGGGCGCCGTTGGAGGCAGGCGGTGGGTTTAAAGTAAGGGTCTACATTGTGAATGATTGAAATGTAGGGATGCTCCGCGTGATGGGGAATCTTCAGCCATCGAGGATAGGGGTTGTTCTCGTATTGTTTCTGGACTGCCCGGGAAACCTTGTCTTCTATGGCGTTCAGAGCGGGGATTTCACTTGCGATCTTCTTCTCCTCTACAATGTCGCAAAGGGTGAGTTTGATCAACTTGGCGACGGAACTTTGATCGTTCTTAAGGCTATCAGCATAGTCATGAGCCTCGGCAACTTGATGAATGGGCTTGTATAGGGCGATTGTGAGAAGCGCGTGATGCATCGAATGTTGGCCAAGGGATTTGCAGAGTTGTTCCACCAATTCCAGCTCTTCGGGTGTTGTCACATAGACATATTCATTGAAGAAATTATGAACCGCCATTGAGTAGGCAAGTTGCTCGCATCCCGACAGGTTGTTTTTCGTCAAAAATCTGTCCAGCAGGCTGCGCCTCACCTGGATTAGCCAGTTTTCAAAGTCGGCATCATGAACAACTGATTTTGTGAGCAGGGAATGGAGGAGTTCGTTCTTATTCAGCCCGTCCAAGTCTGGGTCAGTTGTATTTGCGTCGTGAACGCTCAATTCATTTTTCAGGTGTAGCGTCGCCGCTGGGGAAAGTTTAAGGTGATCAATGTGGTCGAGTAAAAAAAGCCGTTCAACGTCGGCCCTGCTCGAGTCATAGAAGTGCCTGGACTCGGCTATTGTATTGCAAAGAAGGTTGTCAAGAGTGCGCCTTTTTTCTTTTGTCAAATATGGCTTGGCATCTTCTTTATTGATCAACTCCCTCGTGACCGACATGGCTGCATCATTGGCCCCGAGAAAGTAGAAGCATTGTGCCAAGCGAACCAGGGCTGAGAGGTCATTCTGGTCGACTTCATAAATCTTCTGGAAGTGGGGAGCGGCTTTTTTATAAATATTTAGGGAGTGGTATAGGTGTCCCAGTGATTTGTTGATGACTATGTTGTCTGGAAGTAATCGGTGTGCCTGCTGGAGGTGTTCTTCGGCTTTCTTAAGATATCCCGACTTAATGTTGATTTGTCCAAGCAGATGCAAGGCATCCACGTTGTCCGGGTCTGAATCTAGAATGCCAGAGAGGAGCTTTAGCGGATTGTCGAATCTGTTTTTCCGGATGTCCCTGAGGGATTTTTTTAAGATTCTAAAGGTGTCTTGCGGATGCTGGGCAACCAATTGGAGGGGGTCGTTTGCTTCCGTGCGAGACTTTTTTGAAGGCGCTTTTTTCCCGTTTGAATTAAGGGCGGTGGTTTGCATGGCTTTCTCCTAGTTGTCGACGGTTTCGCCGGCGGACTTGTACTCGTTGAGTTTGTTGCGGAGGGTACGAATGTTGATGTCGAGGGCCTTGGCGGCCTGGGTGCGGTTGTAGTTGTGTTCGCGGAGGATGGCCAGGATATGTTGTTTCTCAACTTCGGCCAAAGTTTGGACAGCGCCGTTGGCGGCAGCAGGGGGAGGGGTGTCGGAAAGGCTGGGGGCGGGGCTGGGGGCGGCGGGGCCGTTGAGGCCAAGTTGATCGGGGTTGATGAGGCCATCATCGCTGCAGAGGATGACGGCGCGCTCAATCACGTTCTGGAGTTCGCGGATGTTGCCGGGCCAGTTGTGGGTGTCGAGGGCAGTGAGGCTGGCATCGGAGAGGCCTTGCACGGGGACGCCGTGTTTGCGGGTGAAGCGCTGGGTGAANGCNTCGGCTAGNAGCCGGATGTCGCCGGTGCGGTCGCGCAGGGGCGGGACGTGGATGGGCACGACGTTGAGGCGAAAGTAGAGGTCTTGACGGAATTCCTGTCTGTCGACGCTTTCCTCAAGCTTGCGGTTGGTGGCGGCGATGACGCGGACGTCGACCTTGACGGTGCGGTTGCCGCCGACGCGTTCAAATTCGCGTTCCTGCAGGACGCGCAGGAGCTTGGCCTGTAGGGGCAGAGGCATTTCACTNATCTCATCGAGGAGGATGGTGCCGCCGTGGGCGAGCTCGAAGCGGCCTTCGCGCTTGTTGGTGGCGCCGGTGAAGCTGCCCTTCTCGTGGCCGAAGAGTTCGCTCTCGACGAGGTTTTCGGGCATGGCGGCGCAGTTGAGCTTGATGAAGGGGCCGGCCTTGCGCGGGGACTGGTTGTGGAGGGCGCGGGCGACGAGTTCCTTGCCAGTGCCGTTTTCGCCTTGGATGAGCACGGTGGCCTGAGTCTGGGCGACGCGGCGGATCATCGTACGCATCTGGTTGGTGGCGGTGCAGTCGCCGAGGATTTCGTTCTCGGTGTCCTCGGCATCGGACTGGGCNAGGTACTGGTTGACGTTGACAACCTGGGCGAATTGCTCGGCTTTCTTGACGAGGATTTGAATCTGCTCGTTGGAGAAGGGTTTTAACAGGTAGTCGTGGGCGCCTTCCTTGGTGGCGGTGACACCAGTGTCGACGGTATCGCCCATGAGGACGACGAGGGGCTTGGAGGGGCGGAGGTTGACTTCCTGAAGGAACTCCATGCCGCTGCCGTCGGGGAGTTCGTCGTCTAGCAGCATGAGGTCGAAGTTGCCGCGGCCAAGGTAGTCGTGGGCTTCCTGAATTGTGCCGACCTCGGCGCAGTCGATGCGCATGCGGCGGAGGAATTGGCCCACGTTCTTTCGCAGGAACTCCTCCTTGGCAACGATGATGACTTTCTCGACGGACATTAAAGATCAGTGGTTGGCCTGATAGCGCTGGGCGACGAGGCTGGGGTTTTGGCGGCCGGCCGGGGGCAGGTGGCTGGATGGCACGAGCTTGTTTTGCAGCAGGAGTTTCTCGTTTTCACGGTCAAGCAGGACGATCNTCATGATGAGGTCCAGGTTTTTACGGATCAAGCCGGCGATTTCCGGGTGGGCCTCGCGTTCCGCGGGCGTGAGCTGCATCCAGGCGGCCTTGTGTGAAAACATTTTCTGCTGGGCGACGGTGAGTTGCTCCAGGGTGCCGTTGCGATGTTGAAAGAGGGTCTTCAGGTCCTTGACATCGCCGCCCTTGAGCTGCTGATGCTCGTGCTGGACGGTGGCGAGGATGTTGTTGCACAGGTCGAGATGGGCGCGCAGTTCGCCGGCGAGTTGCTCCAGATTGGGTTGGGCGGGTTGTTCTGTCATGGCTGCTGGGTGTTGGCCACGGTGTTGGGTGCAGGGGCCGCTGGCGAGACAAATTGTTTGCGGAAATGGAGGGCGCGCAGGCGGGCGCCGGCCATGTGTTGGATGAGTTCCAGCCGTGGAGTCAGGGTGGCGCGGGTTTCCCCGATGATTTTCTTTTGCTGCTCGATGCGTTCCAACTGGGCGGCCAGCTCGGCATCCTTAAGGTCTTCGGCTTGTTGTTCGAGGACCGTGAGGATGTCCTGTTGATCCTTTAGCCGTTGTTGTTGCTGACGCCAAAGTTGGCCGATGCGTTCCCAGGCAGCGGTTTCCTCCAGCAGGTTGCCGAGATGGCTTTGGCAAAGGGCGATCTGCTGCTGGATACGCAGGTGGGCGTCGAGTGTGGGATTGTGGGGGAGCAGCACGGGATAAACGCGAACGGCATCGGCATAGCTCTTACGGTCGAACATGCGGTCGGCCAAGTCCAAGGCAGCCTTTGTTTTCCAGAAATTCCAGCGGCTGCTTTCCGAGGGGTCTTCGCTGTCGGGGGTCTCGATCAGGGTACGGTAATCCTTGTCCGCATTTTTCTCATCGCCAAGTTTCTCATAGGCTTGGGCGCGCAGGTAGCGAACCTGTGCGCGGTAGGGGGAGCGGGGATGATCCACGAGGAAACGGGTGGCTTGGCGCACGAGAGTGGTGAGCCGGTCGCGGTGTTGGCCGGCAAGGAGGGGATTGTCGCGCCGCTTTGCGGGGTCGGCGGCTTGGGTGCGCAGCTCCATGGCGCGGCGGACGAGGCAGCGGATAAGCTTGTATTTGGTGTTTTCCAAGTGGAGCTCCTCGTCGGGGTCGTTTAAAAGTTGGCCGTAATATTTGATGGCATCGTCGTATTGGCGGAGATCCGTATAGTGGAGGTCGGCAATTTGCGCCTGGGCCATGAGAGTGACACGGCGGTATTTCAGTAGGTTCCGGGAACGCAGGCGGATGGCGTCGGTCATGGTCTCATAGAGCTTCTCGGTGGCGAGGCCGGGCTGTCCCATGAGGCGGTAAAGGTAGCCTTGGCGGAGAAGAATCTCGGGGACCATGGGGCTGTCTGGGTTGCGGGCGATGTATTCGGAAAGATACTGGAGAGCCTCGCCAAACTCGTCCTCACGCTCGGCGGTTTGGGCGAGATTCATGAGGGCTTGGCCCACGGTGGATTCCTGATGGGGAATGCCAACGAGGGTGACGAAGGGATGCTTGGCGGCGCCGTTGAAGTCGATGTTGTTGATGCCATTGGCAGCTTCGGAGGCACTGGGGTGAAGGGAGAATTCATCCAAGGTGTTGGCCCTGACAAACATAATGCTTGAGTTGTCGAGATCCTTCACGTTATCGGCGATGGGCAGAGGGCCGCTGAAGCGGACGGGATCGCCAGTACGTAGGCCGTGCTGTTTCTTGGTGAGCACGTCGCGTGGAAGATCGATCCGAATGCCGCTGACGGGCACGGAGTTGTTGGTGAAAATGTCGTGCATGTGGTCGAAAACCACCTGCCAAGCGTTTTCGTCCTTGGCGGGCTGCCCGGCCTGGCGTACTTGGTCACGTTCGGCTTGGACGGCTGCAGCGGCGTCAGCCTCCAGCTTGGCGGGAGTCTTCAACAAATTCGGGAGCGCGGTGGCGAGGGCGTCAATATTGGCTTTGCCGCTGCCGAGGGTGCTCCAGCGGCGCCATTCGGCACGCCAAGCCTGCACATCCATGCCGCGTGGCCCCGCGAAAAGGGTGTTGTTTAAATTGCCAAAAACGCGCTGCAGATCGTCCACCTCCGTGTCCAGCTGGCCATACAACTGGGCGCCGGCGAAGAGCCTGACGAGGCGGGGATAAACGCGCTGGCCGAGTTGTTCATCGGTGTAGCGATCGGGGCGCGCGGCTTCGACCAGCTTGCTGGCCGGTGCGCTGTAGGGGAGGAAAAAGAGTTTGCCGGTGTTGGGGGTGTTGGGCAACAGACCGCGGCGGCGGAACGGGTTGCGGGTGTCCTCGAGGTTGTCGAGCAGAATGAACTTGTCGCCTTGCCCGTCATCGACCGTTTTTACATAGAGACTCAGCTCGCGGCGAATGCCGGCGATGGCGTGGGTGGTGTTCATGGGCATCAAGCGTACTCGGTTGCCTGTTTGCAGCCCGTGGGGGCGGCGGGTTTTAACGACATTTTCAAAGACATTGCGGGCGGCATCGGCGCTGGCCAGATGAGTACGCTCCATTTCTGCGGCGCCCATTTTGCGCGCCCATTGACGGGTATCCTCGGTGAAGCCGCCCTGATCTTGAAAGAGTGTATCGGCAATGCCGCGTTTGGCCTGGAGATTGAGCCATTGCCAGAGGCGCTCATCGGAGGCCGGTCGCGCGAGGAGGGATTTTTGCGCATCGTAAAACTTGGCCAGGGCCTTGGGGTGTTCATTGTCCAGCCTGTGCAGGCGGGCTTGGAGCAGGAGCACCTCTGGTATGGAGACGGGAGGATTGGGCAGTTTGAAATGAGTACGGGCATAGTAGTCCCAAAGGCGGTGAGCCTCGACATGGTCGCCTTCGATCTGGGCGCGAAGGGCAAGACTGATCATGGCGGTACCCTTGGCTTCCTGCTTGATGGCAGTGGTGGCATCGCTTTCCAGAACACGCTTGAGTTGGCGCANGATGCCTTCCCANGCGGGTTCGCNGGTGGCTAGTTCATCGATGGGCGGGCGTCGCCGTTCAAGAGCCTTTGGCACAAAATAGAGAATCCCCGGCTTGGCCCCTTGACGTGCGGCGGGCGGGAGAGGGATCAGGGTCTGGCGTTCGCGGTAGGCATCCGCCTCGCGTTTGTGCAGGTAAAAATGGTCTGATCCATCCGTGCGGACGAAATAGTAGGCGCGCGCGGCTTCCCCGGCGCGGCGGGCGGTAAGCCCGCGTGGGGCAGATCCGGTGGCGATCACCTCCACCTTGTCACCGGTACGAAAGACATGGGGGCGTGGGGTGGGATCAGCGTCGTGGCCCAAGAGGGTGATGCGGCCGGTTGCATAGTCAATGCCAGTGGTTGGGGTGACGCGGGCACCGCCGAGCAGGGCGATGTCGACCGCCGCCAGCAAATCCTGCGCATCCAGATACGGCGGTCGGGCCATGAAAATCACGCTGGGAGGAAGATGAATGCCGCGTCGTTCGCCGGGGAGGGATTGGCGCAGGTTACCCATTTGCAGCCCGTGTTCAAAGGGTTGCAGCGGGTTGCCCGGCGCGGCGGCGGACAGCGGTCCGACTAGGTACAAAGCCAGCAGGCAAGCCCCGACCCAGGCCAGTCCAGTGCCACGTCCATGCGGCTGTTGGGGTCCGTTCATTGCCTGATGTATTCAGCCTTGCCGCGTATGGGGAACGCGGGCAGTTGATAAAGGGAGGGGCCGGAGTTCAGCGGGATCAGCATGGTGGTGTTGCTGTCGGTCTTTTTAAACATGTGGATGAGCGTCTGCGGATTGAGCAGGCTCTGTTGCGGCACGATGGGGCTGCTGGCTGCCGGGTTGCCGGCCGTGATGACCGGCGCCGGGCCGATGTAAGCTGGTTGCGCGGTGGCGCGAAGCTCTGGCTGGGCGGCCGTCTGCGTGATCGGCCTTGGGGTATAGCCGGAGCGTCCCGGTTGGGGATTGTAGACCACCGGAAGCGGCGGCAGGGGTTTGGTGGGGCGCTTGGGTGGCAGCGCCTCGTGGAGCTTGAGTCCGCCGAGGCCCCGCNCGAGATACCCGCCGGGGGCTTCCTGTGACCAAGCCGCCGCCAAGCCGCCGGCCAAAAGCAGCACGACAAACATGACGGCCAAGTCCTTTTTCCGTCGCCTAGATATTTGGGTTTGAATTTCGGTCATCTCAGGCTCCTAGCGAAGATAGTCCAAAAGTGACGTACTGAGCAAGGTTCCGCCGGTCTGCAGCGCGGCGGTGTAGGCATTTTGGATTTCATTGAGGCGCACCAGAGTCTCCGCCAAATCCACATCCGCCTCCTTGGAAATCAACGGCTCCAGAGAAAAGGCGCGATCCTTGGCGATGGCCTCGGAAGTATCCAGCCGAGTCTGGGTGGCTCCAATGATGCTGAATTGCTCGATAAAATTGTTCTCGTCGGCCTGAAGATCCTTGGAAATGACAGTTTTGATTTTCTCGACATCTTCTGAGGTGGCTGAAGCCAATAGGTTCCGCAAGTCAATCAGGTGCTTGATGAAATCTGCCCCCTTGTTGTTTTTCAGGACACCATTGACACCTTGGCCGGAAAAACTCGCGTTGACGGTGCTGTTTTCAGCGACATCAATTTCAATTGATTTTTCATTCCCGTTATATGCAACGGAGACAATCTTGTTGTCGGATCCTCGGGTTTCAGCAAAAGGCTTGGTTAAACTTTTGGTTCCGCCGAACAAATAGACATTCCGGTGCTTGGTGTTCCCGATTTGAACGACGGATTCAATTAGTTGATCGACTTCATGCTTGTAAACCCTGATGGTATCGGGTGACTTTGCGGAGTCCGCTAGGGTGGCGATTTCCGAGGCGCGATCAAACACCTTCTTCATGGAGCTGATCGCAGAGTATGCAATGTCCACATTTTCGCGGACATTCGTCACGTTCTTTTGGTACTGATAGAGCTGTAATTGCTCTTGTTGCAACCCAAGCACCTTGTGCATGGCGCGAGGATCGTCGCTGACGTTTTCGATGCGCTGGCCAGTTGTGGCACGTGACTGAAGGGTGGACTGCTTGTCCATCAACTTGGCCAATTGCTGGCGCAGGTCGATCGGAAAGCTGTTGGCGGTGATGCGCATGAGATAACGGGTTTAAGAGCAGTGTTTAACGTTGCATGTTAAGTAAATCGGCCAAGAGCGAATCCACCGTCGTAATCAGGCGCGAGGATGCTTGGAAGGCGCGTTGGTAGATCATTAGGTTCGACACCTCCTCGTCTATTGACACGCCGCTGATCATGTCCCTTTGCTTTAAAAGCAGCCGTTCTACAGACTCTTGGGCTTCGAGGTGGGTCTCAATATTTGAAATCGCTTGCCCAAATTGTGCAACGGCGTTGCTGTAGCGTTCGTTGAAGGTTAAACTTCCTAAGTTGGTGATTGTTTTTGAAGCGAGATTAGCAATTTTCTTGGCGATGGTGTTGTCGCCAGGTTCGTTTGCATAGGCACTTGCCTGCACACGTTGAGGATTTGCAATGAGGGTTTGGTTGACGCCGATATCGGATGCGTTAGTGCCCGTGAAAAACTTTAATGTATTTTCATTATTTCCGGCCAAGTCATAACCAGTCACGTGCAGATTGTTAACCTCGGTTATCAGGTTTTCCGCGACTTTGTTTATTTCGTTCAGTATGGTATAAATGGTGTCATCTCTGGCATCGATCAGGCCTTTTGTTTTTCCGCTCGATACATTCAGTAGTTCTCCAGTGCTTTTGGAGCTGACGTATGTCATTCCGGTTTGGGCAGCCGTGGGGTTATTGGTTATCTGAGTGGTGGTTAGTTGATCAATTAAACCGTCTTCCTTGATCATTATGTGTCCACTGATCGTCAACGTCATTTTCCCTTCGGTGTCCTCGGTGGTGTTGAAATTTGTGAACTCCGCGAGTTCCTCAAACCAGGCTTGCCTCTGGTCTCGCAATTCGTTTGCCGAGCCAGTTTCGTCAGATTCTGAGGCTCCAATCCGCTGGCTGATCACAGAGATGGATTCCAGAAGACGATTTGCCTCCTTGGTAGCATTGGTGACTTCGCTGTTGATGTCCGTTCGGAGTGATGTGAGGCGCTCGTTTGCACGTTGGAAGCGGTCGGCCAGTTCCTGGGCGCTAACTATTGACAATCGTCTCTCGGTATTTGACGTGGGTGCGGCGGCTAAAGATTGAAATGTATTAAAAAAATCTGTGAGGCGCTCTGCCAGGCCAGTTTGCCCCGCCTGCCCTGATTTGGGGTCAACTGTCTGGCGATCCAAGACTTGGCCAAGACGTGCCTGCGCCTGGGTCAGCGTGGTAAGTTTGGAGTTGTAGTAACCAGTCAAGTACTTTTCGCTGACGAGATACTTGTCCAGTGTTGTGTCGCGAATTTGCTCAAATCCTTTTACAAATGAACCCGTGCCCTGTGGTCCTTGGGGAGTGAGCAGAGAGGGTGCAGCGGCAGTCCTGATTCGCTGGCGGGCATAGCTGGGGTCGGACGCATTGGCGAGGTTATGACCGGTGACCTCGGCTGCGGTGCGTGACACCGCGAGCGAGTTCCTCGCCATCTCCATCGTTCCAAATAAGCCAATTCCAGCCATGCTTAAAATTCCCTAGATGATTCCCTCATACAACGAGCTCGGCGGCGGGTTCACCGGCGAGATGGCGCCTTGGCGGCCATAGGTCTTTGGCGACGCCTGTGTGGGGAACACGTTTTGCAAAATGTCCTGCATCAGATCGAGCGACCGCTTCAGCAACAGGTGGTTCTGCTGCACCCACTTGCGCACGTTCTGCAGCAGCGTGTTGATTTCCTGAACCAACGCCTCCAGCAGTGGCTGATATTCCGCCGGCAGTTGCGCGGTCATCTGCTTGAAGGTCGTCTCTTGCGTTGCGCCCATCTGCAGTGCCAGTGCCACGCGGGCCTGTTCCCGTATGTTGCGTGCCTCGCCAATTCGGGCCACCTGCTTGTTAACCTCATTCACATTGGCCAGTAGTTCCTGTGGCTTGCGGTTGATGATCAACTCCTGCTGTTCCTGCATGAGAGCCAGCAGTTCACCGTACTGCGTCATTTCCTCGCGCAGCGACTCGATCAATCGGTTGATGTCCTCGTTATTCATTGCCCTTATCCTGTGGCTGTGTCGCGGCGGCTCCGTCCGCCGGTTTTAAACGCATGGTGAGCTGAGCCTGGAAACTTTCTGCCAGGCCAAACTGCCCCGTCTTGCTCATTTGATCCGCCAAGGTTTGTACCATCATGTCCTGATAAATGCCCTTGATCGCCGGATTCATCCCGGGCGTTTCCGCGCCAAACATCGGCTTGGTCGCCTCGCCCAGGAATTGCCGGAGCAAGATCGCTTCAAAATGCCGCCCGATCTCAGCGAGCTTCTGCTGCTCATTCATCTGCTGGTTGCGCGCCAGATGCTCCACCGCCGTGTGGTGGTGGCTCATCGTGTTTAATGTGATCGGGACCGCCATTTTTGTTACTTGATTAAAAGCTCGGCTTTTAGTGCGCCTGCCTGTTTGAGCGCCTGGAAAATCGCCATCATGTCACGCGGACTGACCTGCAGGGCGTTGAGCGAAGTGGCCACCTCCTCTACCGTGGGCATGTCGCGGAACGGCACCAGTTGCCGGCGATTGCCGCCTTCCTCGGTGATCGTCACGGTGTCCGCGGGAACCGTGACGGATGAGCCCACGGTGGCCCCCGCGCCAGGCTGTGAGACGTTGCCGCCCTTGGCTATGGTGATTACCACGTTGCCCTGCGCCACTGCGCATGCTGCCACGCGCACAGGCGATGTGGCTACGATGGTGCCGGTGCGTTCATTAATGACCACGCGCGCCTTCGTGTCTGGCGCCAGTGTCACCTGTTGCACTTGTGCGATGAAATCAATGTGTGCGCCTTGGTAATCCTCCGGGATTTCCACACGAACCGTGTTGCCGTCCACCGCGCGCGTGCTCAGCGGGAACTTCTGGTTGATCGCCTCCGCCAGACGCGCCGTGTCGGAGAAATCATGTTCGCGCAGGATAAAGTCAATGGCGTTGTCCTTCACCAATGTTACGGGAATCTCACGCTCGACCAAGGCACCGCCAACAATCTGTGCNGTGGTGGGGTGGTTGACCTGCACGGCTGCATTGTCCGTGGCCGCCATCAGCGAATTGTTGCTTACCGGTCCTTGTGCCACGGCATAAACCTTGTTGTCCGCGCCGAGCAGCGGAGTCTGGATCAGTACGCCGCCTGTCAATGTGGTGGCATCACCGAGTGCCGAGACAATCACGTCAATCTTCGCCCCGTTTTTGACAAACGGAGGAATGTCGGCAATCACCATCACCGCCGCGACGTTCTTGGAAGAGACACCCGTTCCATCCGGCGCGCCCGGCACACGAATGCCGTAACGGAGCAGCAGGTTGGCAATCGATTGCTTGGAGTAAACCGTGTCCTTGTCACCCGTGTTGTTCAGACCCACTACGAGGCCGTACCCCACCAATTGATTGTGGCGGGCGCCCTTGACATCGGCCAAGTCCTTGACGCGCACACCTCGCGTGCGGCGCGCCTCAAACATCTGCTCGCGCAGCGCGGCAATCTGGGCCGCATCCAGCCCTGTGCTAGGAGCCGCGGGTGCTGGTCCGGCTTGGGCAGAAAACCACTGGGCGAGAACGAGGCTGGCAATAATTGTTTTCTTCATGCGTCGCTCCATTCCTTAAAAGGGGCTCACGGTGTCCCAAAATCTTTTGAACCAACCCTTGCGCTGGCCGTCGGTTACGGAGCCGGTGTTGATGTAGCGCAGGCTTAGGTCTGCGATCTGGTTGCTGTTCACCTTGTTTGAACCGGCAATGTCGATCCGCCGAACCACTCCGCGCAGGATCACGTCTTGGGTTTCACGCGCATAAGATGTCCGGCGCAGTCCTTCGATGATCAGGTTGTCATTGGGCAAAACATCAATTACGCGCACCGTGAACGTCGCCGAAATATCGTCACTGTTGGCCACCGTGCCTTCGCCCTTGAAGCTGTTGCTGATCGAAAATTTCATGGCTGGGTAGGCACCCTTGTGTTTTAGGGCTTGGCTNCCGGAATTTGTTCCCGCCGAGGTGCCGAACAGGAAACTCTCAATCTTTGCATCGTCCGAGCTGGATTTCTTATTTTCCGTCTTGGCCGACTTGTTGATCACGTTTTTCTCAAACACCACTACTGTCAAAAGATCACCCACGTAGCGCGCGGTCTTGTCGGTTGCATGGTTGCGGCTGATGCCCGGTTTCCACAATGAGTCNGCGGCCGCCGGCGTGGCGGACAGCAGCAGTGCGAGCAGGGTTCCAGTGCTAAAGATTGATGCGAATGAAGTTTTCATTAATGACCGTTCCACGAATGACCTTGTTGTTTTGCAGGTTGCGCATCCGTACGGTTTCGCCAGGGGCTCCATCCTCCAGCACTTCCACTTTCATCCGCACGGAAAGCGCGCGGATTTGAACAAACGCCTGTACCACCTGCCCGCGCTTGACCACGGGAGTGGATTTCAGCATCCGCTCATAAATCAACGACCCACTCGCCACGCCCTGCCGTAGGCTGAGACGTGCCTCGGGCTTGGAGCCATCCCACAACGGCTGACGCACATTGATCACGTCGCGCCGTTCGCGGCGTAGTTCCACCTCGTTCAACAATGTGCCCGTCTGGGCCGGCGCGTTTGCCACCCATACGTCCCGGTACAATTTGGTGCGATAATAAACCGTCCATTCGCCCAGCCGCCGCTCATTTGCGCTGAGCGCGAATTTTACCCGCATGTACGCCATGGGCGCGCCGGGGTGATAAATCATTTCCAGTTTCAATGCGCTGTTCGTCGGCACCTCGATTTCCGGCAACGGCCGCGTGGGGGTCAATTCCAGCTCGCCCGGCTTGCCCTTGGTCAACAGCAATGCGCGCAGTTCGCTTTTCAGCATGGCGCCCAGCTCGGCGGCCGGCAGTGGCTCGGCTTTGGCCGCGGCCAGTATCGTGGCGGCAGCAGTCCATTGCAGCAGGATCCCTCCCAGTCGTTTCATTATCGTTCCTTCGTTTTAAAATTAACCGCGCAGGCGGTTACTCATCTGCATCATCTCATCCGCTGCCTGAATGGCCTTGGAATTGATTTCGTAGGCACGTTGGGCCTTGATGAGATTCACCATTTCCTCCACGACTTTCACGTTGGACAACTCGAGGTATCCTTGTGCCAACGAACCAAATCCGGTTGCTCCGGGATTACCGGTTTCCTCCGTGCCCGAGGCCGGTGTTTCCACGAACAAATTGTTGCCGATGCTCTGCAGACCTGCGGGGTTGGCAAAGCGGCTCAGGACGATCGTTCCCGCCTGTGTGGGCAGCTCGTTGCCGCGCTGGATTGTCACCTCGCCCGTCTCGGCGATGGTGATGTGCGCCGTCTGGCTNTCGATGGTGATGCCCGCGAAGCTCAAGACCGGCAGGCCATCGCTGGTGACCACCGAGCCCGTGCTGTTGAGCTTGAACGCACCATCCCGAGTCCAGGCGTTGGTGCCGTCCGGACGCTGCACCTTGAAAAAGCCGCTGCCTTGAATGGCGATGTCCAGCCGTTCGCCGGTTTGGGACATCTCACCGGTGGTGAAAACCTTGGAGGTGGCCACCGGGCGTGAGCCATGGCCGACCTGCAGGCTGGTGGGTACCTGGTTGCCCGCGCCCTGCTCCGCGCCGGCCTGACGCTTGGTTTGATAGAGCAGGTCTTGGAACTCCATCTTGCTCTTTTTAAAGCCTGTGGTGTTCACGTTCGCCAGGTTGTTGGCGATAATGTCCANGTTCATCTGCTGGGCCTCCATGCCGGAAGCGGATGAGTAGAGTGCGCGTAACATGTTTATCTCCTAGTTCGAGTTGCTCAATTCCTGGATGAGCTTGCCCAGGTGTTCGTCCTGAAGTTGCATGATCCGCTGATTGGCCTCGTAGTGGCGTAGTGTGGTCATCAGTTCGCTCATCTCGTTGACGGGAGAAGTGTTGGCCCCCTCCAAAAATCCCTGCCTTACGCTCGTGGAGGAAAGATCCGCGGCTTGTGGTGCCTGATTGCCCGGTTCAAAGTAACCGGCGGCCACCCGTTGCAACTGGGTTGGGTCGTTAAAGCTTACCACTTGCAGACGGCCCAATCCCGCTCCGCCTTGGCTTACGTCGCCCGTATTCGAAATGGTCACCGGGTCGGTCATGGCGGGGTCCACTCGAATGGTGCCGGTTTCACCGAGGAGCGGATAACCTTCCTTGGTGGCAAGCAAGCCGTCCTGATTGGGCCGGAAGGTGCCGTCGCGGGTGTAAAGNATCTTGTTGTCCGGNCCTTGCACGGCAAAAAAACCGGGGCCGTCAATNGCCACGTCNGTGTCAACACCTGTGGAAACCAGTGTGCCCTGCTGGAAATTGATTTGCTTCTCAAAGGAAGGAAACATGTACTGCAACTGCGACTTGTCCTCCACCTTGTCGAGTTGGTTCTTGAACATGTCAGGTGAAATGGCCGAGAAACCCACCTCAGATTTCTTGAACCCAGGCACCGAGGTCGCCGAGAGATTCTCGGCAATCGCCTGCTGGCGCAACAAATTGCCTTCCAGCGCTGCGGCGGCTTGGTACAACATCACATTCATCGCGCGTTACGCAGNATTTAGTATGCCACTATATATTGGGCGAACGTGTGTTTTTGTAAAAAAGTCGATTATTATGGAAAAATAGTCCAAATAATCCGGAATAAAGAAGATATTTTTATTTGCTGTGCGATTTGAGCGCCAAAATGGCGCTCATAAAACAGGCAAAATATACCAGTCTTATGGGGCTCAAGCGTTAAGTGACTTGATGCCAAATGGGTCTTGATTGACGTTCGTTGACCGGCTGGTGGCCATAGGCACGATGGACCTTTTGGATATTACCCATGGATCTGCCCTCTTCGTTCAACTGTAGTTGCAACTCTTCCATCTTTCCCTGCAGCAGGTAATGGTTGTGCTGCTCGCGTGCGATCAAGGCGCTGGCCCACTTTGGGTTTACCTCAGAGAAATCCATTGGCTCCATTTGAGCGCGAAGGTCATCCTTTTGGCCTTGAAACTGGATAAGCTCTTCCAGATTCCCATTCTTGATGGCCTCGGTTTCCGCGTCGGACAAGCGTCGCCACGCCTCCAAGGCAGTGCTGGGGGTCAGGGTTTGCATGTCTTGTGAGAACCCCATGGTCTCAACCCATCATGGAAAGGCGGGATCCGCCGTTTTCGGAAGTTTTCGGTTGCAAGGACGACTCCTTATTCTCGTTTTCCTTGGCGTATGATTCGGCCCATGCGGATCGCAGGTCCGTCATGCGCTCGATGACTTCATGCACGATTTCCCGTTTTTTCTTCACATTTGCTTCCTGCAAACGCCTATCAAAGTAGTCGTAAAGCGCGATGAGGTTATTGACTAAATCCTGCCCCTCCCCTTCCCCTTTGGAGATGAGCGCGCTGCGAAGCTCGCGGACAATATTTTGGGACTTAACCAGATTGTTATGTATTGTTTGGTTGTATTCCAGAGGATCCTCGCAATCGAAAGCCTTGTCGGCAATATGCATGAACTTGATCGCTCCATCATAAAGCATCAACAGAAGACTGCCTGGGGTGGCCGTATGCACCGCAGCGGCTTTGTATGTATGGGCATGCCTTAATGCACTCATAATCTCAGGCAGCTAGACTCAGCAATTTTCGTGCCTACATAGATAGATATTGAATGGGAGAGCTAATTTTCCCCACGATCTGATTCATCGGAGTTTCCAGCAATCAAGTGGGAAAGGGCATCAATCGTGGCCAAAGGGGGATATTGCTCGGAATGGACTTCATTTCTGAGTCGAGCCTTGATCGCGTCAAATCGGGCCTCGGTATCTTCCTCAACCATGGAGAAATCAGGTGTGCGGGTGAGGTTTGCCTCGATGGAATCGGTTGGTGCCACCGAGTTTACTTCACTTTGGCGCTGTGCTTTGGCGGATACGATCCGTTGTGCGCCTTGAGCTTGGCCGCTGGTGTTAAGCCCGACTTCTTTCATGACAAACCTCCGTATTTTGCCCGTTTTTTTTCAAAATTCAACCTATTTCTAGTGTAGTTGCCAAGGTGTCTGCTCGGCGAAATCCAGTGTACCAGCGCTAACCAGTTACTATCTAACACTACCATCGGCAGTCTGCGGGATTTCTTTAGGCACATTTTTGCGCATGGTTTCCAAGGCCTCGGTCAGTGAATACCGGGCCAACACACGGGGGGAATCCACCACCAGACTGTCACGAAAGACGTCCATGTGGGTCATGCGTTGGGTGCGCATATAACGGCGGACACTGTTGTTTACGCGCGGGTCACCCGAGTTGAAGACTTCATCGAACGCCCAGACCAACTCCCCGGTTTCCAGATTGAAAAGGCGAAATTTCCAACCCACCGCCAGTGGCGGATAAGGGCGGAAGGTATCTATTTCGCAGAACAACACCGCGTCGCACACCTTGCGGTCCGTGCGTTGTTTATCAAGAGCGGCAATGATAGTCGGAAATTTGTTGGGCAAAAAATCGTGCGGCCGAACCTGTTCCGTTCCTGTCAGCGCATGCAGTTTTGCGGGGGTGATGGTGATGGCCTCGAATAGGTCGAAGCGTGCCAATTCCTCGGTAAGGATTTGCTGCATCAGTTCAACGCCCTGTTCTGTCCATCGATCGCCACGACCGGGTGCGAGGGGCATTACGGCCACGACATCGATTTCGTCAGGCCAATCATTGTTGGCCAAGTGATGGTTGTGAGATTGATAGAAGGGACCACGGATTGATCCATCCATGGCATCTCGAAGATGGCCGCAGCCTGACAGTAACATGCCGGCGAAGAGAATCACCCCGGCACCCGAGAGCCGGCTGGTCAATAATTGTGAAATTAGAGCCTGTGGGGCAGGTATGCGTGTCCGCCAATTGGGTGATTCATGAGTTTTCATGCTGGTCTATTTTTTGTTATTTGAAAACCGCGACATAATAAATTGCATTTGCTGGTTTATTTTTGCTTGAGCTTTTTCCATGTTAACAAAGCTCCTAATCATCTTGTCTCGGTTGCTCTGCACCTGCTTTTCAAGATTGACTATTTGTTCATCAATATTTTTTGAAAGTTTGGCAAGGTTGTCGGTGCGGTCTACAAGAGATCCCGAATCCATTGACTCGCCTACGATGGTTTCCAAATAATCATCAATTATATTGGCATATCCATAGGTTGTTGTGGAAAAAAATGATTTTACATCACCGATCTTTTCCCGGATTGCAGTATCCAATGTGGTCGAAAAGACTAGGGAAATGGTGTTGTCATAACCGTTTGATTTGTATCCCAGTGATTCCAGTCTCTTTACTGTCCCAGTAATTTGAGTGCTGTCGACGTCACCCATGACCTTGGATCTCAGGCTTGCGGCGATTTCAGCAATTAATCGTTCGTCGGAGAGGGTTGAGGTGCTCACTTTCCCATCTGCGGAACTGGCAATCATGGTTTGTTCCGTGATGGTTTTTTGGATGTCATTATATTCCGTGACAAAGGATTCAATGGCCTTTTTGATTTTTGAGGCGTCCTTTGAAATGGAAACCGTTGCGGCATCAGGGTTGGTGCCGAGAAAATAGACATCTCCAGAGCCGGTATCTGTAATATCCACCTTGCTGGTGTTATTGGTGGCATCACTTTCGGTGGTGTGGAGGGTGAACGTGTTGCTGCCCGTGACACGCGCATAATAGGTGGTAGAATTTGCTGTCAGGCCGCTGGGAGTTGTTCCGGGGGTAAACACAGTGACCGCTTCACCAGTCTTGTAGCCGTGTGCTGACTGTGTGGTTACTTGATCGGAGCTTGTGTTAATGCTGCTGGTAATGCTTGCGCCAGATCCTTTGGATGGTTTGACTGTGAGTCCTGAAATGCCCGTGCTGGTTTCCGTAATGGTGTTTCCTTGATTGAGTACAGGATTGCCGCCATTTAGCCGATAAATCAGGTTTTTTCCGCGTTCCAATGATCCGCCGATAATGCCGCTGTTTGCGAGGAAGCTGCCGGAAACATCTTCCAAGGTCATGCCCAGGTCCCCGTCTGTTTTGTTGGTCAACTTAAAGCGGTCGTTGACCGCGTCATAGCTGGCGAACGTGCCTGCGCTGNTGCTATTTATTTTTGACAGTATGTCTGCCACTGTGTCTGTGGCATCATAGCTGATGGTAACGCCATTTATTTTGAAACTTCCCGAAGCAGATGTTCCTGCAGTTTGGAATGTGGCTTCGTTTGCCTTGTGTCCCAAGTTGATTCCACCCAACTTATGCGTGCTGCTGACGCTGCTTGTCCCATTGTTTGTCAGGTGAGTGGCTTGGAGGAAATTACTGGTGTCTGTTGATGCGCCGAGTACAAGCGTTCCGCTGGATTTTGTAATGGTTAATTTATCGTTTACGCTGTCATAGGTTGCCGTTACATTTGCTACGTTGGTCGTGATGTTGCTGACCACGGCATCGACTGTGTCTGTGGTTGCAATTGTGATTTGGGTGCCGTCAACCGTGAAAACACCCGCGGTTACGGTTGTAGAAAAACCTGCGGTCGCCAGAGAATTTGTTCTAACAAGTTTGTTGCCAATGTCAGCAGTTCCCAGTTGCTTGGCAGCGGTTGCCATTTGGTAAATCTGAAACTGATAATCTCCACTTGCAGTGCCCGCATCTGCGCTTGCAGAAAGATGAGTTTCTGTGCTGTTGACGGTGCGGCTGTCGTATAAATCAGTCTTTGACAATGTCTCAGCCTTGTCTTCCAAGGATGTCAGTTTGTTGCCGATTGCCGAAAGGAGGCTTTTTTTAAGATTATACTTCGCCTGATCAGTTTGCAGAACTTTCTGTTTGCTGCGCTCGATCTCAGCGATCTGGTCGACCATGGATTTCCAGTCGAAGCCCGATGCCAGTCCTGCAACATTCAGTTCCATTGTATTAACCCTTCAAGGCAGGAGGGTACACCTCTCCCGGTGTTACACAGCAATAAGGATGCCAATGTGGGTGGAAGAGAGGAGGGCTGCGTTAATAATCGCAGTCCATGACGATGGTTTCTCCGCAGACGCAGTCGACCTTGATCCGTGTGACTTTGTCACCGTCTTTCTCCAGTGACAATTCGGGTTGGGACCGCGCGGGGGCTTCCTCGCCTTCGGCGGGTTCGACAGGGGGAATTTCCTGAAGCCTAAGATCGGGCAGGGTCAGGCGTGAAGGGGCTGCCTGCACGGTGGCGAGGATGGTTTGCACCGCGGTGTTGAGGGTGTCTTCCGGGATATCCCCGGCCAGATCGGCCAAAACGGTGCGAACGGCTCCGGCGGGATCATTTGCCTCGGCGGGAACGACCGGCGGGGTGTCGGTTGGGCTGGAAAGCGGGGTGGTGTCAGGTTCGGTTTTGCCGAAGCCGATGAAATCTGCCGCTGGTTTCACTTCCCCCATTTCGCCTCCAAACGGGACAAAGCCATCGTTGCTCATCCGTCTTCCTCCTCCGGCGCGAATCCGGCGCGAACTCGGATGCTGACACGATTGTTCTGGGGCGCGTTGTGCGGACGCTGGGGCAGGGGGCGTTTGTCGGCGTAGCCGGCCACCTTTAGCACTTGCTGTTCCTCGACCCCCTTGGCCATCAGGATTTCCCGGGCCTTGTGAGCACGCGAGGTGGAAGCGTCCCATTTTTCGTCGACATCGCCGGGGTAACTGTTGGCGGTGTGTCCTTCAATTTCCACCTGGGTGTCGTCATACTGGGCGATGGTCCAGGATATGTTGTTGAAAACCAGCTGGCCATACTCTGTCAGTTCGGCGGCGGATCCCTCCTTGAAGATGGGTTTGTCAGGGTTGTTTAAAATGTTGATCAACAGCCCTTCCGAATCCATCTGCATTTCCATGGTTTTCATGTCCATTTCGTTGGGGTTCTGGACGAATACCTTGACGAGATCCTCGTTGAGCCGGCGCACCTGTTCCAATGGGATGACGGAGGCGTGCTCGAAGATGTCTTTCTTGGCTTCCACCAGCCGCATGGCGTCGTTGGGGATGATGCCGGGGGATTGCTGGGTGAGGGTGTTGTAGCGCGTTTGAAAATACAACTGCACATCGCCTTTCACGGTTTCGTCCTGCGAAAGAATCCAAAGGACAAGGAACATGGCCATCATCGCGGTCACGAGGTCCGCGTAGGCCACTTTCCATGCTCCACCTCCTCCACCTGCCATCGTTCAATCTCCTTTTTAGCTCGATGTCTTGAGCATGGTTTCCAGATCGCCGGCCGATGGACGGACATCCTCGGTCAGGACGCGCCGCGCGACTTCACAGGCCACCAGAGGTGGTAACCCGTTGGCGAAGCTCAACACGCCTTCCTTGATGCATTTCATGTAAACCATCTCGGCGTGTCCAATAAATTCGCAGTTGATCTTGACGGGGGCGATGACGCAGTAGGATCCGAAGATTCCAAAAAACGTTCCCGCCAATGCGGTTGCAATGCCTTGACCCACCAGAGTGGTGTCACCGCCCAAGCGGTACATCATAACCACAATAATACCCAAGACCGCCGCTACAATGCCGAAGGCAGGCAGGGCATCACCCACGTTTTGCATTACGAAGATGGGCTCATGGTGCTCTTCTTCCATCACATGAAGGGACTTGTTGAGTAGCGGCGGCAACTGGTCGGGCTTGAGCCGGCCATCGACAATAGGCCGCAGCGCGTCACATAGGAACTCCAGTGCATGATGGTTGCCGTGGAATTTTGGATACTTGGAGAAAAGGCTGCTGCCTTCGGGATTCATCACGTGTTCCTCCAGGGCAATCATGCCGCCGCGTCGGCCGAGCTGGAACAGCTCATACATGCACTTCATTAGCTCCTCATAATCCTCCTTGCTGTAAGGCGTGCCCTTGAGTGTGCCCAGCACTTGGGCGAAGACGCCCTTGATGACCTTGATGGGTGCCATGATGATCATGCTGCCAAAGACCATGCCGCCCAGAGAGATGAACTCGTTGGCATGCACCAAGCCGCCAATGGCGCCGAAATTCATGTTGGCGATCATCTCGCCCAACCCGTGGCCGCCGCCCGCCGCCATGGCAAAGCCGACAACAACACATCCTATGAGCAGCACGAATCCAATGATTACAAACATAATGACCTCCTTGTGAGCCTATTCCTTAAACAGGTTTAAATCCTCTCCTTTTTGGTGAGATACGAGCGCAGGGACAGCACCGCCTCCGTGTTGATCTGGCAGATCCGCGATTCGCTGACCCCCAGCAGCTCGGCGATGTCTTTCATACGCAATCCTTCATAATAAAACAATGTCAAAACCTTCTGGTGCTGCTTGGGCAGTTCCAAGATGCGCTCCCGGATCATCTCGTGCAGCTCACGCGCAATCGTCTGATCGGAGGGATCACGCTGGTTCAAATCCTCGACCTGATGCCCCACTGCGCCAAAATCGTCATCCCCTTCCAGCATCTGGTGGATGGGAACGAAGATCACCGGCTGAAGCTGATCCAGCAGGGCGCGATACTGTGGCACCGTTGTGCCCAAGCGCGCGGCAATCTCCTCCTCCGAAGGCTGCCGGTTCAGCTCAATGCGCAAATCCTCAATGGTGCGTTCCAAATCCTTGCGGCGCGAATATACTGTCCTGGAAAGCGGTTGCTGCTTGCGGATTTCATCCAGGATGGCCCCACGAATGCGCATCCGTGCATAGACCTCAAACGGGACGCCTTGACTCGCATCAAACGAATGCGCCGCCTGCAGCAATGCCATGCACGCAATGTTGCGCAAATCATCCACGTCCACCGCCACGCGCACCAGTGGTGCAAACCGATGTACCATCTGGTTGATCACCTGGGCATAATTCTGCAGCAGATCCTCTTCCGTCGCCTCCGTCAGGGATGTCTTCTGGTAGGCCTTTGCCGCGCGGGCGGCCGGGGCGCGTTGCGGCGTTTCCACCTCATGCTCCTCGGCGGCCAACTCCGGCTGCTCCAGATCTGTGTAAGGTTCATTCATCACTCAACAGGAGGCTGGAAGTCCTTCTTCTCCTTGGCGGCGGGGAATTCCGTTTCTGCTTCGGTCTTCGCCGCTTCGTGCGCCGTGGCTTGTCGGGCCAGCAGCGAGTCTTCCAGTCCCTTTAAAATCATTTCCATCCAGAGGCGCGCCATGAGGCCGAATCCCACGGCCGCAAGCAAGCCACCCAACAGGGCCGTGGGCCACGTTACTCCGCGCCATAGGCCAAGCCCCAAAACGAGGGCAAATCCCGCTGCGCCTGCCATGGACATGATGTATCTCATAACCTCCTTATTCCGCAACCTGAACTAGGACCAGCGACGCCCTCGATCGGGAGAGCATGGGCGAGTTGACGCATTCCAAGGCAAGATTGCAGGCGTTTAAATTTACGCGCACCAGCGGATCTGGATGTATATGGGGCGCGAGGGAAAAGCCGGCACTGGGTGGCGTCCATGTGCCCGGACGATAGGATAACAGGCCCGCGCCCGGCTGGCTCGTCAACCGTAAGCTGGGCGACACCGAAGGATCCGCGGGCCGCTGCTCAACCAGTCGCAACCCCGGGCGTTGGCGCAATGCGGCCGCCAATGAGTCAATTTTCAGGACATAACGATCGTAGGTGTTGAAATTCGGGTAGTCGTGGTCCGCATCGGGGTGCATCGGCGGATAATGAATGGCTACGGCCTGTCCGGCAGTATTCAGGAGGGCCATGCCACGCAGACCCGGCTGGAAGGAATCCCGTGTCAGCCCCGACTCCCAAAAAGCCTGTCGCAAAGCTGCTTCAGCCGGGCGCGCCAAGCCAGTGGGGGCGAGCAAGCGCAGGAACGGTCGGCCGGCATTCTCAAGCTTGTCCACCGGAGGCGGTGTGCGGATTACCTCACCATCAATCACCACAAACCTGCCCTTTGGGAAATGCAGGTCATCCTCGCTGTTGGGCGTGTCGGACCATTGGCCCGTGGCGGNGTCATACCACATTTCAACCGCTAATCGGTAGCCATAAGATTGCGCCCGAGCGAGATTTTCGTTTTTCGCGATCAAGGTGTCTCCAATTGCCGAGAGCGATCGTTTTTGCACGGAAGCCCGGCCCTCGTGATGGCCGGGCAACACGAGGGAGCGACGCGTGTCGGCGTATTTGTTAAAGCGTAGGAAGAGCCGGTCTCCCATCACACTGTCCGTCAGTGAAAGGAAACGTGAATCGGCTTGGTTCCCGAGCGTACTGAACACGTGGGTGAGAATGGAACACGCCTCGGGTTCCGCCCGGTCGTCCTTTAAGGGCTTGAAACCCACCACGTAAACCTCGTCCTGCTCCTTGACCGTGCGTGAAGATGCTAGGGGCAGGGGACGGAATCGGTGGTTGCCATCCACTTTCAGAAGAGCAAACCCGTTCAAGGAATGCCCCGCATCGACAACGCGCGCCTTGAAGTTGGCGCCTGTTTCCGTCACAATGCGGAATCGTTTGCCCATGGAGGCAATATCCTGGCTGGTGATCAGGTAGCCATCCATCGTCACCATGAAACCTGCGGCCCACGTCTTGGGTTTAAACACTTCGGGCAATACTGTCAGTCGGCTCTTGCGCGGCTGGGTGATCTTCNCCAGCCGTTGCCGCATTTGTCCGGCCACTAGCCCGGCTTCGGCGAGTTGCTTGGGCTGGATGAACTTCTCCAGATATTCTCGGCCGCGCCGAGCTTCATCCAGTTGATTCAGTTCCGCCAAGCGCCACCAATGCCAGGCGCGTTCATTGCTTGACCGTTGGCGATCGGTCGAGGAGGTATACGCATGACGCAATGGGTCGCGAGGCATTTCAATTCCGCCCATCCAGTCAAACTCGGCCAAGGGAAACGCCTTGCGCAGTGCGGCGTACAGGGCATGTGCGTTGCGGTTGGGCGATTCAATCAGCAGAACCTCACCACCTTGAACGAGATCACGCACATACTGGACTGTCCCGGCACGGATCAACAATGCATCCACAAACTGGAGTTCCTGAAGCAAATCCAGCAACGCTGGCTTGTGGGCGGGATTAAAACTCAGTTCAAACCGCCGTGCGGGAGGTGCGCCCGGTTCAACTTTTCCCAAGCGTGCGCCTTGGTAGTACAACAAACCAAGATTGTATTGTGCCCGGCCGTGGTTTAACAGCGCCGCCTCCAAGTAATGGGCACGGGCTTGCTGAAGATTTTGCCCGATTCCAAGGCCGTTGTGGTACAAGTAACCGAGGAGGAAATGAGCATCGGGTTGTTGGAAGGGGATCGAGCGGGCGAACCATTCCGCCGCCTTGCCGGGGTTGGGCGGTTGACCGGCACCTTCCAGCGCCATGCGCCCAAGAGTGAGCATAGCCTCGGGCGCACCGGGAATGTTCAGGGTGGTGCCGATGGAAAGATGATTTAGATCAATGCCGGGATTGGCCGCCTCCAGCCAGTTACGTGGCAGGCCATAGCTCTCGGCGATGGCCGTGGCATTGCGATCGGCAACCGTGTGCTTAAAAGGCGCGGCGGCGCGCTCGAACATCAGCAGGGCGCCACGATAATCAAGATTGCCCGCGGGCGTCACGGGAGGCTTGGCGTCAGAGGCCGCGCCCTCGTTCTCGGCGGCGTATTGTTGTTGGCGTCGCGGATCCGTGGCCAATTCCAAATGCAGATGGCCGAGCGCCAGCCAAGCATCGCGGACTCCACCGTGGCCGGCGGTTTCCAGAAAGTGATAGGCCAGTGAACGATATCGCCGCGCTGCGTTTCCAGTATCGAGCGCGACGCCTTGGCCCTGGGCTTCAAGCCATGCGAGCGCGTGTGAAGCCAAATTGTGTTTGGCGTCAGCGGCAGCCTTCCACAAGCGGGCAGCCCGATTGAGGTTCACAGTGCCAGCTGCTCCGTGAAAATGGAGCAAACCTAGTTGATATTGGGCTTCGGAATTGTTTTGGCTGGCTTCTGTTTCCCATTGCGCCAACAGGTTTTCGGGTATTCCCAGATGATAGAATTTCGGCGGTGGTGCGGGACTGAATTCGTGACGGCGACTTTGCGCCATGCGGAGGTAAATGCGGCCAAGGTTGTATTGCGCACCCACATGTCCTTGCCGAGCGGCTTGATGATACCAGTGGATGGTCTCTGCTAGGTCAGCCTGCAGATGTTTCCAGCGGTCAGCCAAATGTTTCGCGCGAACAGGGTCGCCACTGGCTTTCGCCCTGCGAAGCTCGTCGGCCACGATCTCACGAAAATCGAGAAGTGTGGCATCAGCGGATTCCACTTTGCGACCATCAGGAATGATGAGCCACGGGGTGTTATCCTTGCCGGGCCGGACTAGGTCATGCTCATAAAGCATGGCCAAATTGGCTTGGGCCAAGGCATAACCTTGCTCCGCGGCACGCCGGTACCATTTAGCGGCTTTGGAATAGTTTTCTGCCTGTTCCCAAGCTTCCCCGACTTGGAAACACTCGCAAGCCTGACCTTCCCACGCGCCCTTGATGACATCGCGCGAAAGTCCGGCCGGCTGAGGCAGAATGGAAAAGGGTGCCGGTGCATCGTTGTTAGCGCTGGCAGTAGAAGGATGCACCGGCGGGGCAGGGTTGCTGGGCACAGGAGGAGTGTCCCCACCCAGGACGCCATGGGGAATGGCGCCCAAAGCGATCACCAGCCACAGAGGCTGGATGTGCCCACATTTACTCCTCATTTCAAATCCGTTTGTCGTGCCCAAACCATGGCGGCTCGGGCGATTTCGATTGTTCCTCGTCGTAGCAGCAAGACCCGGGCCAACTCATAAAAACGCCAATAATAAGCAATTTTATTGCGATTTTAGCGTAAAAAATTATAATTTAGGAAGAAGTCAGGGCGAAGAAAAGGGTTGATTGGGAAAAAAATGCCATTTCGCAGGGGTTGGGAAGCCTTTCAAGGGTGTTTATTCAGAAAAACAGGCTAAAAAATCAATTTTTAGGACTTTTTTCTGTGTGGCATGCGGCATGCTGCACGCGGGGCATGATCGATGGGCTGTTTGCCAGCGCAAACTATGAGGGCGTGAAAAAGATGCTCGATGCTACGGTGCTCCGGCACAAGGCGATATCGAGCAACATTGCCAACGTCGAGACGCCGCATTATCAGCGGATCGACGTAAACTCGTCGTTTGATATGGAGTTGAAACGGGCCATCGCGAGCAATCAAACGGGCGATGTGAACAGCATTCAGCCCCGAATTGAGGTGGATCAACAGGCCGTGGCACAAAACCGCGATGGAAACAGTGTGCAGTTGGAAAAGGAGTTGGTGTCCATGCAGAAGAACATGGTGGCGCATCAACTGCAGACCCAAATGATCACGGGCAAACTGAGCAAGCTGCGCAAGGCGATCAGTGGGCAGGCTTAACATTGGAGAGTGAACGATGATTGAAATCATGCCAGGTGTGGAAAGTGCGGCTTCGGCGCTCCAAGCTGAGAAGACGCGCATGGAGGTGATTGGCCAGAATATTGCCAATGCCAACACCACTCGTACGGAGAAGGGTGGGCCGTACCAGCGGCAGGTGGTTCAGTTCCAGACTTACCTGGAGGGCAAGCTGGGGGTGGACCCGAGCGATGCGGGACAGAAAGTGCGCATTTCTGAAATCATGTCCGACCCGCGGCCACCTCGTGAGATTTACCAGCCGGGCCATCCGGATGCGGATGACAACGGCATTGTAAAATACCCCAACGTGCGCGTGCACGAGGAGATGGCCGACTTGATTGCGTCGTCACGAGCAATGGAAGCCAACTTGGCGATCATTCGCACGGCGCGCTCGATGGCCTTGCAGACGCTGAACATTGGCAGGGCGTAAAACACCTGACCCGAAATAAGCCCCATGAGCCCCGTACAACTCAACGCCGCCTCGATGATGAATCTGGCGGATGTGTATCGTCAGCAGCAGGCGGCGGCTGAGGCGGCCAAGCAGCTTGAGATGCCCTCCACGGTGGGCGGTCCCGCGGCTGCCCGTCCTGCGGAGGGTCCGTTTGGGCGGATCATGACGCAGTTCGTCAATGAGGTGAACGACAAGCAAAATGTCTCCACCCAGATGGTGAACGGGATGTTGAGTGGGGAGGAGATTCCCCTGCACCGCGTGATGATCGCCATGGAGGAGGCGGGCGTGGCTTTCCAAATGATGGTGGAGGTCCGCAACAAATTGCTGGAAGGCTATCAGGAGTTGATGAGGATGCAGGTTTAACAAATTTAAAAAACAAAGGACGATAACGCATGGAAGCATTACGAGCATTGGGAGAACAACTGGCCGCGATTTGGGGCCAGTTGGGAGTGGGCCAGCGGGTTTCGGTGGCCTTGTCTGGCTTGGTCCTCTTGGCAGGGTTGGCGACGGTGGTTTATTTCACCAGTCGCACGGATTTTGCGCCGTTGTACGGGCGCTTGGATGCGGAGGAATCTGGGAAAGTGATCTCCGCGCTGGATGAGCAGGGGGTGAAATATCAGGTGGGTGTTGGCGGTGGCATGGTCATGGTGCCACGGGAAATGGTGCACAAACTGCGGGCGCAACTGGCGTTGCAGGATATTCCCAGTTCGGGCGGAGAAGGCTATTCGTTGATCGACAAGCCTGGGATTGGGCAATCGACTTTTCGGGAGACCAAGAACTGGCAGCGCGCGGTTCAGGGCGAATTGGCCAAGACGGTGGCGGCTTTTGACGGGGTGGAATCGGCGCGGGTTATGGTGACGATGCCCGAGACACGGTTGATCGTGGATGAGACACGCAAGCCAACGGCCTCGGTGTTCGTGAAACTACGGGCAGCTGGCATTCTCGATCAGGAGGCGGTGAGTGCGATCCGTTTTTTCGTGGCCAATGCGATTCGCGGGCTGAAATACAATAACGTGACCGTGGTGGACAATGGCGGAAACCGGTTGGCGGGCAACGATGACGAAGGTTCGGTGACGGCGATGTCGGGCAATCGTCTTGCGGCACAAAAGAATTTGGAAAAGTACCTAGCCAACAAGGTACAGGTGATGCTGGATCGCGCGTTGGGTGCGGGCGAGTCGACCGTGACCATTAATGCGGAGATTGACCATACCCAGAGCACGAGCATCGATCAGAAGGTGGACACGGTTCCGCAGACAGTGACCTCGAAATCAGAACACACCGGCTCGGCGGCGGTGCAGCCCTCGGGGACGCCCGGCACACCGGTGAACATCAACACGGCCACCAACGCGGCGGCCAACATGGCGAACAATTCCCTGAATAAGACGGAATTCACGACGAATTACGCACCTTTCAATCTTCACAAGACCAATTCTGTACACATGGCGGGCAGGGTGAAGCGGTTGGCCGCGGCGGTGTTCGTGAACCAGCGTATTGTGGACGGCACACCCGCGGCCCGTACGGACGTGGAGATGGAGCAGTTGACAAACATGGTGCAGACAGCACTGGGGTTGAGGCTGAGCGATGGAGAAGCTGGGCCGGATGCCTTGGCGGTCAACGAGGTGGCTTTTAATACCGAGCAGGCGACGCAACTGGCCGCGCAGCTTGAGAGTGATGAGCGTTCGGGACTTATTTGGGAAATTGTGATGAGCGTGTTGTACGTTCTCCTAGGTGGCGTGGCGTTGTTTGCCTTCTGGAAGCTCGTCCAGCGCAGTTCGGAAGAGGTGATTCCCACCGGTGTGCCTGTGAGCCAGTTGCTGGGGGGTGAAGTAGCCATGGCGGCTCCGGGTGCGGCCATGATGGCGCCTGCGGCAACGGTAGCTGCTCCGGGAGCGATCGGCATGCCGGGTGCAGCGGTTGCTGGCCCCGCGGTGGGTGCTGCTGAGATCAGCTTTGAGGGAGCCTCCCTGACGATGGAAGAGATCGATGAAAAGTTGAAGAATCCAGATGTCTTGACGGTTGACCAAATCAAGCAACTGCGTCAGGCCAAGAAGGACTTGATTGAGAAACGCAAGGCCTTGGCTGAGTTGGATGAAGGGGAGGAGGAAGATGTCGAGGTCATCCAGCAGCAGAAGCAAAAACTGATCATGGACTTCGGAGGCAACAAGCAGCAGCCGGAGCGCGTGAATCTGGAGGTCTTGCGCGATATGGTGACAGACCAGCCCGAGTTGATGAGCGGTGCGGCCCGCAAATGGCTGACGCAGGCTTCCGAAGATGAAGAGGATCATTCCGCAGGAGGCGGAGTCTAAAACCAATCCAAGGAAGGATATAAGATGGCGCAAGCAACAAGAAATCCAAGGAGGCAGGAAGAGCCGGACATGACGCCGACGCAAAAGTTGGCGGCGTTGATGATCCTCTTGGGCGAGGATACGGCGGCCAATATGCTCAAGTCGTTTGACGATAACGAGCGCGAGTTGGTGTGCGCGGAGATGGCCAACCTGCCAATGCTGACGCAGGAACAGCAGGGCAGGGTGCTTCAGGAGTTCACCGAGATGGCCATTGCCNCCAGCTCGGGTGTCTCGGGCTCGGTGGATTACACGCGCCGCGTGCTGGAGAAATCGGTGGGCTTGTTCAAGGCGGCGGAGATTATCGGCCGTGTGGGCACCGCGCGCACATCGGTGTCGACCATGCAGCAAATCATCGACTTGGACCCGGTGGCTATTTGTAACTTGATCAAGGATGAGGAGCCCCAAGCGATTGCATTGGTGGTCAGTTATCTTTCCGCACAGAAAGGATCGGAGGTGCTTATCTCGCTTCCCGAGTCCGTGCGTGAATTGGTGGTGGAGAAATTGGCCACGCTGGAATCGACCCCCATCGAGGTGGTTGAGACGCTGGGCGAAGTGCTATCCGGCAAAGTTGGCGAGCGCGTCAGCCGGGCGTTGAACCAGACCGGTGGTGAGAAATCCGCCGCCGCTGTGCTCAACGCGATGGGCAAGGACCATCGTGCGGACATTTTGAACAACATCGACGAACGCAACCCGGATCTGGTGCGATCCATCCGGATGAAGATGTTCACGTTTGATGATCTTGGCACACTGGATACCAAGACGCTTCAGACAATCATGCGCGAGGTGGACGCGAGCAAGCTGGCCGTGGCCTTGTCCGCCGCCACCGAGTCGCTCAAGGGTGCCCTGCTCGGCGCACTTTCCGCACGCGCGGCTGAGACTGTGGCCGACGAGATCGAGAACTTGCCCAAGGTTTCCTTGCGCGAAATCGAGGCCAGCCAGAACTCCATTATCGACATTGTTCGCCAGCTCGAGTCTGACGGCGAAATTTCACTGGAAAGCGACTAGTCCATGGTCAAGCCCGTTAACAGTATAGCCACCGCAGAACCGCTACGAGATGTGCGTTTGGCGGACGCCCCCGCGCCTGCCGAGCCGGGTCGTGTGCCCGAGGAGCTTTTGCGCGAGCACGAGGAAGCCGGCTACAATCGCGGCCGGGAGGAAGCCGCCGCCGAATACGAAACCCGTCTGCAGGCGCTTCGTGCCGAGATGGACACCGCCAGCCGCAATGGCGTCACGAATCTTCTGGCTAATCTAGAGGAAACCGTGCAGGCCCAGCTTACGCGTCGTCTGCAAGATCTTGAGGGTGAACTCATCGAGTTTTCCACCGAGGCAGCCATCCGGCTGGTCAACAGCGTCCCCATTACCACCGAGATAATCGAGGCTTCCATTCGCGAAGCTGTCGCCAATGCGGAACAAAACACCGAGGTGGTTGTCTTCGTCAATCCAGAGGACATCAAGATGCTGCGAGCCGATGAATCAGAAATTCTGGAACAGTCACCCCACGAGCGTCGCATGCAGTTTGTCGTGGATCCAAAAATCAGTCAGGGCGGCTGTGTGGTGGAGACCAATTGCGGCCTCATTGACGGCCAGCGTGAGACGCGCATTGAGCTTTTAAAACAAACCGTGAACACCTGATGGACTTTGCCGCAAATACCAAGCCAGCTTCGGGCATCCGCGAATTGCGCTCTCGGATCGCAGACGCGCGCCTCGTGCAAAACTGCGGACGCGTGACGCAGATGATCGGCTTGGTTATTGAGTCCGATGGTCCCATGGCCTCGGTTGGCGAAATTTGCAGCATCCAGCAACAAGGTCGCGGTGAAGGGCTGCTGGCCGAGGTGGTGGGTTTTCGCGACAAGAAATTGCTCTTAATGCCGCTTGGTGACGTGCATGGCATTTGCCCGGGTAGCGAGGTGGTGGCCACGGGCCATTCCCTGCGTGTGCCGGTGGGGGACGAGCTCATGGGCCGCGTGATCGACGGCATGGGACATCCATTGGATGAAATGGGCGACATTCCCAAGCTGCCCTTGGCCGAACTGGATCTCACCGCGCCGCACCCGCTCAAGCGGTCTCGCATCGAGCATACTTTCGAGACAGGCATCAAGGCGATCGATACATTCGTTCCCATGGGTCGTGGTCAGCGCCTTGGCATTTTCTCGGGCAGCGGCGTGGGCAAATCCACGCTGATGGGCATGATGGCCAGCAAGGCCGAGGCGGATGTGAACGTGATTGCGCTGATTGGTGAACGCGGCCGTGAGGTTCGAGAATTTTTGGAAAAAGATTTGGATGAGGCGGGCCGCAAGAAATCCGTGGTGGTTGTGGCGACTTCCAACCAGCCGGCCTTGATGCGTGTGAAAGGCACCTTTCTGGCGATGACCATCGCGGAATACTTCCGCGCGCAGGGCCGCAACGTGCTTTTGATGATNGATTCCATAACGCGTTTTGCCATGGCTCAACGCGAGATTGGTCTGGCCATTGGGGAGCCACCTTCGTCGCGTGGGTATCCGCCTTCGGTTTTTTCGCTGCTGCCGCAGCTTCTGGAGCGTGCTGGCAACAGTGACCGCGGCTCGATCACGGGCTTGTTTAGTGTGCTGGTGGAGGCGGATGACATGAACGATCCCATCGGCGACGCAACCCGGTCCGTGCTGGATGGGCACTTGGTGCTATCGCGCGAACTGGCCGCGCACAACCATTACCCGGCCATTGATGTGCTCGGCAGTGTCAGCCGGCTGCAGCAGGATCTTTTGGGCGAAGAGGAAAACGAACTCGTCGGGCGCGCGCGTGATACGCAAGCGGTCTACCGTCGAAACCAGGATTTGGTTTCCATCGGCGCGTATGAGCGCGGTTCAAACCCGGCGATTGACAACGCGATTGCCAGGCATGAACCGTTGAATGGATTTTTAAAACAAGGCGTGCGGGAATCTTTTTCCCGGACCAAGAGTTGGGAGCAACTGCGCATGGTCATGGGACCGGCTGAGTCGGAAGCCCCCGCCGTGCCCCAGCAGGCCGTTGTGACGGAAACCTCGGTATCGCAGCCTCCGTCGCAGGCACCTGTTCAACCCCAACCCCAGCCGGCCTTGCCGATGATGGGGGCGCCGTTGCCCAGTGTGATGGGTGCCGCCGCGGCTCAATTGCCTCAGGGCGTGATGTGATATAAATGAAGCCTTTTGAATTCAACCTGCAGTCAGTGCGCGATCTTCGTGAGGGCGAGGAGAGCCGTGCGCGGGAGCGGTACGCCCGCGCGATGCAGGAGATGAAGGCTTTCAACCTGCGCCGGCGCAAAGTGGAACAGGAGATCGAGGACAACCTGCAGGCAACTCGGAAAGAAAGTGCCGGTCGCATGGAGTCAGGGCGCATGGCAACATTGCGGGCGATGCATAAAGCTTTAAAGGAACAACTCGTGGCCCTAGAGCCCGAGGAGCAACGGTTGCGGCGGAGTTTGGATGAGAAATCCAAGCAATTGTTGGCTGCCCGTCAAAAGCGCGAGGCCCTCGACAAATTGCACGACAAGCAAAAGGACGCGCATGACCGTGAATCAGCGCGTCTCGACCAGCTTGCGCTGGATGAGATGGTGACAATGCGGGGAACGGAACGAGTATTTTAGGAAGGGAGAGGCCCGAATATGAAACGTTTAATAAAGTCGCCTTGGTTCGCCACAATCCTGGGGATTGCGGCTTTTGTCGTGACACTTCTGGTTGTTTTGGATCCGGCGAAGTTGCTGGACGTGGAGGCGCTGAAAAGGCGCCTGGCGGAGATGAACCAAGCGGAAGTGAACGCTACGGAGGAGGGGCCGCGCCAAATCGAGCACATTGTCGAGGATGACCAAAAGAAGGGCGAGGAACAGGCGGAAAATTTGATGGAATTGCAGAAGGTTTTGGACAATCTGCAGGCTGCGGGGGACCCAGGCCAACTGCACTTTGACAACCCCGACATTAAGAAATTGGTGGACGGCTTGGGGCGGCAGTTTCTGGATCTGGAACAGCGCCGCTTGCATCTGGAGGAATTGAACCAAGAAGCTGCGCGGCAACTGGCTGAGATAGCATCCTACACGAATCAAGTAGCCTTGGCGCGTGCGGCGTTCGAGCGGGAATACAATCGGAAACACCTGTTGATCACCACCGGCCAGACGAACCGGNTGGCGGAGCTGGCGCGCATCAACGAGAGCATGCTCAACGATTCCGAGGCCAACGCGTTGCGGGCGCTGAAGTTGAACCAGCCAGATCAAATTGCACGTATACTATATTTTATGAGCACGGACAATCGGGCGTCCGTATTCAACAATTTTGCTGCGGATGACTCGGAGCAGGGGCAGCAACTGCTAAAGAGCATTCAAGATTCCTACAAGCAAATCATTATTGATGCCGACAGTGACAGTAATGCCACCGCTGGCCCACAGCCCGTAAGCACTCAAGGTCCATGATGAATCCCACAACTTTATTTCCTGCCCGATCTTCCAGCACACCTGACGCGGAATCGATTTCATCGTTGCCGTCGAGGGAGGGTGGTGAGTCGGGTGTTTTTGAAAAACTGATGCGAGATGCCGAGACGGATGCCCGCGACTGGCGCGAGGAGGCTGAGGCCAATTCGACCGAGTTAGGTGGCATGGGGATGCCTGTTCGGCCAACGGAAATGAATGCGCCATTGGATTTGCCCAAGACGGAGAAGATGGCTCAGGACCGTTCAAGTCAGGCGCCGACCGAACTGACTTTTGAGGCGCGGGTGGAGCGGCGAGACGGCGGGGGCGGTGACGAGTCATACAATCAGGCTCAGGAACTGGAGTCGCCAGAGTCCAAATTGGAGCAGGGCGAGGAAAAATCTGGGACGGAGTCCGAGGAAAATGAAGCCGAGGGAACTGTGCAGGAGTCGAGTGAGCCTGAGGCAAAGGATGCCGAGGAAAATTCAAATGAAGAAATTGATGTGGATTTGGTTTCCGAGATGGAGACGGATGAGGTGAGTATAGAAGAAGAGTCGCAGGAAGCCGTTTCCACCGAGGAACCAGTGGAGCCGGAACTGGCCAAGCCGGATTTGAAGGAGAAAAATACGAAGAAGGAACTCATCGAGGAAGAAATAGAATCAACCAAAAAATCCACAAAAACGTCTATAAATATTGGAAAAACTGAAAAAACAGCCAGTCGTCAGCCTGTTTTGGCTGATGCGGAGGTCGAACCGGATTCGCTGCCCAACGTGAGCGGCACGAAAATTGCTCCGAATGCATCGAGTATGTGGAATACCGCCAGAAACGCAGCCACCTTGGAGCCATCCGTGGAAGAAATACCAGTGGATACGCCTCAGGAATGGGCTGGTGAGTTTGCCGATGACTTGGGTGGATCGATGAAAGAGTTTTCCGATTCACAACATGATTTGCCGCAGCCCGTGTTGAATGTTCAGAGCGTATCGGCTACGGGACAGGCGCAGGGATCGACCATGGCACAATTTTCCACGCTGACCCCACAAGTGTCGGCCTTGATGGAATCCATCTGGAATCGAGTAACCACGTTTCGTCTTCGCGGTGACTCCAGTTGGACGGTTCGCATTCGGCCGGATCAGGACACGGCTCTGCAATTGACGATTAAGATGGGGACAACCGGACTGGAGGTGCATACGCGCTTGCAGCATGGCGACATGGCTAAGCTGGGAGCAAGTTGGGGGGATTTGCAGAATGCCTTGTCCGAGCGCGGTGTGCAATTGCATGACCTCGAATCCGAGGAGGGATCTGAAAATGGCGGCGAGATGTTCGACATGAACATGTTTCAGAATGATGATGAGGCGGCATTTTCCGGGGAGGGAAGCCGTGAAGGAGATGAGAATTTTGCGCCGATTGGCCCGCGGCCGGAAGACCAGCCTGAGCCCGAGCCGAAACCGCGCCGAGCGCCCGCCCGCAGTGGCTTTGAACAGTGGGCGTGAAAGTTGGAAAGGAGTTTAAAGAATGCAGGTTGACGCATTGACATTGTCGAAATTTCAAGGGGCCGCTGAGCCGAATGAGCGGCTGCCCATGAAGGTTTTGGGGCAGGATGATTTCCTCCAGTTGCTGGTGGAACAAATGCGCAATCAGGATCCGCTTGCGCCGGTCCAAGACACGGAATTTATTGCGCAGATGGCGCAGTTTACCAGCTTGGAGCAATCGCGCCAGATGAGCGACGACATGAAGCTATTGCGCGCGCAGGCAAGTTTCCAGCAGGGCGTGGACCTGTTGAACAAGGAAGTGACCGTACAGGTGGGTGAGGAAGAGCCGCCGATTACGGGCACGGCCACCGAGCTGGAAATGGTGGATGGTGAGCCCAAGCTGCTCATCAACGGAGTATTTTATGCATTGCAGGATGTAATTCATGTGAAAGCCATGGACGGCTCCAATGAATCTCAATCCAAGGAATAAGAAATGATTCGATCCCTAAACACTGGCGTGCTGGGTATCCGGCAGTATCAAACCAGCCTGGATGCCATTGGCAATAACCTGGCAAACATCAACACTGTGGCCTACAAGGCCGCGCGGATTGACTTTGCGGATACGCTGAACCAAACGCTGCGGGCGCCGACGCCGGATACGGACACGGTTTCAGGAAGTACTGGCATGCAGGTGGGCAACGGATTGTCGATTACGGCGATCAAAAATTCCTTTGAGCAAGGGGCCATCAAGCAGACCGGTGTGCGGACGGACTTGGCTATCGCGGGCGAGGGGTTTTTCCTCGTCAAGGATCCCACTACCAATGAGCTGTTTGCCACTCGCGCGGGGGATTTTCGCACGGATAAGAATGGATATTTGGTGACTAATGGTGGCCAGAGGGTGCAAGGCCTGAATAAGCTGGCTCCTGCTTATACAACTGCGGAAAAAAAGGAGATTGGTGATCTTCAGCTTGATGAGGGGACATATATGGAAGATCGCACAGGTGTAACGATTGACTCAAAATCTGAGGTATTGACGAAGAATGCCCATGGTTTTACTACAGGCATGCAGGTAAAATTTTCGTCTGGAACGGTTCCAACTACTGATCCGTCAATTACTGGCAGTACGGTGTTGTACGTTAGGAATGATTCCGCAGATTCAACCAATAAATTTACGCTTCATAGTACAGCGTCAGACGCTGCTGCGGGTACGAATGCCATAAATTTTTCAGCCACCACCGGAACTCCGCCCAAGTCCAATAGCAACATTCGTGTCAATGCTTTTGATGACGCGCTTACATTGACAAGCCATGGCTATAGTGATGGGATGAAGGTGAAATTTAAAACAAGTGCTCCAAGCGGAGGCGACACCATTACCGAATATTATACAAAGAAAATTGATGCGAACACCTTTTCATTGCACACGGGCAGCACCATGACGGTGGGTAACAAGGTGAATTTTGCCCCCGCCACTACTGGAGGGTGGGCAGTTAGTGTGGCTGACGATGAATTAACCCTAAATGCTCATGGGTTGAATAGTGGTGATACGGTGCGATTCAGCGGAGCGGCTCCCGGAGGAGGGTCGACAACCACGACATATTACGCAAGGGTGATTAGTGCAAACAAAATCAGCCTGCACGCAAACGCAACGGATGCTGATACGGGAAGTAATAAAATAAATTTAACGACTGCCAGTGGAACGTACAGCCTGCTCTATGATAAGAATTCTTATACAATAGAGGGGCAGGATTATACAGCTTACACTTTGGGCGGGGGGGCCAGCATCTCTTCATTCAACGTGGGAGCGGATGGTAAGGTAAATATGCTGCTGACCGACGGGACTCAGTACTCGCGCGGGCAAGTAATCATGCAAAGCTTTAAGAACACCCAAAACCTGATGAAGCAGGGTGGGAATATTTATTCAAATTTGGCTACTGCTGGGGCATTGGGAACGACGGGTAACTCTGCATCGGCAACGCAAATTCTTACCGGCGCAGAGGCTCCTGGTTCAGCGGGCATGGGGCGGATTGAGTCGGGCGCGCTGGAGTTGTCCAATGTTGACATGGCCAAGGAATTTGCGAGGATGATAACGACGCAGCGTGCCTTTCAGGCCAATGCCCGCGTGGTCACCACAAGTGATGAAATTTTGCAGGAAATGATGCAGTTGAAGCGATAATTGCCGATTAACTAGTAGGAACTGAAGCAAAAGGAGTCCCAAAATGGCGGAAGAAGAAGCCCAAGTACCCGAGGAAAACGCTGCTGGCGGCGATGCCGCGGCGGGTGCGGATGCCGCGGCGGAGGCATCGGCAGAGGCGAAGCCAAGGAAGAGTGGCGGTTTTCTGCTGCCATTGATTCTCATGCCTGTGTTGTGTGCCGGAGCGGCATACGGCGTGGGGTTCATGCTGCTGAAAAAGGTGGACACGGTTTTGGCGGGCATCAAGTCCGGCGCCGTTTTGGCCGAAAATGCCTCGGGTGACGCCGCGGCAGAAGGCGGTGCGGGCGGTGATGCAAAGGGAGACGACCATGGGGGTGATGATGGCCACGGGGGTGATGATGATGGTCACGGCGGCGAGGGAGATGCCGCGGCAGTTCCTGGTGAAGTGGATGACCCCGAGGAGCTTGTGCCGATTGTGGATCCAGAAGATCCTGCGGCTACCCGCGCTGTGGTGGTAAATCCCAAGGGGACGCAGGGCAAACGTTACATCGTGGTGGAGGTATACCTACAGCGTAGTGAGCCGAAGGACACGGATTTCAAGACCCGTGTTTCCAAGAAAACAAAACTACTGCAGGAAATCGTCACCCGCGAGTTGGAGGCGCACACGATTGAGGATTTGCAAAAGCCGGTGACCAAGGATTATATCCGGCGCACGTTGCAGAAGAAATTCAACAACGATCTCGAGGGTGCCGGCTATTCCACACCGGTGGGCAAAGTGGTTTTTAGCAAATGGGTGATGCAGTAATGATGCAGTAACACACGATGGCGGGATTATTTAAAGAAGCGGACATTAAGTTGTTCCGGGACATGACCACGCCGCTCCCGGCAGTGAAGGCGTTTGCCGATGAGCCGGGTGAAGAGGGCGTGGACTTGGAGGGGGGGTCTTCGGAAGGTTCAGTGGTCTTCCATCGTCCAGATGGTGTTAAAACAGAGGTGCCCGCCGGCAACATTTCCACTTATACGGTTGGCAAACAGGCGGCACTTTCCTCGACGGAGGTGCACCGTTTCAAAAATGAAAATGGGCGCATAGTCCGTGCTCTTGCTGCTCGTTTATCCCTGTTTTTGAGGATGGAAATGACGATGGAGCAGATCGAGCTGGAGGTGACGGATCTGTCCAAATACGCCAAGCTTTTTGAGGCGCCTCGGCACATGATTCTGTTCAAGATTCACCCACTGGAGGCCATAGGCGTGTTTGATGTTTCCAAACCGCTGGGTTTGACACTGGCCGATCGCATGTTGGGCGGCAAGGCTTTCTCAGTGAATCCAGACCGACCCATTCGTGAGGTGGAAACAGCGTTGATGGACCAAGCCGTCCAGCTAATGGCTCGTGAGTGGTGCAATTCTTGGCAATACGAGGATCCTTTGCGAGCCACGTTGCTGGGCCATGAGGTTAACCCGTTATTCCTGCAAATTGGCAGCGCGGAGGAGACCTTTTACCATGTCTCCATCGAGGCTAGCTTGGGGGATTGCATCGATCAAATTCAGATGCTGCTTCCCGTGCGGGCGATTGATCCGGTGGTGCGCCACTTGGCGCAGGCGACCATGATCTCAGAAGAGGATAGCGAGGAACATGAGGAATATGTGCGCAGACACTGGAATCCACTTTACAACACTGTGCCCCTGAAGGTGCGGGCCGAGTGGCCGGGTATTCCGGTCGTGACTCGCGACATGATGAATTTGAAGGAGGGCGACATCATCCCGCTGGATTCCGAGCGCCTGCGCGAGGTGCGGGTGAGCATTGCCGACCGGCCCAAATTTTTGGGAAGGCTCGGCAGTCTGGATCAAAAATGTGCCGTGGAAATCACCGGCCGAATTACCAAATAGGAACCAACCATGAGTACCGAGACCCCCACAACCGAGGAAGTCCAACACGACAATCACAATCTGGAATTCCTGATGGATGTCCCGCTGCGTCTTTCGGCCGAGCTGGGGAGCTGCCAGATGACCATGGAGGAACTGCTCGAATTGAGCGTTGGCTCGGTGGTACAACTCGACAAACCCGCTAACGCCAACGTGGATGTCTACGTAAACCAAAAACTGGTGGCCCGGGGAGAAGTGGTGGTGGCCGAGGATAATTTTGGCATTCGGATTAAGGAAGTTCTCTCCAAGCCGGTCATTTAGCCGATTTCGGTAAAATTGACCTGTTTTCCCCGGCAAATCATGCCAAGGCAGGGGAATATTTAGACCGAAAAACGGATCAAAACGCCGTTTTTATTCTTATTTTAATCCATTTTCAGTAATGGCACGCCATGTGCTGCTTAATATCGTTGGCAGTGGACTGTCGACGGGCAGTAATCGGCAAAACCCCGTGCGAAGGGTGCCAGGGATGGTAAGCCGGGAGCCCAAGCAAAAACCGCCCACGAGGGGCAACGACAATGAAATCGAATCGCACGCGCAACAGCCTGATGGTCGGATTGGCCGGGCTTTTCCTATTATTTTCCACAAACGCGGTCACGGCGGATGCTACTGAGGCCAATGCCACGAAGTCCACCGCCGGACCGCCCCAAGTTTACAACCCACCTCAAGCCGAGCGCACGGCCACACCCGGTCCTTCCAATCTGACAGAGGTTGGCCTGCGGTTGTTTGGCGCGCTGTTGTTGGTGGTGGCTTTGTTTCTGGGCGGAGCATGGTTCTTCAAGCGCTCCAGCTTGTTTAACCTCGTTAGACCCGCCGAGGCTCACCTGAAGGTGGCGGAGAGCAAGACGCTTGCCACGCGTCACAACCTTCATGTTATCACCTATGGCAATCAGCGATTCCTGATTGCGGACTCGCCCGCGGGGACACAATTCCTGACCGCACTGGACTCGCCTCCCGCCGAGGAGTCTTCCGCGGATAAGCCGGGCAACAGTGCCAACTCATTTGCGGACAAACTCAAACTCGCGATTGAGGGTGGGCCACGAGAACCGGCTCGATTCAGTGAATTATCCGCCCGTCTTAAATCCTTCTTTGCACGCAAGACGTCATGAAGTTTTTTCGCCACATTGTTATTTTGACGTGGTTGGCGCTGGGGATTGTTGTGCAAGCGCAGCCGGCGCCCATTGGTCCCGAATTACCTGTTGGTCCTGACCTGCCGGAATTAAACTTACTGGAGCAAGTAATTGAGCCTGTAGAGGTAAAAACACCGACCAATTCTACTCCCTTCGGCTTCAATATCGGCCTGAATGTTCCCACGAAGCCCAAGGAAGTGGATGTTGCCATCCGCATTGTGTTCCTCATTACACTGCTCACTCTAGCGCCCTCGTTTATCATGCTGATGACGTGTTTCACGCGTATTGTGATTGTTTTCTCTTTTTTAAGGAATGCCTTGTCGTTGCAGGGCGTACCGGCCAATCAGTTGATGATTGGTTTTGCGTTGTTCATGACCTTTTTCATCATGGCGCCCACCTATAACAAAATCGACCGGGACGCGCTCCAGCCCTACAACGCCAAGCAAATCACCAGCACGGAGGCGTATGACCGTGCGAAGGGGCATCTCAAGGATTTCATGCTGAGGCAGGCGCGCCCGAAGGACGTCGAGTTTTTCGTGGGATTGGCGAAGATGGGGCCGACCAAGGTGGAGGACATCCCCATGAGCGTGGTCATTCCGGGCTTCATTCTCAGCGAGCTGCGGACAGGGTTCCAGATGGGCTTCCTGTTGTTCATTCCATTCATCCTGATTGATTTCGTGGTGGCTATTGTGTTGATGAGTCTCGGCCTGTTGTTTCTGCCACCGGTGACCATTTCGTTGCCGCTTAAAATTCTTCTTTTTGTGCTAGTGGATGGCTGGACCCTGGTGGTGCGTTCACTAGCGGTGAGCTTTGACATGTGACGACAGGAGNTCGATTGATATGACACCGGATTATAGCGTTGAAATTTTGAAAAGCATGATGAGCCACATCGTGATGGTGGCCGCGCCGCTGCTTATTGCCGGCATGGTGGTAGGTCTTGTGATCAGTCTGTTCCAGGCGGTGACCTCGCTGCAGGAACAGACCCTAGCCTTCGCTCCAAAGGCGCTGGCGGTGACGGGGATTCTCTTCATGCTTCTGCCCTGGGTGGTGCGCACATTGGTGGACTACACCACGAACATTTTCGAGACCCTTCCGCGCATGGCGCAATGACGTTGAATGGATGTGATGAATGGAGGGTTTATTTGCCAACTGGTTTTTGATTTTCGTTCGCGCGGGGGCAATGCTTTCAATTTTTCCCCTGTTTTCCGCCACTTCCGTGCCCGTGCGCATGCGGCTTGCCGTGGCCGGCTTCATGGCGTTCCTGATGCTGCCGGCCATGCCGGCAATGATTGATATTTCCCAGGCTTCGCTTCTCAGTTTGGTGGGCTTGTTGATCAAGGAGGTTAGCATTGGGCTCTTGTTTGGCTGGATTGTGCGGGCGCTGATTTTTTCAGTCACCTTGGCGGGCCATTTCATATCCTCCCAGATTGGTCTTCAGTTGGGCGGCATGATTGCTCCCGGCTCGGAAACGCCAACGGAGGTAATGGGCGTGATGCTCCAGATGCTGGCCATCGCGCTAATGGTTTCCTTGGATCTGCATTACACGCTCCTTGTGGGGTTCCAGCAATCGTATCATGTGCTGCCCATTGGGGCAGGCGTGTTGTCAGACCAGCTTTTTGACAACGTGATGGGCATGGCGGCGCGGACCTTTCTGGTGGCGGTGAAGATTGCCTCGCCAATCATCGCGGTGGGCATCGTGGTGAACATTCTGTTGTGCATGCTTGCGCGCGCCGTGCCGCAGATGAACGTGTTCATGGAGAGCTTCGGTATTCGCCTGTTGATTGGCATCGTGCTTCTGGGGTCGGTAATGCAGATTGCGGCGCTGGAGATTGCAAACTATCTACACCAACTGCCTGACGACTTTGTGGTGGCGGTGCGGCTCTTGGGGCTTGGAGGATAGGTCATGGCGGAAAGCGAAAGCGGCCAGGAAAAAACTGAGATGCCGACGCCAAAGCGTCTGCAGGAACTCTTGGAGTCCGGCCAGTTTGCCAAGAGTCCCGAGATTCAGACCGTATTCCTAATCGCCATGGGGCTTCTGGCGTTGACGATGATGATGCCGCACATCATGGCCACATTTAAATTATACATGGCCTCAATTTTCTCCCAATTGGCAACCATGCAGGTGAATGCGGACAACACTCCAAAGATTTTCACAGATTTCATAGAAATGGCTGGGGCCTGTCTCTTGCCGATCATGGCGGGAGCCTTCATGGCTGGCTTGATGGGATGCGGTCTTCAGAGTCGGTTCCAATTAACGCCAAAAGCATTGGAACCAAAGTTCAGCAAGATGAACCCCATAAAGGGATTTAAAAATATTTTTAGTTCGCAGTCCTTGGCAAAATTGGCGGTGGCATTGACGAAGTTCATTGTAATTTTTGGGTTCACCTGGCCGGTGATCCGGGATGTGATGAAGGATCCGATTTTTTCTTCATCCACCGATTTCAGCTACCTACTGTACTTCATGGCAGATACCGCGCAGAGCGTTACGCTGCGTGTGTTGGCGGGGATGGTGTTGATTGCGATGGGGGATTACGCATACCAGATGTGGAANAATGAGCGGGACAGCATGATGACCATGCAGGAGGTGAAGGATGAAACCAAGAATGTTGAGGGCAACCAGCAGGTGAAGGGCGAGATGCGCCGCCGGCGCCGACAAATGTTGAAGGAGTCAATGCAGCAGGAGGTGCCGGAGGCGGACGTGGTGGTGACCAACCCGACGCACTTGGCGGTGGCTTTAAAATATGACCGTCAGGCGATGGGCGCGCCACGAGTGGTGGCCAAGGGAGCCCGCTACAATGCGCTGCGAATTCGCGAGATCGCAAATGAGCACGATGTGCCCATTGTGGAAAACAAGCCGGTGGCACGGTTGCTGTTCAAGCACTGCAAAGTGGGGCAGGAGATTATTCCACAGTTATACGCAGTGGTGGCGGAGATTCTGGCTCATGTTTACCGGGTGAACCGTTACCGCTATTACAAACGGGGCATGGATACGCCATGAAAATGAGGGGTTTTTCCAAAAAATACCGGTTTTCCGCATTAATTCAGGTTATGGCACCTAAATTGCTGCGACTTGGCGCGGGCAGGAATGATTCCGGCCTGCTGGATATCCAAGAAATGACTGGAACGGATTCAACGATTGCCGCCGGCCTGCGCGGGTGGGAGAGGGTATTTGCCGCATGAGTGCCGCACCTGCCACCACCCCCAAGCGCGCGAGTTGGGCGGAGTTTGGGTTGATTGGATTCATCTTCAGCGTGTTGCTGTGGATGATTTTGCCGTTGCAGCCATGGATGCTGGATTTTCTCCTGGCGCTTTCCATTTCGTCGGGCTTGCTGGTGATGCTGGTCATCATCTACATCCGCGAGCCATCCGAGTTTACTAGTTTCCCAACACTGCTGTTGATCATCACGTTGTTCCGACTGGGAATAAACGTGGCTTCCACCCGACTGATTCTGGGTGAGGCGCAAGCGGGCCAGATTATCCAGTCGTTTGGTAACGTGGTCGTGCAGGGAAATTATGTGGTGGGCTTCGTGGTGTTCCTGATTTTGACGCTCATCAACTTCGTGGTTATCACCAAGGGCGCGGGGCGTATTGCAGAGGTGGCAGCGCGTTTTACGTTAGACGCCATGCCGGGCAAGCAGATGGCGATCGACGCGGAATTGAACGCGGGCCTTATCAAGGAGGATCAGGCACGCAAACGGCGGGATGATCTTTCCAAGGAGGCGGATTTTTACGGGTCCATGGACGGTGCCAGCAAGTTTGTGCGTGGTGACGCCATCGCGGGCATCTTGATTACGCTGGTGAACGTGGTTGGCGGGATTGGCATCGGGGTTATTCAGCGGGATATGGACGTGAGCACGGCGTTGCAGACTTACACGGTACTGAGTATCGGGGATGGCCTTGTGTCTCAGATCCCGGCGTTGGTGATTTCGACGGCGGCGGGTATTTTGGTCACGCGCGCGGCGGAGAATCAGAGCTTGGGCCAGACATTGACAAAGCAGTTGTTCCTGCAGCCAAAGGTGTTGATGTCGTTGTCGTTGACGATGTTTGTGCTGTCGGGTTTCTCGTTGGTCACGGGAGTGCTGCCATGGTTTCCATTCTTCATGATGGGTGTGTTGTTTGGCTTCATGCATCGATCGTTCGACCAGCGGGGGATGTTTAATTATCAGCCCGCGGATGGCCCCAATCTGGGGCCTGACGGAGCACCGGGTGGTGGGGATTCGCCGGATGGCGGGGAAGGATCGGAGGGCGAGGATGGCCCGGACAAGCTCGAGGATTTGCTGAACGTGGACACGTTGCAGATTGAATTGGGGTATGGCCTGCTGGCCTTGGCGGATCCAAAGAAGGGCGGCGATATCCTAGAGCGGGTGACGAGTGTACGGCGTAATTTTGTTCAGGACATGGGCTTCATCATCCCCGCGGTTCGGTTGCGCGACAATTTGGAACTGGGAGCCAATGAGTATCGGTTTATTTTCCGCGGACAGACGATCGCGAACGGCGAGGTGATGCCGGGTTACTGGCTGGCGATGAACACGAACAACAGCACGGAAGTGCTGCCGGGTGTGCAGACGGTGGAACCGGTGTTTGGTTTGGATGCGGTGTGGATTACCGAGGTCGAGCGCAAGAATGCCGAGGTGGCGGGTTACACGGTGGTGGATGCGGCTTCGGTGCTGGTGACGCATTTCAGCGAGACGATCAAGCGGTATTGCCACCAGATTTTGTCGCGGCAGGATGTGCAGGTGTTGTTGGACAACTTGAAGGAACAGAACCCGGCCTTGATCAACGAACTGGTGCCGGGGCTGCTTTCGGTGGGGCAGGTGCAGCGGGTGTTGCAGAATCTCCTGAGCGAAGGCGTACCGATCCGCAACCTGGTGGGTGTGCTCGAGCGGGTGGCGGACTACGCCGGCACGACCAAGAACACCGACGAACTGGCCGAGCAGGCGCGGCGCGCGATTGGCGGACAGATCGTCCGGGCGTATCAAGACGAAATGGGTGCGATGCACGCGATCACACTGGATCCGTGGCTGGAGGAAGAGCTGGCCAAGGGGCTGCGACCGACGCCGACGGAGACGACGCTGTTGATCGACCCGAAGATGGCGGAGCATCTCTCGCATCATTTTAACGACCTGATGCAGCCGATGATCGCCGAGGGTCGCAGCCCGGTGGTGATTTGTTCGTCAGTGATTCGCGCTGGACTCCGACGGTTCTTTGCGGCCAAGTTCCCCGACTTGGCTTTCCTCTCCTACGAGGAATTGCCGCCAAAGGTGGAGATTGTGCCCGCGGGCGCGGTTCCCAGCCTGTCCTGATTTTAAAGCCTGCGACTGGCCATGAATGTCGTCAAGATCATTGCCGATAGTCCCCAGGAGGCACTGGAACAGATTCATGCCGAACTGGGTCCGGAGGCGGTGGTGCTCAACGTGCGCCAAGTCTCGGCCGAGGGAATGAAGAAGCTCTGGAGCGGCACGCGCGTGGAGGTGATGGCCGCCGCGCCTAAGCCCGAGCCGGATGCCAAGGCGACGATTAAAAGGCTTAACGCCAAGATAGCCGACTTGGAGCAGCAAATCCTTCATCCCCCCCAGCCAAAGCCGAAGCCGGAATCCAAGCCCGCCTTGAAACAGCAACTTCCTTCGAAGGTGGCTGAGATGGTTCAGGCTGCCAAACAGGCGGCGCGTCAGGGCACGGACGCGGATGGGATGCTGGCGGCGGTTAAAATCCTGGAGAAATTGGGATTGCTGCCGTCGCACGCGCGGTGGCTCTCCGGGCAGGCGCGTAATTTTCTGGGTTTTACCAAGCCACGCAATTTGCAGGACGAATTCGCGCTTGTTCGGGAAACGCTTTCCGACTACTGGCACCAGCTCATTCGCCGGCATACCAAGCCGGGCAATCCCATGCGGCTGCTGGTGGGGACGCCGGGCACAGGCAAGACCACCTGCATTTGCAAATGGATGACTCAGGCACTGCTGCGCAATGGGCAGGAGGTTTGCGCGTGGCGGCTGGATGGCGGGGCACCGAACACGGCTGAGTTTTTAAGCCTGCATGGGGAACTGCTGCAGGCGTCGGTGGAGCGCACTTGGGATCCTGGCGAGGAGATTCCTGAGAACGCGTTGCGGTTCATTGACTTGCCCGGGGTTTCGGCCAGTGACCGTGAGGCGAGGCGGGCGCTGCTCGAACAGGTGAAGGAATTTCCCCAGACGGAGATTTACCTCGTCCTGAACGCATCCTACGATCTCGGTCTGCTGCTGGCCCACGCGAGGTTCTTCTCGGTACTGCCGTTGAGTGGCCTCATCCTGACACACACGGATGAAGAAACGCGCTGGAGCAAATACTGGAATCTCGTGCTCGCCACGCAATTGCCCATTCTTTACCTCTCGGGCGGCCAGGAAATTCCCGGCGATTTTCGACCGGCATTGCCGGAGGAGATGTTTGATCAGTTTGTGGAATCCGGCCGTGAGCAGATGGAGGAAACTGTTTAGGGCACGGCCGACGTGGCCGTGTTAGTGCCGGGCGCGGTGCGGGGCAGGACCGGAGTGCCGTCGGCTTTCCATTGGTGAGACTCGACAAACCGTCCATNGCGCCAGACCTTGATCCACATGGGTGTGTTGGCGGCGTCATCATAATAATGTGTCTCGTTGCCGTCGTGCATGCCCAGGGAATAGACGACGCGGCTTCTGGGATTGCCGCTTTCGTAATACCAAGTCCAGGTGCCGTGTGGTTTGCCCTCGATGAGTTCCCCTTCGAAAGAGGGTTTGCCATCCGGGTAGACGGAGGATTGTTTGCCGGTCCATGGCTTGCCATCGAGCAGCCAAACTCCGTTCACCTGCATCACCCGCTTGGGGTCAACAGCCTTGGGTTTGTCTTCGGAACAAGCCGCCAACGTCACCGCTGCAGCCAGAAGGAATAGCCTCCCTTTCACGCGGGCAACGTAACGCACAAAACAGGCGCGGTCAAAATAACCCGGCCTGAGTTATTCAATGGGTGGCAGCAGCTTGAAGGAAATCGGTGGGACCCCAAAAAAGCGCCCCTTAAACAGGGGCGCCTTTGTTTTGATGATCTTTTTCCGTTGCCCTAGCGGTCGCGCCGCGGAAAGCCAAAGCCGGGGGCAGCTTTCCGGGCCGGCGGAAAGGGGACAGCTTCCGGGGCAAGATCGGCCTCGCGGGCGCGGAGTTCGCGCTCGATGCCCACGCCCTCCTGCACTTCCTCAACAATGTTGATGATTTGCTTGAGGCCGTTGGTCTTGGCATCGCGGAAACGCAGTTCACCGGTCATCTCGGTAACCTGGCCGCGCTGGTTGGAATTGAAGCGCAACTCGGCGAACTTGAGCAGCATTTGCACCGCATCGGCCGGTGCATCAAAGTCCTGCGCCAAGCNGGTGATTTGCTTGAAGTCAACCACCACGGCCTGATCATTGGTTTCCATGAATTTCCGGCGCTCGCCAGCCACGGCGTTGGGCAGCTTGCCGGCCTTCAGTGAAGGAAGAAGCGAGGTGTTGGCCATGAAAAAGCGATCCTTGTTTTTCAGGATGCTGAAGCCGGCGGCCTCCATGGCCTCAAGCCCGCCTTCTTCCTTGAGCTTGTCAACGAGCTTGTCGAGCTTCTTCATGTCATTGACGGTCAGGCCAAAGACGACGGAAGGCTTTGGTTGTGGAATGCCGAAATCGGGATCCACTTCCTGTTCCAAGTCGATGAGGCTCAGGATCATTTCACCCTTGGGGATGTCCAGCAGGTCATCAAAGTTCAAGCCCACCGCACCCATCATCGCCAATTCCACCATGGCGATGGCTTCACCTCCCTCCAACTTCTTGAGGGCGGGGAGGTATTCCTCCTTCATCCACTTGCGCGCGCCGGCCATNTCGAAGGCGTAGACCACGGAGGNCACGGCGTTGTGCGGCAGAAGGTCCAGCATGGTTTTCTTGGGGGCGGGCTTCAGCTTTTTGATGAAATCCGCATCGGAGCTGTAGGAGATGTCTCCGCGAATGCCTCCGGGTACAAAATTCACCGAGGCGGCCATGCGGATTTTACCGATGAGTTCCTGCAACTGCTCGAGCTGATCCTCCGGCACCTCGGGGCTCATCTCCATGAGGGCGTTGAGATCCATCCAGCCGCCGAAATCAGCTGAGTTTTTCAGGTAAGTGGCAAAAGTGGCTTCGCCCTTGGCGAGGGGCTTCTTGCCGCCCATCACCCGGCGCAGCACCTTCTCGATGCCCTTGGCGGCCTTTTCGTCATTGCCACCCATTATGACGATGGCTTGGTCGTTGAAAGCCAACGCAGCGGGGATGCCTTCGCCCGCGGCCAAAATGGAATAGCCCTTCTCCTCCTTCAGGCCCTTGAGCATTTCCTCGCCAATCTCCCCGAGGCTGCCTTTGAAAACCTTGGTCAAGCCTTCCTCGAATTTCTTGGCGCTGAGCGGTGCCGCGATAAGGCCGCCATTGAATGTGGGTTCGCCGAATTCTTCCTCAGGAGGAGTCAGGGTGCCAAACACGTGGATGGGCTTGTCAAAATCAACACCCAGCAACGCGGGGTTTTCAAGCAACTGCGCGGCCAATTCATTCTCCTGCTCCAGTTCCTCCAGAAGTTCCTCCATGCCGGGGAGGTCGGTAATGTTTTCATGGCCGGATTTCTTGAGCAGCGAACCGATGTTGAAGCTCATCACGAGGTGGGAGCCGGCGGGAATGAGCTGGCCGGCGGGAGCCTTGTCTTGTGCCGCGCCGGGCAGGCCCAGCAGGACGAGTGCTACGGCTGCAAAAAGTGCCACGAAGTTATTTTTGCGCATGGCGAACCCATGCCCACGAGTGATGGGGTGGTGTGTCATTGTGCCTGAATACACGACCCCAAGCAAAAAGGCTACACAATTTCGGAAAAAATATTACTTGGGATTGTTGAAGGGGTTCACCTCGGGAACAGGCGGCGCGGGTGCCGGAGCAGGGGGTAGNGTTGGGGCGGGGATGGCCCCTTTATCCTCAGGAAGAGGAGGGGGAGGGGGAGGGAAGGGGCGGGGGTCGATGGGCGGGAAAGGCCCCTTGGTTTCCTTGGTTTTGCTCTCGATGGGGAAAGGTTGTGGCTGTGGTGCGGGGGGGAACGGGAGTGGCACCGGTACCTCTCGGAAGCCCTCGCCGCTGTTGCCTGCGGCCTCAAATGCTTGTTGGACGAGTGTTTGGAGGACGTTGGTGTTTTGGTTGGCCAAGGCGAGGGTGAGGCGGAATTTTTGTGCGCCTTCCCCGGCGTTGCCGGTAAGGTTCATGGCGCGCACCTGAGTTAGAAATTCCGCGGCTTCGCCTTCACCTTGAGCGGTCAAAATGCCCGCGATGGCGGCGGGGCTGAGGTGCAGCGCGGAGTCGTTTGCGCCAAGCAACGATTGGGCCGCGGGCGGCAGGGGATTGGGGTTGTTGCCTTCTGCCAACGCGCTTTTGAGGCGTGAGGGGCCGATGTGCAGCACATCGTCGTTCAACACGATATCAAACCCATTCTCCTGCATTTCATTGTAGCCGGGCGAGGCTTGGAGTTTTTCCAGGAAGCCCTCGACCAGCTCGGGATCATTGACGTTCATGCTGAAAAGAAATTCCGGAGTAGGAAATCCTCGAGGATCTTGTTTTACGCCGAGGAAAGAGAAGGCGAGGTCACCGCCGGGCAGATTCAAAAGCTGGTCAAAACTGAGCCCAAAGGCGGCTAGTACCGGTTCCAATTCCGCCTTGGCCTCGGCGGGGATGCGCGCCGCGATGAAGGGGCGGATGACTTCCATCTTCATCGACTGGGTTAGCACGCCTGCCGCGCCACCGGGGATGCTGCCGACGATATCGGCATCGAGATTGGCCCCGGTGCTCCAGTTGGCCAACAAGGCGGGATCGTGGTGAAAATTGAGATCGGCCACCACTTGCCCTTGTTGGAAAGAGAGACCCACGGAGATATCGAGTTTGTTGCCAAATTGATTCGGGTCGCCATAAAACTTCTCGGCAACAAGAGGAGTTATTTGAGCGTTCATGGTCTTGAGTAAATCTTTGAAGTCGATCCAAAGTGTTCCGTCGTGATCGCTTTCGCCAAGGGCCTTGAACTCAGGCTTGGCGACTGAGAGGGCTGCGCCTTTTGCGGCTACGGCCTTCAGCTTGCTGGTCATGTCCATAGGTTCCGTAGTACTCATGACCACGATCAACGCGTCGGAGGTTAAGCCTGCCGCGACGCCTGGAAGAGAGATGCCACGCAGGCCGCCAAGATCCGTCAGTTCCGGGACAGGTGCTTTGAGCGCCACGGCCAAGTTTTGCAGTCCCTGCTCCAGTTTAGCCGCGTCGGAAACGGACACGAGCACGCCGACATGCCTCTGATTATCCACGAACGCAAAAATGGGCCGGTTGATTGTGAGGCCAAAATTTTGGGCAAGATTGTTGGGCGAAAGCATGCTCGCGATGAGGCGAACCATGGGCTCCTGCGCCTCGGGCCCGGCTGCTTCCAAGCCTTTCGCGAGCAGGGCATCATAACCGCCGGCTTTTTGCAGGAGTTGGCCGAGATTCATGCTGGCCACACCCAAGACGCTGGCGGGAATATAGCTGCTCGCAGCGGCTGCTCCACCAGGTGTTGGGGGTGTAGGCGGCGGAACGACGGGCGGGGCATTGGTCGGCGAGGTGCCGGGGATGGTGTTGGTGTNGGTGCCGGGCGAGGGCGGATTTGGCAGGGGGCCGGGAGGGCGATTGCCGCCGGGCGTGGGGGTATTTTTGCCGGGTGAAGGCTTGTTGAGCTTGGCGTGCCCTTCCGGCTTTTCCTCATCACCAGAGAATTTGAAAAAGGCGAAAGCCGCACCGGCCACAACCAGTAGGGCCACGCCGGCAACCAAGGCGAGCTTCATTCGGCCGCCGCCGCTGGCTACTGTCGCGGGCACAACTTCCTCTTCTGGAACGGCGGAGACAAATTCGGCCATAACGGGCTCCGCGGCGGTTGCTGGTGCCGAAGCGCCGGCTAATTCGCCGACAGTGGACCAGTTGGAAGCGCCTTCCTCGATGGCCAATTCTTCCGGGGTCACTTGACCGGCCGCCAGCATTTCCTGCAGTTGTGCCTGCTCGTAGGGGCCGACATTTTCTCCATTGCGATGGATCCAGTAGGGCATCAGCGAATGCTAGCGTATTTGGTTGAATTTGCAACTCTAACAAGGCCCACGATGGTCTTGTTGTCAGGGCTGTACCTTGGTGACGTAATAGAGGATGGCACAGGCCATGCCGAGCAGGACCACAAGGATGGCCATGACGATGTAAAATTCCCGGGAGAAGGTTGGGCTGTTGGCTCGCCCTTGAGGGGCGGTGGGCATGGGCGCGGCGTGTTCGACGCGGATGGTGACGAGGGGGTCGCCGATGGTGGGGTCGATGTGTTTGGCGACTTCCCAAGCGGATGGGGGACGCTCGGCGGGGTTTTTGCGGAGACAAGCCATGATGAGCGCGGAAACGTTGGGCGGGATGGGGTTGTCGATCTTGAGTTCCTGTTGACAGGCTTGGATGGGTTGCGGCGGGACTTGGCGGACTTGATGGGCGATGTCGCCGGTGAAAAATGGGGCGCGGCTGGTGAGTAGTTCGTAAAGGGTGGCGCCCAGGGCGTAAACGTCATCGGTGGGATGAGGGGGTTCACCATCCATTTGCTGGGGGCTCATGAATGTGACGGTGCCGCGAGTGTCGCGCAGGCCAAGGATGGTAGTGTAAGCGTCGTTGACGGCGGCGCTGATGCCGAAGTCGGCCAGCTTGGCCCGGCCTCGGGAATCCACCATGACGTTGGCCGGTTTGAGGTCGCGATGAACCAGGCTTTCGCTGTGGGCGTGCTCGAGGGCGTGNCAAAGCTGGAGGGTGAGGGGCTTGAGGAATTCCTCCCAACGCAGAATCTGTGGCTTGGCCTGGGCGCGGCGGGTGTGGAGGCTGCCACCATCAACGAACTCCATGATCATGAAGGGGAGTTCATCGGGCGCCTCGTACATGTCGTAAAGCTGGACGATGTTCTGGTGGGCCAGTCGCCGGGCGCGGAGGGCTTCCTTGCGGAGTTCATGCAGCATGCGGGGATCGGCACCGGCCTCGGGGGAAAGGAATTTTAAGGCAACGGTTTCATTGAGGCGTTCATCCTGTGCCTGCCAGACCATGCATTTGCCACCTTCACCGAGAAGCCACCGCAGCGTGTAGCGTCCGTTGCCAACAATCTGGTTAGGCTGGGGGGACGTGGTGGGTGGACCGCTGGGCGCGATCACAACCGGAGTGGGTTGGGGGTCGACGGACACGCTGTTGTTTTATTTCAGGATTGCCTTTTTGCCAATTTTTTTGCGTTGATGAGTGTTCGCGGATGCGTTCCAGAATGGGCATTCAGATCAGCTATCAGTTCAAGGGCCGATGGAAAATCCGGCAGTTTGGCGACAATCAAGTCGTTATCGGCCGACCCAACTCGCAGTCCTCGGTGGACATTGACCTGAGCCCGGACACGACGGTCTCCCGATTGCACGCGCGAATTTGGTCGGACAAAGGCCAGTTCTGGGTGGAGGATTTGGACAGCCGCTATGGGACCACGGTGAACGGCGGCAAGTTGGTGGGTCGGACAAAGGTGTCCAATCAGGACACGATTGTCATTGGGGAGACGACCGTGAAGGTGGACGATCTGCCGGCGAACGAATAGGAAACACCACGTGGGTGGCTTGTATTTTTCGGCCAAGTCACCCTAGAATTCCTCATGCGGTTTCTCGTTCTTGTTATTATCACGAGCGTTATTTCCATTTCCGCCAAGGTCCCACCCGCCCAACCCAACTTCGTTCTTATCATGGCCGACAACCTTGGCTACGGAGATATTGGCCCTTTTGGCAGCAAACTGCATCGCACGCCCAATCTGGACCGGATGGCGCGGGAAGGGCGGCGGCTTACCAGCTTTTACAGCGCCAGCGGCGTTTGTACACCCAGCCGTGCGGCGTTGATGACGGGTTGTTATCCACGCCGTGTGGGGCTGGACTGGACGCCCGAAGATGGCCATGTGCTCCGGCCAGTTTCGCCCAATGGGCTGAATCCGAATGAAACCACTGTCGCGGAGATACTGAAGAAAGCCGGATACGCGACGGCCTGCATCGGCAAATGGCACCTTGGCGACCAGCCTGCGTTTCTGCCGACGCGGCAGGGGTTCGATTATTTTTTGGGCCTGCCTTACAGCGATGACATGACACGCGCCACCGGCCAACGCATTGGGGAAAGGCTGCGGGGCAACCGATGGCCGTTGTTGCCGTGGATGGAAAACGAAAAAGTCATCGAAGCCCCCGCGGATCGCAACCAAATGACCCAGCGCGAAACCGCCGCTGCACTGAAATTTATTGCCGCCAACAAGTCGCGGCCGTTCTTTCTTTATCTTCCGCACAACATGCCCGGCAGTTCGCGCGAGCCCTTTTCTAGCCGGAAATTTCGCGGCAAATCCAGAAACGGTGCCTGGGGTGATGCGGTGGAGGAACTCGACTGGGCGGCGGGCCAGATTCTAGCGGCATTGAAAAAACACGGCATCGATGGGCGAACCCTTGTTATTTGGACCAGCGACAATGGAGCCCCCCGCCGCAATCCTCCCCAGGGCAGCAATGCTCCGCTCGGTGGCTGGGGCTACACCACTGCTGAGGGAGGCATGCGTGTCCCTGCGATTGTCCGATGGAAAGGCTTCATCCCCGCCGGAAGCACGAGTGATGAATTGACCACGCTTATGGATATTCTCCCCACATTCGCAAAACTAGCCGGGGTACCTCTTTCCGATGTCCTTCGTGATGGCAGGAATATTTGGCCTGTTTTGAGTCCGCGCAGCGCAAAATCGCCCCACAAACACTTTTTCTACTACCACACGCGTTATTTGGAGGCTGTTAGAGACAGTCGTTGGAAACTATATTTCCCCAAAAAACACCAAAAAAGTGCAAATAAATCCGAAAAACACGTCCTTTTTGATCTTAAAAATGACGTTTCGGAATCGAAAAACGTGGCCGGGAAACACCCCGAAATTGTGAAAAGACTCTCAGTCGCAGCCGTATGGGCCAGAAAAGAACTGGGAGATGGGAACCAAATGGGTACCCGGACTCGGAAATTGGGCTGGCAACCTCAGCCGTTTTCGCGGGAAAAATAGTCTTCTCTGCTGATAATCGGGCCATTCACCCCGGCAAAAGCTGCCACGGGTAGCTTCTGCGCATTATTCAACTTCAATAATTGATTCCTTTAAAACTGGGGTTATTAGTGAAAAACATGCGATTAATGCCTGTTTTAATCCTGTTTTAATGATTGGCATGCCGTTTGCTCCGTACCCTGCGAAGTAATGTTGTTATGATAACAATAGAGAAAAAACGAACCGAAGGACCGGTACAATCACCGGCCCGCGAAGGGCTCGCCCCGGAGGAAACGGGTTTAGAGTTGCACTTTCCCGCTGGGTTGCTGGGGTTTGAAGCCAGCCAGCATTTCCGGTTGATTCGCGACGAGGACTTGGAGCCTTACCAGTGGATGAAAGGATTGGACGGGGAACAAGCGTTTCTCGTGATTCCTCCCGGCTTTGTCGTGGAAAACTACAACGTCGAGATCTCCGATGAGGATCAGGAACTGCTCGGGTTGGAAAATCCCGAGGATGCCATGGTGCTTAACATCGCCACATGGCACACCGATGAGACGGTGACGGTGAACCTCAAGGGCCCTATCATCTATAATAAGGTGACTAGCCAAGCCCGCCAGGTCATTCCGTTGAATGCCCCGGATCTCACCCTAGCCCACCCGATGGGCAACTGAATCATGCCGCGAACCGCCAACAGCAAGGATTTTTGCAATGTTAGTTCTCTCCCGAAAACCGAACGAGAGCATAGTCATCGATGGACGCATCAAGGTGAGCGTCCTCCGCGTGGACAGCGGCGATGCTGTGCGACTGGGCGTGGAGGCGCCCTTGGATATCCGCGTGATGCGGAAGGAAATTTACGACGAGATCATGGCCAGCAACCAGGCCGCCGCCGGATCCGCCGGCATGGCGCGCAAGCAGGCCAGCAAGCTCAAGAAACAATTGGCCGCAACCCCATAAAGGAATTTAAACCAGGAACAAATACCCCGTTCTCCAAGCGAGTGTTCGCAACAGGAAGTTGAACAGGATGTAACGAACCACCAACCCCGAGGACATTATGGTTATCAATACAAATATTGAGGCACAGGCGACCGCCAATAACCTCAATGCCAGCCAACTCCAACTCGCCAAGTCGCTTTCGCGGCTCAGTTCGGGTTCCAAGATCATCGTCCCATCGGACGACGCCGCCGGCTTGGCGGTGAGCTCGCGCTTGAACTCGCAGATTAAACGACTGGACTCCGCGCTTAACAACGTCGTTAACGCCGTCTCCTTCACCCAGACCCAGGACGGTTTTATGAAGACGATCGATAAAGCCTTCCGACGTATGGGCGAGCTGGCGATGTTGGCGCAGGATACCACCAAGTCAGACGAGGATAGGGCGTTGTACAATCAGGAATTTGCGCAGCTTAAGGATTACGTCTCGGAAACCACGAAACAGGACTTCAACGGGGTGTCACTCTTTGGCGGCAAAACGCTGGACGTGACTGTGGATGCCGATGGTACCACCTTCACCATGGTGGGTATTAACCTTGAGGATCCTACTTATACCTCAGCAACCAATACCGGCACCGATGCCTGGAGGCTCACCAAGGATGCTCACATGCTTTCCAAGGACGGCTACAAGGCGACAGCTGATGTTTATAAGACCACTATCGACCTTTGGCGCGATATTTCTGGCAACTGGTCCGCCTCGGACAACGGCGGCATCAAGGTGGTCTCCGGCTCATATGTGAGTGAGGATGTCAGTACGGCTAACACCGCAGCCACCAAGATAACCAAAGACAACTTTATCGCCGGTGCCACGGTGGCTGCAGGATTCAAAACTGATTACGCCACCAATCGGCTTAACAAGACTGACCATGGTATGGCCAACGGCGACGCGATCACATTCCACTCCAACGCACCCGGCGGTACGAACACCACAACGACGTATTACGTTAACTCCTACGACACCAACAATATCACTCTGCATGCCTCCAAGTCGGATGCTGTGGCTGCCACCAACGCCATCAACCTGACACGCTCGGGCTCCACGAGTGCTGTTACAGGCATTTCCGTGGGAGACAGTGTGGGGGTGAAATCGGCGGCAGGTGCTTCCATGTCTAACGCCAGCGCTACCATCACCAAGACCGGGCATGGCTTAGTGGATGGTGACAAGATTAAACTTGGTACGGCAGTAGCTCCGGCAAACACCACAACGGATTATTACGTTAAAAAAATCGACGATAACTCTTTCAAGATTTACAACACGCTTGCCAATGCCACCGCAGCCGGTGCCGGAGGTCTGGTGACCTTTAGTGCTAATGGTACGTCGACAGTCACCGCCTACTCGGACAACGCCTTTACCAAGGCCGCACACGGCTATACTACGGGTGATCAGGTGGTGTTTACCAGTAACCCACCCGCAGGCGCTTCTGCTAACACGGCGTATTATGTAAAGGTAATTGATGCAGACAATTTCACTGTATTCGACACAGCTACCAACGCGGCTGCGGCCGGTGGAACCGGATCCACGAACTCCGGTCAGGTAAACATCACCGCTTCTACGAGTGGCTTGTCGTTGGAATCGAATATGAAGACGGGCGGCAATATCAACCAGAGCACCGACGTGGTGACGATGACAGCCCATGGTCTGAGCAATGGCACTCAGGTGAAGGTCACCACAAACGCTGGTGGTCATACGGTCAACAACACCGCTTACTACGTTAAGAAACTCGATGCCAATACCTTCGAGTTATATACCGACTCGAATCTTACAACCAAATACACAGGCTTCACCTCGGCGGTTTCCAATCAGAGCTTTCGGTTGGCAGTAGAGGTTTCCTCCTCGCGAGTGGCCATTAATGACCAGGGCAGCGAGTTGAAGAAGGGCATGTTCCTGACCTCCAATCCCATTCTGACTGGTGAGGATAAGGATGCCGTTTTGGCCAAGACAGGCGAGGTGGTAAATATTGCAAAGACAACGCAGGATATCTCCGCATTTGCCAACGAATTGGGTGATGATTATGACGACGTTAATCTCAGGTCGGTGGCGGCAGCGCAGACCGCTTTGGGGCTCGTCAAGTCCGCCATTACGCAGGTGGCGACCGACCGCGCGAAACTGGGTGCGGTTCAATCACGACTTAACTTCACCAACGAGCAGCTTACGGTGACGAAAGAGAACCTCTCGGCTGCGATCAGCCGTATTGCCGACGTGGACGTGGCCGAGGAGGCGACGAACTACGCGCGCTACCAGATCCTGGTGGCCTCCGGCACGGAGATGCTTAAGCAGGCCAACCAGCTGCCGCAGTCGGCGCTGCAGCTCCTGCGATAGATCAATCAGCCCAACAGACATGGAAAACCAATTTGACCAATTAGGTTATAAAAATATGCAAAAATAAATTTTCACACGGTGCAAGGAGTGCCTGTGTGACATAGCCAAGGATGCAAAAATAGAAAATAGGAAAACAAGCCAATGCAGTGATGGCATATGTCCTGCTGCGTAGGGTTAAAATGAAGACATGGATGCGACATTATGGAGACAAGGCGGTCAATGATGACCCTAATTCCCTGTCTCTCGTCGTTCGCAACATGAAGTTGAACAGGAAGTAACGAACGAACACCCAAACCCCGAGGATACCATGGTTATCAATACCAATATTGAGGCGCAAACTACGGCGAATAACCTCAACGTTAGCCAATCTATGCTGGCCAAGTCGCTCTCGCGGCTCAGCTCCGGCTCCAAGATCATTGTCCCGTCGGACGACGCCGCTGGCTTGGCGGTGAGTTCCCGCTTGAACTCGCAGATTAAGCGGCTGGACTCCGCGCTTAGCAACGTCATCAACGCCGTCTCGTTCACGCAGACGCAGGACGGCTTTATGAAGACGATCGACAAGGCCTACCGACGCATGGGTGAGCTGGCCATTCTCGCACAGGACACCACCAAGTCCGACGAGGACCGCGCGCTGTACAATCAGGAATTTCAGCAGCTCAAAAGTTATGTGTCTGAGACCACCAAGCAGGACTTTAACGGAGTGTCACTTTTTTCTGGTGCCACGTTGGATGTTACGGTGGATGCCGATGGCACTACTTTCTCCATGGTGGGAATTAATTTAGGTGATCCTACTTACACTTCGGCAACGAACATGGGCGTGGATTCCTGGAAATTGACCGAGGATGCCTACATGCTGTCAAAGGACGGATATAAGGCTAACGCTACCACCTATAAGAGTTCGGTAGACCTTTGGAGATCGGCTGCAGGTACTTGGTCTGCAGCGAATAACGGTGGGACAAAATTCAATTCCGGATCCTATATCTCAGAAGACATTTCCACCGTGGACACAAGTGCCACCAGCATTGCGAAGGATAACTTCATTGCGGGTGCCGCCATTTCCGGAGGCTTCAAGGCCGAATACGACGACAACGAACTCGAGAAAACCGCACACGGCCTGTCGACAGGCGATGCGCTTTCATTCCATACCAGTGCTCCTGGCGGTCTTAGCACAACCACCACCTACTATATTAATAAGAAGGATGATGACCACATTACTATTCACACCACCAAGGCCGACGCAAATGCCGGCATAAACAGGGTGGATTTAACCAGAACAGGTATTTCCGCAGCCAAGACGAACGTGGCTTCCTCGGTTGCAACTGTTGCAGTTGCCCAGAAGGATATCATAACGGTTACTGCGGGCAATCATGTTGGTGACACCTTTACAGCGACGGTCAATGGGAATTCTACAGCGGCTATAGCCAGTACTGTTGGTGATAATAATACAACGGCAACAAATTTGGCTGCTGCAATAAATGCTCTTGCAGGAGTTACTGCAGCAGCAGTTGGTAATGTGATTACCATTACAGCAGCAACTCCTGGAACACCTCTTACAGGGGCAACCAGTGTCGCGCTAGCTAACTCCGATGGTGGAAACAATCAGGTTGCAGCTATTCAGACCGGAGGTGCGGGAGCGTCTGTTGCTAATGTAGCTGGCTCTGCTGCCAAATTTACCAAGGCAGATCATGGATTGAGCGTTGGGGATCGGGTGACCATCACTAAGAATGCCCCCACTGCTTTCACCGCTTTGGATACCTATTATGTTCAGTCGGTCAGTGGTAATGATTTCACCCTTTCCGCGACCAGTGGAGGTGCGGCACTTGCGCCCACCAGTGCAGTTGCCAACATGGAATTCACCACTGATACCGTGGCGGGCACTGCCAGCGGCACTGTTGGGACGCCATCGGGTACGGTGACGGCTACCAGTCATGGTTTGGTAAATGGTGATAGAATCTCATTGAACAATGCTCACGGTGGTAAAACCGCTGGCGCATATTTCTTTGTTAGTCGCGTGGATGCCAACAGCTTCAAGATTTACGACACCGCTGTGAATGCACGTGCTGGTGGAGCAACTGGATTGCAGACATTTAACGCCTCTGGTGCGGTTCGCTTTAGCCTGATTGACTCAGACACAAGTGTGGCAGTCCAAAACAAGAGCGATGCACTCAAGAAGGGCATGTACACCACCAACAACCCTGTTACCACTGGCGAGGATACCAATGCAGTACTCGCCAAGTCGGGCGAGGTGATTAACATCAGCAAAGCTACACAGGATATTTCCTCGTTCGCCACCGAGTTGGATGCGGATTACGACAACACAAACCTCAAGTCCGTGCTTTCCTCGCAGATTGCCCTGTCGTTGGTGAAACTGGCTATCACCCAGGTTGCGACTGACCGCGCGCGTCTTGGCGCAGTCCAATCGCGGCTTAACTTCACCAACGAACAGTTGGCGGTCACAAAAGAGAACCTCTCGGCTGCGATCAGCCGTATTGCTGACGTGGACGTGGCTGAGGAAGCCACCGCCTATGCGCGTTACCAGATTCTGGTGCAGTCAGGCACCGAGATGCTCAAGCAGGCCAACCAACTGCCTCAGTCGGCACTCCAGCTCCTGAGGTAAATCGATTTAAACAAAACCACAGCAACGAATTGAAATAACAGGAAGTTAATACACCACCCAAGGACGAAAAATGGTTATCAATACAAATGTCGAGGCCGAAGCCACCAAACACAATCTGGCAGTTACCCAGACTAATCTGGCCAAATCCCTGTCGCGCTTGAGTTCCGGTTCCAAGATCGTGACTCCGTCGGATGACGCCGCCGGCTTGGCGGTAAGCAACCGTCTTGAAGCACAAATCAAGCGCATCGATTCCGCCTTGAGCAACGTGGTCAATGCCACTTCGTGGACACAGACTCAGGACGGTTTCATGAAAAACATCTCCACCGCCTTTCGCCGGATGAGCGAGCTGGCGATGCTGGCGCAGGATGCAACCAAGTCCAATGAAGACAGGGATTTGTATAACAAGGAGCTGCAGGAGCTGAAAAACTTCGTCATTGATTCCTCAAAGCAGGATTATAACGGCGTGTCTTTGTTTGCTGGTGTATCCCTTGATGTGACGGTGAATTCCGAGGGAACAACGTTCGGCATGGCAAGCATCGACTTGGGTGGGTACGAATATTCCCGGGCAGTAAATAGCGGAAAAGATGCGTGGAAATTGTCTTCGGATGCCTATCAGCTTTCAAAGGACGGTTTCACGTTGAAAAACACGGGTTATAAGACGAGCGTGGATCTTTGGAGAGATACATCGGGAAATTGGTCGAAGGCTGACAACGGTGGCACCAAGATCAAGGCGGGCTCAATTGTCACTGAAGATGTAGGGTCCGTGGATACAAACGTTACCGTCTATGCCGCGGGTACTTTCGTGAATTCAGAAAATGCCGCAGTTGCCGTTAAGGGATTCAAGGTAGATGCCGAGAATAACAAGCTCGTTTTGGCTGAAAATCACGGATTGGCTAATGGTGATGCAATTAAATTTAACGGTTCGGCGCCTGCTGGTTTGACAGCTGGGGAGACTTACTATGCAAAGAAGCTGGATGCGAATAATATCGAGGTTTATACGGATAAAACCCTGATCAATAAGGTAAACATGTATCATCAAACTGAGGTGACCAATGTCTCCGTGACGGCTGCCGATAATACATTTACCAAGCAAAATCACGGGTTGAGCACCGGGGATGCGGTTGTATTCAACGATGCGTCAAATATTCCAGCGGGTGCCGCTGCGAATACGGTTTACTTTGTTAACAAGGTGACAAAGGACACATTCAAGCTCTATACGGATGCGGTAAAAGCTGACGCTGGCGGTGCGGCGGGGCTTGTTGGGATCACGTCAGATGGTGCCAATCTAAAGGTGGAGAGTAACGTCCTAAATGGAATTACTACAAATGCGACGACGGAGTCGTGGTCCAAGACAGGGCACGGGATGACGGATGGTGACGTGGTTCAGGTGGTGAATGCTGGAACTGCGCCTGCAAATTTGCCGGTAATGAGTGCCGGGGGTGCAGCATTCGCCCATTCGACGGACGCGCATGTGAAGGTAACCTCAAATAGTTCTTTTGATTTGTATAAAAGAAAGGTGGATGGAATATCCATTAATACAAATTCGACGACATTCAGCAAAACAGGTCATGGCTTGGCAAACGGAACCGAGGTGCAGTTCCTGAAAAAGGCGCCTGACGGCGCAGGCTATACGGCTTCGTATTATGTTAAGCAAATCGATGCTAATTCATTCACGTTGCATGCAACGGCGTCGGACGCAACTGCTGGTACAAATAAGGTTTCAATTTCCTCGGATTACACAGATCTGACCTTGGTCACAGATAAGGTGCTAATTACCACCGCATCAACGGGCGAGGCTTATTTGAAGCTTAAGCAGGTTGGGGCGTACAATGTGGATGATCACAGCGTTACAGCGGGCAAGGATAATGCAAATATTGTCAAGAGAGGATATTTTGTGAGTGTAGATCCTGGCACAAATGGGGAGGATACCCGTGCTGTTAAAATCAAGAGTGGTGAAATTGTATCCATCAACCAATCTGATCAGGATATTTCAGCGTTTGCAACGAAACAGGGCGGTGACTATAAGGATATCAATGTAAAATCGATTGCGGGGGCAAAGATCGCCTTGGACATGATCAAAAAAGCCATCACGAAGGTCGCTACTGATCGCGCGGGACTTGGCGCAACGCAAAGTCGATTGAATTTCACAAACGACCAGTTGAATATCACCAAGGAGAATCTTTCCGCTGCGATTAGCCGGATTACCGACGTGGATGTTGCTGAAGAGGCAACGAGTTATGCGCGATATCAAATTCTTGTGGCTACGGGCACGCAGATGTTGAAGCAGGCTAATCAGCTGCCGCAGGGCGCCATTGAATTGCTGCGGTAAACCCATTTACGCGGGACAGTACAGATTGTGAACTGCTTCTGCCGTCCGGGGACGAGGGTTGATCGTTCCCGGACGATTTATATTTAAAGTTTAAAATTAGATATATTATGGCACGCAATGTGCTGCTCCAGTCCAAAGGATTTGAGCCATGAATATTCATCCCAACATTGACCCCCAGTCGCCGCTTCAACCGCCCCAGGAATCACAGCCCGCGGATCAGGTGGCAAAGGCACCTACGCCGGCGCAGTTGATGTTCCAGTCCGATAGTGTGGATCTGGCACCTGTGGCCGAGCCCGCGCCGGAAAATGTGTCCATTCAGAGCGATGCCGATGCGGCCGCGGCGGCAGTGGCTGCGGCCCAGCAGATTCAGGAGGGTTCGCCGGATGACCTGTACGACTGGAGCGGTATGACGCCGGAAAAGCTTAGGGAGCTTTTGAGTTGAAGACAAATTTGCATCGTTTTCAACGCGATTCGGTTTCCTGATTTTCCTTCGCGCTTGTCGATTCCCCCTTTAGCCTCGCGGAGTTGGCTTCCTTGAAGAACAAGCGTGTGTTGCTGGTTGGCGGCGGCATTGTTGGGTTGGCGACGGCGTTGAAGCTGTTGCGGCGGGAGCCGGATTGCCGGTTGACGGTTCTGGAGAAAGAAGCGGGAGTGGGGAGGCATCAATCGGGCAACAACAGCGGGGTGTTGCACTGTGGTCTTTATTACAAGCCCGGGTCTACCAAAGCGCGACTGGCTGTGGCGGGCATTCGGGAGATGGTGGATTTTTGTGCAGAGCATGGGATTGCGCATGATGTCTGCGGCAAACTGGTGGTGGCCTGCAATGAAGCGGAAGTGGCGCGTTTGAAAAAACTCCAAGTGCGAGGAACGGAAAACGGGCTGAAAGGCCTAAAGTGGCTGGGTAAAGGGGAAATGCGAGAGATCGAGCCGCACGTGGGTGGTGTGGCGGCGTTGCATGTTCCGCAGGAGGGGATTGTGGATTACCCCGCCGTGTGCCGAAAGCTGGCGGAATTGGTGCGTGAAGCAGGAGGAGAAATTGTTACTGAAGCAAAAGTGACGGAAATCTTACCCGTGGCTGGCAGGTGGAGGGTGATGTCCGTGGCTGGTGTGTACGAAGGGGATTGGCTGGTGAATTGTGCTGGGTTGCACTGTGACCGGGTGAGTCAATTGGCGGGAAATCAGCGGCAAGTCCGGATCGTTCCTTTTCGAGGTGAGTTCTATAAGTTGAAAAAATCCCGCCAAGAACTGGTCAGGCATTTGATTTACCCCACGCCGGACCCCGCATTTCCGTTTTTGGGAGTGCATTTTACCCGGTTAATCGGCGGTGGAGTTGAGGCGGGACCCAATGCGGTTTTGGCATTTGCACGTGAGGGATACAGCAAAACCCACGTAAATCCGTTGGATATGGCGGATTCACTTACTTTTTTGGGACTTTGGCGATTTTTGTTGAAGTACCCCCAAATGTGCCTGCAAGAACTGCGAGGATCCTTCAGTAAGTCATTTTTCTGCGAAAACCTGAGGAAATTGGTTCCCGATGTGACTCCTGATGATTTGGAGACGGGCGGAACCGGCGTTCGGGCCCAAGCAATGGCGCCGGAAGGGGAATTGGTCCATGATTTTCATTTTGTAACTGGAAAAAACGCATTGCACGTCCTCAACGCCCCCAGTCCGGCGGCTACTGCATCCTTGGCCATTGGGGGCGAAATTGCCGGTAAAATCCTGTCTTCATAAACAAAAAAACGCTTTTATTAGGCTTTTTTTGTGAAAATGGCTCTCATATGAGCTGGTTTTCTTCTTGGCACCTTATTTGCTGTGTAGAGGTCGGAACCCGTATGGATGCAGGTTTCGGAAGGATTGGAATGCAACTGAATGCACCAGGGAAGGAAGCACAGGATGTGATTGGCCAAGAAGGCAGCCAAGACGGCTTGGATTTCTCGTCTTCACTGCCGGTGCGGTGGTTGGCTCCGTTTTTCAACACCACGGGTTATGCCAGTGAGGCCACCAATTTCGTGCTTCCTCTGGCTTACAAGGTGGATCTGGGCATTTTCCACAACAGTACTATCGTTTCCCAGACGTACATCGACAGTCTGCCGCAGAATTATCGCCGCGTGTTGCTGGAGGCCCAGCGCAATTTCACGCAACTCTCCGGTGGTATCGTGGTATCGCATGTGCCGGCGTTTGCTTTCCATAAGTTTGAAGATGCGCAGTATCACATTGGGCGCACGATGTTTGAGACGGATCGGTTGCCTGAAAACTGGGTGTCCGCTTGCAACCGGATGGATGAGATTTGGGTGCCCAGCCAGTTCAACGCCCAAACCTTTGCCCGGGCCGGAGTGGATCGTGCCAAGCTGAAGGTCATTCCCGGCGCTGTGGATGCAAAGTTTTTTGATCCCGGCTACACGCAGGAACTGCCGTTGCCTGATCCTGCCGGCTATAATTTCCTTTCCATGTTTGAATGGTCCTCCCGCAAGGGATGGGATGTTTTGCTGACGGCATACTTGTGCGAGTTCTCCGCGGATGACGATGTGTGCCTGTACTTGCGGACGCACCTTTTTGGTCAACCGGCACAGGATGCCTCGGCGATTTTACAGAGTGAGATTGAGAAACACGCGAAGAGCCTCAAACTGGGCCGCAAAAAACTGCCTCGCATCGAATTGCTCACCGAGCCTCTGGCGGCCGCCGATTTGCCGGGCCTGTACAAGGCCGTGGACTGTCTGGTGGCACCGAGCCGTGGCGAGGGCTGGGGTCGGCCGCAACACGAGGCCATGATGATGGAGCTTCCCGTGATTGCCACCAACTGGAGCGGCAACACAGAGTTCATGACCGCGGACACCGCCTACCTGCTCGACCATGAACTGACTGAGACCGCCAATTTGGAGACGGGGCAGGCGCATTACCGCGGCCATCGCTGGGCCGAACCCTTTGCCGAGCANCTGCAACAGCACATGCGTGAGGTGTTTGCCAATCCCCGCGAAGCGCGTTTGAAAGGCAAGCGAGCACGGGCGCACGTGAAACAACATTTCGGTCAAGAGGCCGTGTCGGCATTGATTCTGGAACGGCTGCGGGCCATCGAGGCCAAGCTCACCGGCACCAAGCCGATCACGGTTCCCCAGCCACTGGAGCCCGGCAAAGCCGAGAGCCGGTTCCAGTTTGCGTTGGAGGGCACATTTCTTGATTACGGCAGCCTTTCGCATGTCAACCGCGCTCTGGCCACCGCGCTGCGTGAGCAACCGGGCATCGACGTGGCTTGCATCCAGAAAACTTTAAACACCGTGCCACCCATGCCCGAGGCATTGGCGGATTTCTCGCGGACACTGGTGGATGAAGCTCCTGCTGGCACGCAAGTGACCGTGCGTCATGGCTGGCCGCCCATCTGGGAAAAGCCGCGTCGTGGCAAGTGGGTGAACATTCAGCCGTGGGAATTTGGCGTGCTGCCTGCGGAATGGGTGCGCCAGCTCGAGAATGTGGATGAGGCTTGGGTGCCCTCCAGTTACGTGCGCAACTGCTATATTGATTCGGGTGTCCCCGCAGAAAAAGTGCAGGTGATCCCCAACGGCATTGATCCAGAAATTTTCCGGCCGGAAGCCCCGACGCTGCCAATCAAAACCGATAAACGTTACAAGTTCCTGTTTGTGGGCGGAACGATCGGGCGCAAAGGGCCGGACATTCTTTTAAACACATACCTCGAAACCTTCACGGCTGCGGACGATGTCTGCCTAGTCATCAAGGATTTCGGGGGGCAAACTTTTTACTCTGGGCAGACCCTTGCCGAAGTCATCGCGCAGGCCCAAGCCAAGCCCAACGCACCAGAAATCGTTTACTTGGACGATGACCTGCCGCCCGAGCAGGTTGCCGGCCTGTATACTGCCTGCGATTGCCTGGTGCATCCCTATCGTGGGGAGGGCTTTGGGTTGCCGGTGTTGGAGGCGATGGCCTGTGGTCTGCCGGTCCTTTGCACCGGGGGCGGATCGACTGACGATTTTGCCACCGACCAATATGCCTACCGCATCCCTGCCGTTCGCAAGTCAACCAAGCCTTGGATTGGCCAGATACTACTGGTCAAGGAAGGCTGGCTGCTGGAGCCGGACAAAGATGCCTTGGCCGACCGCATGCGGTGGGTGTTTAAGCACCGGGACAAGGCTCGTGCCAAGGGTCAACGGGCTGCCGCCCACGTGCATGCTGAATGGACCTGGGAGCGTGCCGCGGAAAAGGCCATGGCGCGCATTCATGCTCTGGCTACTCAGGCCGAGCCGTCGGATGCCCTGGAGGGTGCCATCAAGCGCATGCGTGAGAAAACGGAAACCACCCCCACCACCGAGTCGCCCGCGATTGCCGAGTTGCTCATTGAAACCACCCAGAACGCCATGGCTCACGATTCCAAACCACTCCGCGAAGAGGATGCCCGGAAGGTGGCCCAGCACATCGAGCAAGCCGAGATTTTCCTGCAGGCCAACAACGCCACCGCCGCGATAGGTGAGTTGGAGCAGGCGCTGGAGTTGGATACGGACAACATCGGGATTCTCTCCATGCTCGGTTCACTGCGTTATCAGGACAACAATTTTGAAAAAGCGCGCGAACTGTTCCGCCACTTGGTTGAATTGAGCCCGGCGGATTCGCAGGCGTACACGCAACTGGCCATGACGGCGTTTCAGCTTGAGCGTACGGATGAATTTGAATCGGCGCTTGGTCTCGCGCTGGAGCTGGATCCGGACAACTTGGAGGCTTTGCGGTTTTTGGCGCGCGTCAATCTGCAGGAGAAACAATACCTCGATGCGGCGATGGGCTACCGGAAAATCATTGAACTGGCGCCCGAAGATACCGCGAGCCTGCTGGCCCTGGCCATGTGCCTGTTCCAGGGGAGCGAACGGGAGGCAGCGCGGAAGGTATACGAGCGGGTGCTGGAAATAGAGCCCGAGAATGCCATCGCCAAGAACAATCTTGCGGCCCTGACCGTGGGCGAGCCCATGGCTTCGCGCGATCTGCCAGTTGCGGTGGAGCGCGCGCTCACCGCCGCGCAAATTGCCATCGAGCACAATCGGATGGAGGAAGCGGGCGTGTTGTTGCAGGAGGCCCTGAAGGAGGTTCCTCATAACCCGGTTTTACTGGAGGCCTTGGCCAACCTGTATGTTGCCGGCGGCCGGTATGTGAAAGCCAAGCCATTTGCACTGCGGGCAGCAGAGGTCAATGCGGACACAACACTCAACTGGATTCGCCTGGGCCTCATTGCCTACAAGCAGAACGACATCGAGCTGTTCGAGCATGCCTTGAAAAAGGCGCTGGCGCTCGAGCCACAAAATCCGGAGGCGTTGCGTCTTCTGGGGCACGCAAATTTAAACGTGGGCAACCACGCCGGCGCCGTCCGGTTGTACCAACAAATCCTTGAGCAAATTCCAGAGGATATCGAGGTGCTTCAGGCGTTGGGCGTTTGCCAACATCATTTGGGCGAGGAAGCGGAATCGAAGGCGACCTTTGCCAAGGTGCTGGAATTGGATCCCAAGAATCAGGTCGCCTCCCAAAACCTTGCCGCGAGTCAATCCAGCGGCAAGGCCCGGGCCAATGTCGGCAACGGCAAATCCGAGCGTGAAGTGATCGCTAAGTCCATTGAGCAAAAGGAACAAACCCAGGAAATCATGAATCCCACCCTAGAGCTTCCGTCGGAAACACGTACCCAGGCGCGGGTTTTCTCAAACGGCAACTTGCGAGTTATTGACCTGCCGGAAGTTACCCGGCTGGGTAGTCTGGATCGGGCCGCCGAACTGGCCCGCGCCGGCCAGCATGCCGAAGCTGTACAGGCCTGCTTGGAGTCCATGGAGACGCGCCCATTTCATCCGGAGGCGTGGCTTTACATGGCACAGATTGCCGTGGATGCGGAGGATTATTCGTTTGCCCGGAAGGCAGCCGACCGCGCGTTGGCGCTGGCTCCCGACTGGCGCAAGGCGCGCATGATGGACAATCTCCTGAAAGCCGCCGCAGAACTGACGGTTACGGAAATCGAGTGGCCGATCTTGCCCACGGAAATCAACTCCCAGCGTTTGACCGTTTGCATGATCGCGAAGAACGAAGAGGAGTTCATTGGCCAGGCGCTTGAGTCGGTGCGCGATATTGCCGACCAGATCATCGTCGTCGACACGGGCTCCGAGGATCGCACCATTGAAATCGCCCGCGAACACGGAGCGGAAGTGCATGAATTCACATGGAACGACCACTTCGCCGACGCTCGCAACCATGCGTTGCAGTTTGTGCGTGGTGATTGGGTTTTGATTTTGGACGCGGACGAGGAGTTGATGGCTGGTACGCGGGAGGATCTGCGGATGGACATGAAGGATGCCTCCGCTTTAGGGCTGCGCATTCCACTGATCAATCGCCAAACCGCCGAGGGTGGGGCTAGCTTTGTGCCACGCCTTTTCCGCAATGCCCCGGGCCTTTGCTTCCTGGGTCGCGTGCATGAGCAGATTTTTTCCAGTGTCATCAATACCTCGCGCCGCTGGGGCATGGAGGTGGGCCTCGGCCAAGCCACGTTGATGCATCACGGTTATGCGCCCGAGGTCAAGGCCGCCAAGGACAAGGTGGCCCGAAACCTGCGCCTGCTGGAACTGGCCCTTGAGGAAATGCCCGGCGAACCGGCGTTACTGATGAATTATGGCCTCGACCTGTACAACAACGGCGAGGTGGAAAAGGCGTTGGAACAATTGCAGCGCGCCGCGGAGGTTATGCAGCAGATGGACGCCAAGTCCGTGCTGCCGGAAGTGCGTGAACGCCTCGTGAACACCTACGCCTCCATTCTTCTCCAAGCCGAGGAGCATGAGACGCTGATCGACTTTGCCCAGAGCCGGCTGGCCCAAGCCAGTGGTCCGACGGCTTCCCTGCATTACCTGTACGGGCTGGCGCTTTTAAAGCAGGACCGCACCACGGAGGCAATCACCGCGCTGCAGGATTGCCTTACCAAGGCCGAGGCACCGACCATGGCCCCGGGTTGTCCCGGTGCGTACAAGGCCGCCCCGCATCACCTGCTGGCTGGTTGCCTGGCACGAGATGGCCGGGCTGAGGAGGCCGAGGAGCAGTACTGCCATGCGCTCACCAAGGAGCCGGCTCATCCCGGCATACGTTTCGATTACGCTACTTTCCTTACCGCGCAGAGTCGCGCACAGGAGGCGATTCAGCTTCTGCACGAGCGTCTGGAGGAAAATTCCGACGAGCGCCTTTGGACTCTGGGCTGCAGCATTGTCAATGGGCACTTGGGTGATCTTGGCATCGCCAATGAGTGGACGGAATTGGCCACGCTGCATTTCCCGGACAACGAGGAGATTTTAAAGCACCGCGCCATTGCGCTCCTGACGGCCGGCCGGTTTGAGGATGCGCTCGCGCTTTTCGAGAAGGCACCGTCGGATGACGACATCACTACCGCCGCAATTTATCTCTGCCGCTTGGCGGATGGAAAGGCCGGGCAGCTCGCCACGCCCAAGAATGAACTGGCGGTCAGCAAATACCTGACCGATTGGTATCGCCGCCTGCTGGTGCATGATAATGAGGCCGCCGCGGATCGGATTGCTGCTCGTCTCGATGCCGTTGAAACCCTGCTGCCGACCGCCGGCAAGGTTTTGCGTCAGGCCGTGGCCGCGTAGTACAAACGCGCGTGTCCGGCGAACGCATTCGCTGCTTTGTGGCTCTGGATTTGCCCGGCGCGTTTCGTGATGAGGCGGCGCGCGTTCAGGCGGCCCTGCGCGAGCGGGATCTCTTCCATGGTCGCTACACCGCGCGGACGAACATTCATTTGACCCTTAAATTTCTTGGCGAGCTGACACCGGGCCAAGTAAAGCAGGCGGTTGTGGTGCTTCGAGGGATAAGATTCCCTGTCTGCGAGGTGCGGCTGGGTGGTGCGGGCATGTTTGCGCCGCGGATCATCTGGCTGAAAGTGATCGGGGCGGATTCCTTTCAAGCCAGGGTGGATTCCGAATTGGCCGAATGGTTCGAGCCCGAGGCGCGTTTCATGGGGCATCTCACGATTGCCAGAATCAAGTCGGCCCGTGATCCCGTGGCATTGGCTTCCGCTGTCGAGGGGCTTGAAATTGCTCCCTTGACCGGCCCGTCCAATTCCTTCTCCCTTTTTCGCTCTGTCCTGAATCCGGAAGGCCCGAGGTACGAATTGTTGGAACGGTTTGAATTTTGTCATGACTGAGCGCCTTTATTTTGCCTATGGATCAAACCTCGACCCACGGCAAATGACTGAGCGCTGTCCCGGGGCAAAGCCGATGGGCGCGGCCACCTTGGAGGGTTGGCGGTTTCTCATCAATCGACGCGGCTACGCTACCGTGACACCGGAGCCGGACTCAGTGGTGCAGGGAGGCTTATGGGTTTTAACGCCGGCGCATGAGGTAGAACTGGACGAGTACGAGGGAGTGGCGGGAGGCCATTACACCAAGGAACAACTGGAGGTGATCCATGCCAGTGCCCGGTCCAAGGCATTGGTCTATGTGGATCCCGTGAGCGAGCCGGGCCGGCCTTGGCCGGGTTACATGGAGGGCGTTTTGCACGGGGCGGCCCACTTTGATTTACCCAATGAGTACCTGGCGGAATTGAAGACCTGGCAATAGCCTATTCGTCCACGCGCAGGCTGTCGCCGCGGCCCTCGATGACAATCTTGCCAAACTCGCGAACCTTAAACGTCCATGCCTTGTGGCCGCTCATGGTGAAAGTCTCCTCAATGACACTGCTCATGTCCGGCGACGCGGCGCTGTTGAGTTTGCGGCACCGCCACACCATCTTGTTGTTGTCTGGGTCCCACCGGCCGACGTAGTGGTCCACTCCCCCGTTGGCGCCAAAATATGCGTAGCGGTAAACCTTCACCTCGCTGTCGTAAGTCTTCACCCAAAGCACGGGCGCGCCCTCGCTGTCGCCCGAGGTCACCACGCCCTCATACACGAGGCAGTTGCCGCCTGCTGCCCAACGGGCGCGGCCTTTCATGCGCATTCCCCCGCCTTCCTCGCCGTAAAACTGTCGCTCCGTCCAGGTTCCATCCTCGCCAAGAAGCTTCAGTTCCTCACGGGCCGGCTTGCCAAATTCGCTGGGCGACGGCCCGGCCCGGTCCCCTTGGCGCGCACAGTCGACCTGCACTTCCTTTAACACCGTGGCAAAGGTGCGCCACTCCCAGTTCAGGCGCTTGCGGTTGGGCGCGGGGATAATCTCCTGAAAATCCACGCTCATCTTGAGGGAGTTGGTCGCCGGATGCGTGATTTCCCACTGCATGGTGCGATCCATCGCTGACCAGTCCCCCTCAAACGTCACGATTCGGCCGGTATCCGTCACCAACAGGTAGCTGTGCTTTTTGGCCGTCTCATTCCAACCGCGCACGGCCAGTTCATTGTCCTCGCCGTTTTCAACCGTGTATCGCGTCTCCTGCATCAACGCGCGGCCGCCAAAAGTGAAATAGGAATGATCTTCAGCCGTGAAATCCAGGGTTTTGTTCGATTCCGGATACACGTATCGACCACTCTGGGTCCAGACACCGGGTTGCTCATAGACACCCAATTCCGGCAAGGCCGCCTCAGTGGCCCGTGGTGGCAGCGGGGGCTCGGCATTTTGGATTTGCCACACCATCGCCGTGCCCACACCCAAGCCCACCACGGCCAAGCCAATCACCAGCCCCAGTCTTTCCCCCTTCCTCATCCCGCAGGCTACCCTGCCCGCCACCCCTTCGCCCAAGAAAACATCTTCACCACATGTGAAAAGCCGCGTTAACCTCCGCGCATGCGGAATGCCGCCTTTCTCATTATCCTTGCGTTGTGCGTCGCCTGTGCGGATGCGCCGGACAATCCAGCGGCCGCGGCCGCCAAGGCACGCGAGGGGGCATTGCGCCAGCGCGCCGAGCAGGGCGATCCCATGGCCCAACTGTTGCTCGCGGAAAATTACCGGACAGGAAAGGGCCTGCCCGTCGATCTTGGGCAAGCGGTGGTCTGGTATCGAAAGGCCGCCCGGCAAGGTTTGCCTGCCGCCCAGCAAAATTTGGCCGTGGCCTTGGAACACGGCAAGGGCACGGATCAAAATGCCACCGAGGCCGCCCAGTGGTACACGAGGGCGGCGAGGCAGGATCTCCCCACCGCCCAGTACAGCCTTGCCCGGTTGTTGCTTTTTGGTACCGGGATTGATCGAAATCCTCAGGCCGCCGCGCGATGGTTTCGGCGCGCGGCTCGCAATGGCAATATTCCCGCGGTACACCANCTGGGGTTAATGAACCGGGATGGCTTGGGCATGCCCCGCAATCGTGTGGAGGCTGGCAAGTGGTTTCTGGTGGCCGCNAAGCGGGGCAACCTGCGCGCCCAAGCGGATTACCATATGTTGGCCAGTCAGTTGACTCCTGAACAGCGAAAGATCGCGGAAAGCCTCGCCGCGAAAGAGCAGGCTGTACTCGACCAGCCGCCTCCTGTGCCCATGGACATGCTGAGGCCCTTGGATGGTCGGCTGGTGGATCTTCGCACCGGCAAACCCCACACCGGCCGCGCCGTGCGTTATCACCCCAATGCTTCGCCCGTTCGGGAAGTGGACTTAGTCGATGGCCTTCCGCATGGCTGGGAAACCGTTTGGCTGCCAAGCGGCCAGCCCGCCAGNCGTACACAGTTTGAGCAGGGGCAGCGAACTGGGCTGGTTGAGGAATGGTACGCCAGCGGCCAACTTTGCCTGCGGGGCACCAACCGGGCCGACCGTCTGGAAGTGGCGACCTCCTTTGGCCACGCCGGAAACGTTACTGGCCAAGTGCAGGATGGAAATGGAACCTTGATTCTCCATTATCCAAATGGCCAGCGGGCTTCGGAGCATGTGTTTGAGGACGGCGTTCCCTCAGCGGTCCGCCGATGGACTGCCGAGGGAAAGCAGCTGGACTAGTAGCCCCACAACTTTTGATTTACGTGGCCGGGATTCATTTTCCTTTTAAAAATGTTTGACGGTATCTCACATTTTTAGTGACATGGCCGGGAACTGGCCCGACGAACAACAGGGAGTTTAAAAATGGCAACACAGAGAAATCCTGAAAAGAAACTGGTCGCTGCATTTGTGGCCACGAAGACCAAGAAGAAGCTGGAAGCACTGGCCAAGAAAAAGGGCACGACCGTGTCCGACTTGCTGCGCCAGCAAATCNACAAATTGATCAAGTAAATCCAAAAACACATCTATTCCCGCAAGGGGCGAGGAGGAGGCAAATACGCCTCCTCTTTTTTATGCGCAACCCGCTTTAAAAATGTGAATAAAGTTATTGACAAGTTGTTAATTAAATGATTCTATCCGCCGCGCAAGGAGGGGTGCAGTTGCTTTAAAAAGATCCGGGGTGGATTCAAGAAAGTGTTCCCAGAGAAGGGAAAACTGCTAATCCCAGAAATAGGATTGTGAACAACCGTGGGTGGTTTTGTTGGCGCTGCAAAAATTTGCTATATTTTGTGCCATAACATTTTCCAACACACAACATATTCACAAAAAACTAGGGAAGTGTTAAAAAGATGTTGACTTTATTNACATCATGTGGAAAAACGACCCGTGAGGAGGGTTTGTGTGCCGAGCACAATATGTTGTTAGACATGAAAAACAACAACCAAATATCTAGTGGTATAACTGTCAACGTTGTGGGGACAACGGTTTTTAACCAAAAAGAACAAGGAGAAAGCATCATGACTAAAACCAAGCACAACATTCTACTGGGGTTGCTGGGCGCTCTTTTTCTGGCTGTACCGTCCAGTCAGGCTGCCTTGAGCAAATTGGGCGGGGAACTGCCGCTCTTGGGTAATGTGGGTGGCCACCAAAAGAATCCGCAAGTTGCGATGGGCAGCGCGGGCGGTTTCGTGGTTTGGCAGAACATGCCGGCCGACGGCCGATATGAGCGGGTGATGGTGCAGCGCTTGGGTTCCGACATGAGAGGTGTCGGCATAGGTGCCGCCCTTGGCCAAGGCACGGCGCAGCACAATGAACTTTCGCCGCGCGTGGCATTGACTTCCGATGGGGGCGCGGCTGCGGTGTGGCAGGCGGGACCACGTTCTTCCGTGGATATTTACCTGCGTTTGCTGAATGCCAACGGGAGCTTTATTTCCGGGGCTTTGCCGGTAAACACCTACCAGCCGGGTATCCAGCGTGATCCTGATGTGGCGGTTTTGTCCAACGGCAACATTGTGGTGGTCTGGGGAAGTGAAGGCCAAGACGGTGATGGGGGCGGTATTTACGGCCAGATTTTCAATTCAACGGGAGCGAAGTTGGGCGGTGAAATCCAGATCAACTCCGGCACCAGCATGAATCAGTCCGATCCCGCGGTGGCGGCGATGAGTGACGGGCGTTTTGCCGTGGCATGGGTTTCCGAGGCGGTGAATGGCCGCACAGGGGCGGGTGCGCCGAATCTGCGTGGCAACATTGTGGGCCGGGTTTTCAATTCCTCGGGTAGTGCTGCGGGGGCAGACTACCAGATGAGCGAGGGGGATGTTCTGTCGTCCTCGCCGGTCATGGCCGGTGGCAGTGGCGGTGGATTCCTCGTGTCCTGGATGCAGCGTGATGAGAAGAACACGCGCAATCTGAATGATATTTACCTGCGCGGCTTTAGCAGCAGTGGTGTGCCTTCTGGCAAGGCGCAGCGGATGAACACGCACCTGAGTGGCCAGCAGGAGGCTCCTGAACTGGTGCGCTTGGGCAGTGATGTCTTGGTGGCCTGGACCAGTTATGGTCAGGACGCGTCCGGGGGTGGCATCCAGGGGCGATTGTCCTCGGGTGGAAGTGAATTCCAGATCAACACACAGGGACAATTGCACCAGACGGCGCCCACGGTGGCTACCGATGGGGCGAACAAGTTCCTGGCGGTTTGGNTGAACACAATCAACCCGTCACACTCGATCCTGTCTTCGCAGAGATATGTAACCAGCGAGGGCGAATTGGCGGGCGTGGTGGACGTGACGGCGGGCGACACAACGGTGGTTGAGGCTGCGCCACGCAATTCACGCCTGACGGCACCTGCGGCGGCATCCGAGGCTGCGGCACCCGCTCCGGCCCCGGCGGCCAGTGTGGCTGCCGCAACACCGGCTCCGGCCCCAGCGCCGGCTGCTCCAGCGGCAGTGCCAGCCGCCCCAGCACCTGCTCCAGTTTCTGTGGCCGCAGCAGCTCCTCCGGCTGCTACGCCAGCACCCGCTCCGGCCGCGCCTCGGTCGATGGCTTCGGCCCGGGCCAGTGCGCCTTCGGCTGCATCACGCCGGATGCCCACTCACAGCACATTTTCCCAGCGCTCGGCTTCCATGGGCTTGTCAATGATGCAGCGTCTGGCTCAAAGCCGCAGCATGGGGCGTCCCAGCATGAGCCTTGGTGGCCGGGCCACNCAGATGGCTCGTGCGCCACAGNCACGGTCTNCNCTTGGCGGGCGCTCGCTGTCGCAGCGTTCCCTTGGGATGCCAAGCCAAGGCGGCATTCGGCGCAGTTTTGGCGCCAGCTCGGGAGGAGCGAGCCGGTCGTTGGCGAGTTTGCGGGCGGGGACGCCTTCACGGACGGCGGCGGGCATGATGACCCGCATGAGCCGGCCCGGCTCGGCCCAGTCGCGGGCGCGCACGCCAGTTCAGGCGACCCTGCAACGGGGCACGGGTGGCGGTTATAACTTGAGTTGGAAGAGTCAGGCGGGTGCACGGTACACGGTCCAGCAATCGAATGATTTGCGCAGTTGGACCAACCGTGGCACTGCGCGGTCCGGCCGGGGTGGCACGGATTCCGTGCAAGTGGGTGGTTCAAGTGGCGCGCGNTATTACCGTGTCGTGCGCTCCAACTAATTTGCGCCTCNTGTGNGCGCAATGACTGTGTAGACAAGGAAACCAAAGACAAGGGGTGACCATGAAAGTAAAAGTACNTGGAAAAACTGTGTTTGCCGTCGCGCTAATGGCGCTAATGCCAGCGGCGCAGGCGTTTGTGCTGCTGGGTCCGGCGAAGGCCAATGAGACGGCTGCGCGCAACTATACGGATGGAGCGGCGGCGCAAGCGGCGGCGCCCAAGACGATTACCGGGCACGTGCCCCGGTATTTTCGCTGGGCCATCCCTTCCTTTGTCTATTCCTTTGACGCCAGCTTCGTAAATTATTTTGGCGTCGAGGGCATGAATGCCGTTCATGAAGCNGTGGGTGTCGTCAACGATTTCTTTGAGAACGACGAATACAGCGGCATGAGTGAGCTGGACCTGTACAGGCACGGGTTCGCGGGCAACTACAACACCACGTGGATCAACACGACCGCCCAGAACGCCCAGATCATTGACATCAAGAGCCTGGTCCTTGGCATGATGGTCAACCACCTGGGGCTGGGCAACCCGCACCGGCACGCCTTTTCGATCATCAACCACACCACCAACACCGGTGGCACGGCCTTTAACTTCAACGTTTCCCTCAGGAACTATGACCCGGTCAGCAATGAGCCGACCGACAGCATCAACGGGGTCAAGTACAGCTATCGTTTGATTCACAATGCAGCCGCCATCGCCGCGGGCGGAGCCGTGGCCATGCCTACCCTGGTGGACATGGAGGAGTTCACGACCGATACGACCGGCAATGCATGGTCCTCCACGGCAGCTATTCTGGACGCGTTTTACGGGAACACCTCCCTGTACTGGACGGACACGCCGTCGCTTTTCGATTTTGGCGTGTACTATGATGGCAACAACGCCATGGGCGGCCAATATCGGCCGCGCCACGCCCTGACCTACGATGATGCGGGCGGGCTGAAGTTTCTCTACTCGCCCGACAACATCATTTGGCAATCGCTTGATGCGGCCGGCGGCATCGCCTTGGTGGAGCCCGCCAATCCCCTGGCCCCACGATTGAGGCCGTTTGTGGCCGACCCGAGCGGTCGTCGCGGCAGCTTTTTCCCGCGTCAACGAGGTGGAGCCCCGGGCACGGGTGCCTTGCCCACCGGCCTTCCCATCACGTCGCCATTCCGTGGCCTGACGGGATTTGATCCCGGCGCACCAGGCATGGCCCTGGCCACCAACGCCATGCGCGGTGGCATCGACAAGATTCAGTTCTACCACCAGCCGTTTGACTCGCTGATTGGGGTCAACTTTACCCCGACCAACTTCTTCTGGACGGACAAGTTCATCATGTTCTCCACCAACCGGGACGTGGGCATTGCCGATGCCAGTGGCCGGCAGGTGGGCACGATATCAGCCCGTCAACGCATCAACTGGACGAGCTTCAACCCGCAACCGACGGATTTCTACCTGGGAACCCAGTCCAAGTACACCTACGCCACCCAGCAACTGGGGCGGGCGGTCAACTCGCCGGATATCCTGTTTGTGGCGGATCACCTGGCCAACGTGCAGGGGGTGCCCACCGGGTTTGGCCGGGACCATATTGTNTCGGCAGTCAACCAAACGGCAACCAACGGTTACACCGGCGTGGGGGTGCACACGGACCCCTACGGCAATGCCGAGACCGGTCCCGGGGTGTTCGCCCTTCCGGCCGCCAATGCCGGCAGCGCGGGCGGCACGGTGCCGGGCGCGGGTGGCCGCTTTGCCTTCTCATTCACGAAAATCTCGGATGACTTCGAGGTGCTCTGGAGTGGTGAAGCCACCGTGGTGGGCAACCAGCAGGGCCTAAGCTCCCTGTGGGGCTGGATTCAGGGCCCCGGCCCCAACGACGTGTTGACCTTCCCGCAAAGCAACAACGCCGTGCGCATCCGCAACATGGTGCTGCCGGACACGGATGTACCCGCCATCTCGCTCGTCAGTGACACGGGGGGGGCACAGCCGATTGATGAGAACACCCTGACGCGCACTGAGGAAACCATCACCATCATTGGCAGCCGCCTGGCCAGCGCCACCGCGGTGGAGATCATGAATGGTGACATTGTCCTCCAAACCATCATGCCGTTGGACAAATATGTGGTCTCCAACACACGCATCGACATCCCGGCGGGTATCATTACGGATCTCGCCGAGGGTTCGGCCCGCCAGATTCGGGTGTGGAACAGCGTGGGGGCCAGCGAGAAGAGCAGCCAAGAGTTCACCATCGAGACCGGGCGCCCGGTGATTACCAGCACCAACTTCGATGGGTTTGCGTTTGACCGCGCCCAGAGCCTGACGGTGACTGGATACGGCTTCAAGAGCAAGACGACCGGCGAACTCGCTGTGGATCGTTTTCGCGTGGATAACGCTGAAGGCCAGTCCGTGTTTGATGCTGGAAATGAAGGCGGAGTCAACGCTTCAAATGGTCGGCTCCACCAAGACACGGGCATCATTGTGGAATCAGACACCAGCCTGATTCTGCCCATTGACGCGATCAACTCGGTGGCGGATGGCTCCAACCGGAGGCTGCGCATCGCCCGCAAGGAGGCAGCGGATGCCCAGTCCGTGGATGCAGTGATGAGCCCGCCGACGAATGCCCTTTTCACGGCCATCACCGCCAAGCCAAATATCAGTTCGATCTATCAGCACACAAGTACGTCTAACGAAGCTTGGGTGGAGTCGAATTCCTCAGGCCGAGGCTGGATTGGCCGTGACTTGGTGATGGAGATCAACGGGACGGGCCTCAACACGGCTTCGACCATTGAAATCGTGCAGGAGGATGGTTCCTCCTTCGCCAATCCGGTGTTTGTGCAGCTACCCAATGCCGCGGTGACGGTGGAAGACAACGGAACCAGCATGCGCCTCTCGGCCAATGCCATTCCGTGGCCGGACGCCGATACTAACAGCACTGCGAAACGGGCGATTAAAATCTACAACGCAGTAGGCAGCAATGACATGGACACAACCTTGGTATACGCTGTGAACGCGGAGCCCAAGATCGACGCGATCGGGGCCTTTGCGACGGGAGGCTACTGGAATCGTGCCAAGCTCACGGGTGATGATCTCGTCCTGTACGGCTCCGGCTTCAAGTCAGTCAGCCGGATTTACATCACGGATGACGATAATTACCAAACGGTGGGTGGTGTATCGTTCACCTCCGATGTGGACGAACCCACACCCGCCAATGGCACGTTCATCGACCTGCCCTCCCCGGGTGTGACGGTGACGGACACGCAAATCATTGTGGATACCCAAACAATCCAATTGGGCAATGGAGCGGACACAAATGCTTCCGAGAACAAGCGCCGCCGCCTTTTGGTCACCAGCGCGCGAGGTAACGCGAGCAGCCCGTTTGCGCAACGATTCTACGTTGGCTCGGCTCCATCCCTGACGGATGCAGTCTTGACCGGGACAGGCATCAGTGGATCGGGTGGAACATACACCCGTGATAACGGAACGATGATCATTGCGGGTGCGGGGTTTGGTCATGTTACATCTCTTGAGATTGTGGATATCAATGGCAACACAATCGCGGGTGCGACCGGCTTGGTGCCGGTGCCGACCTCTGGACTGGGAAGCGGCATTATTGACGATACGAACAGTACTCATATTACCATCGACGCCAATGCCTCGGGCTGGGTGAATGTGGCTCATCTGCTGGATTCCACATCTAATGCCAGTCGCAGGATCAGGGTGACCACACCGTTCGGCACGGCCACCACGCTGGCGACGCGGGCGTTCACGGTTTCGGCCCAACCGGAGTTGATGGACACTGTCCAGGCCACCTTCGCTGGCGGCGGCTACACGGGTGATGACCCGGGTGATACCTCGGATGTCAACGGCACCTACGACATTAGCGATGGTGATCTGGTCATCAACGGCAAGAACTTCCGGGGTGCGAATGTTGTCACACTGTATAATGATGCCGGCGCAGGATTCCAGACGTTCACATTCGATCCGGTTAATCCGGTCGAGGGTGTAACGGTCAGTGCTGATGGCACCGCGATTACGATTGATAACGCAGTGATTGGAGCTTGGAGTGGTTCCACGGCAAGCGTGGGTGTGAAATCGGTGGACGGACGGGAAACCAATTCGACCACGATCCAAGTTCAGGAATAATGGTTTAATTTCCGCCATTAGGCGGGAAGCCAAGGAAAAGGGGGTGGAGAGTGAATCGGGGCTGGCGTTAAATCGCCGGCCCCGATTTCTTTTGCCTCCAGCATTCACACACTATTCTCAGGTTATTCACATCGCAGCCCAAATTGTGAACATGGTTTAATTGCTCATTAAGNCACTTTGTGGNTNATGGTNCCGCAAGGAGGTTTGCGCCTTTTAAAAGGCACGGTGCGGGGAGCCGCATTTCTCATTAGTCGGTTGAGAAAGCAACTCGTTTTCCGTCCTCCTTGAAAGGAGTGGNAATGCTTTTAAGGGCTTGGAGCAAGNCGGTCGTGGCGTTGGTTTTCGTGGCTGGCGTTCAGTTTTCCTGGGGCGCGTTGTCGCCGTTGGGGGCTGAGTTTCCGGTGTTAGGCAATATTTCTGGCCATCAGCAAAATCCGCATGTGGCTTTGGGGCGCTTGGGGGGATTTGTGGTTTGGCAAAATTCCACGGANTCNGACACGGCTGAGCGGGTGATGGTNCAGCGGCTGGGGAANGACATGACNGGTCGNGGNATNGCNGTNCGGGTGAGTCAATCCCNGGATCGTTCCAATGANTTGAACCCNCGCGTGGCTTTGATGAAAAGCGGCGGCGCGGCGGTGGTTTGGGTGGGGGGTCCCCGGGCCAGTTCGGATATCTACATTCGGTTCCTGGATTCGTCGGGTAATTTTCTGGGTGTGCCGACAATTGTGAATTCTCACCTGCCGGGCATTCAAAGGGCGCCGACGGTGGCGGCACTGGCTGGGGGCGGGGTGGCCGTGGTCTGGACCAGCCTGGAACAGGACGCTGAGGGTGAGGGGGTTTATGCCCAACTGTTTACGACCGGAGGCTTTCGGCTGGGCGGGGAGTTTCAAGTGAACCAGGCGGAATCCCGGAACCAATCGGATGCCGCGGTGGCGGCGTTGCCGGATGGCGGGTTCGTGGTTGCCTGGGTGAACGAGGCGGTGGCGGGCAGGACCGGCGTGGGGGCGCAGGATTTGCAGGGCAACNTGGTGGGCCGCCTGTACGGGGCGCAGGGGGCGCCGAGAGGGGCTGAGTATCAGTTGAACGACGGGCAGGGCGTGGGCATGTCGCCGGCGTTGTCGGCAGATGCGGAGGGCGGTTTCACCTTGGCATGGTCGCAGCGGGACAGCGTGAACATTCGGAATTTGTCGGACATTTACACGCGCAGATTCAACTCCGCCGGGCTGCCCTTGACCAGCAATGTGCGGCAAAACACTTGGTTGCGGGGCGAGCAGGTGGGGCCGGAGTTGGTGCAAATGGGGGGCGAGGCCCTCGTGGCTTGGACGAGTTACGGGCAGGACACATCGGGCGGGGGCATTCAGGCGCGACTGATCTCGGGTGGGCGCGAATTTCAGGTGAACACACAGAGCCGAATGCATCAGCGCGCGCCGACCGTGGCAGCCGATGGAGCCGGCAAGTTTCTGGTGGTTTGGGTGAACACCATCTCGGCGACGCATTCCATCCTGTCTGGTCAACGTTATGTGAGCAGCGATGGGGAGTTGGCGGGAGTGGTGGACGTGACGGCGGGTGAGGTGGAGCTGGTTGAAGCGGTGGCCCAGCGGCAGAAAGTGACGCCTGTTTCCATGAGCGCGCAGCCGGAGCCGGTTTTATCGTCGGGGCTGGACGTGGCCTTGAAGACGACGGAGAACGTCGCGCCGGTGCGCAAGAATGTCATTTCCCGCGCGGCTCCACAGGTGGTGCTGGAAGCTCCGGCGGCGCCAAGGCTCACGCCCGTGGAATCCACGGTCAACACCGCGAGCGCGCCGGCATCTGCTCCAAGTGCACCCTCCATGGCTGAGATGCGCGCCGCCCAAGCCTCGGCGGTGCCGCCAAATTCAGCGGCGGCCGGGCGCAGCATGTTGCTGGCGGCGGCGCGGATGCGGACCCAGGATCGCCGAAGCATGATGACGCGGTCGGCGCCCACCTTGGCGCAAGTTCGCTCCGCGGCCCCCTCATTTGCTTCCATCCGAAATTCCTATGCGCAACGGCTGGCCAACGCGCGGGCAACGGCGCCCCGTCCGCTGGGGGCCAGTCGTCAATTTGCCGGGACGGGATATCAGCGGACCTCCGGCTGGCGGAACGGCACGGCGGGCGCACCGTCGGGTTTCACGCGGGCCACCCAGATGGCCGGCACGTCCAGCGCGGCCAGTCGCGGGTTCANCTCCGCCTCCAGCCGGTTCAACCAACTCATGGGCAACTCGCTCTCGCGGACCGCCATGCAGCGGCGGGCGCGNGAAGGGCAGGGGCAGCAGCAAGTGCGCCCGGTGGCCACCAGCCTGCAACGCTCTGACGATGGCCTACGCATTCAGTGGTCGGGCCGGCAGGGCGCGCGCTATCAGGTGCAGGGTTCCAGTGATTTAAGGCAATGGCAGAACGTGGGGGCGGCGCGCGCGGGCAATGGGCGGGCGGATTCCGTGTCTGTCAATTCCGGTGGTGATGGGCCCCGGTATTACCGCGTGGTGCGGGTGAATTAATTTTGGGAAACCAAATGAGAGGAACGAAATGACAATGAGCAGACTCAAGGCAATCGTTGCGGCCACGCTGTTGTGGGGCAGCATGCCCTCGGCACAGGCGTTTGTGCTAATGGGCCCGGCCAACACCAACGAGGTGGCCACGTTCAACTACACCAGTGAGATGGGTGCGCCGAAGGGGATTAACCGTGAGTTCAAGCGGTTCTTCCGCTGGAACATNCCNTCCTTTGTNTANTCGTTCGANGCGAGTTTCGTGAACTATTTTGGCATCGAGGGCATGGACGCGATCCACGACGCGTTCCGTGTGATGAACGATTTCTTTGTGAACGAGGACTACGATGGCGTCAGNCAGATGGACCTCGCCAAGCACGGNTTCTCCGGCAACTACAGCACNTGGTGGGTGAACACCACCGCGCANAACGCGCAGATCATCGACATCAAGAGCATCATGCTTGGCATGTTGGTCAACCAACTGGGCCTCGGCAACCCCCACCGCTGGGCATTCAGCATCACCGGTACTCGCGCCAACATCACCACCAACCGGTTGATCTTCGAGACGCGCCTGCGCAATTATGATCCCATCACGTGGCGCGAGACGGATATCATCAACGGCGTCAAATACAGCTACCGCCTGGTCCACGATGCCCAGACCAACTCCGTGGGCCAATTGCCGGCCTTCAATGTGGCCGACATGGAGGAATTCACAACCGACACCAGTGGCAATGCCTGGTCTTCCGTTGCCGCCATCACCGATGCCTTCTATGGAGACACCGCGCTGTACTGGACGGATACACCTTCCCGTTTCAACTTTGGAGTTTACTACGATGGCATGAACGCCATGGGCGGCCAGTTCCGGCCGCGGCACGCGCTGACCTATGATGACGCGGGTGGCTTCAAGTATCTTTACGCCACCAACAACTACATCTTCGAGGATCTCGCACCCAGCATCGTGGGCATTGAGCCGGCTCAGTTTCTGCCNACGCANATTGCGCCGCACTATGCCAATCCATCCGGACGTGTGTCGCCTTTCTTCCCGCGGCGCGGACGGGCAGCGGGTATTCTGACGCCCACCAACACCATCACCACCACTTTTGCCGGATTCCCCGGCTTGCCCAATGTGGGTACGGGCATCATGGGGCCGGCCATGCGCGGTGGCATCGACAAGATTCAGTTCTATCACCAGCCGTTTGATTCGTTGCTGGGCCTGAACTTCATCCCCACCAACTTTGTCTGGAAGGACACCTTCATTTTTCAGCCCACCAACCACGACACCGTCAACATCTCCGACTCCAGTGGCCGGGTGATTGGCACCGTCAACAACAACCAGCAGGGCATCCAGTGGCTTTCGCCCAACCCGAGCGTGGCGGGCGCGAAATTCTGGCGGCAGCCGCAGACCTCCATGAAGTTCCTNACCCAGACGGTCGGTCGCAATGTGGCCACGCCGGACATGATCTTCGTGTGTGATGACCTCGGCCTGTCCGCCGACGGTGTGCCCATTGGCTGGCTGCGGCCCACCAACAGTTCCTCCAACCTCTCCAGCCTGAACGGCGGATTTGTCCAGGTGGCTGCCGCCACCAACCAGATTGGTCCGGGCATCTTTACCCTGCCCGCCGGCCCCATGGTCTTCCAGTTCACCCGGTTGGCCGAGGACTTTGAGGTCGTCTGGAGTGGCGAAGCCAGCGTGGTAGGCAACCAGGAGAGGATGCGCTCACTCTGGGGCTGGATTCAGGGACCCGGACCCAAGGACGTCACCACCTTCCCCATCGAGAACAACGAGTGGCGGATGGAGAACATTCTCGTTCCCGATGTCGCCCCGCCGGTCATCACCATGGTGTCTGATGATGGCGGCAACAATCCCATCGAGGCACAAACTCTCACCCGCACCGAGGAAACCCTCACCCTCATCGGCAACGAGATGGCCAGTGTCACCGCCATTGAAATCCTCAATGGCGACCTGGTCGTGCAGACCCTGTTGCAGGCGCAGCAGTATGTTGTGTCCAACATGCGCCTGGATATTCCCGCCGGCACCATCACGGACGCGTCGGAAGGCACGGAGCGATCCATTCGCGTCTGGAACAGCGTCGGCGCCAGCGAGCCCGGGCCGCAGAAATTCAAGATCGANACCGGTAAGCCCATGGTGTCGATGACGGACTTTGACAACACCGTTTTCGATCGGGCCCAGTCACTCACCATTCGGGGTTATGGCTTCAAGAGCAAGACCACGGGCGAGACTCAACTGGCCCATTTCCGGATTGATGACAGCACCGGTGCCGCCATCGACGACAACGGCACGAACAACGACGGTGTTTCCGATGGTCGCCCACGGGCCGCGACCTTTGAGATCATCTCCGACACCATGGCCATCCTGCCGCTCGACGCCGTCAAGCAGTATGCCGATGGCTCCAATCGTCGTCTGCGGGTGGCCCGTAAGGTCGGNNCAAACGCGCAGGATGACGCCAACTATCTGAGCCCTTCCACCAACGACATGTTCAGTGCCATCACCACCAAGCCGGTGATCGATACGCTCACTCAACTCGAGGATCCGGCCAATACTTGGACCAGTGTCACGGACGATGGCGCCTTCCGGCGCGATCGTATTCTGGAGATCAACGGCACCGGCCTGAACACCGCCAATGTCATCGAGGTGGTCGAGGAGGATGGCACCTCTTTTGCCAACCCGGTCTTCATCCAGTTGCCCAATGCCGCCGTGGCGGTTGAAGACAACGGCTCGCGCATCCAGATGAGTGCGAATGCCATTCCCTATCCGGACGCGGACACCAACAGCACCGCCAAACGCGCCTTCAAGATTTACAACGCGGTCGGCAATACGGACCTGAATGCAACCCTCATGTTCGCGGTCAACAAGCAGCCGGTCATTGACGGTATCGGCGCATTTGCAAGTGCCGGCTACTTCAATCGCGACAAGCTGCTCGGGGATGACATCAACATTTTTGGCAGCGGACTCAAGGCTATCAGTGAGGTCATCATTACCGATGACAATGACACAGCCCAGGATCGTATTACCATTGCCCTGCCATCGCCGGGTATTACCGTGGCGGACACACAAATCTCCATCGATTCGTCCACTTTCCAATTGGGAAGCGGAGCGGACACCGACGTGAATTCCAGCCGACGCTTGATCAAGTTGACCAGTGCACGGGACAACGCGACCAGTGCCGTGGCCCAGCGGTTCTACATCGGAGCTCCGCCAACCATGGGTGATATTGGCGCATTCAATTCCACCGGCCACTATCGGCGCGACTTTGATACGCTGACTATTTCCGGTGGGTCCGGCTATGGTCACATCACCAAGCTGGAAATCGTGGATGCGTTGGGTAATCCGATTGCGGGTGTGCCTGGAATTATTACCGGTCCTGGCGGTACAGGAGGCACGGGCCTTAATGTTGGAAGTGGCACATCCCTCAGCGTGGCCGCCAATGCCACCGGCTGGGTGACTTCAACCCACCTGCTGGATTCCGTGACGTCTGAAAGCCGGCGCATCAAGATCACAACGCCCTTCGGCACAGTGACATCCGCCGCCAATTCCACGGAAGCNTTCACCGTGTCTGCCACGCCGGAGGTCATGAACACGGCCCAAGCTACGTTTGCGGGTGGCGGCTACACGGGTGACTTGGGAGGGTCGGATGACGCCAATGGTACCTATGACAAGAGCGATGGCGATCTGGTGATCAACGGCAAGAACTTCAATGGTCTTACCAGTATTGCCTTTGGACAGGGCACCGGTAGTTCGTTTGAGTATCTGAGTGCAGGTGGCAACTTTACGGTGAGCCCTTTGGCGCCACCTCAGGGCTTCAGCTTTAACGCGGCGGGCACGCAGATCATCATTGATGATGCGGTCATTCCCGCCGGTTGGATTGGCACGGACGGTAATTACAGCATCAAACTGAACAGTGTGGCGGATCAAAACACCACCACGCAGGAAATCCAGACACAGAATTAATCCGCGTCACCGCGGCCTGATTTCCGCCGTAAGGCGGGATGCCAAGGAAAAAAGGGGTGGAGGTAAAGCGGGGTTGGGGCCGAAAGGTTCCGGCCCCGCTTTCAATTTCTCAGGCGTTGGCCGGGTTGGCGACTGTTTCCACTTCTTTTGGGGATACAGCACGGAGTTTGTTGATGATGCCCGGCAAGGTTTCCAGCAGGTGATCCACCTCCGCCTCGGTGGTGTATTTGCTGAGGCTCAGTCGGATGGAGCCCAGCGCCTGCGCGGGCGTGCGGCCCATGGCGGTCAATACGTGCGAAGGGGCCAATGAGCCGGTGGTGCAGGCCGAGCCGCTGCTGGCGCAAAGGCCGGAGCGGTCNAAGAGCAGCAGGATGGCCTCCGCCTCGCAGTCGGCAAAGGAGAGGTTGCTGGTATTGGCCAGTCGGGGTTCACGACCGCCGTTGCGGGNGACGCTTTCAATAGAACTTAAAATGCCTTCCTCCATCCGGTCGCGCAGGGCGCGGATGCGGGGCACATCCTGTTCCAGGCTGGCCGCGGCCATCTCCGCCGCGCAACCCATGGCGACGATGCCCGCCACATTCTCCGTGCCGCCTCGCCGGCCTTGTTCCTGGCCACCGCCCATTACGTAGGGTTGCCATGGCGCGCCCTTGCGGGTGTAAAGCACGCCAATGCCCTTGGGGGCATGCAGCTTGTGGGCGGAGAGCGAAAGGTAATCCACGCCCAATGCCCGCACATCCAGGGGCAGCTTGCCGGGGGTCTGCACGGCGTCGGTGTGGAAAAGCACATCCCTGCTGCGACAGATGGCGGCAATTTCCTCCAGCGGGAAGATCACGCCGGTTTCGTTATTGGCGTACATCACCGAGACCAACGCGGTGTCCTCGCGAATGGATTCNTGCAGTTGATGCACATCNAGTTCGCCCAANGAATCCACCGGCAACCAGGTGACCTCCACGCCACGCTTTTCCAGAGTCTGCCCAAACTTGATGTTGGCCGAGTGCTCCACGGCGGTGGTCACGATGTGGCGCTTGCCCGGCTGGCTCAGCAGGGCACTGTTCCACGCCGCGTTGTTGCTTTCCGTGCCGCAACTGGTGAAAACCACCTCGCGCTCATCGCATCCCAGAAGGTTGGCCACCTGATCTCGCGCCTTGGCTACTGCTTCGCCGATGCGGTTGCCAAAACTGTAGGCGCTGGAGGGGTTGCCCCATTGCTCGGTATAGAACGGTAGCAACGCCTCCACCACCTCCGGCGCGACGCGCGTGGTGGCGTTGTTGTCGAAATAATATACCGTCTCGTCGCTCATGGCGAAACCGCTGGCCCAATCAAGCAGCGGGGAAAGGGCATTCAAACAGTCTTTTCAGCTAAAACGCAAAACAATTTCGCGCCATGGATACTCGCGAGCTTTTTGGATTGCCCCCGATCTCACGGCCATTAAGCTCCCCAGAGTACTCCATGAACGCGAAAATTCACGCAGGCATCACTGTCTTTATGGTTGGACTGACGACGTTGGTCGCGGCACCACCGGTGTATCCGGAACCTCCGCCCCCGCGCAAGCCGGCCAAGCCTTATTGTGAAAAATGCCGGGCACCGAGCAGTCGCGCGGCATTTCTGCTGGCTCAGGCGGGTGCCCCGTCTGCGTTGCTGGGGGCACCGGACGAGGCGACGGTGGCCAAGGCCTTGGCGACGACGGTGATTGGCCCGGACTTGTCGCTGGAGGAGGTACGCGTTTTCAACGAAACACGTGTGCCGGACATGCCGCGCGTGCGCACGGCCACGGAGTGGAAGGCCAAGGCGGCGAACATCCGCAAGGAGGTGCTGGACAAGGTCGTGTTTCGCGATGGCGGCGCCAAATGGCGGGATACACCATTGGCGGTGGAGTGGTTGGATACCCTTGAAGGATTGCCGGGGTATCGCATCCGGAAGCTGCGTTTTGAGGCGGTGCCAGGCTGGTGGATTCCGGCGTTGCTCTATGAACCCTTGAAACTCAAGGGCAAGGTGCCGGTGGTACTGAATGTGAATGGCCACGCGCGCACGGGCAAGGCGGTGGACTACAAGCAACTCCGGTGCATCAACTTGGCCAAGCGCGGGATGCTGGCGCTGAACGTGGAGTGGATCGGCATGGGCCAGTTCGCCAATCGCATGGGGCATTACCAAATGAACCAGCTGGATCTCTGTGGCCTGCCGGGCATCGCGCCGTTTTATCTGAACATGAGCAAGGCGCTGGATGTGCTGCTGGCGCACCCGAATGCCGATCGCAAGCGGGTGGCTGTGGCTGGTCTCTCGGGTGGCGGCTGGCAGACGATTTTCATCAGCTCGCTGGATGACCGGGTGACGTTGTGCAATCCAGTGGCAGGATACTCCAGCTTTAAAACTCGTGCGCGCCACGGCAAGGACTTGGGAGACTCCGAGCAGACGCCCAATGACCTGGCCCTTTACGCAGACTACGCACACCTGACGGCGATGATGGCCGATCGCGCCGCGTTGTTGACCAACAACGCCTACGATCGCTGTTGCTTCACGGCGGGTCATGCGTTGCCGCCGTTGATTGATGCGGCCGCGCCGATCTTTACATTGCTCGGTCGCCGCGATTTTTTGCGTACACACATCAACCACAAGCCGGGCGATCACAACTTCGGCGAGGATAACCGGCAGCAATTGTACCGGTTCATTGGGGATGTATTTTACCCGGGCCAGCCTTTTGACTGGCAGGAGATCCGCAGTGAGAAGGAAGTCAAGACCTATGAAGAACTGCTCGTGCCGTTGCCGAAGGACAACCATTCCTTTAACACCATGGCCTTGGCGGCGATGGCGGGGCTGCCGCGGCCGTTCAAGGGGGATGGCCGCGCGAAGCTGCTGGAGTTGGTGAAGACAAAGGATTACACGGTGGCGGCCAGGAAGATCGGCGGCGAGGCGGGCATGGAGCAGTTCCAGTTTGCGCTGGGCACGGATTGGACGGTGCCGGGGGCGGTGCTCACGCCGGCGGGAGCCAAAGGCACCACGGTACTGGTGGCCGACGCGGGCCGGAAGACGCTGGCGGCGGAAGCCACGGCCCTGTTGCGCGCGGGCCAACGGGTGGTGGCGGTGGATCCGTTTTTCTTCGGGGAAAACAAAATTCGGTCGCGTGACTTTCTCCATGTGATCCTGATGCATGCGGTGGGCGAAAGGGCGTTGGGCGTGCAGACGGGCCAGTTGGCAGCCATCGCCGACTGGGCGCGTAGGCAGTTTGGGGGCGACATCACCCTGCGTTCCGTCGGTCCGCGCCTCAGTGTGGCGGCGCGTATTGCAGCGGTTCAGACGCAGTCCATTGACGCGTTGGAAATGGATGTGCCGATGGCGACCCTGAAATCCGTGATTCGCGACAATCGCGGCGCAAATCATCTGCCTGAGATGATGTGTTACGGACTTTTGGAATTTTTTGATCTGCCTCAGATTGAAAAACTCGTTGCGCCGCGGAAAGTGTTGAAGCGTATCAATTAATTGATCGGCAATGTTGGAATTTAGGGGCTTGCGCGCACACCCCAATCGCGTAACCTTTGGCGTGTGATTGTCGTCTACAAACCGGAATCTTACTAATTATGGATGCAAAAGTGATTGTTTTATTGTTGGCCGGCGCTGTGGTTGGCGGTGCGGCGACTGCTGTGGTGTCTTCTTCGAATAATGATGAGGCGGAAAAAGACGCCGACTCGAAAGCGCAGGCTGAAGCGCGAAAGAATCAGCAGAAAAGGGAGGATCGAATTTCCAAGTTGGCCAGTGAAAACGAGCGGCTAATGAAAGCCATTGAGGATGAAAGGCGAAAGACTAGTGCGATGAAGGATCAAAGGGATGCGGCTCTAGCCAAAGCCACGATTCAACAGGTGAAAGTGGTTAACAGCCCAGATGCCATAATCGGTGAACTGGGCAACATGTACGCTTCAAACAATGAATTGAACCAGCGCCGAAGGATTTACCTGACAGAATCTCTCGTTGACGCGGGAGTGCCGGCTCTGGACGCTATCGAGGAATTTTTCAGATCCAATAAAGACGCGGAACCGGACATAGCGGCGGATCGTCGGCGTGATATGCTGGATCGTTATGGAATTACGGATGATCAGTATGTGAGCATTGAGGAGAACATTGCCTCGTTGCTACAGCAGATGGAGCCGGAATTGGCAGCGGATCGTGCGCGTCGTGATGCGGAACGGCAGGAGCGTCGCCAGCAGGACGAAAAGCGTCGGGCGGATTTTAGGAAGCGCATGGAAGAGTTTCGCGCAACGTTAACCGGATTGGAAGAGAGTGAGGTTCGCGAAAAGATGGGAGGTTTTTTCCGGCAATCCCGTGAAGAATACGAACAGCGTAGGCGCGAGGAACGGGAACGGGCTCAGCCAGAGGATCAACCAAAGGTCGAGACGGCTTCGGATAGGCTTCGCTCAGCGGTGGAGGGAAATGTGCAGACTTTGCTCGGCACACAGCAGTTTGAATCCATGAAGGGGAACCGTTCCCTAGATCGCATGTTGGCTGAAATTGGAGGTGATTCCTACCGTCGCGCGGTGGGCTCGGATTGGGGGCGTGGTCGCGGCGGTCGTTGAGTCTGTGAGAGATTTAGGATTTAAAGCTCAAGAAAAATAAAAATGAAAAAAGTACACTGGATATTTGTGAGTGTTTTCGCGGTGACGATGATGTCACAGGCACAGCCAGCTCCGGGCGGTCGCGGTCCGTTTGGGGGTGGTCGTGGTGGGGAAATTTTCCGGCAATTATTTGAAGGCCGTGGAGGGCGTGGTGGAGGTTCAATTGAGGAGCGAATGGCGCAGGGCGCGCGCCGGATGGGCATGACGTTCAATGAGGCGCCTACCATGCGGATGAGCCTATTCGACGTGGTGGAACGCATCGGCGGAAAACGCGCGGAGAATATCCTGCTGGCCCAGTTGCAGGTCTCGGTGCGTGCGGTCGAAATTGTGCATTTGGCCGGCTGCTTGGAACGTTTGTCGGGAGGCGACAAGCACAAGGATGAGGTGTTAGCCGTGGCCAAGCACGTGCTTAAGGAGCAGGTGGATCAGCGCGAGGCGTTTGGCTACCGCGTGGATGCGCGCGGCTTGGGGCAGGTGTGGGGCCTTCTGGAAAAGTACGGGGACGAGAGTTTTGTCCAGGAGGCGCAGAGCCTCCTGATTGACGGAGAGGGAAAGATGGATGGATCGGCTAACAATTATCTGCGCCGTGTGATGAAGGAAAATATCATGACGGTTTATCAGAATCTTTATGCTAACTCAGATGTGGACGATGGAGCCAAGAATGAGATGCGCCGCCGAGCCATGGACTATATGGGTAAAAATAGTGCCGCCAACGCGATTGTACAAATGCGGTTTAAGGAATTGGCGACGCAGATGGCCGAGGAGCAGGCCAAGGCTGAGGCTGCTCAGGCTAATGGCGAAGAATCGCCGCCGCGTAGAGGGTTCGGACAGCGAAATCCTATTCAGACAATTGGGTCATACATGAGCCGGCTGGGTCGTAAGAGCGAAGATTTGACATCGCAAGAAATATCCAGCCGAAAACAACTCTTAGCCAGCCTTCGAGTTAATTTTAACACACCTGAGATTACAGTGATGTTCGATCGTACTTCCGAACGACTTGATACCTTGGCAGACCCTGAAAAGNCCAAAGATGCTCGCCGCGATTTTTCGGCCGGGCCGCCGCGTCAAAGAGGAGATGCGGAGCGGCAGGCGAATGATTTGCGCTCTCGGATAGAGCAGCTTCGTCGTAACCGCGAGGCAGGCGGAGGTCAGTAGTAAGGTTTTCTACAGCATGCGTTGGAGGTAGACCACGTCGTACCAACGGCCGTCCTTGTGGGCAATCTCCAGGAAACATCCTACGCGGGTGAAGCCCAGTTTTTCGTGCAGGCGCAGGCTGGCTTCGTTTGCGCCATCCACTGCCGCCAGCACCGTGTGCAATCCACGACGGATGCCCTCGCCAAGGAGTGCCTTCAGTAGGCCCGTGCCCAGCCCCTGTCCGCGCGCCATTTCCGCGACATACACCGAGCAAACCGCTGTGTGTTTAAAGCCCGGCCGCTCCACGAACGGACTCAGCGAACCCCACGCCCGTCCGCTATTTTCAACCAGNACCGGGAAGCCCTTTGCCTCGTAATGCTCCAGCCAAGCCATGCGCTGTTCCAAGGTGTGCGGCTCGGCGTCGTAGGTTCCCGTGGTGTTGCGCACGGCCTCGTTGTAGATCTCCACGATGGCCGGCAGGTCGTCCCGGGTCGCGGGCCGGATGTCCAGCGCCTCCATCCGTCGAGCAAACCACGCGCCACGCCCCGCCGCCAACCCTTTTTCCCCGTTTGACACGCGGCCCGATGCGGGTATGATCCGCCGCCCCAATGAGCAGGAAGAAATACAACGTGGCCGTCGTCGGTGTGACCGGGGCGGTGGGTCAGGAGATGCTGCGCGTGCTGGAGTACCGCCGTTTTCCCGTGGGTCAACTGTTGCCGCTGGCCTCTGCTCGCTCGGCGGGTCGCCGGGTGCGCTTTAAAAACAAGTCCGTCACCGTGCGCGAGTTGACGGAGAATTCCTTTGGTGGCATCGACATCGCCCTCTTCAGCGCGGGCGGCGGCATCAGCCGCCAGTTTGCCCCCGTCGCGGCTGCTGCTGGTTGCGTGGTGGTGGACAATTCCAGTGCCTTTCGCATGGACAAGCACGTGCCGCTAGTCGTGCCCGAGATCAACGCCGTTGCCGCGAAAAAGCACCGGGGCATCATCGCCAACCCCAATTGCACCACGGCCATCACCTTGATGGCGCTGGCGCCTCTGCACCGCGCCTTTGGCGTGAAGCGCATTTTTGCCTCCACCTACCAGGCCGTCTCCGGCAGTGGCGCGCAGGGTATCGTGGAACTGGAGGANCAGGTGAAGGCCATNGCGCGCGGCCGCAAGGTGCGCAAGTCAGTTTACCCGCACCAGATCGCGTTCAATGCGCTGCCGCACGTGGACGCCTTTCTCGACAATGGCTACACGCGCGAGGAAATGAAGCTGGAAAACGAGGGCCGCAAGATCATGGGGCATCCGCGGTTCCGGGCCAGCAGCACGTGCGTGCGTATTCCCGTGTACCGTTCTCACTCGATCGCCGTGAGCGCCGAGTTTGCCAAGCCCGTCACCACCGCCGCCGCGCGCCGTGTTCTGAAAAAGGCCCCCGGCCTCGACTTGTTGGATGACCTGGACAAGAACGTGTATCCGTTGGCACTGGACATCGCCGGCCGGGACAACTGCGCCGTCGGCCGCATCCGTGTCGATTGCGCCATGAAGAATGGCCTCAGCTTTTGGGTCGTTGGCGACCAACTCCTCAAAGGTGCCGCCCTCAACGCCGTCCAAATCGCCGAGTGCCTCGTCTAGTAGTCGATTTTGCGCGTTAAATTTTTCAAGAAATACCGNCCCTGTCGTGGGGCCGGTATTTGAGTTTTCAGGGGCCTACTGGTGGCTTTTTGTAGGTGGCCCAGAAGTGGGCGGTGGTTTGGATTTTCTTTTCATCGAGGTCGTAATGGTAGGAGAGGCGGCGGAGGTTGGGGAGTTTCTTTAGAAAGGAGATGTCGCCGTGGCGAGGGGGCAGGGTGAGAACCTCAAGGGTCTTGCAGTGGGCGAGGGGGGACAGGTCGGTGAGGTTTTCGCAACCATCGAGGCGCAGGTGGCGCAGGGGCATGTCCTTGATGGGGGTGAGGTTGGCGACGAGGGTGCGGTCGAGATGGAGGCTTCTGAGGGGGAGGTCGGCGAGTGGGGCGAGATTGGCGGCCTTGGTTTTGCTGAGGTACAGGTGGACGAGGGGCATGCCCTTGAGGGGGGCGAGGTTGGCGACGGGGGCATAGGCGACGGTGAGGGACTGGAGAGGGGCGCCTTTGAGCGGGGAGAGGTCATCCACGGAGGTGAAGGCGAGGTAAAGTTCGTTGAGAGGCATGCCGGCGAGGGGGCGGAGTTGGGTGACCTTGGTTTGCCAGAGGTTGAGGGAGGTGATGGGCAGGTTGGCGAGGGGGGCTAGTTCGCGGGTGGGGGTGTTGGAGAGGTTGATCTTGAGGTAGCCTTCCGGGGTGCGTTGGAGGCGGTTGGCGAGTTGGAGTTGGTTGAGGGTGGCTTGGGCACGCTGCCATGCGGCTTCCTTTTGGCGTTTGACGCGTTGGGTCATGGCGCGGGCCTCGGCTTGGCGGCCTTGTCGGGCCATGTGCTTGGCGAGGGCCTCGAGTTGGGGAATGGTGGCGGCGGGAGAGGCGGTGATCTTGGCGTTGATGTGTTCGTTGAGCTGGCGGCTTTGGTCGGCCTTGGGGTTGCCGCTGGCCTGCTGGTAGGCGTTGCGGGCGGCGTTGAACTGCAGCAGGGACTGGTGGATGTTGCCCTTGAGGCGGTGATACTCGGTGGAGTTGGGCTGGAGCTCGACGGCGAGGTTGATGCGTTCCAAGGCTTCCTTGAACCTGCCTTGGTCAACGAGGGATTGGGCGGATTGATAGTAGACCGGCGCTGCGCCACGCAGGCGGGCGAGGGTGGCGCTGAGCTGGCGTTCCTTTAAAAAGGAATGGATGCCGAAGCCAAGGACGAGGAGGATGATGACGGCGCCGGCGGTGAAGGCAGCGCCGTGGCGGCGGATGGTGAGACGGAGTTGGCGGAGTGTGCCGGCGCGCTCGGCCCGGGTGGCGTAACCGGCTTGATAGGCGGCAATATCTTTCTGGAGATCGGCAACTTCCTGATAGCGCTTGGAGGGTTTGCGGGAAAGGGCCTGCATGGCGACGGCCGCGAGGGCAGGGGGGACGCGCCGGTCGGGGCAGTGGACAAGGAGTGGTGGGGCGGTTTTTTCGTTTTTGTCGTGGGCCTGGCCGGGGGGTGGGATGTCGCCGCGGCGAATCTTGTTCAGCACTTCCTCTTCGGTGGTCCCGGTGACGGGTGGGCGCAGGGAGAGGATTTGGTAGAGGATGGCGCCCAAGGCAAAGATGTCGGTGCGGGTGTCGATGGCATCGAGGCGACCATCGGCCTGCTCGGGAGCCATGTAGTTGGGGGTGCCCATGACGGTGCCGAAACGGGTGCCGGGATTTTCGTTGTCGTGCGGGGTCTTGGGCTTGGGCGGGAGGGTGTCTTCGCCGGGGGCGGTCTCGGGTTCATCGAGAATCTTGGCGAGTCCCCAGTCCATGACCAGCACCTCGCCGTGGTCGCCGAGCATGATGTTGGCGGGCTTGAGGTCGCGATGGATGATGCGCTGGGAATGGGCGTACCCGACGGCGTCACAAACCTTTTGGAAAATGTTGAGCAGAACGGTGAAGGGGTATTGCTCTACAAGCAGGGTGCGGCCTTTGCGGAGGCCGTCAAGAACGTCGCGGAGAGTGATGCCGCGGACGTATTTCATGGTGTAAAAATTCCGGCCTTGGGGATCGATGCCGAGGTCGTGGATAGGGACGATGTTGGGGTGGCCCAAGCGGCCAAGGACAAGGGCTTCCTGGACAAACCGGCGCGAGAGGCCGGGATTGCAGGCCATCTCCGGGGTCAGGACCTTGATGGCGACGGGACGCTGGAGGTGGCGGTCGCGGGCCTCGGCGACTTGGCTCATGCCACCTTGGGCAAGGAGTTCGCCGACTTCGTAGCGTTCGCTGGGGGTCAGTGCGGCGGCGGGCGGAGGGATGGGCGGCGGAGCAGGCGGATTGGGGCTGGGGGCGTCGAGGGCGGTGATTTGGAGTTGGGTGCGGCCAACGTGGAGGGATTGGCCAGGCTTGAGGGACTGGCGGCCGATGATTTGCTGGTTATTGATAAAGGTGCCGTAACGTCCACCGGCGTGTTCGATCTCAATTTGGCCGTTGGCGAGGATGAGCCGGGCGTGTTTGCGGGAGATCTCGGGGCTGTCCACGTGGATGGGACAGGCGGGGTCACGGCCGATGAGATAATCGCCGGGCGCAAGGGTGACGCTGGCGATAGCCGCGCCATCGCGTTGCGCGACCACCTGAATGGCCTCCAACGGTTTTGGGTTCATCCCTCCTCAAGCCGGTGGCGAAAGGCCGATGGCTGTGGAAAATGTAACGAAAATGGGATGATTTGTCGAGTATTCAGCGTGTGGAGCGCCGGTTTCGGATTGCATTGAAGCGTTTTCGCCGTATGATGCGCCGCCCATTCCGTGGAAATGTGATGCGTCAAATCCCGACCATAGCGCGTAATGCCTTTATGGAGCTGGTACGGCAGCCGGTGTTTCTGGTGCTGTTCACCTTGTCGGCGTTGATCTGCCTTGGTTTGGCGTCGGTGCCTTATTTCGGTTTCGGATTCAGCGATCGGCCGAACGAGGAGTATGACCTTAAGCTGGTGGAGAACGGGGCACTCTCGGTGATGTTGCTTTCGGGACTGTTCGCGGCGGTGATTTGCGCGTCGACGAGCGTGGCGGAAGAGATTCGGACAGGAACGGCACTGGCGGTGTTGTCCAAGCCGGTGAGCCGGGTGCAGTTTATCGTGGGGAAATACCTTGGGTTGGCCGGGGCACTGGGAGTGGTGACCTATGCGAACTTGGTGGCGATCCTGCTGGCGAGCCGGGGGGCATTTGATGCCTACGGGCGGCCGGACAGTTTTGGGACGCTGCTGTTCGTGGTGTTCATTGGGTTGGGATACTTGGTGGCGGGGTTCCTGAATTATTTCCTGAACAAACAGTTCGTGCCGTGGGCGGTGTTCCTGACACTGGGATTCATGACGGCGGCGTTTCTGGTGATTTCCTGCATGGACAAGGAGACCACGGCGGAGTGGTGGAACCCGCAGGCGCAGCGGCACGCGCATTTCTCGGACATCTGGATCTTTTCGCCGAATGCGGGGTACAACGTGTTCGACTATCGGGATGAATTGGCGCGGGCAGAGGCTTTGGCGGACAAGACCGGTGGCAAGGTGGAGGTGGACGAATCGAAGTTCATCATCAAGGCGGAGGGAGTTTACGCCAAGGCTGCTTTTGCGGAGGGTGTGGACTGGGGACTACTGCAGGCGTCGTTTTTGATCCTGTTCATGTTGTGGGTACTGGCGGCGGTGGCTTTACTGTGTTCCACGCGGCTGGGGATGATGCCGACGCTGGCGGTTTGTCTGGGCTTGTTCGTGCTGGGGTTGATGAGCNATTACTTTTTTGGCCGTCCGGCTTTGGGGGGGGCGTTTCTGGCATCAGGGGACAGCTTACGGTGGCAATCGGCGCAGAAAGACAAGGGGGAGTTTGCCGCCTTCCGGCTCGAGCCGAGGGGCGTTCGGTCGCTACCGATGGATTCGGTTTCGGTGCGCATCATCGTCGGGGATGGTGAGGCCAAGCAAAGCCGGCTGGAAAACGGAGGGTTGGTGCTCGGCGGCACACGCTTGGCGGACACGGGCACGGTGGAAATAACAGGCTTTAATGCCACGAACAAGGAACCTCACGAGATTTTCTTTGGAACACTTCGGGACGAATTGGCACCGCACTACATTGCGTGGCTGTTGCGCGAGGAATTGGGGCGGCACACGGATGCGCAGTCGTTCATTCGCGCGTTGCGGATGCGGGGTGTGGAAATGGAGGAGGGAATTTTCATGGATATCCAGGAGGACGGACAAGCGGCGGACGGGGAACGGTTCAGGAATGTCAAGGCGGGTAGCGTGACGCCGGAGGAATTGGCGCGAGAGATCGCGGCGAACCATCGCTTGACGGACATCTTCCCTGGCAATTTATCGTTCTGGGTTTATCCGGAGGGAGAAGGGACATTGTCAATCAAGGCGGCCCAAGGCGGCGGCTCTAGCGGGGCCGGCGAGATGGTGGAGCCAGGTGCGTGGTGGGCGAAAATGCTTTACGTTTTCATCCCAAACTGGCAGCTTTTCTGGCTCGCAGACGCCCTGGGCCCCGGGAAAACCATTCCTTGGGGCTACGTGGGCCGGTCTTTTTTATACGTGCTTTCGTATCTGGGGCTGGCCCTGATGGCTGCGTTTTATTTGTTTGAGGATCGCGAGTTGAGCTAGCCCAAGGGCGGCGTGGCCGCCCGGCCTGTAATGGACAATAAAATCAAGGGAGCCGGTTGGTGGAATACGGTGACGGCGCTGATGGCGCTCGTCTTCGGGATTCTTGCCCTGATGGCCAGCCGGACGGGCATGTTGCCGGCGCCGGTGACATGTTTTGTCCTCGCGCTGCTGGTGATTGGCTTTTTGGTGGCGCTGGTGAGTTCATTTCACCTTCACCTGCTGGACCGGGAGCAGCAGGAACAACTGGAGCATGAGGAGCTGAACAAGGGATCCGCGGACAGTTCCATGTTCGAGAGCGACGCCTTTGCGGCGCGCCGAACGCGGGAACAGTTTGACCGCTGGCTGGTGCCGGGCTTCACGGTGCTGCTGCTGCTGCTGGAAGGCGGCGGTGCGTGGTGGCTGGCTGCTGAGAACGCGCGGTTCTACGATTTTTCCAAGACGCAGGCGCTGGAGGGCGCGGGAGTGGTGGTGGCCATTGCGTCGGTGTTTGGCCTGTTCCTGTTCCTGCGCGGTCGTTATGCGACGGTGCTGGCGCGCGAGGTGAACGCGAACATTCTCCAGCCGGGTTCAGATTTTCTCCTGCTGAACGCCTACCTATTTTTCCTGTTGGCGGGAGTGAGTGCGGCGGCACTGCAGGGCTATCCGCTGGCGCACCAATATCTGGCGGTGGGACTGTGCGCCTTCATGGCTATTCTCGCACTGGAAACACTGCTGCGCCTGATTCTGGAAATTTATCGGCCGCGGATGAAGGGACAGGAGGTTCGGCAGCTTTACCACAGCCGGCTGGTGGGGTTGATCAGCAAGCCGGAGGGCTTTTTTACCACGGCGGCGCACGCGCTGGATTATCAGTTTGGCTTCAGGGTCTCGGAGACGTGGGGCTACAGGTTCCTGCGGGAACGCTTGGGGATGCTGGTCATGCTGCAGGTGTTTGTACTTTGGCTGTCGACCTCGGTGGTGATTATTCCGCAGGGACAAGTGGGGCACTTGGAACGCAACGGAGAGAAGCAGGCGACGGTGTTGCAGCCGGGCATTCGGTTCAAGTTGCCTTGGCCGTTTGATCAACTGAAGCGCCATTACGAGGATGAGGTCCGGCTATTGTACATTGGCCCGGAGCTTTCCGAGGAGCGCCTGCAGGGCCTGAGTGTTTATTGGTATGATGACAAGAACGGGGCGCTGGTTTCCCCTAAGCAGGCGGGCTTGATCATGCCGGGTAGCCGGACGTGGATGGAGCCGGATGTGCAGGGCTTCAGCCGCGATACGATCAAGGATGACCTCTATAAGAGCTATTTCGTGACCAAGGGCGAGGAGAACATCGGCGAGGCGGTGTTGGCGGGGGGAGTGTTTGTGCAGTATCGGGTGAGCAATGTTGGCGATTATGCCTCCCGGACCGTCAACCCGGAGATCGTGCTAGAAAAACTGGTGACCCGGGAATTGACGCGGCAGTTCCTAGAGAACAATTCGTGGACCATCCTGACTCAGGGTAAGGGAAAACTGGCCCGGGACATTCGTGCGGGCGCGCAGAAACAGGCGGATGAAGCCGGATTGGGATTAAAAATCCTCAGCGTGGGTTTAAGCTCACTGCAGCCACCGCCCGTGGCGCCCAACGTGATTTCGACGGATGAATCCTCCGGGGGGCAAACCACCGAAAAGGGCCTAATTCCCGCGGAGAGTTTTGAAGGCTACTTTGTGGAGAAGCTAAACAAGCGCAGCCGGGAGGCATTGGCGCGTCTGGAAGCTTCCAGCCGTGTGCGCGTGGCCGAGATTGACGCCGAGAAAACCGTGGCGCAGGGAGGCATTGAATCAGTGGAAATTCTAAGCAAGGCTCAGGTGGACAATCAACGGGAGCAGGAATTTGCGCGGATGCTGGAGGTTTCGCCGAGGGTGTTTCGCGAGTTCCAGTGGGTGGAAGCCCAATCGAAATATTTGGGATCGGTGGAGAACAAGATTGTGCTCATCGGCGTGGACGCCGAGACCTACGAGGTGGATCCCAAGCAAGGGGCCGGCGGGCTCCTAGGGGGACGTGTGCCAGTGGATACCAAGCAAGAATTTTAACAACCATGAATGCAAAGAAAACAGTCGTGTTCGTGATCGGCACCTTGCTGTTGCTGGTGTTTTTGTCACTGATGTTCACGTATCAGGTTCGGTCCACGGAGATCGTGCTGGTTCAGTCCATTTTTGGAGATCCGGAGATCAAGGACGGAAATCAGGACGCGGGCTTGCACTTCAAACTGCCTTGGCCGTTACAGGAGGTTTACAAGCTGGATGGCCGGGTGCATGTGGTGGAAACGGGGTTTGACCAGGAGCTGGCGGCCGGGGGCGAGACCGTTTTGGTGTCGGTTTATGCGGGATGGTTTGTGAAAGATGCGGAGCAGTTCCGCAAAAAATTCAGCAGCGCGGGATCGGCGGATGACATGATGTTGATGGCCAGCGAGCACGTGCGGGGTCGTGTGGTCAACGCCCGTTCCGAGGCGGTGGGCACCACCAAGCTGGAGGATTTACTGGATAACGGCCAGTCCCTGTACGATACCCTGGAGAAAAAGCTTCTGGCGGCGGTTCAGGGCGTACCTAGTGATGCGGAGGAAGAGGGCCAATCCCTGCTGGATGAGGCCGGGCTGGAAATTAAATTCCTCGGCATCAAGCGGGTGGGGTTGACCGAGACCATTGCCAACGGGGTTGTGGACAGCATGGCCCAGTTCAAGCAAAAGCAAATTGATGCGGTGACCACGGCGACGGAGAGTGAGGAGGGAAGAATCCTCACCATCGCGCAAAATCAGGCTAAGACAATCGTGAATGATGCTGAAAACAACGCCACCAAGCAGAAAAGCGAGGCGATGGAAAAAGTGCAGGCCCAGTTTGTCAATGCGGAGACCAATCGGTTGAAAGCTGAAGTGGCCATTACACTGAAGAAAATCAAGGCCTTGGAGGCGCTTCGGGCGAAGCCGATCCAGTTGATCATCTCTGACAATCATCCGTTGTTTAACATATTCTCGGATGACCGCGATGGTGCGGAGACCCAGCCCTGACCATGAGCGAGGAACCCCAGCCCAATCCCGGCTTGGAAACCGGAGAGACTGGCACGGACGTCAGCACGCAGGCGTTGACGCAGGCGTTGCGCAGCGGCTTTGTGATCCTCTATGTGGTGATCATCATCCTGCTGGGCTATTTCTTGGCTTCCAACTTTTTCCGGGTGGAACCTGGCCAGCGGGCGGTGGTGTTGCGCTTTGGTAAACCGCTGCAGACCCGGACGGATGATGTTTTAAAGGAAGGCAAACTGCACTTTGCCTGGCCCTATCCGGTGGATGAAAAGGTGGTGGTGTCCGGCGGGGAAAGCTCGGTGGAATCCACTGTGGGCTGGCATGGCAGCTCGGCCAGCAGCGACGACAATGTCCAGTTCAATGCCGGCCGCGATGGGTATGTGCTGACGCGGGACTGGAACATTCTCCACGTCAAGGTCCAGATGACCTATGAGGTTGAGGATCCCATCCGTTACAATTTCGAGTTCGCGGATGTGAACGCCGTTCTGCGTTCCCTTCTGGACAATGCCCTGACAGTCACGGCTTCACAGTTCGAGGCACGAAACATCCTTGAGCGCTTGCCCCAAGACGTGCCGGTCACGTCGGAATCCGGCCAGCCCGCGACCGCAAAGCGGCTTTTTCAGGAGGCACTGAACAGTCGCGTGCGGCAGTTGGTGAGGCGGTACGATCTCGGTTTGACCGTAAAAACGGTGACCCTGACAGCCGATGACAATGGCAACCCACGACTGCCGCGCGGTCAAGTAACGACTCTGGCAAACAACCTCCAGCAGAGCCGGAAAAGCGCGGAGGACCAGATTCGGAATGCCGAGAAGGAAAAGGACAGGCAAATCACGGTGGCGAAGGATGAGGCGCGCAGTATTGCCAGGAGCGCCGACGTGGATTCCGAACAGTTGGCCACCCAACTCGGCAACGAACTTAGGGATCTGGAGAGTTTGTGGAAAGCTCACGAGGGCAATCCTGAAACGCTGCGCTTGGAATTGCGCAAGCGGTTGCAGGATCAGGTGACCAAGATCCTGTCGGACCCCAGCGTGGAAGTCACCCGCCTGCCCGCCGGCCCGGGAGGTTCCCGGCCGCGCGTCAAGCTGATGGTGCGTCGGCTGCCTCCTCCACCTCCGGAGGCAATGGACCTGAGTGGTGGTGGCAAGAAGAAGTAACTTACAGGAGACCATGGCGGAAACCGAATCCCAGATTGAACCCCAAGCCGAGGCCGCGTCTCTTCAGGGCAGCCTGCGGTTCCCACTCATCGTGGCGGGGCTGGTGTTTGTCATCAATGGTTTTCTGGCCGACTGGTTCATTGACAGCGGCGAGGGTAGTCGGTCTTCCGTGGGGGATCTGTCCGCAATGCTGGGGGCCGTTATTCTCGCGTTGCCCATCATNATTCGCACTTTCAAAAACCTGACCTCCGGTAGCCTGACTACCAACGAGCTGGTGGCCATTGCGGTTTGCGCCTCGTTCGCTATCGGGCACTATCACGAGGCGGGACTGGTGGCGTTCTTCATGTTGTTGGCGGAGATGATTGAGAACCAGACCGCCGCCGGCGCCAAGGCCTCAATCGAGAGCCTCATCAAGCTGACCCCCACCAAGGCTCGGCGCATCGTGGAGGGCTCCGATTCGGAGGAGGAAGTGGCTGCGGCCAACCTGCAGGTGGGCGACGTGATCCGCATCCGTCCGGGCGACAATATCCCGGCCGATGGTGAGATCGTGAAGGGCTCGGCCTCCATCAACGAGGCGAACATCACCGGTGAATCGCTGCCGCGCGACAAGGCCGCAGGCGATGAGGTGTACGAGGCCACGACCAACATCACCGGTGTGCTGGAAGTGCGTGTTACCAAGGCGGGGCAGGAGACGACGTTTGGCCGTGTGCGTGAATTGATCATCGATGCGCAGAAAACCAAGCTGCCCATCATGAAAATCGTGGACCAGTACATGGGCTTCTATACCCCGCTGGTCTTGGTGATGGGCGCTTTGGTCTGGGCGTTGACGCACGACATCAACCGCGTCATTGCCATTTATATCGTGGCCTGTCCGGTGGCGTTCATTCTCGCGACACCCACGGCCATCGTCGCCTCGCNCTCGGCGGCTGCGCGTCTGGGCGTGCTTATCAAGCAGGTGAGCGACATTGAATTGGCGGCGCGCATCAACGCGTTTGTGTTCGACAAGACCGGCACCGTGACCACCGGCAAACTGGCGGTGAGCCGCATGAAGGCGGTGGATGGNACGGATGCGGANCTGTTNTTGGCCGCGGCCAGTGCGGAGCGCTACAGCAACCACCCCACCGCAAAGGCGATGGCCGTGCTGGCCGAGGAAGTGGGATTGGACTTGGCGGAGCCGGAGGATTTCTCGGAAACGGCGGGCAAGGGCGTCTCGGCGCGGATCAATGGCGACACAGTGCTGGTGGGGCGCCAAGCGTGGATGCAGGAGAATTCGGTGGAGGGGGATTTTGAGGGGTCGGTGGACTTGGATGAGACGCAGGGCTACAGCCTCGTGTTTGTGGCGCGGGATGGCCGTTATGTCGGCTGGCTGGGGTTATCCGACCAGACCCGTGAAGAAGCCGGAGCGGCGGTGGCCGGCTTGAAGGAGGAGGGTGTGCGGCGGGTTTCGCTGGTGTCGGGTGACCGTACACCGGTGGCCGAGCGAGTGTCCGCGGAGATTGGCTGCGATGATGTCTCGGCCGAATGCCTGCCGGCGGACAAGGTGGATTATGTGAAAACCACGCGTGGCAAGGGTTACAAGGTGGCGGTGGTGGGCGATGGCGTGAATGATGCGCCGGCGCTGGCGGCAGGTGATATCGGTATTGCCATGGGCGCGGCGGGCAGTGAGGTGGCCATCAAGTCGGCGACCATCGCGCTGATGAACAACGACTTGCGCCGTTTGCCATTTCTCGTGCGCTTGTCGCGGATGACGCGTGCGGTGATCAACCAGAATTTCCTGTTCGGCATCCTGTTTGTCATTGGCGGCTTTGTGCTGGCTTGGCAGGGATTCATTACGGCGGTGATGGCGGCAATGTTGCACGTGATCGGTTCGTTGCTGGTTGTGTTTAACAGCGCCCGTCTGGTGCGTCAGGGAGAGGATNTGGAGCCATTCGAGACACCGTCGGAAGGGGANGCCGGGGACAGTGACGACGCGGCGGTGGCTGAGCCGGCTCCGGCCGAGGCCTGAGCCCTGGGAGCTGCTGGATTTTGTGAGGAACGATTGACCCCGCCGCGCGCGGGCAACCAGCCATGATGGCAACTGAAACACGCGAGCAAACAACGGATGCCCAAGCCGGATCTGGCGGGGGTAATGAGGTGGTGGTCAAGGTTCAGGGCCTGACCAAGGTGTTCAAGGACTTCTGGGGTCGCCCGAAGGCCAAGGCGGTCAACGATGTGAGCTTCGACATTCGCCGGGGCGAGGTGTTTGGTCTTCTCGGGCCAAATGGCTCGGGTAAATCCACCACCATCAAGATGCTCCTTGGTCTGCTGCACCCCAGCAAGGGCCAGATTCAGGTTTTCGGCCGGTCACCGCGCGATGTGCGCACGAAAGCACGGATTGGTTATCTACCTGAGGAAAGTTACCTGTACAAGTACCTTGATTCTGAGGAGACCTTGGATTTCTTTGGTAACCTTTTCGCCATTGGTGGGCCGGAACGGCGCAAGCGCGCGGAGCAACTGCTGGACATGGTGGGCCTTAAAGCGGTGCATCTGCGGACAGTGGGCGAATTTTCCAAGGGCATGCAGCGGCGCATCGGCTTGGCGCAAGCNCTGATCAATGACCCGGATCTGGTGATTCTGGATGAGCCAACCAGTGGCATGGATCCCATCGGTTGCCGCGAGATGAAGGACTTGATCCTGAACTTGGCCGAACGGGGCAAGACGGTGATCCTTTCCAGCCACTTGTTGTCTGATGTGGAGGATGTCTGTGACCGCGCGGTGATTTACTACGGCGGTCAGGTCCAAGCACTGGGAGAGCTGAAGGACCTACTCGCCGAACGCGACTCCGTGCGCATCACCATGCCCCTGTTGCCCAAGGAATCCATGGACAAGGTGCTAGATCGCATTCGCGAGGATGTGGCCGAGGATAAGCTGGAAGTGGAAAACCCCACCCAGAATCTGGAGAACTATTTCATCAACGTGGTCAACAAGGCGCGGGAGAGCGAGGCCACCTCGGGAGCCACCTCGGGCAGTCAAGTGGCGGAATTTTTGCGGAGTGATGGCCCGGTGAAAAGCGCGGTGGATCGCCGACTGGAACGCTTATCCTCCCCGGTTGCCGAGCCCGAGGCTGCGCCGGAACTGAAGCCGNAGCCGGAAGCGCCCAAGGTGGACGAGGCCAAGCTGGCCGCGTTGTCCGACGACCAGCCCGAGTCCGAGTCCAAGCCCGCCGAGCCGAAGCCGGAAGAGAAGAAGAAGGAAGATCTCTCCAAGGCCAACGAGAAACTCTCCGGGCTTCTGGGCGGAAACGACGACGATTCAAAATAGCGCGCCATGGCCGAGGCAAAATCACGCTGGTCCGTATATGAGCATCCCCAAGGGGAGTTTCGCGCGTTGCCCGCGCGGCACTTGGATGCCGCGGCCCTGTTGCTGGGGCCGATTTGGGCCTTCCTGAATGGCTTGATTCTCCTGAGTGTGGGCCTGTTGATTGTGGAGGCAATTGCCGCAGCGGGTATTGTCTATTGGAGTAAATGGTATCTTGTTCCCATTCTGCTCATTCACGGTCACACGGGTTTTAATGCCGCCCGCTTGTTGGGACGCACGCTCAAGGAAAACGGCTGGGTATATCGGGGCGATGTGGATGCGCCAACGGATATCGCGGCCGCGGCGCGCGTTAAGAGCGGCGAGCTTGAACCCAAGTTGGAACCGCTGACGATCGATACTGTGCCGGGGCCGTTCAAGCCGGTTTATGCCATTGCCCGACTTACCTGGCAGGCGGCGTTTCGGTACAAATTTTTCTGGGCAGTGGCCTTCATGCTCGTGCTGGTGGTGGCGGCACTTCCTTTGGTCTTGAAGGGGGACGGCACGGCGGAAGGGCTGGTGAGCGTGCTGCTGACCTACACGCTGGCGATGGTGTTTGTTCTGCTGGGTGCCACTACGGTTTGGCTGGCTTGCGGTACCCTTTCACGCGACGTGGCCGAGTGCCAGATGCAGATGGTGGCCACCAAGCCCATTCCCCGTTGGCAGATTTGGCTGGGTAAATGGCTGGGCATTATGTCGCTCAACGCGGCGTTACTGTTCCTGGTAGGTATCTCGATTTACGGTATGGTTTACTTTCGCGTGCAGACCTTTGAAAGCAACCATGAACGGGCATTGGCGTTGATGCCTGCGGACAAAGTGGAACGTGAGGCGAGTTTACATTTTCCGGGTTATCGGATGCCTCGATGGTTTTTTCGGCCATGGGCGGCCAGTCTGGCGCACGGGTGGACCGTGAAGATGGAAAAGGATGCGGGAACTATTGGTGGCAGCGAGGAGGATCGGTTGCAGGAGTTGCAGAAGATGCCCAAGCCAGAGCAATTCGAAGCGTTCAAGGTGGCCTATGAAAACGCCAAGTCGACGAGTGAAGGAGTGAGTGCGCCGGACTGGATCATGGACGAGTTGCGGGGCATGTTGGCCAAGTTTGAACTGGAGAAAGTAAAGCATCGGACATTGGCGGGCCGGGCATCCGTCAAACCGGAAACCTCAAAACTGGAAGAGGAAATGCAGGCTTATGCCGCGAGGCTGCTGCATGAGGATGTGAGTATGCGGTTGGAACGGCAGTTTTGGCCCGAGGGTTATTATAATTCGGATTCCGAGCCGCTGAAGTTCGAGCAGGTGCCCGATTTCAAGAACAAGCTGACGCAGAATTTGAATAGCCGCGTTGACTTGATTTTCTCGGGAGATTTTCAGCCTTCAGCAGGCAAGGACGACCTGCCACTCAATGGCGACGAATGGTGGGATCACTGGTTCAGCATGGCCAAGGTACACTGGGAGGCGGTAAACTTCAGCACGGAAAATCTCGAAAGTCGGCAGGTATTCTTCTTCCATCTGCCAGGGGCCCACAGCATGCCAGCAGACGAAGCCATTACGCTGCGATTCAAACTGGAGGGGTTTGTGAATGAGGCGGATGAATCACTCAGGGAAACCATGCAGATCACCATCTCTGATACCCTGTATGACGCGTTGCTCATTTTTGGCAATGGCATCGCGGGGGCACGGGATTACCTGACCATTCGGACTTTTCACGAGTTTTTCGTGTACCCGACTTATTTCGGAATTGACAGGAAGAATGATCCGGACCGGGGCCGGTTGCCCGAGGAGTTGAAGTCAGACAGCGTGGATGAACGTGACATCTTTAAACTGATAATTGTCAATCACGGTCAGGTGGTGGATTTGGATCAACCCGACAAGCGCATCAAGTTTTCCCTGTCCATTCCCTACTGGAAGGGGCAATTGGAACTGCTTTATCACGAGAGCAGTTTCGAGGTGAATTTTTTGAGGTCCATGTCGGTGGTGTTCTGCTGGCTTGGCATCCTGGGCCTGATGGGGCTGGCGATGGCCAGCTTCATGGATTTTCCAATGGCGGCTTTTGCCTGCATTGGTCTGCTGGTTATTTCGCTTTGCACGGGAGTGATGGAACAGGTTTTGGCCGATGGTGGGCTCCGGCAGACCTACACCATTGGCCAGCGCAATACTCATTTCTTGGATTGGTTTGCGCTGGTGGCCTTCAAGGCCCTGACCTCCATCATTAGCCCGTTGCAGGATTATTCACCCATCACCTCATTGAGCGAGGGGCGCAGTATTACGTGGGGCATGCTGGGCCGAGCTTACTTGGTGGTGTGGGGGCTGGGCGGCGGCATCTTTGCCGCGTTTGGCATGGGCGTGTTTTCCCAGCGCGAACTGGCGCTGCACGGCAAGGAGTGATAGACTGCATGAATCGATCTGGACACCAACATGGCATCTTCNCCCAATAGTTCACGCAAGGCGGTTTATCTGCTTTTGCTGCTGCCATTGCTGGGTGCCGTGGCGTGGTCACAAGGAGTGGTCAACCGTGGGCGTGGCCAGTTGAATGTTGCCTATCTGGAGCCCATCCAGAATGCGCCGCCCCTCATGCGCTTTGCCACCGAGACCTTGGGCGGGTTCCGCGGTGTCCTTTCGACCGTCCTCTGGATGCGCATCAACCAGATGCAACTGGACGGCAAATATTACGAAATGATGCAACTTTCGGAGTGGATCACCCGTCTTCAGCCGCACACGCCGCGTGTTTGGACCGACCGCGCCTGGAACCTGGCCTACAATATCTCGGTCAAGGAGAAGGACACCGACGAGCGCTGGAAGTGGGTTTACGCGGGCATCAAGCTTCTGCGTGATGAGGCGATCCAGTACAACCCTCATGAGCCGGAGCTTTACTGGGAGTTGGCTTGGACGTTCCAGCACAAGATGGGGCAGGACATGGACGTGGCCCAGCGCAAGTACAAGACCATCTGGATCAACTGGATGTCGGAATTGCTCTGGCCCAGCATTGAGGAATGCATGGACGAGAATGGGCATCCGGTGCCCGTGGATTTCGATTCACTCATCAATCCGCCTCAGGATGACTCTGAGAAATCTCAAAACACCCGTGAGCGCGCGCGGCGGCTGGTCAGGGAGTTCAAGATGGATCCGCGCCGCATGCGCCAGTTCGACAGGGAGTTTGGCACCGCCCCAGTGATGGATCCCGATGGCGAGATGAGGGAGAAATACATTGGAATGGAGTGGCGCCTCCCCGAGACGCACGCCATGTATTGGGCCTGGATTGGAGTGCAGAAGTGCCAGCACAATCTTCCTCGTTTGGACATGGTCCGCAAGCTGCGCCGCGAAATGTTTCAGTCCATGAAGATTAGTTGTGACCGCGGCCTGTTGTTGGTGGATCGCAATGTGCCCGATTGGAAACAGCGTTATCGGGATGGGCAGAACTGGGACCTTGCGCCGCGTCTGGAGGCGGCGGAGATCGTGGAGCAGATGTACATCAGGCAGATTGAATGGACCAAGGCCAAGATGGCGGAGCAGGAGCAAAAGAGCGCGGAGACGAAGCGAAGGGTTGAGGAGCTGGGTAGTGACCTTGGCCAATACGTAAAACTGCCGAGCATGGTATCCGATGCCACCTTGCAGACCTTCGAGAACGCGCATCACAATTTTTACCGGGGTTTGGTCTCACGTTTGTACCTGAACAATCAGATGCAAAAAGCCATGCACTATTTTCGCCTCATGGCCGACCGTTACCCGGAGAAGGTCAAGTTTTACAAGGGCTTCGACATCAACACCAAGACGCTCGACTTGGAGGCCTATGTCGTCAGCCGATTGCAGGAAGAAATGGAAAGCGGTGGGCGCAGCAATACGATGCAAATTCTGGTGGGTTTGATTCGTCGTGCGTATTTCACGTTGGCCCAAGGTCGTGAAGATGATGCGATAGGGTTGATTCGGCAGGCGGAATTTCAGCACAAGGCGTACCAGACGCGGCGGCTCGACACGGAGGAGGANCGCGTGAAGCTGCGTCCCTTCGAAAGTATTCATGCTGATGCGTTGAGGGGGTTGATGGAATTTCTAGATAAGGAAGCAGCGCGTGTTTCCGGAGCCAACAAGCAGCTGCAGGATCATGTCGCCGAGATGAAATTGAAGGCTGCAATCTTGCGCGGTCATCTCGGTCTGCGACCCGGACAACTGCCCGGCGGTGGAGGTGCCGTCAACATGATCAATCCATCCGGCCAAAATGGCGGAGAATCGGGAGTTACGCCCGGGGCTGGCAATTGACACTGTTTTTCCTTTTCGGTCCGCCCGCCATCGGCCAATCTGCCCGCGCATGAGGCAACTTTGCTGTCTGTTGATCCTTCTGTTTCTGGGCGGGTGTTCGCGTCCACCAAACAATGTGGAGGCCGGTGCGCGTGATCAGCAAGTACTGCACCTCGGCAATGGCGCCGAGCCGCAGTCGCTGGATCCACATTTGGCCACCAGCGTGAGTGCGCATCACATCATGTCTTCGCTGGTGGAAGGCTTGATGACAGAGGATCCTAAAACGCTTGAGCCGATCGAGGGCGTGGCCAAGGCATGGAAAACTTCTGAGAACGGCCTCACCTACACTTTCACTCTGCGCGAAGATGCCATGTGGTCTAATGGCGATCCCGTCAAGGCCAGTGATTTTGTTTACAGCTATCGGCGTATTCTCAATCAGGAACTGGGCGCGCAATACGGTTACATGGTGCAGGCGCTCAAGAACGGCAAGCTCTACAACACCGGCAGAAAATGCCCCGGCGGCTTGTGGCTGTTCACCAAGGACGGTCCGCCGAAAGTAATCGCGCATCCGGAGGAATGGGAGGCACTGGATGATGCTGAACGGACGAAAGTGATGGCTGATTTGAAGCCGGAGAAAGAAGGGGTAATCGCCAAGTGCACTTTGTGCGAAAATCATGCGAAGTTGAAAACACTGGATTGGGATGACTGGGACCGCTGCAAGGTCGGGGCCCGGGCGATTGATGATCGCACGCTGGAGTTGACGCTGGAAAATCCCACGCCCTATTTCCTCGAGCTGCTCAATCACTACACATTTTGGCCGGTGCATCCGCCGACGATTGAAAAATTCGGCGCCCGCACCACGCGCGGCACGGGCTGGGCGTTGCCGGGCAATCATGTGGGTAATGGCGCCTTCACGCTGGAGGAATGGCGGATCAACGCGCGGATGGTGGTGAAGAAGAGCAAAACGTATTGGGATCGCGATCGGGTGAAGCTCAGCGAGATTCGGTTTTATCCGCTGGAGAGCGTGGACACCGAGGAACGGGCATTTCGCTCGAGATTTCTTCATCACACCAACACCGTGCCGCCGCATCGCATCGATTGGCACAAGAAATACAACCCCGAACTGCTGCACCTGGACACGTATCTGGCCGTGTACTTTTACCGGTTCAACACGGATCGAAAACCGCTGGATGATGTGCGGGTGCGACGGGCATTGGCGTTGTCCATTGACCGCGAGGCGCTGGTGGAGCATGTGATGCGCGCGGGGCAAAAACCGGCGTACAACTTCACCCCGCCCGGCACGGGAGGCTTCACGGCGGGGCCGCAATTTCAGTCGAATCTCCCCGAGGCCAAGCGGTTGATCGCCGAGTATCTCAAAGAGACCGGCCAGTCGACGCTGCCCAAGATTGAGCTGCGTTATAACACCAGCGAAAGCCACAAGAAAGTGGCGGAGGCCATTCAGGCGATGTGGAAACAGGAGCTGGGCATTGATGTGGTTTTGGATAACCAGGAATGGAAAGTTTTCCTCAAGGCGGTCGAAAAACAGGATTTTGATATTACCCGTGCGGGTTGGACAGGGGATTACAACGATCCCAATACCTTCATGGACATGTGGGTAACCGACGGCGGCCACAACAACACCGGCTGGTCCAACGCCCGTTACGATGAACTCATCAGCATGGCCGCCAAGGAAGGCGACAAGGAGAAGCGCAAAGAATATTTCCGCGAGGCGGAAGGCATCCTCGCCAAGGAGATGCCGATGTTGCCCATATATTTTTACGTGCGCGCCAGCCTGCGGGACAAAAGCGTGAAGGGCTGGTATCCCAACGTGTTGGATCATCATCCCTACAAGTACGTGTACCTCGAGGAGGATTGACGCCGCATGCTCCGTTTCATCCTCACGCGCTTGCTGCAGGCGATCCCGGTATTGTTTATCATAGCCACGATTACCTTTTTCATGGTGCGCTTTGCTCCGGGTGATCCTTTCACGGACGAGAAAACCGTCCCGGCGGAAATTCGCAAAAAGCTCGAGGAGCATTACGGACTCGATCGCCCGCTCTGGGAACAGTACCTGCTCTATTTTGGCTTCATCGCCAAGGAGGTGGACAAACAGCAAATCGTTTTCGCTGACGGAAATGAAACGGCGGAGTACTCACCTGAAAACAATAAATTCACCGTTGCCGTCACGCGCCAAGGCGAGCTCACAGCCACCGGGGAATCACCCGGCAAATGGCACGTCCGCACGGTGCCTCAGGATGAGAAGGAATCCCAAAATCACCTGTGGGAAATCTATCGGCGTGAGCGCTCCGGCTTGATCTACGGCGATCTCGGGCCGTCCTTCAAGTACGTTGACCAATCCGTCACTGGCCTCATCAGTAAATCATTCCCCGTCTCCATGCAGCTGGGCTTGTGCGCACTGGCGATTGCACTTTGCCTCGGGTTGCCCGCGGGCATTATCGCCGCGCTCAAGAAAAATTCATTGCTCGATTATGTGCCGATGTCCACCGCGATGATCGGCATTTGCCTGCCCACCTTTGTGATGGGTCCGCTGCTGATCATGTTTTTCTCCTCCGGTCTGGGCTGGTTCAGTCCCATCGGTTGGTACACCTGGGGCGACATGGTGCTCCCGTCGCTCACACTCGGCCTGTACTACGCGGCGTATGTGGCACGCCTCACCCGCGGCGGCATGCTCGAGGTACTCAATCAGGATTTTATTAAAACCGCCCGCGCCAAGGGTGCCAGCGAATCCCGCGTGATTCTCAAGCACGGTTTGCGCGGTGGCCTGTTGCCGGTGGTGTCTTTTCTCGGCCCGGCATTTGCGGGATTGATCAGCGGCTCATTCGTCATCGAAACGATTTTCTCCATCCCCGGCCTCGGCAAATTCTTTGTCACGGCCGCCTTTAACCGCGACTACACGATGGTCCTCGGCACCGTCCTCTTTTACGCCACACTGATCATCGTCATGAACCTGCTGGTCGACATCGTCCAGGCTTGGCTGAACCCCCGCACGCGCGTCGAGTCATGAGCCTGCTGGCCTCCAGTTCAGTCATCGAGATTGAGGTCTCTTCCTGCTTCGCCGTGGCAGCAGCGCTGTTTGTACTCGCCAACATCTGGATGGTGTCGCTCTACAAGATTTTTGAAAAGGCGGGTGAAAGCGGCGGCAAAGCATTTGTTCCCATCCTCAATCTCCTCACGTTGCTGCAATTGATCAAGCGTCCCGGCTGGTGGGTTTTCCTGTTGCTGTTGCCCGGCATCAATCTGGTGACAGCCCTTGTCATCTGCATGGATACAGCTGCGCTTTTCCGAAAAGATAAGTTCTTTGGCGTGGGCTTGTTGTTGTTCCCGCAAATCGTTTGGCCCGTACTCGGTTTCGGCAAGGCACAATATCAGGGTGTGCCGGAAGATGCGGGCGTGTCATTGTGGAGCGACGCATGGCGGCGCCTGTCGCAAAACCGGATGGCATTGGCCAGCTCAGTGATTTTCATTTTCATTATCTACCTTTGCGTGTTTGGCCCGATGATTTTTACCGGGCATTCCGGTGAGGTGAACAATCTTGAAAACGCATTTCAAAAACCGAGCTTCACTCATTGGTTTGGCACTGATGACCTTGGCCGCGACATTTTCGTGCGCACGCTCGAAGGCGGCCGCATCTCGCTGGCAGTCGGCTTCCTCGCCACGGCGGTCAGCCTCGTGATCGGCGTGGTTTACGGTTCCTTTGCCGGCTACATCGGCGGGCGCACCGATGCTTTCTTAATGCGGATCGTGGATATTCTCTATTCGCTGCCGTTCACCATCTTCGTCATTTTGCTCATGGTGATGTTTGGGCGAAATTTCATTTTGCTGTTCGTGGCCATCGGATTCGTGGAATGGCTGACCATGGCGCGGATCGTGCGCGCGCAAATCATGGCGCTGAAGGATACCGAATTTGTCGAGTCCGCACGGGCGTTGGGCTACGGAAATCTCCGCATTATCTTCGGCCATTTGCTGCCGAACATCCTCGGGCCGGTGATCATTTACGCGAGTCTTACCGTTCCGGCGGTGATGTTGCTGGAAGCCGTTCTCAGCTTCCTCGGCTTGGGTGTGCAGCCGCCGATGAGTTCGTGGGGATTGTTGATCAAGGACGGCGCGGAGAAGATCGACGTCTACCCGTGGCTGCTCATTTTCCCCGCGCTGTTTTTCTCCGCCACCTTGTTCAGCCTGAATTTCATTGGTGATGGACTCCGCGATGCACTAGACCCGAAATCTTCAAAGGACTGATATGCCGCTGCTCGAAATCGACAACCTGAAAACCTACTTTCACACGCGTAATGGCGTGGTGAAGGCGGTGGATGACATTTCGTTCACGGTCGAGAAGNGCGAGATCCTCGGCATCGTCGGCGAATCCGGCTCAGGCAAATCCGTCACCGTCCACACGCTCATGGGCCTCGTGCCACAACCGCCCGGTCGCATCGAAGGCGGCACCGCTTCTTTCGATCAAGCCGATCTGCTCAACGCCAGCCCCGAGGTGCACCGCGCGTTGCGCGGCAAACGCATCGCGATGATCTTTCAGGATCCGATGACCTCGCTCAATCCGTACCTGCGGATTTCCGAACAGCTCATCGAACCGCTGCTGATTCACGGTTTGGCTGAGCGCCATGAGGCGTTGCGAAAGGCCATCGCCATGCTCGAGAAAGTCGGCATCCGCGATGCCGCGGAGCGCGTACATTCGTATCCACATGAATTCTCCGGCGGCATGCGCCAACGCGTGATGATCGCCATGGCGCTCATTACCAATCCCGAGGTGCTCATTGCCGATGAACCGACCACGGCGCTCGACGTAACCGTGCAGGCGCAGATTCTTCGGTTGCTCAAGGAACTGCAGTCCGATCTCGGCGTGTCGGTAATTTTCATTACGCACGATCTCGGCGTGATCGCCGAGCTTGCCGATCGCGTGGTGGTGATGTACCGCGGCCACATCGTGGAGCAGGGCGATGTGCTTTCCATTTTCGATCAGCCGCAACACCCGTACACCAAGGGCCTGCTGGCCTGCCGTCCGCGGTTGGAATCCACCTTCAAGGTGCTGCCGACCGTTTCCGATTATCTCGATGAATCTGAGGTCGCTGGTGAAATTCAACTCAGCGAAAAGCCTAATGCCGCCGCGCACATCGAGGCGTTGCAGCAAATCGAAGAGTCGGCGGTGGATGAAAATGATCTGTTGCTGGAAGTGGCCGATCTGAAAGTGCATTTCCCGGAACGCGCCGCATTTTTTTCCGGCCCAACCGGCGTGGTGAAGGCGGTGGACGGTATCAGCTTCAACGTCCCGCGCGGCATCACACTGGGCCTCGTAGGCGAATCCGGATGCGGAAAAACCACCACCGGCCGCGCAATCCTAAACCTCGTGACGCCCACTGGTGGCAGCGTGCGGTTTGCCGGACAGGAAATTGCCGGCTTCGATGCCGCCGCCATGTTGCCGTTGCGCAAGCGAATGCAGATTATTTTTCAGGATCCATATTCCTCACTCAACCCGCGTCTCACCATTGAACAAGCGCTCACCGAGCCGATGGCGGTGCACAGCATCGGCACGCCCGGCGACCGGCGCGATCGCGCGGCGGCGTTGCTGGAAGAGGTCGGCCTGGAGGCACGATTCCTCCGCCGTTACCCGCATGAGTTTTCCGGCGGCCAACGCCAGCGCATTTGTGTGGCGCGCGCGTTGTCGCTGGAGCCGGAATTCATCGTGTGCGACGAAGCCGTCAGCGCGATGGACGTCTCCGTGCAGGCGCAGGTGCTCAATCTGCTCAAGGAACTGCAGAGCCGCCGCAACCTCACCTACATTTTCATCAGCCACGATCTCAGCGTCGTGAAATTCATGGCCGACATCATGGCGGTGATGCGGGCAGGCGAAATCGTGGAGCAAGGCGTTGCCGAGGAAATCTACGCCAACCCCGGCGAGGAATACACGAAGAACCTCATCGACGCCATTCCACGTGATAATGTGGAGTCCATCCGCGAGCGGGTGTCTTAAACTAGCCCTTTAGTTTTTTGGCGGTGTTGGCGCTGCTTTCCCCTTGGGTGCTGGAGCAGGTTCGCCCTTGCTTTTGGGTGCCGACGCTGGAGGTGCGTTGGTGGTTGGGGGTGAATTTGTCGGTGTTGGCGCTGANTTGGTGGTGGGTGGGTTGTTGGTCACCGTTTGGACGGGGTTGTTCGTCTGGGGCGGCTTGGGTGCTGGCGGGGCGTTGGTGTCCGCCGGGTTGGTTGTTGGTTGCTTGCCACCGAGGTTGCGCCGCTCTTCGCCGACAGACTTGTGCATGATCGACAAGGCGATGGATAGACAGATGAAAAGGATGGCTCCCCATTTTGTTGCCTTGGTCAGCACATTGCCCGCACCCGCGCCGAACAGTGCGTCGGTTGTCCCGCCACCGAAGGCTGTGCCCAGACCCGCTTCTTTCTTCGGCAGTTGCAGCAGGATGAGCAGGATGAGGAACAGCGCATCGAGCACCAGAATGATTGTCAGGATTCCTATCGCCAGTTGCATGATATTTAATTAAGAGTATTTTTTATAATTTCAACAAAGTTATGTGCGTCCAGTGAGGCGCCGCCCACCAGGGCACCATCCACATCGGGCTGGCCCAACAGGTCGCGGGCATTGCCCGGCTTCACGCTGCCACCGTACTGGATGCGTGTCCGTCGGGCAATCGCATCGTCAAACTGCGCCGCGATTTGTCCGCGGATAAAGGCGTGCACTTCCTGTGCCTGGTTGGGCGTGGCGGTGAGGCCCGTGCCGATGGCCCAGACTGGCTCGTAGGCAATCACGGTTTCGAGCATTTGCTCGGCGGTCAGGTCCGCCAGACTGCCGGACAACTGGCTGCCCACCACCGCTTCGGTTTTGTTCGCCTCCCGTTGTTCCAGCAATTCTCCCACGCACACAATTGGTTTCAAGGCCGCCCCCAAGGCCGCCTTCGCCTTGGTGTTGATCAGCACATCGCTTTCCGCCTGATACTGGCGACGTTCCGAGTGGCCCAGGATCACGTAGCGCACGCCAAATTCCCGCAGCATCCCCGAGCAAACCTCGCCGGTGTAGGCTCCATAATCGTTCGCGCTCATGTCCTGCGCGCCCAGTCGGACGGTGCTTTCCTCGATGGCCGCCGATACTGCCTCCAGTGCCGTGAAGGGCGGGCAGACCACCACGTCCACCTCAGTTAGGTCGCCGAGGTCCAGCTTGATTTGTCCGGCCAATTCCGCGCCCTCAGCCGCGGTCTTGTTCATCTTCCAGTTGCCGGCAACGATGAGTTTGCGTTCCTTTTCCATGCTGCTTTAACGATTGTCCAAGGCGGCCACGCCTGGCAGTTCCCTACCTTCCAAAAATTCCAGACTCGCGCCGCCGCCGGTGCTCATGAAGGTCACTTCGCCCGAAAGGCCGGTTTTGTTTATCGCCTTCACGCTGTCGCCGCCGCCGATGATGCTTTGACCGCCCGCCCGGGTGGCTGCGGCCACGGCCCGCGCAATGGCCAGAGTTCCATCCGCAAATCTCGGATCCTCAAAGATGCCCATCGGCCCGTTCCACAAAATTGTCTTGGCGCCGTTCAGTGCATTGGCAAATGATTCCGCCGTTGCGGGGCCAATGTCCACTCCTCCCAAGCCGACGGGGACATTTTCGCTGTCAATGACCCGGTGGTTGCGCAGCTTGGTGATGGGTTTGTCCTTGCTGTTGACTTCGCCTGTTTCGTAAGACTCTGCCGCGATGTGGTCTGTTGGCAGGAGGAATTTCACTCCGCGCGCGGCGGCCTTGTCCAGTGCTGCGCGGGCCGTGTCCACCTTGTCAGGTTCCACGAGTGAGTTGCCCACGTCCCTGCCTTGGGCGAGCTTGAAAGTATAAGCCATGGCACCACCTATCAGGATGGTGTCCGCCTTCTCCAACAGCCGGTCGATTACCTTGATTTTGTCGGATACTTTTGCCCCGCNCAGGATCACTACGAAAGGCCGTGTCGGATTCTCCAGTTCGCCACCCAGAAATTTTAATTCCCGTTCCATCAACAATCCCGCCACGCATTCTCCCCCACGGCTTGAGATTGCTTCCGCGATCCCGGCTGTGGACGCATGAGCACGGTGGGCCGCCCCGAATGCGTCGTTGACGTATGCGTCCGCCAATTCTGAAAGTTGCCTCGCGAAATCAGCGTCATTTGCCTCTTCTTCCGCGTGGTAACGGACGTTTTCCAACAGCACTATTTCCCCGTCGGCCAAGTTGTTGACCGCGTTTGCCGCCGTATCCCCGATGCAGTCCCCGGCGAAGCCTACCGGTTGTCCGGTTAATTCTCCCAGCTTGGCTGCCACTGGTCGGAGGCTCATTGAATCCACCCGCTCGCCCTTTGGGCGCCCCAAGTGGGCCGCCAAAACAACGCGGGCTCCCTGGCTGCGAAGGGCCTCCAAGGTCGGCAATGTCGCCCGGATACGCGTATCGTCGTTAATCACCATGGCCCCGGCGGATTCTTCCATGGGTACATTGTAATCCACTCGGGCAAACACCCGTTTGCCTTGCAAATCCACGTCATTAATCGTGCGTTTTGCCATCGAAAGGGCGCGGAGGATAGCCCACCCGCCCGTCCAGTGAAAGGGGAATTTTAGGAGGCTTGATGTGGGATTTCGCGGTCAGGCAGCGTGAAGGGAATCAATGGCTAGACGGAGTGTGGCGGCGATTTTTTGCTGGCGAGTTTCCCTGACGATCTTGGTGATTTCCCCATCGGTGACGTAGAAACTGTCGGTTGCAGCGCCTTTGCCGGTCTCGATTTTGGCCAGCCGTATGTCCAGGCCCAGCTCGGCGAGGGTGTATGAAACGACGTAGAGAAGGCCCACGTGATCCTCGGCCTCCAAGTCGATGACGGTGAACTCGGAAGAGGCGCGGTTGTCGAACTCGATTTTGGTGGGGATACGTTCGCCGGCGATGGCCTGATAGTCCAGCGTGTCGGGGGGAAGCCGTTGCAGGTCGAGTTCAAAGTCCTCGAGAGCGGCCAAGGCTTGGGTGAGTTTCTCGTTGCAATCCTCGCGCTGGGGTTTGCGGGGCAGCTGGCCGGTGCGCGCGTCAACAACTAGAAAGCGGTCGAGCGCGATGGAATCTTCGCGGGTGAATATCTGGGCGCCCAAAATGTTAAGGCCGCACTCGGCCAGCACTCCGGTGATGCGGCTGAAAAGGCCCGGGCGATCCCAGGTGCAGAGGCTGAGGATGGCGTAGCCGCGGTCCGGCTGGCGTTGCCAGCCAATGGCGGGGGTAAGCATGCGGTTGGCATGGAGAACCTGAAGCTTAAGAAACTTGTGGACGAGTTGGATGTCCGCGGCAATGTCGTTCGGGGTGTGCGCGTGAAAGTAGCGCGGGGGGAGGTTGTCGAAGTGGGCGGCAATCTCGGCTGGCTCTGCATCGGTGCTATCGAGAAGCTTGGTGACTTGGGGCTCAAGTTCGTCACGGTGATTTGTGTCGGTGACGGTGTGGTCGCCGGCGAGGCGGGCTTGTGCCTTTAAAAACAGGGACCAGTGGGAGGCGTCCTTGAATCCGTTCCAGAGATCGCGGCTTGTGCCTAGGGAGTCGGCAACAGTGTGAAGGGTCAGCATGGCGAGTTGTTCGCGGGATTGGATGAAGGCAGCGAACTGCTCGATGACTTCGGGATCTTCAAGGTCACGGCGCTGGGCAATCTGGACCATGGCGAGATGGTGGCGGATGATGAAATGGAGGGCCTCGGTGGCGGCGTCGTCTAGCTTGAGGCGGGCGGCAACGTGTTCGGCGACCCGTGCGCCTTCACGCTCGTGGCGGTCTGTCTCGATGCCTTTGCCGGCGTCATGGAGCAGCAGGGCGAGGTAAAGGACGAACGGGCGTTCCAACAACTCGAAGAGATCGTGGTACTGGCGGTACTCGTGAATCTGTTCCTCGAAGAGGGCATCGAGTTTCTCGATGCAGACCAAGGTGTGTTCATCGACGGTGTATTGGTGGTAAAACTCATGCTGGACTAGGCAGGTGAGGCGGCCGAATTCGGGGAGAAACTTGCCGAGGAAATCCAGCTCGTGCATGCGGCGTAGGATGCGCCCAACGTTGCCGCGTTGGTTTAAAATCTCAAGGAACGTCTCATGGACATGGGCATCCTCGCGAAAGTCCCGGTCAACAAGGTACACTTGCTGCCGGAGAAGCTGGGCAAGGTCGGGATGGAGCGTGACCCCGTGGCGCTGCGTAAGGAGGAAAACGCGCATGAGGCGGCGGGGCTGGTCGCGAAAAACACGGCGGGAAAGAAAGTTGATTTCGCCGTTTACGATTTTAAAGCCGTCGATCTCCTGTTCGGCTCCACCTCCGACCAGCCGGGTTAACGCCTGTCGCCACGCCGGCTCGGGTGTCAAGGCGAGCCGGCGTTCAACAGCTCGCGTGATGAGGTTGATATTGCGGGCGTGGCGGTAGTAGTCGCCTAGGAAGGCCTCGATTCGCTTGGCAGGTGAGCGGTTGGTATAGCCCAGTTGCCAGGCGACCTTGGGCTGGACGGCCTTGGAAAGAACATCCATCGGGCGATCGAGTTGGTAGTGCAGCTCATTTCGGGAACGAAGGAGAAAAGAATAGGCGGCCTCCAGTTGTTCCGCCTCGGCTGGGGTGACGATCTTCTCGGTCTCAAGGTCGGCCACGGTTCGGTAGCCGTGCTTGCAGGCCATCATCCAAATGAGGTTTTGATAGTCGCGCAAACCACCGACGCCGTTTTTGATGTTGGGCTCCTGCATGGTGACGGCATTGCCGAATTTTTTGCGGCGGGTGTCTTGGTCTTCCAGGCGGGCAGCAATGTACTGCTCCTCGCGGCCGCGCACGCACTTTGCCCGCACGGTGGTCACCATTTGCTCGAAAATTCCCGGGAGGCCGGCTACATGCCGGGCCTCGAACAGGGAGGTCTTGGATTGGACATCCTCGTTGGCCACGGCCACACAATCGTTGATTCCCCTCACGGCGTGGCCGATTTTCAGGCCCAGATCCCAGAGGGGATAAAGCAGCCCGTCAGAAAGTTCGCTGAGGAGAGGGGTGGGTTTTCCACGGGACATCATGGAACCATCATGGAGGAACATGATGTCAATGTCGCTTTGGGGGTTGAGTTCGCCGCGGCCATAACCGCCAGTGGCAACGAGGGCGAGGGGAAGCTCCTCGCGGGTGACTGGCAACGACGTGGCCGCCAGGACCGCGTTGAGAAGGTGGCGAAGGAGTTCGTCGATGACTGCGGCGCGCGCGCGGCAAACTTCGCGACCCAGCCCGCCACCGCGATGGAGTTTTCTGAGTCGCACGGTTTCGTCCTTCAGGAACCGTTTAAAAGGGCCGAGCTTGCCGGCCGGAAGCTGACCGGCTGGGAGCACGAGCTGCGCTTCGGCGCGCGAAATGATTTCCTGAGCCCAATCCGCCACGGCCGGGGCTTACCTGAAAATGGCCGGTTTCGCCATCCAAAACGGCTTGCGATGGCTCCAAGGCACCAGTAGTTTGGCCGAGGCGTGGATCCGGTCGCGTTTAAAATAGGCAGCCTTGCCATCCACTGGTACGGCGTGTTCATGGCTCTCGGGATGGGGCTGGGCATGTGGACGGCCTCCCTGCGGGGTCGCCGGGATGGGCTTACGGTGGACCGGGTTTCGGACTTATTTTTCTGGATCATTGTGTGCGGCTTGGTGGGGGCCAAGCTGCTTTACGTGATTGATGAGTGGAATCCCAAAACACAGTCGCTGGGCAGTGTGTTGTTCAGCCGATCGGGGCTGGTGTTTCAGGGGGCGTTGATCGGATCGGCGGNGGCTGTTTTATTTTATACCCGCCGCCACGGAATGCTACTGTGGCCGACGCTCGACGCGCTGGCACCGAGCATTGCGCTGGGGTATTTCCTCGGGAGGCTGGGGTGCTTTTCCTCGGGCTGCTGTCATGGGAGCGAGTGTGGATTTGACCATTGGCACTCGGTTAGTGGCGGCCTGTTTCCGGGAGGCGAGGTGGTGAGTGGGCATGGGTTTCCGTGGATTGCCCTTGTGTTCAAGGAGGGTGGTTTGGGATCTTTGCATGGAGTTCCATTGTATCCCACCCAGTTAATGGAGGCGCTGGGTGGGCTGGTGATGTATCTGGGCTTGGCGTGGCTGCACAAGAACCGTCGGTTTCCCGGGCAGGTGTTTGTGGCTTACGTGATTGTTTATTCGGTGTTACGGTTTGGGATCGAGTTTTTGCGTGGAGATGATATCCCGCGGTTTTTAAATGATCGAGTGACGCAAGGGCAGGTTATCAGCGTGGTGTTGGTGGCGGGGGGCATTTGGTTTTGGCGGCGGTTAGCGAGAGAAGTGCCGACGAAGGTTATGGATCCGGAACCGGCGGAATGAACGAGCGCACCGAATCCATCGTAGTTTCACAGGCACAGCCGAAAGGCCGACTGGATTCTTTTCTGCGAAAAAGATTCCCGGAAGCATCGCGCGGAACAGTACAGCGGTTGATTGCCTCGGGCGATATTCTGGTCAATGGCCGGCCGGCCAAGGCGGCGCATCACCCTCACGCGGGCGAGGAGATCACCATCCATTGGCCCGAGCCCGAGCCCATGACGGCGGAGCCGGAGGCCATGGAACTGGACATCCTGCTGGAAGACGAGCGATTGCTGGTCTTGAACAAGCCGCCGGGGCTGGTGGTGCATCCCGCCGCGGGGCATGCGCGGGGCACGCTGGTGAACGCGCTGTTGCATCACTGTGAAGGGCAGCTCTCGGGGATCGGCGGAGTAGTGCGGCCGGGGATTGTCCATCGACTGGACAAGGACACCAGCGGCTGCATGGTGGTAGCAAAAAATGATGCCACGCATCAGGCGCTTTCGGCGCAGTTCGCCGGCCGCCGGACCACAAAGATTTATCACGCCATCGTGTGTGGCGCGCCACCCAAGAGACAAGGGACAGTCAAGGCGGCCATTGCAAGGCACCCGGTGCACCGGAAAAAAATGGCGGTGGTGGAGGGTGGTCGTGAGGCGCGCACGAGCTACCGTCTGGTGGAAGAGTTGAACGAGGCGACGCACTTGGAGGCAGAGCTGCACACGGGCCGCACCCACCAGCTAAGGGTGCATTTCCAGTACTTGGGATGTCCGCTGGCGGGGGATGCGGTTTATGGAGGGCGTTCGGCCCGGCGTTTGGCCGAGACCGTCGGCTACAAGGTGCCGAGGCAACTGCTGCATGCGCAATCTCTGACATTTCGGCATCCGTTTTCCGGAGAAAGCATCACGGCTGAAGCACCTTTGCCGGCTGATTTTCAGGATGCGTTGGCTTTTTTGCGAATTCGATAAGCCGATTTTGACCGGGGAATTTACCCGAATTAGGGCTTGCCAAGACTGCCGATCCCCCGTACCCAAGGCGGCCCAATTTCCCAATTTATTTTTATTATGGAAGCGAAAACACAAAATGCTGAACTGCTGAAGTGGGTGGAGGAAACGGCCGCCCTGACTCAACCGAAGGACATTTATTGGTGCGATGGATCGATCGAGGAACGCGATCGGTTGAGTGCGCTGATGGTCGAGGGCGGGACGTTTTTCAAGCTGAACGACGAGCTGCGCCCGGATAGTTACCTGTGCCGGTCGGATCCCAAGGACGTGGCGCGCGTGGAGGATCGCACCTTCATTTGCTGTGAAAACGAAGCTGACGCCGGGCCCACGAACAACTGGACGGCGCCCGCCGAGATGCGCGAGAAGCTCAACGGCCTTTTCGCCGGCTGCATGAAGGGCCGCACGATGTACGTGATGGCGTTCTCGATGGGCCCGGTGGGCTCGCCGATTTCGCACATTGGCGTGCAGATTTCCGACTCGCCCTACGTGGCGGTGAACATGCGCATCATGACGCGCATGGGCGACGCGGTGTGGGAGCAGCTCGGTGATGGTGAATTCGTCAAGTGCCTGCACACCGTCGGCGCGCCGCTGGAGGAAGGCCAGGAAGACGCGCCGTGGCCGTGCAATCCGGACAACATCATCATCACGCACTTCCCCGAAAAGCGCGAAATCATCAGCCACGGCAGCGGCTACGGCGGCAATGCGCTCCTCGGCAAAAAATGCTTTGCCCTCCGCATCGCCTCCACCATGGCTCGCGAGGAAGGTTGGCTGGCCGAACACATGCTCATCCTCGGCGTGACCAGCCCCGAGGGCGAGACCAGCTACGTCGCCGCGGCTTTCCCAAGTGCCTGTGGCAAGACGAACTTCGCCATGCTCATCCCGCCGGCCGAACTGGATGGCTGGAAGATTTCCACCATCGGCGATGACATCGCGTGGATTAAGCCCGGCGAGGACGGCAAGCTCTACGCCATCAATCCGGAGGCCGGCTTCTTCGGCGTCGCGCCCGGCACGAGTGAGGAGACGAACAAGAACGCGCTGGAAAGTTGCCGCGCGAATTCCATCTTCACCAATGTCGCCCAGACCGACGACAACGACGTGTGGTGGGAAGAGCTCAGCGATGAGCCGCCCGCGCACCTCACCGATTGGCACGGCAATGATTGGACGCCCGAGAGCGAAGGCAAAGCCGCGCATCCGAACAGCCGGTTCACCGCGCCCGCCGCGCAATGCCCCACCATCGACCCCGCGTGGGAAGACCCCGCCGGCGTGCCCATCAGCGCGTTCATCTTCGGCGGACGCCGCATGTCCGATGTGCCGCTCATTTACCAGTGCTTCAACTGGAATCACGGCGTGTACACCGCCGCCACGATGGGCAGTGAAATGACCGCCGCCGCCGCCGGTGGCGAGGGTCAGCTGCGCCGCGATCCGTTCGCGATGATTCCCTTCTGCGGCTATCACATGGGCGACTACATCAAGCACTGGGTTGACTTCGGCGCCAAGCTCGAGAATCCGCCGGAGATTTTCCACGTGAACTGGTTCCGCAAAAACGCCGAGGGCAAGTTCATCTGGCCCGGCTTCGGCCAAAACATGCGCGTGCTCAAGTGGATCATCGAGCGCGTCAAAGGCACCGCCAACGCCGAGAAAGCCGGCATCGGCTACGTGCCCAGCTACGCCGACATCGACCTGAACGGCCTCGACTTCAGCGAGGACGACTGGAACGAGGTCATGGCCCTCGACGACGCCAAGCTCGCCGAGCAACGCGCCGACAACGACGAGTACCTCAAGAGCCTCACCGGCCACTTGGATGCCCCGCTCTTCGACGACAGCATCTTCGAGTAAAATCTCACCACAGAGACACAAAGGGCACAGAACAATCTGTGCCCTTTTTTCATCTCCGCATCACGACCTTCGGAAATCGATTGCGCGGCCAGAAAACGTGCGTCATCGTCAAACCCGCCATGAAAACCACCCGCCGCAGTTTCCTTAAAGCCACCACCGCTGCAGCCCTCGCGCCAATTCCGGTATTGGCTGACCACAAGCTGAAATCCGAGTCGCTGGTAAAAAAGCTCTACGACACGCTCGATGAAAAGCAGCGCAAGGCCGTCGCGTTCCCGTGGGATTACAAAAATCATAACGGCCTTCTGCGCAAGCACATCTCCAACAACTGGCTCATCACAAAGCCGCTTATCCGCAGTAAATTTTTCACGAAAGACCAGCAGGCTCTTATCCGCGGCATTTGGGAAGGACTGCTGAATACCGATTGGATCGACCGCTTCGATCTACAGCTCAAGCACGACATGGGCGGCTGGGGCAAGCGGCAGGCCATCGCCATCTTCGGTGAGCCGGGCACGGGCAAGTTTGAATTTGTGCAGAGCGGACGCCACGGCACGCTGCGTTGCGATGGCGATTCCGCCGACCACGTTGCCTTCGCTGGCCCCATCATGTACGGCGACGAAGGCTCCAGCGGCTACTTCGAGAAGGCCGACCATCCCGACAACATTTTTTGGCACCAAGCCCTCGCTGCCAACAAGCTCTACCAAATGCTTGATGGCAAGCTGCGCAAACAGGCGCTGCAAAAGGAGGCGCCTGACGAGGCGGAGATTGCCTTCCGCGGTCCCGGTGGCCAATTCACCGGCGCACCCGTAGCCGACATGACCCGCGACCAAAAAGAGCACATGCAGAAGATCCTGCGCCTCCTCCTCGAGCCCTTCCGCAAGAATGACCGCGACGAAGCCGTCGCTGCTCTCAAGCGCAACGGCGGCCTCGACCAATGTCACCTCACGCTGTACAAGCGCGACGACCTCGGACGCGACGGCATCTACGACAACTGGCGCCTCGAGGGTCCCGCCTTCGTCTGGCACTGGCGTGGCGCCCCGCACGTGCACGTGTGGGTGCACGTGGCGGATTCGCCGAAGGTAGAGTTAAATTCGCGAAACCGTTCGGGACTATTGCGCAAGAAAGGCGACACAGGGTTTTAGCTCCCAGTCTCAAATGAGAATTGAAGTTTGAAAAGTCCCCAGGGCAATTTCCAGCCTTGCCTCAGAAGCCGATTTCCGCTATGCGAGCGCCTCGGGAGGCTGTTGCCCAATTGTAACAATGACGACATTGGTTTGTAATGGCGCGAGCCTAACCTGTAACTGTTATTGGATGAGCCAAGTTATTTTAATGAAGGAAAACAATATAACGAAAATGATCGCTCTGGGCCTGTTGGCCGGTGTGGCGGCGACTGCAAGCGCCCAAGCCCAGGAGGATGGCGGCAATTTGCTGCTGCGCAAACTGGTTGAGAAGGGTATCCTGACACAAAAGGAAGCGGATGAGTTGCAGGCGGAAGCCCGGCGCGAGTCTGAGGAACATTACACCATGTGGCAGCAGGCTCCGGATCTTCCCTCGTGGGTGCAAAAGCTAAGCATGAAAGGTGATTTTCGCCTGCGTTTTGACGGTATTTCGGGCAATGACGATACAGCCTCGACCGAGGATGCGGGACGGCCTCGTTTCCGTTATCGCCTTCGATATGGTGTGACCGCCACGTTGAATGACGATTGGAAAGTGGGTTTCCGGCTTGCCTCGGGCGGTCAGGACGATGCCATTTCCACAAACCAGTCGTTTGATGATGACGGCGAGAATGACATGCTCAACATCGACCAGGCGTATGTGGCTTGGACGCCGAATGATGCGATGACCCTGACGATGGGCAAGATGCCCAATACCTTCTCCTTCGACAAGGCCATCATTGACGGTGACTACACGCCCGAAGGAGTTGCATTCAACTATGAACGCGACATTGCCGAGGATCATGCCTTCGGCTTTGGCGTGGCCGGCTGGGTGATTGACGAGGCCTCCGGTGGCGATGGCGGAGCCAAGGACACTTACGCGGCAGTGGCGCAGGTGACCCTGGATTCCACGTTGAGCGAGACCATGACGAGCCACTTGGGTTTTGGCACCTATGCCTTCATCAATGGTGATTCCGCTGCGGAAACCACCAAGAACGCCGGAAATACGTCTGGCGCGAACCACAGCCCGCTCATATTTGACGCGGCGCTGACTTACAAGGGCGCATCCGTGCCAGTCACCCTCGGGGGCACCTACATCAATAACACCTCGGACTCAGCCAACGACACGGGCTACCTGCTGGGCGTGAAGATCAACAAGGCCCAAGAAGCTGGCTCCTGGGAATTGAGCTACCAATACCGCAAGCTGGAGGCGGATTCGGTGTTCGATAATTGGACCGATTCCGACTACGGCGCCTACGGCGTGAATGGCACAGCCACGGATTTCAATGCCGGTACAAATTTGAAGGGCCACGTCATCAAGGCCAAATATCAGGTAAACAGCGCGATGCAGGGTGTGGCGGCGTACTACATTGCGGACGCGATCAACACCAACACAGACACTACGAACCGGCTGCAATTGGACCTGATCTGGAAGTTCTGAAGTACTCTACTCGAACAATCACCGGCTCGGCATTCGTCGGGCCGTTTTTTTTTGCCGCAATTTGGTGGTCGTGCTAAACACGGCAAGCGGGCCAGTTTAGCTCAGTTGGTAGANCAGCTGATTTGTAATCAGCAGGTCGCCGGTTCGAGTCCGGCAACTGGCTCCATTTTTCCTAAATGTTTGGCTTTTCGGGTGCGTCTGATATAATGCCCAGACGAGGTAAGCCATGTTGCACTTGACGGAAAACCAATGGAGCCGCCGGAGCTTTCTTTCCGTGGGAAGTTTGGCCTTGGGCGGCTTGTCTCTGCCGCAGTTGTTGCGGGCGCAGGATGTTCTGAAATCCGCCGGGGGCGTGGTGAAGGACAAGTGTGTCGTATTTCTATTCATGCACGGCGGCCCGTCGCAGACGGAAACTTTTGATCCCAAGATGGGCGCGCCCTCNGGTATCCGCAGCATGACCGGCGAGATTCCCACCCGGTTGCCGGGCATTACCTTTGGGTCCACCTTTGAAAAGCTGGCGAGGCTGAACGACAAGTTTTCCATCGTTCGTTCATTCACCACCCAAAGCGGGGCGCATGACTCCAAGCCGATTGTCAGCCAACATTCGAAGAACGCACAGATTGGTGGGCACTACGCGCGCGTGGCGGGCACGAGCCATCCGGACACGGGCATGCCGCGCAACATCTGGCTGCACCCGCAGGCGGTGGATTCGAAGGCGACNGATCCCATCATGAAGCTGGGCCGCTTTGATGTCACCGGGCCGCTCGGGCCGGCCTTCGCGCCGTTTCAGCCGAGTGGCAAGGGGGATTTTCGCGCGGACATGAAATTGACCGTGGACCCCGCGCGACTGGGCGACCGCCGGGCATTGCTGGGCAGCCTGAACCAGTGGCGGCGTACCCTTGAGAAGGGCGAGGTGACTGCGGGCTTGGACAAGTTTCAAAGCCAAGCGTTTGAGACATTGACTGGAGGAGTGTCGGAAGCGTTTGATATTTCCAAGGAAGATCCCAAGGTGCTGGCGCGTTACGACACTTCCGGATTGATGGACGTGGAGAAGATTCGCAAGGTGTGGAACAATCGGCCGCGCTACCAGAACCACGTCCGCAACCTTGGCAAACTGATGTTGATGGCGCGGCGTTTGGCTGAGAGGGGCGCGGGCTTCGTGACGGTGACAACCGATTTCGTTTGGGACATGCACGCGGACAAAAACAATGCCACCATGACCGAGGGCATGGAGTATGTCGGGCGTCCGTTTGACCACGCGGTGAGTGCGTTCATTGAGGATGTGGAAGCACGCGGACTGCGCGACAAGATTTTGCTGGTTTGCTGTGGTGAAATGGGGCGCACGCCGCGCGTGAACAAGAAGGCCGGCCGCGACCATTGGGGCGGCAGTGCGCCGCTGATGCTTTATGGGGGCGGCCTGAAAATGGGTCAGGTGATTGGCAGTTCCACCAAGGATGGCGGCGAGCCCGCCAGTGAACGCGTGACGATTCCCAACCTTTATGCTACCCTCATGGAGACGGTGCTGGATACGGGCGCGGTCCGCGCAATGGCCGGCATTCCGAAGGAGGTGACGGATGTTATCAACGGTGCGTCACCCATTCGGCAGTTGATGTAATTTGTTGTAGGCGGATCCGCCGGATCCAACTGCAGCGCGGAGGATTTAAAACATGTTTTCAATCAGTGACATTGGAAAGGCGCATGATTGCTCTGGGTATTCCCGGCGCGATTTTCTGCGTGTCGGGGCGTTGGGCGGTTTGACGTTGCCCTCGCTGCTCGCGGCCAAGGAAAAGCTGCCAACCCGAGACGTCTCCGTCGTACTGCTGTTTCTCAACGGCGGGCCGCCGCACATTGAGTTCTTTGACCCGAAAATGACCGCGCCGGCCGAGTTTCGGTCCATTACTGGTGAGGTGAAGACAAACATTCCGGGTGTGACCTTTGGCGGCACTTTTCCTAGGCTGGCAAAGCTGACCGACAAGTTTTCCATCGTCCGCTCCTATGCCTCGCGCAATTCCGGGCACAAGTACGATCCGGTCACTGTTGCGGGCAACCCGCTCAAGGCATCGATGAGTTCGTTGTACTCGCGCGTGGTGGGCGCCAACCATCCCGCCACCGGCCTGCCGACCAATACGCTGATCTTGCCCGAGGCCATTGATCCGGACCTGAAACTCAACGCCAATTTCGAGACGCAGGCACTGCCGACGCTTACTCAGGGAGGGGATTTGGGCAAAAGCTACCAAGCCTTTAACCCGGCCGGTGGCGGCGACATCAATGCCGACATGCGCCTGCAGGTGAAGGCTGACCGTTTGGCTGACCGGCGCGGTCTACTCAAGAGCATCGACAGGTTGAGGCGTGATGTGGACGCCAGCGGCTCCGTGGAATCTGCCGACCGCTACCAACAGCAGGCGTTTGAGACCATTACCCGCGGCGCGGCGGATGCGTTTAACTGGACCCAGGAGGATCCCAAGACCATTGCCCGTTACGATACCCGAACGCTTTTCGACCAGAAAGAGTTGCAACGCTGGCACGATATGAAACGTGCCAGCAATCTCTTGGGCCTGCAAATGCTCATGGCGCGCAGGCTTTGCGAGCGTGGCGCGGGTTTTGTGACCGTGAGTGATTGCGGCTGGGATTATCACGCCAACAACAACAGCCCCAAGCGCATGGCCGGCATTTGGCCGATGGGCGGGCAGGTGGACCACGCGGTCAGCGCGTTCATCGAGGACGTCCATGCGCGCGGGCTCAGCGAAAAGATTCTCCTTGTGGTCACCGGCGAGATGGGCCGCACGCCGCGCATCAACAAGAATGGCGGCCGTGACCACTACGGCAATCTGACCAGCCTGCTCGTTTCTGGCGGTGGCTTGAACATGGGACGGGTTATTGGGGAGAGCGACCGGCAAGCTGCGGAGCCGGCTACGCGGCCATACAATCCCAAGCACCTCATGAGCACCATCATGCACGCGCTTTTTGACATCGGCCAACTGCGCGTCACCGATGGCGTTCCCAAGCCAGTGGTGGATGTCATCACCGCCGGGACACCGATTGAGGAACTGGTGTAACTGGAATCTGTAGCCGGGGCCGCCGGTTCCGGGAGTCGGAGTCGGTTTGGCTTTGCGTTCCGGGGCTACGGATCCGGCTAGTGTGGATCACAGTTTCCTGAATTCCCCGCGCGGTTGGGGCGTCTTCCTTCCGGAGGTTTTTTGACCGGAAATTTGTCGAAAAGCGCGTGTTTTGAATTGCGTGTGACGGCGGCTTTCTGTAGAAAATTCGTAGTTTAAGGAGGTTATTTTTCTGTTTGGCGCCGGCGCGACGGGTGTCGCGTGCGGGTGTGGTGTAGTGCAATGAATTCAATTGGTCGCATCTGGCTGCCCGCGGCGGTGTTCGTGGCGTTCCTGCTCGTGCTCTTGAACCGGCAGGAGCTGGTCGACCAGTTCCTCGTCAACGCCAACTTCCTCACGCGCAACCTCTTCACCTACGGCGTGCAGGTGGGCGTGTGGCTCTCGGCGGCGTTTCTGTTAAACCGCATCCTTGCGGTGTTCTTTTGGGACGGCTTCATCGGGCGCATCTCGGAGCGGCGCGTGCCGCGGTTGCCCAAGGACATCACCGGCATCATCGTGTTCGTCCTCGCGGGGCTGGCCATCATGTCGACGGTGTTCCAGCAGGACATTCGCGGAATGCTCGCCGCCTCAGGCGTCATCGGTGTCATCATCGGGCTGGCGCTGCGCACGGTCATCCTTGACCTCTTCATGGGGCTGGCCATCCACGTGGAGCGGCCTTTTAAAATCGGCGACTGGGTGATGCTGCACCAGAACCGTGTGGAAACGCACATCATCGCCGAGATCATTGAGGTGAACTGGCGCACTACACGCCTGCGCACCACGCGCAATAACATGGTCGTCATCCCCAACAGTCGGCTGGGCGAGACGATCGTCACCAACTACATGGAGCCCAAGCCGCATTTCCGCATCGACCTGGACTTCACCATCGACTTCGACGTGCCGCCCGAGCGCGTCATCCGCGTGATGACCGCCGGCGTGCTGGCCACTGCCGACGGCGAAGGCGTACTTGAGGATCCCGAGCCCGAGGTGCGCATGAAGGAATCCACGCTCGAGGGAATGGAATACGAGGTGCGGTTCTTCATTTTGCCCGCCAAGATTTCGCCCAACGAGGCACGGCACGTCGTCAACCGAAGCGTGCTTGAACATTTGGCGCATTCTGGTATTATGCCCGCGCATTCGAAGGAGGAGGTGTTCATCGCGCGGCGCGAACGGCGCACGCTCGACGCGTCGCTGGACGAGGACTTGTATCANCTGCTCACGCGCACGGACTTGTTCCGCAGCCTGAGCGCCAGGGAGTTCAAGCAGGTGTTTCCCAAGATGCGCAAACACGCGCTGGGCGAGGGCGAGGTGCTTTACCGGCAGGGTGCCGAGGGCCGGTCGATGTTCGTGTGCTTGGAGGGCCTCCTGACCAGCACCGTGGCCATGCGTGGCCAGGACGACGCCAAGGTGGAGACCTACCGCGCCGGGCAGCACTTTGGCGAGGGCAACATTTTAAACGGCAGCGGCCGCGCCAGCACCGTGATGGCCAACACCGACGCGCTGGTCTACGAGATCGACCACGCCGACCTCGCCCCGCTGCTGAAGAAGCACGGCGAGCTGAAGGCCAAGCTCGAGCAAGGTGCGGGCGAGCAGAAGGAGAAAATCAAAGAGCAGAAAAAAGCCGCCCGCAAGAAGCGGGACTCCACCCCCAAGGAGAAAAAGGCGTCGAAGCGGTCCGTCATGCAGACATTCTTTACGGGCATTTTTGATGCACCACGCGAGGGGAAGGAGAGCAATGGGAAATAGAGCGCTGGGGATTTTCATTTTGGGATTCGGGTTGGTGGCTGCGCAGGCACAGGTGCCGCCGCGCAGTCCGGTCAAGCCATGGCTTTCCAAGGCGCTGGCGGAGTTGTCCGCCCGCAACAGCACGAACGCGGTTCGCGTAGTATCCAAGAGGTTGTCGCTTAGTTATGTGGATGCCTTGAGGGCATCACAGATGCTAACGCTACATGGGTTTAATGTAGGTAAACTTGAGGAGGCCATTGACCCTGCCAAGCTGCCTCTGATTGTGGCTTTGCCAGGAACGGCTAATCACGAATCGATTCCGAAGGAGGGCGAAAAATTTCCGCTGACCGAGACGGATCCCATAGGGGAGCTGATGGTGTTTTACGACGCCAACAAGCCTGCGCAGGTCAGCTCTGTGGTCGCCGCGTTGAGCGAAACAATCGACGTGCCCGCGCGGCAGATCATCATTGAGGCCATGATTCTGGAGATTTCCTCCAATGCCTTGAAAGAGTTTGGGGTTCAATGGTCACGCTCGGGCAGCAATTCGGGCGGCGTGGCCAATGACAAGTTCAGCACGCTCACCATTGGCACGCTGAAATATCCGGGCTCGACAGCGACGGATGTTGTGGTGAATGCCGCCACCCAGGGTGTCTTTGGTGGCATCAACGCACAGATCAAGGCACTGGTGCGTGATGGCAAGGCGGAGATTCTTTCCCGGCCCAGTGTCCTCGCACTCAACAATCGCATGGCCTACATCAACGTGGGAGAGCAGATTCCCTTTGCCAAGACGCGGTTCTTGAACAATGGCAACATTGCCTCTGTGGATTTCGAGATCAAGAACGCGGGCATCAAACTTTATGTCCGACCGCGAATCAGTGCGGATGACCGCGAGGTAAGTATGCAGGTGAATGCGTCGGTCACGGCCAAGGTGCCGGATGGCGACGTGACAGTGAAGGACAATGGCGGAAATGTGCTGGCAACCTCGCCAACCATTTCCCAACGTGAGGTGCGTACCTATGTGCGGGTGGCCAACAACACGCCTTTTATTATTGGCGGCTTGATTGCCAACGACAAGGAACAGAAGGTCGACAAGATACCATTGCTTGGAGATATCCCGCTGCTAGGCGGTTTTTTCCGGAGTCGTCAGGACAAGGCGGTGAAGCGCGAGGTCATTATCGTGCTGACCCCCTTCGTGCTGCCCGAGGATCAGGCTGCGGGTCGCAACATGCCCAAGGATGAGGACGCGTTTGACAGTTCCGGTAACCAGCTTTTTCGCGATGCCTACCGAATACGCGCCGAGGACACTTTTGATCTTCGTTACCTGACTGAAAATCACCAGTTGCACAGCATGAAGGCGCTGACCCGGGCTCTCGTGGCGGGCAACGTCAAGTTGGCGGATCAATATCCCTACAGCCGGTTTGTCGGACGGGCCGTGCCTGGTGAGGAAATTCTCTGTCATCGCCAGATTTACGAAGTCCTGAAACGACGCAAGGCGGCGGAAAAGCTGGATGCAGCTAAGCTGATCTTTTTCCGTGCCGACCAGAATGTTCAATCCGGTTTTCAGGTCCAGTTCCTGAGTGAATATCTCCAAGCACAGGCATCGCACGTTCTGACAAGAAAGGGTGGACGCACTGCCCTCGCCGTGACGTATGTTCTTCAGCGTGCCAGCGATGCCGCGCAGAGCATTTTAAAGGAACCGGTTCCCGCCGTGCGCCTTATCGATTGTCCTGATGAGGATAGTTATGGCCGGTTGCTTTGGGATATGAACAAGCCGTCGCCAAACGGCAAGCCCAGCTTCACGGTATTGTTGCGTAATATGGACGACTTGGAGCGGCTGAAGTATGCGGTGCTGATGAAAAAGACCATCGAGCTGAACACCAGGAGTCAGGTACTCAAGCTCAGCAACTTTACCCGTGGTCGATTGTTACTCATGCCGACGGTTAAGCCTCAGGATGTGGAACTGGTGGACGGTGATGTCGCCCGCGCTTTTTTCTATTCCGAGCAATATTATCAAGCCCTCCAGTATGCCATGGAGAAGGATATCAACGCCTTTCGGGAGGCGATTGAAGAGGGGGATCACCTGAAGAAATTAGTCAACCCGCCGCGCAATTAGGCGGCAACAAGGAACAGTCATGCAAAACAAACGTGCCGAGATGATACTTGCTGGCATTCTGCTTGTCGGCATTCTAGCCTGTTTCATATTCAAGCCCGCGCCCACTCGGGTGGCCCCGGCAATTCAGGCGCAACCGGTTGAGCCAAACATCACGCCGGAACAGAAACCGGAACCTGAACCCGTTCAACAAAAGGCGAAGGCCGAACCCGAGGAGCCCAAGGTTGAGGAGCCTAAGGAAGCGGACGAGGTCGTCCAGAGTGATGCGTCCGTGCCTGCCGAGCCGGTTGAGGAACCGGGTGCAGAACCAATCGTTGAGTTGGAGCCTCCCAAGGATCCGGCGCTTGCTTTGATCGAGACCGTTGAAGCTCCGGAGGACAAGGTGCGCGTTCTATGCAATCTGGCGGGTACACTGGCGGAGGCGGGTGAAATGGACCGTGCCGCCATGATCTTGGACCACGCCAAGGTAATCATCGAAACCCTCAAGACGGATGCCGAGCGTGCCCCGGCGTTGACCCATTTGGTTGGAGCGTTAATCAAAATCGGCCAAGCCGACGAGGCCAAGAACATCCTGAAGAGCGCGCTTGCGGCCGTTTCAGCCATCGAGAATACAGAGGAGAAAGTTGCAGTTTTGGCGGACATTACGGGTGCAATGAAGGAGGTTGGCGATTCCGCCCAAGCCAAGGAGGTCTTGGCCCAGTCGCTTGTCCTTGCCCGCCAAATCCAGAAACAATCCCAAGCGGTTTTAAACCAGTCGCTCAAGCTTGCTGATCAACTGGCAGACAATGCCGAGAAGGCTGAGGCGCTGAAAGCCATCGCCTTGGCTATGGCCCAGCCGGGGGATCCACGGCAGGCTGAGGATGCGTTTGTGCAAGCTCTCACGTTCGCCACGCAAATTCCTGAGCCGGACAAAAAGGCGGCGGCGCTTGAGGATGTGGCCAGTGCTTTTACACGATCGGAGCCTGGGACGGCCTTTGCCCAGTTGCAGTTCAGCATTGGCTGGATGTATTACGAGGGCAAAAATCTGCCGCGCGATCCGGCCTTGGCGGCGCGCTGGTATCGCAAGGCTGCCGAGCACGGCCATCCGCAGGCGCAGGTCAACTTGGGCGTCATGTACACCGAAGGCCAGGGAGTTCCCTCCAACAACGCGGAGGCGTTCAACCTTTTCTCACAGGCCGCAGAGCAGGGCCATGCCGAAGGGCAAACCGCTCTGGGCATGATGCTTGCCTTGGGGCAGACCGGTGATCCGGATTTCATCCAGGCCACCAAGTGGTTCACCTTGGCGGCCAGTGCCGGGGACGATTCTGCAAAGCAGGCCCAAGCGGAGTTGTCCAAGAAAATGACACCCAGCCAAGTGGCCGAGGGCCAGAAGCTGGCTCAAGCTTGGGCTGATTCACAGAAGGTGGAAGAGTAAGGTCAGGGAGGACGTGTTATTCGCCAGCGATAATTTCGCGGACAGCGGATAAAAGCGCCTCGGTATCCTTGGGGAACAGGTGGCCAATGTGGCCGATCCGGAAACAGTCCGCCTGCGTGACCTTGCCGGGGTAGATGACGAAGCCCTTTTCGTTGAGGCGATCATAAAAATCTTCAAAATCGAAATTCTCGCTGGGATAAAGAAACGACGTGATGATGTGTCCTTGGAGGGGTTCGGGCACGTATTCCCGAAAGCCCAGCGCGCGCATGCCTTCCAGACAGGTTTTGTGGTTGGCTTGGTAACGTGTGGCGCGGGCGGCGACGCCACCTTCGGCATCGAGTTCCCTCAAGGCTTGGTCGAAGGCTAGAAGTGTGTGGGTGGGTGGGGTGAACCGGAATTGGCCGTTGGCTTCAAGGCCATGCCATTGGTCGGCAAGATCGAGACTGAGGGTTCGGGCATGGCTGTGCTCAAGTAGGGGACGGTGGCAGAGGGTAAAGGCAAAACCAGGGACACCTTGAATACACTTGTTTGCACTGGAGACGAGGCAGTCGATGTGGGTGAATTCAAACTCAACACCGCCGAAGGCGCTCATGGAATCGACCAAGTGCATACAGCCGTGTTGCCGGGCAATGGCACCGATTGCGTTGACGGGGTTGAGGATGCCGGAGGTGGTCTCGCAGTGGATGGTTGCGACGTGTGTGAAGCCGCCCTGACGGAGTGCAGTATCGACGGCGTCGAGGCAGGGTTGCTGGTTTTCGGCACAGCGAAGGGGGACGGCAGAAATGTCGTTGCGGTCGGCAATTTTGAGAATGCGTTCCCCGTAGGCGCCGTTGATGATGACGAGCCATTTGCCGTCGGGCGGAGTCAGGGTGGTCAGGGCGGACTCGATGGCAAAGGTGCCACTGCCCTGCATGGGAACGGCTTCCCAGCTATTGGCGGTTGTGAGGTCGGCTAGTTTGAGCAGCGACTGCCGAATGCCGGCGACAATGTTGATAAATTCGCTGTCCCGCGAGCCAAGATCGCGTAGCATGGCCTGTTTGACCGTTGGGCTGGTGGTCAGTGGCCCGGGGGTGAAGAGGGGCTTGTCGCTGATCTTGGGCACGCCCGACGAAACCCTGAACGGCAGTGAGTGGCAAGTATGAACGGTCCTTGGGAAGCTTGCATGTGGTGCCGGGCGCGGGCAGTCTTTGGGGAGCCATGAGTATCCTGCGTGTTCTGTTGTTGGCGCTGGCGCCTTGTGTGGTGCTAGCGGATCAAAAGGTCAAGCCGTTGAACTTTGTTTTTTTCCTGGTGGATGACTTGGGGTGGACGGACTTGAAGTGCTTTGGGAGCACGTTTTACGACACGCCGAATTGTGACCGGCTGGCGGCGACGGGAATGCGGTTTACTAATGCCTACGCGGCTTGCCCGGTTTGCAGTCCAACACGGGCGAGTATTATGACAGGGCGGTACCCGACACGTACTGGGGTGACGGACTACATTGGGGCGGCTGCGGGCAGGAGTTGGCGGCGAAACACGAGGCTGTTGCCTGCGGTTTACACGCGGCAACTGGAACTGAAGGAATTCACGATTGCCGAGGCATTGAAGGAGCACGGGTACGCAACTTTTTTCGCGGGGAAATGGCATCTGGGCAACGAGGGGTTTTGGCCGGAGGATCAGGGGTTTGACGTGAATCAGGGCGGGCATCAACGAGGGGGGCCATATGGGGGGAAAAAGTATTTTTCCCCGTACGGAAATCCTCGTTTGAAGGACGGTCCGGATGGAGAGCATTTGCCAGACCGATTGGCGAGTGAGACGGTGAAATTCATGGCGGCCAACAAGACCAAGCCCTTTCTGGCCTATCTTTCCTTCTACTCGGTGCACACGCCGTTGATGGCGCGCAAGGATCTGACGGCCAAGTATCAAAAGCGCAAGCAGGAGCGGGGCTTGGAGGCAAAGTGGGGCCAGGAACATTCGCGCAGGGTGCGGCTGGTGCAGGAACATGCGGTGTATGGGGGCATGGTTGAGGCGATGGATTTGGCGGTGGGAAAGGTGCTGGATGGACTGAAGGATTTAGGGCTGGAGCAAAACACGGTGGTATTTTTCATGAGTGACAATGGGGGCTTGTCGACGAGTGAAGGGCATCCGACGAGCAACTTGCCCCTGCGCGGTGGAAAGGGCTGGATGTATGAGGGGGGAATACGCGAGCCGATGATGGTGCGTTGGCCAGGGGTGACCCGGCCGGGTAGCGTGAGTGATGCGCCGGTGACGAGCACGGACTTTTTCCCCACCATTCTGGAGATAGCCGGGGTCAAGCCGCAGTTGCCCGCGCGGATTGACGGGGTGAGTTTTACGGCGGCTTTACGTGGGAAGGCGCATGATCGAGGCCCGTTGTTCTGGCATTATCCGCATTACGGCAATCAGGGAAATGCCCCGACTGGCGCGGTCCGGGAGGGAGACTGGAAGTTGATCGAGTGGTATGAGGACGGGCGGCTGGAGCTGTTTAACCTAGCGAAGGACGTTGGAGAAAAGAAGAATCTGGCCAAGGAGGAGCCCGAACGGGTGAAGGCCTTGGCAGCAAAGCTGGCGGCGTGGCGCAGGGAGACGGGGGCGAAAATGCCGGTGCGCAATGAACGTTTTGACGCGGCAAAACGGGAAGGGCGCTAGGGTTTTCGCTTGCTCACGGCGGCGGGGGGGTGTACTCGGCGGTGGATGAGTTTGTTTGAAAATCAAGTGGCGGTGGTGACGGGCGCGGGGCGCGGTATTGGCCGTGCAGTGGCGTTGGCCTTGGCGGAAGCCGGGGCGGNTGTGGCGTGTGTGTCGCGGACGGAGGCGAATTCGGCATCGGTGGCGGATGAGGTTAAGGCGTTGGGCCGTCGGGCATGGGCGTTGGCGGTGGATGTGGCAGATGCATCGGCGGTTAACGGGGCGGTGGAAGGTCTGCTGGAGGAGACGGGTGGGGTGCATGTGTTGGTCAACAATGCGGGTGTGACGCGGGACGGGTTGTTGATGCGGATGGGGGACGAGGATTGGGACTTGGTTCTAAACACCAACCTGAAGGGGGCGTTCCTGTTCACCAAGGCGTTGACGCGGAATTTCATGAAGCTGCGGGCGGGTCGGATCATCAATGTGGCTTCGGTGGTGGGGCTGATGGGCAACGCGGGCCAGGCCAATTACGCGGCGAGTAAGGCGGGCTTGGTGGGTTTCACCAAGAGCGTGGCGAAGGAGTTGGCGTCGCGGGGTGTTACAGCCAACGTGATTGCACCGGGCTTTATTGACACGGACATGACGGCGGNGTTGAAAGAGGAAACGAAGGAGGNGGCGCGGTCACATATTCCGCTGGGGGCATTTGGCAAAACGGAAGATGTTGCGGCGGCGGCCGTATTTTTGGCAGGGCCGGGCGCGGGGTATATCACGGGCCAAGTGTTGACGGTGGATGGCGGAATGGTGATGTGACTTGTGAATAAGAAATGCCGATTCCGGGCTTGACGGTGGGGACGATTTGGCTGACAAGCAGCACCAAAATTCAAGAGCAATATGTCTGACGAAAACAACACTGCGGCCAAGGTAAAGACGATCATTGAGCAGCAACTGCAGGTGTCGGCGGAGCAAATCACGCCCGAGGCCAAGTTCATCGAGGACTTGGGTGCGGACTCGCTGGATACGGTGGAACTGGTGATGGCGCTGGAGGAGGAGTTTGGCCAGGAGATTCCCGATGAGGAGGCCGAGAAGCTCACGACCGTGGGTGCGGTCATTGAGTACATCGAGGGCAATCAAGGCTAGGCCCGCACGGTTTTTCAGGCAGCGGGCGCTTGGGTGCCGGCTGCCTTCTTTTTTTTAAAATGGGCGTTGCGGACAGGCGAGTTGTGGTGACCGGGATGGGGGTGACATCCGCCCTTGGATCGGATACTGAAGAACTATGGTCAAATATCATCGCGGGGCGGTGCGGGATAGAACGCATCTCGGCGTTTGATGTGGCAGACTATGCCTGCCAGATTGCGGCCGAGGTGAAGGATTTTGACCCGACTCCGGCTTTCCCCAATCCCAAGGAAGTGCGGCGTGCGGATCGGTTTACGCAGATGGGCATTTTTGCCGGGTGGAAAGCCTTGGAGGACTCCGGGTTGGATCTGGAAAATGCGGATCGCGAAAACATTGGTGCCTTCATCGGCAGTGGCATCGGCGGGTTGGCGACGCAGGAGACTCAGCACAGCATCCTGATGGATCGAGGCCCAGGCAGGGTGTCGCCATTCATGATCCCCATGCTGATTCTGAACATGGCTTCTGGGGTGTTCTCTATTTACTATGGGTTGCGTGGGCCAAACGTGGCGACTTGCAGTGCCTGCGCCACCAGCACCCATGCGCTGGGTGAGGCGTGGCGGACGATCAAGATGGGGGATGCCCANGCAATCTTTGCCGGTGGCGCAGAGGCGGCCGTGGTGCCCATGGGCATGAGTGGGTTTGCCGCGATGAAGGCCCTGTCCACTCGGAATGAGGAACCACAGCGTGCCTCGCGGCCATTCGACAAGGAGCGTGACGGATTCGTGATGGGCGAGGGAGCGGGCGTACTATTGCTTGAGGAACTGGAGCATGCTCGCGCGCGCAATGCGAAGATTTACTGCGAGATTACCGGCTATGGAAACACGGCGGATGCCAACCATCTGACGGCGCCATCACCAGAAGGCGAAGGTGCGGCACGTTGCATGCGCATGGCGTTGCGTAATGCGGGGCTGGACGTGGAAAACATCGACTACATCAACGCCCATGGCACAAGCACGCCGCAGGGAGACATTTGCGAGACTTTGGCGGTTCGCCGGGTGTTCAGGGATCATGCGGACAAGCTCGCGGTGAGCTCGACCAAGGGAGCTACGGGCCACATGCTGGGCGCGGCGGGCGCGGTGGAAATGATTCTTANGGCCAAGGCTCTGGAAACGGGTGTTGTGCCGCCCACGATCAATTACGAGCATCCGGACCCCGAGTGTGACTTGGATTACGTGCCCAACGAGGCCCGTGAGATGGAGGTCAATGCCGCATTGAGCAATTCGTTTGGTTTCGGTGGCCACAACGCAACCGTTGCGGCGGTGAAGTTCAACGGCTAATCTGCGCGCGAAGGCGCGCATGAACCTACTATCCCAAATTGAAGCCAAACGTGACGGGAATGAACTGTCATCGGACGCGGTGCGGGCTTTGGTGGATGGCTTTACGCAGGGGAGGATTCCAGATTATCAAATGGCAGCCTTTTTAATGGCAGTCTATTTTCAGGGCATGTCCCGGGAGGAGACGCGGGCGCTGACGCTGGCGATGCGGGATTCGGGAGTGGTTCTGGATTTTCCAGAGGATGAACGGCCGTTGGTTGACAAACACTCGACAGGTGGGGTGGGGGACAAGGTGTCCATCGCTTTGGCGCCATTGCTGGCGTGCCTCGGATTTCGCGTGCCGATGATCTCCGGGCACGGGTTGGGCGTCACGGGCGGGACGCTGGACAAGCTGGAATCCATCCCCGGGTTTTCCGTGGATTTATCGGCGGCACGGATGGTGGAACAGGTTCAGGAAATCGGCCTAGCCATGGGTGGACAGACGTCGGAGATAGCGCCGGCGGACGGGGCCATGTATGCGTTGAGGGACGTGACGGGTACGGTGCCCTCGATTTCGTTGATTACGGCGAGTATCCTTTCCAAGAAACTGGCGGAGGGAATTGAGGCGCTGGTGATGGATGTTAAATTTGGCCGGGCGGCCTTTATGCCGGATTTGGATGCCGCGCGTGAGTTGTCGGATTCGATTGCCGGCTTGGCAGCGGAATGCGGGGTGAAGGCGTCGGTGCTTTTGACAGCGATGGATGCGCCATTGGGACGTGCTGCTGGAAACTGGCTGGAGGTCCGGGAGGCGGCGGAGTGTCTGGATTGCCGAGGGCCGGATGATTTGCAGGAATTGGTGGTCGAATGTGCGGTGGCGTTGATGGCGGTGACGGGGCACGGGCGCGATGCAGCGCGGTCACGTGCGTTGTCGGAGCTGGCCAGCGGCCGTCCGCGGGTAAAGCTGAATGAATTGGTCGCGGCGCAGGGCGGCGATGTGGAGGTGTTCGAGAGTATGCTGAAGGAAACCCATCAAACGCCTGTGGTCAGGGAACTGGTGACGAGCAAGGAAGGATTTGTGGCGGCTTGTGATGCGCGGGTGGTGGGTGAGGTGGTGCGGGACTTGGGAGGCGGCCGGTTGGTGAAAGGTGATTCGATCCATCCCATGGTGGGAGTGGACGAGTTGGCCAAACCGGGTGACGCGNTTGGCCGTCGGGCTACGCTGGCGCGTGTGCATGCTCTCACGGAAGAGGCCGCGGAGGCCGCACTGGGCCGACTGGAGGGGGTCTTTGAGATCACAGGGGAAATGCCGGATCTTGACCCGCTGATTGTGGCAGTTTAGTCGGCGTCTCCCCTCGTGGCTTGGAACTGGTCGAGGGTTTTGGGATTGTCCTTAAAGAACCGCGTGAGGTCGGCAAGGGTGTTTAATGTGTCCGGGCTGAGATGATGCTCGATGCCCTCGATGTCGCGGGCTTGGGTCTCGGCATCTAGGCCGAAAAGGGTGAAGAAGCTGGCAAGCACCGCATGGCGGTCGCGAATGCGCTCCGCGACAGCGCGGCCCTCGTCGGTCAGGGTGAGGGCCCGATATTTTTCATAGCGCAGGTAGCCGGCGTCGGCGAGTTTCTGGACCATGCTGGTGACGCTGGGCTGGCCGACGTTCAGGGATTGTGCAATGTCGGCGACGTGTGCGGAGCCCTTGGCTTCGATGAGTTCGTGAATGCGCTCGAGATAATCCTCGGCGCTTTGGCTTGGTTTCCCGGGCACGGCGGGAGGGTATGGGAGCGGACGAGTCGTGGCAACGTGCATTTTGCTTGAGAAGCGCCGGTTTCGGGCTAAGCTTGACTCGAAAGGGCGAAGCCCGACTGCCATGGAGGCTACGAAATCAGCGGAAGACGTCATTGATGCGCTGCGTCGTGCCAAGGATTCCGGGGAGCCGTTGGGTGAGGATTTGCAGGATTTGCGCGGGATCAAGTTCACGGATGCCGACTTGTCGAAACTGGATCTGACGGGCTGCAATTTTGCCGGCTGTGAAATGAGCCGGGTGAACTTGAAGGGCACGCGCTGCCCTAGTGCAAATTTCGATGGTGCGACACTTTACAAGGCTACGCTGGACAAGGCGGAATTCATGGGAACCACTTTTCGTGGCGCGAATTTATCTGAGTGTTCCGCTTTAAGCACAGGTTTCGGGTTGACCGATTTAACGGAGGCCAACTTTTTCAACGCCAAGCTGGGCCGGGCGTCATTTGTGGATGCGCAGATGCGGCGGGCGGATTTTCGCGCGGCGGAAATGACCGGCTGCCGGCTGCTGGAAGGCAATCTGGTGAAGACGGATTTTACCCAGGCAAACCTGACGAATGCGGACTTGTGCGAGACCGACATTGAAGGGGCAAATTTTCGCTACACCAAGCTGCGGGGTGTGCAATTGCGTGATGTGCGAAACTACACGGCGGCAAACTGGATTGGCGCGGACGTGCGCGACGTTGATTTCACCGGCGCATATCTTGTGCGTCGGCATATCATTGACGAAAACTATCTGCATGAGTTCCGACATCAAAGCCGGGTGAGCCGGGTAGTTTATTTTTTCTGGAAATGGACGAGTGACTGCGGCCGCAGCATGACTAGGTGGGGATTGTTCTTGGCTATCAACGCGCTACTGTTTGCGTTCGTCTACTGGGCGATGGACAACTGGATGTTGCCGGCGGGAGTGGACAGTCATCTCAAGGGGTTGGCCGCGCTTCAGGGCGACCTGTTGCCGTACATCTACTACAGCGTGGTGACGTTCACGACATTGGGTTATGGCGATGTGTCGCCGGTAACCACGGCAGGCCAAGCCGTACTGATTGTTCACATCGCGATTGGTTATCTGGGCCTTGGGGCGCTATTATCCATCCTGGCCAACAAGTTTGCTTCGCGCGGACAGTGACTATGTTTTCTTTTTTCAAAAAAAAGAAGAAGGATCCCCACAAGCGTCTGCGGGAAATCCTGGGTGAGTATGAACTGCCGCGTTTTCGCAAGACGGTTTTCGAGGTCCTGCAAAGATTGCGTGATCCCGGGGTGACCGCGGATGAAATTGCCGAGGTGATGAGTCTGGACCCGGACCTGACATCGCGGGTCATGCGCACGGTCAATTCCACCGCCTACGCGCCACGTACGCGGATCAAGGATCTGAGCCATGCCATCACCATGCTGGGTAACGCCGAGCTGGAGCGCATCGTCATGTTGCTGGGAGCAAAAATGGCGACGCCAAAAAATGTTCCTGACTATTTGGACATGGGCGCCTTTTGGTTGCGGGCCGCGCGCCGGGCAGTGATCGCGCGTGAACTAGCAGACCTGACACAGCCCACCGAGGCGCGTCTCTGTTTCACGGCGGGATTTCTCGAGGATTTCAGTGTGCCCATCATCGCCGCAAGCAAGGGAAGGGAATACGCTGATGTTTATAAGCGCGCCTCCGCCAACTCCGGGCACCAACTGCACGAGCTGGAGAAAATGAAATTTGGCTGGGACCATGCGGAGCTCGGCGCGTTGGTTTGCCATGAATGGGATCTGCCGGAAGACATCGCGGCCGCCATTAGCGCCCAGAATGAACCCGAAAGCGATCTTCGTCCCGATCCGGTTTTTCTGGTGAATAACGTGCCCGAAGAGGATGATGAGGCGTGGCGCGGGCAATTCAAAAAGCAAATTCTCGTCAATTTCGACATTGCCGAGGAGGTTCTGGACAGGATGCTGGATGAGGCGGACGCCAAGGCGCGTGAACTCGTGCGGCTGATCTCTTGAGAGTTGGGTTCCAGCCTCGTTTTTCGCGAAAAACAGGGTGGAAGACAAAATTCAACAATTCCAAAAAAAAGTCTTGTGAAAAAATTCACACTTCCTATTTTCCCTGCACCGATTGCTGGCCGGTGGCTTCAAATTCGTTTTGCCCCGAGGCAAAAGGAAACCGATTCCGATGTTTTTGGCACGAATTGCCGCAGTTTTTGTATTGTTAGCGTCAACCCTGCTGGGGTTGGCGGCAGATGAATCGCACGCTGAGGAGGAACATCATGGGCTGTCGTCGCATGCTCCCCTGTTGTATTACGGCATTGGTGGTAATGCGCCGACTGATCCCCATGATCCCAGTACAGCAAAAGTAGGTTGGCTTGCCGTCAGCAACTCGATGGTTGTCACTTGGATCGTGGCGCTCGGATTGATTTTCATCGCCCAAGCGGCTACCCGAAACGTGAAGATCATTCCCGCAGGGCTGCAAAACTTTGTGGAGTATCTGGTGGAGGGGCTTTATGGATTCTTCGAGAGCATTGTGGGCAAGCATATGGTTAGGGAAACCTTTTGGTTCTTTGCCACGATTTTCATCTTCATCCTTTTCACCAATTGGTTTGGACTGATTCCAGGGCTTGGCACCATCGGCTGGGGTACCCCTGATTCGCACGGACATCTGCATCACCTTTCAGAGCCCCTACTACGTGGGGTCAATGCTGACTTGAACATGACCCTGTCAATGGCGGCCCTGTTCATGGTGTTGTGGCTATACTGGAGTTTGAAGGCGTTGGGTCCCGGTGGGTTCTTGGGGCATATTTTCAACGTGAAAGGTCACGGGCCGGGTTTTTTCGGTTTGTTTCTGGTGGCGGTTTTCATTTTTGTAGGACTCATCGAGGTGGTTTCCATAGGTGTGCGGCCAGTGGCGCTCACGTTCCGTCTCTATGGCAACGTGTTTGCCGGGGAAAACATTTTGGAAACCGTGATGGCGCTGGGCGGAGTGTATTTCGGCTGGTTGGCGGTGTTGCCGTTCTACCTGNTGGAAATTTTGGTGGGACTGGTGCAGGCGCTGGTGTTTGCACTGTTGACCTCGGTGTTTACGGCATTGATGTGTGAACATCACGACGAGGAGCATGCTCACTAACAATTTCGGTGGCCGGACCATGCATGTCTGTGGGGGCTGCCGGGACAACTGAAACGAAAGGATAAGTAATGACAGGCAGTCTACATATTGGCTTGGCCGCACTGGGGTCCGCCATTGGCGTGGGTCTCGTGGGCATGAAAGCCGCCGAGGCCACCGGGCGTAATCCCGGCGCTGCCGGTGACATCCGGACGCAGGCGATCATTTTCGCCGCACTGGCTGAAGGTATTGTGTTTATTGCGATCTTCCTCGCGAAGTAACGCTTAACCAGCCGGGCAGGTGCGCCTGCCCGGCAACCCTATTTTACAATGGAAAATTGGATCATTTTGGCCGCAACACCAGCCGTGGGCGAAGGGCCGGTGGAGCAAATTGTTAAGACCTTCGGCGTCAACTGGCCGCTGTTTATTTCCCAGTGCATCGCCTTTCTGATCGTGGCGTTGGCGTTGAAGAAGTTTGCTTACGCACCGGTGTTGAAGGTGCTGGAGGATCGCAAGCAGCGGATTGCCGAGGGCATTGAGAACGCGGACAAGATTAAGGCTGAGCTGGAGGCTACGCAGGCGGAGAAGGATCGCATCCTCAAGGAGGCCGGCGAGAAGCGCAATGAGATCATTGAGGCCGCCAAGACAACCGCCGCCAAGCTGGAGAAGGAAGAGGCGGAGAAGGCTTTGAAGCAAGCCGAGGACATTATCGCCAAGGCGAAGGAGGCCACGAGGGCGGAGCGACAGGAGGAAATGAATAAGCTGAAGGCGGAGATTGGCCGGTTGGTGGTGGAGACCACGATTAAGGTGAGTGGCAAGGTGCTGACCGATGAGGATCAACAACGTCTGATCGACGAGACCAACAAGGAATTGGCCGCTTAATTTGGTTTACGGATTTTGGTTTACGAATGAAAGGCAGCAAACAATCCCGCCGCGACGCCAAGCAGCTTTTCCAGAGTTGCCAGGTGAATGGCGCGCTGGATGAAGATCGCGTGCGGCAGGTGGTGGCGTTGTTGATTGAGAAAAAGCCGCGCGGTTATTTCGGCACGCTGCAGGAATTTCAACGGCTGGTGAAACTGGATGTGAACAGCCGCAGCGCGCGGGTGGAAAGTGCGGTGGCGTTGAACGATACGCAGCAGCAAACCGTGCGCGACGGTCTCAGCCGCCTGAAAGGCAGCGAGGTGGCCGTGGAGTTTGCGCAGAATGCGGAACTCATCGGCGGCATGCGGGTGAGGCTGGGTGATGATGTGTTTGATGGCAGCGTTCGGACGCGCCTGACCCGGTTGGGCGAGAAATTTTAACCCCTTTAAGAACGAGAAAAATGAGCAACCTACTGCAGGATATTGAAGCCCAGATTGCCGGCGCNAAGACAGATGTGGCCCGGGAAAACGTGGGTGTGGTGCGCGAGATTGGTGATGGCGTGGCGAAGATCGAGGGCCTCACCGGCGCGATGATGAACGAGCGGCTGGATTTCGGCGGCGGCGTCAGCGGGCTGGCGTTGAACCTCGAGGAAACCGAGGTGGGCGCGGTGATCCTGGGCGACCACACGGGCATCAACGAGGGTGCCGAGGTGCGCACCACCGGCGAGCTGCTTTCCGTCCCCGTGGGCAAAGGCCTGCTGGGCCGCGTGGTGGATGCATTGGGCCAGCCGATTGATGATCCGCAGAAGGGCCAGATCGAATACACCGAGACGTATCCGGTGGAAAAAATTGCCGCGGGCATCGTGGACCGCCAGTCGGTGAGCCAGCCGATGCAGACGGGCATCATGCCGGTGGACGCAATGATCCCGATTGGCCGTGGCCAGCGTGAGTTGATCATTGGTGACCGCCAGACGGGCAAAACGGCCGTGGCGATTGACACGATCATCAACAACGCCCGAATCAACAAGGAGAACGAGGGTGTCGAGGGATTCCGACCGCTCTACAGCATTTACGTGGCGGTGGGCCAGAAGCGCGCCAACGTGGCCAAGGTGATTGCGGACTTGGAAACAGCCGGAGCCTTGGAGCACACGATCGTGGTGGCGGCCACGGCCAGTGATTCGGCGACCAACCAGTATCTCGCGCCGTTTGCCGGTGCCGCGATGGGTGAGTGGTTCATGGACAACGACATGGACGCGCTGATCGTATACGATGATCTTTCCAAGCACGCGGTGGCTTACCGGCAGGTGTCGCTGGTGCTGAAGCGGCCGTCCGGTCGTGAGGCGTATCCGGGTGATGTGTTTTATCTGCACAGCCGGTTGCTGGAACGCTCGGCGCGTTTGCGCAAGGCGGCCGGCGGCGGTTCCCTCACGGCGTTGCCGATCATTGAGACGCAGGCCGGCGACGTGTCCGCGTACATTCCGACCAACGTGATTTCGATTACCGACGGGCAGATCTTCCTGGAGACGGATCTCTTTTATCAGGGCGTGCGCCCGGCGATCTCGGTGGGCCTGTCGGTGAGCCGCGTGGGTTCCGCCGCGCAGGTGAAGGCCATGAAACAGGTGGCCGGCACAGTGAAACTGGAATTGGCGCAGTTCCGCGAGCTGGCGGCATTCGCGCAGTTTGGCAGTGACCTCGATGACGCCACCAAGGCGAAGCTCGAGCGCGGCAAACGCATCGTGGAAGTATTCAAGCAGCCGCAGTTCCAGCCGGTCTCCGTGCCCATGCAGGTGGCGATTTTGTGGGCCGTGCAAAATGGATATTTTGACGATGTGGATGTGGATGCGGTGAAGCAAACGCAGAATGCCATCGTGGACTATCTCAATGACAGCAAGGCGGATCTGGTGAACCAGATTGCCACCGAAGGTGCCGTGACCGATGCGGTGGAAGCCGGCCTGAAGGCGGCCTTCGACGAGTTTAAGGCGCAGAATTAATCGATGCCCAGCACACGCGACATCCGGCGGCGTATTAAGTCCGTCAAGAACACCTCGCAGATCACCAAGGCGATGGAGAAGGTGGCGCAGGCCAAGATGGCCAAGGCGCAACAGGCCGCCCTCGCCGGGCGTTCGTATGCGGATCTGATGAACCGCGTGCTGGCCGAGGTGGTGACCCATGCGGGCGACTTTGATCATCCCTTCATGGAAAGCCGCGGCGGCGACAAACGGGCCTTGATCCTCGTGACCACGGACAAGGGCCTGTGCGGGGCGCTGAACACCAACCTGCTGCGCAAGGTGTCCGACGAATTTGTCACGGACAACACGCGCGTGCTTTCAGCCGGCCGCAAGGGCGCGCAGCACGCTACGCGCGCGGGCTGGGATTTGGCTGCGGAATTTTCCTATGGCGATCCGCCAACCATCGGCGAAGCGCGCGCACTGGCCAAGCTGGCGGTGGAGCTGTTTGAAAACGGCGAGGTGGACCACGTGGACATCGCGTTCACGAACTTCATCAACACCATCACGCAAAAGCCCGAGGTGCAAACGCTGCTGCCCATCACGGAAATCAAGGGCGTGAGCGCCGGCGTGGAAGGGGAGGAAACCTCCTCCGATCTGCCCGGCGGCACCACGGAGTTTCTGTTTGAGCCATCGGCGGAAGGCGTGCTCGGCGAGTTGCTGCCGCATTATCTGAATTTTCAGGTGCACCAAATTTTGCTGGAGAACCGCGCCAGCGAACACAGCGCCCGGATGGTGGCCATGAAGAACGCCACGGACAACGCCAACGAGCTGATCAAGGACCTGACGCTGGAATACAACAAGTTGCGCCAGGCGGCGATCACCAACGAGTTGCTGGAGATCACCACCGCTCAGATGGCCTTGGGCAATTAATT
>PBLV01000017.1 GCA_002721895.1 Verrucomicrobiales bacterium
ATGGTGTTGTCGGCCAGTTCGAGTTCATCCAGCGCAGCCGTCAGCCGGCCGACCTGCGCGTCGACAAACGAGATGGTCGCGTAGTAGGCCTGCAACGCCTTACGCAGCGTCAGCTCATCCAGATTGTAATGCGGCACGGGACAGTTGTGCGCGAAGGCGGCAGTGGGGATGTCATCGCGATCGCCCTTGGGCGCGTACGGCAGGCGCATGTCCTTGAGCGGGTACATCGCGAAATATTTTTTCGGCGCAACATACGGCGTGTGCGGGCGAAAGAAACCAACGCCGAGGAAGAACGGCTTGTCGCGTTTTTGCGCCATCAACTTGATCGCCTCGGTGGTGATCATGCCGTCGGTTTGCTCCTCGTCCGTACCCTCGGCGGCGAGCCAACTGAGCGCGGCGCTAATCTTGCGGTGCGGCTCGGCATTGAAGATCAGCGCCTCGTCGGTCTTGTCTCGGCCCTTGGGATTCACGGTCTTTTGCCAACTGGGCGGATCATCAAAACCATCGGTGCCGATGCTGGCGGGCACGTTGTAATGATAAATCTTCCCGACCCGCCCGGCCCACCAGCCATTGCGCATAAANGTCTGCGAGAGNGTCACCGCCTTGGGCACCTCNTCGCGNAAATGCNGGTCGAGATCGTANACCTTGATGGTGTCCGGCCGCAGCCCGGTCATCACGCTNGCGCGCGTGGGATTGCAGAGNGGCAGTTGATTGTNCGCGCGATCAAACCGCACGCCACTCGCCGCCAGCCGNTCAANGTGCGGCGTCTTGGCGATGAGATTGCCGTAACACCGCAACGCCGGCGCGAGGTCATCGATGGCAATGAACAACACATTGGGCTTGGCGGCCCATGTGGTGCCGGCGAGCAGCAGCAGTGCAAAGGCGTATCGCATATTTTGATTTAACCACAGAGACACCGAGGACACAGAATTTTAATTCCTGTGACTCCGAGGTGTATTCAACTCTTCACTTCGAGGCGCTGCGACGGGCAATGTATTGGCGGATGAGAGGGATTTTGGCTTTGGCGGCGAGCTTCAGGGCGTGGGCTTTGTCGGCCGGAACCAAGGGTTCGATGCCGTACCAGTACATAAGTGGGAGGTTGTGATCGTCCTTGTCTGTCTCATGAACGACCAACGCCTCGGCAAGTGACCAGCGTTTGTCCAGCGGGATGCGTTGCAGCGCGCTGGCGAGGTAAAGGCGCACGAATGTGGAGCTGTCGGTGGCGGCCATTTTCACCAGTTGATCCAGAATGGGCTGGCTTGGATTCTTGTTTTCCAGAGCGCATTGGATGGCCCAGCCGCGCAGGGTTTCGTCCTTGTCGGCCATGAGCTTGAGCAGTGTGGATGGGTTCAGACCAAACATGGAATGATGCGCCAACATGGTGCGCAGCCGGAAGGTGGGGTTGTTCTTGGGGTCAAGGTATACCTTAGCCAAGAGAGATGGGGTTACGGCCTCGGTGGTGGAAACGCCCTCATTGGGACCCTGATTGCGAGCGGCATACGCACGCTCTTGAAGGATGCGCCGAGCATGATCGGCATACCAATCGTTAACGTGGTTCAGGTTTTTTATCAATTCGCTGTCATTAAGCTTGGCGAGATTGAGGTTCATTACGGTTTTGCAGTTCTCATGGGTGACGCGGTAAATGCGNCCGGTGCCTTTCTGGTGCACGATGCGGCCGCAGATGTCCGCATCATTCCAGTCGATGATCCAAACACCGCCCTCGGGGCCGGTGTCCATGTTAAATCCCAGGAAATGATTGTCATGCGCCACCATGAAATCGCCTCCATGCGTGCCTTTGAAACCCGAGCCCCGCCGCTCCAGCTTGTCAACGTACAGCAGGTGGTGGTGGATGTTCCCCATGAAGGCGTGCCCATGATATTCCTCAGGGAACGCGCCACCGGTATAGATTTGGCAGCCGCCGTGGGCAAAGCCGCCCTTGCGCTGGCGGTTATTTTTCGCGGAGAAGGCACCGTTCGCATAAAAATAAGCCAGACCGCCTTCATGTTTTCGGCCGCCATAATTCTGGTGCACATGGTCGGCGATGGTCTTGATGTCGTTGTAGACATGCGGGTTAAAGTGCCGGCCGCCTTGGCGGTGATAACGGCCTCCCTGGATCATGTGCCAAAGGTGCGGAATGACACAGGCGGTAATGAAGGCTTGGCCGCGGTTGTCGAAGTCCAGCCCCCACGGGTTGCTCGTCCCCCAGGCAAAGACCTCAAACTTTTCCTTAGTGGGATGATAACGCCACACGCCGGCGTTGATGCGCTGCCGCTCGTTGTCCGGCGCGCCGGGTTTGCCAACGTTGCTGTGGGTAAACACGCCGTGGCAGCCATACAGCCAGCCATCGGGACCCCAGGTAAAACTGTTTAACGTCTCGTGACGGTCCTGACGACCCCAGCCATCCAGCACAACCTTGGGCTCGCCATCGGGAACATCGTCGCCGTTCTTGTCAGGATAAAACAACAGGTTGGGCGGAGACCCGACCCATACGCCACCAAAGCCCACCTGCAGACCCGTCGGAAAAAACAGCTTGTCGACGAACACCTTCTTCTTGTCGAACTTGCCGTCACCATCGGTGTCCTCGAGAATGATGATACGCCCCTGCGGCCCTTCATTGAAGGTGTCGCTGCGTCGCGTCGCGTAGTTCAGGTTTTCGCAAACCCACACGCGGCCACGGTCATCAAAGCAGAAAGCAAACGGCTGCACGACATCCGGTTCGGCGGCAAACTGGGTGACCTTGAACCCCTTCGGCAGGGTCATCCGGGCAACAGCCTCAGCAGGTGTGTAGGAGGGTTTTTTCTGGGCCAAGACCGTGAACGAGACGGCCAACGAGAGAGCGATCCAGTGAATGGCTTTCATGCGTGGACGAATCCTCGGGGAACAATCCCCAATGATCAAGTAAGATTCAATTTGCAGTGGACGGTTGATTCAGTCGAGGGCAGTTTTTCGGCATGAACGAAAACGATGAAAAACGACTGGTGAAAATCGAATCCGCCCTGGCGCACATGGAGCAACTGACGGAAACCCTGAATAAGACGATTATCGAACAGGACAAAACCCTACGGCGCCTTTCACAGCAAGTGGAAACCCTCACCGAACGCGCCTCTGCCGAAGACATGAAAGCCGCCAAGGAAAATGTGTCCAAGCCGCCGCACTATCAGTGAGATTCTGACCCTTGATTGCGAGCTTTCCGCGGAGGCCAAAAAACGGTAGTCTTCCCGCCTTGAATCGTTCTCGCGTCAGCAAATGTTTGGCCGCGTGTATTGCCACGCTAACCGTTGCCCGTGCCGACTCCGTGGTGACCCTTGACGGACGAACCTTCGAGGGACAAATCGAGCTTCAATCCGGTGCGCTGAAAATTGGCGCCGCAACGGTTCCTTTTAAAAATATCCGCAGTGCAAAATTTTCAAAAGAAACCAAGGAACCAGCCGAGGCCAAAGACGAGTTGACCCGACTGACGAAAGACCTGTGGGTCACCCAAAAGGCAGGCGTCCTGAGTTGGGACGGTTCGTACATCGCCCGGCCGGCGGTGGCCATGAACGACACCAAAGTCAGCCTTGAAGGGGAAACCAAGGATGTTTTCCTGAGCACCATCAATACAGCGGCCATATTCTTCGGCCGCATTTCCCTCGCCGACGCCTTTGTGCTGCGCAAACAACAACAGCCGGGCGTCCTGCTGACCAATGGCGAATTTCTGCCAGGCAAGGTCAAATCCCTGAATGAGGGTGTTGTGCAGTTGGAATCCATTTTGCTCGGCCGCAAATTAATTTCAGCGGGAACAGAGGCAGCGGCCATTTGGCTACGCAAGCCCAAGCCTGTCGAATCGCGCTTCACCTTGCGCACGGCGGATGGCTCTCTGCTACTGGTCAAAGAGCCCGGCTTTGTAAACGGCATGTTGCACCTGAACGGAGTACCGTTTCGTGATTATCGCATCGCGCAAGAGGATCTCCTGGAAATCAGCAACGGCAACGCTGCCGATGTGCTCACCCTCGCTTGGACCAAGGTGGATAACGCGCCCCTCCATCAAAAACCGTTGCTGTTAACGACCGTGTCAAACGTCGGGCGAACGCTGGAGTTACGCCGACGAATGCAGGCCATGACTCCCACGTTACAGATGGCCAAGAAACGCCTCTCCCAAGCTGAAACCGCAAAAAATTCCAGCCAAGCCGAGCGCCAACAAAAACAACAGCAATGGCGAAAACTGCAGGACACTTGGCGGGCCAAGAACCAGAAATTCTGGAAGACCAACTCCGACAACCAGCGCATGGTCAACCAAGCCCGCGTCAAGCTGGCTGCCGTCACCCGCGCCGAACGCACGTTAACCAATGCCCAACGCACATTGGACAAATATGCCCGCAAGCTCGAAACGTTTGATAAGGATGCCGCCAAATTCGATGCCAAGCCCGCCAAGGATTTTCGCAGGAAGCGTGATGGTTACCTGCGACCCGTCGAACGGGCAAAACGCGCCGTTCAACAGGCCCGGCAAAAGCTCGACACCGCGCGCCGCAACAACGAGAAGTACAAGTCTCAGGCTGAGCCCTTGCCCGCACGCATGCAAATTGCCCGGCAGGANCTCGATCAAGCAAAACGCGAAGCTGACCAGGCGATGCAGGTTTACCGAAAATCGCTGGAGACATGCCGCGCCGCCAATGCTGCCTACAACGAAGCAAACCAGAACCTACGAGCGATACAACAGGAATACTCACAGGCGGAAAACGAGTTGCAGGAAATCGAAGCTATCCGGCCAACCATTCCCGAACAGCCTTAATTTCCTCAATTCAATTCCCCCTTGCCCAGCTCAGCGTTTGACGCGAGGCTTACGTCCATGAAATTTTGCTCCGCAATTTTCCTCTTGGCGAACTGGTCCATTGCAATCGCTGCGCCACACAAATTTCAACTCACTGACTGGCCGGGTTGGCGGGGGTTGAAGGGGGATGGGCATGCGGTGGCGGCGAAAGGGTTGCCGATGAAATGGTCGACGGAGGAGAATGTAGCTTGGAAGGTGAAGCTGCCGGGACGCGGGCATAGTACGCCGACGATTGTGGGGGATCGGATTTATCTGGCGACAGCCGAGGCGGAGAAACAGGTGCAGTCGGTGCTTTGCCTGAACAAAGCCACGGGCAAGGTGATTTGGCGGACGCCGGTGCATTCGGGTAAGTTGTTGAAGGGCGGCAATAAGCATGCGTCGCATGCGTCGTCTTCGGTGGTGTGTGATGGGGAGCAGTTGTATGTCGGGTTTCCGAATGACAAAAAAGTTTTTCTCACGACNCTGGGAATGGATGGCAAGNTGCGTTGGCAAAAGGCGGTGAGCGATTATGTGATTCACCAAGGCTACGGCACGTCGCCGATGGTTTANCAGAACGTGGTGGTGGCGAAAGCGGACAGCAAGAAGATTGGCGGCGCGGTGGTGGGATTCGACAAGCGCACGGGCAAGGAGCTGTGGCGCATCCAGAGGCCAAAGTATCCGAACTACACCACGCCGGTGATGGTCACGGCGCACGGTAAGTTGCAGATGGTGTTTGCCGGCGCGGAGTTGATCAGCAGCCTCGACCCGCTCACGGGCAAGAAGCATTGGGAGATCAAGGGCAGCACGCAGGAGTGCGTGACAACCACGGTGACCGACGGCAAGCGCGTGTTCATCAGTGGCGGCTGGCCTAAGAACCACACGATGGCCGTGGAGGCAGACGGCTCCGGCAAGGTGGCCTGGCAAAACACCGCGCGGGTGTNCGTGCCCTCGATGCTCGTGAAGAACAATCATCTCTATGCCACGATGGATGCGGGCTTTGCGGTGTGTTGGGATTCCGCCACCGGAAAGGAACGCTGGAAGGAGCGTCTCGGCGGCGCGTTTTTCGCTACGCCCATCCTTGCGGGCGACCGCATCTACGCCACCAATCTCGCGGGCAAAACCTACGTGTTCAGCACCGAACCAGAAAATTTCAAGCTGCTGTCCACCAATCAACTTGGCGAGGAGGTTTATGCCTCCCCCATCATCAGCAGCAATCGCCTCTACCTCCGGNTCGCCACCAAACGCGGCGGCCGGCAGGAGTGGCTTTATTGCATTGGTAAAAATTAANAACAAAAATGAAAACGATCATCACACTATTTTGTACCGCCGGCATTNCTTGGGCGGCGGAGATGGCTACAGGGACGGTATTCAACGACGCCAATGGAAATGGCAAGCGAGATGCAGGCGAGAAAGGGTTGGCGGGCGTGGGTGTTTCCAATGGGGAGGCGATTGTCGAAACGGATGCGGCGGGCAATTGGAAGCTGCCGGTGACGGATGACACGATCCTGTTCGTGCTCAAGCCAAGCGGCTGGATGACGCCGCTGAATGCGCACAAGCTGCCGCGCTTCCATTACATTCATAAACCGAAGGGCTCGCCGCCTTCGCGGTATCCCGGCAGCAAGCCGACGGGGCCGTTGCCGAAGTCGATTGATTTCCCGCTGCGCAAACAGGCGGAGCCGGACAAGTTTCGCGCGATTTTCTTTGGCGACCCACAGCCGACGTCACAGACGCAAATCGATTACATCGCAAACGACGTGGTCGCCGAATTGGTCGGGACGGACGCGAAGTTCGGCGTGACCTTGGGCGATATCATGTTTGATAACCTGTCACTCTTCGGCAGCCTCAACCGTACCGTGGCGCTAATCGGCATCCCCTGGTACAACGTCATCGGCAATCACGATTTGAATTTCGAGGCGAAGCTGGACGAGCATTCGGACGAGACCTTTGAGCGCATTTACGGCCCGCCGTATTATTCGTACGACTACGGCAAGGTGCACTTCATCGTGCTGGACAACGTGGAGTGGTACCATGATGAGGCTCGCAAGCGCGGTGCGTATCGCGGCGCCTTCGGCAAGCGCCAGCTCGCCTTTGTGAAAGCCTCCCTCGCGCGCGTGCCGAAGGATCGCCTGGTGATGATGATGATGCACATCCCGCTCACCGGCACGGGCGATCGGCAGGAGCTCTATCGCCTCATCGAGAAACGCCCGTACACGCTCAGCATCTCCGGTCACACGCACTGGCAGGCGCATCAGTTTATTGACCGCGGCGACGGCTGGATGGGCGCCAAGCCGCATCATCACATCGTCAATGTCACCGTGAGCGGCACGTGGTGGAAAGGTGCCAAGGACGAGCGCGGCATCCCGCACACCACCATGCGCGACGGCGCGCCCAACGGCTATTCGATCATCACCTTCGACGGGGCCAAGGCCACGTTTGATTTCAAGGCCGCGCGATTCCCTGCCAGCCATCAACTACGCATTCACACGCCAGTTTCAGTGCCTGCAGCGGATCTGGCCAAGACATCGGCGTATGTCAACGTCTTTGCCGGCTCGGAGAAATCCACCGTGAAACTGCGCGTCAATGGCGGCAAATGGACCACACTGAAAAAGACCGTTGAACCCGATCCCTATTTCGTGGAACTGCTAGCCGCCGAAAAGACGGCCAAGGTGTCGCCCGCGCTGAGTGCTGCACGCGATTCCTATCATCTCTGGAAAGGCCCCCTGCCCGGCAACCTGCCCAAAGGCGCCCACCTCCTCGAGGCCGTCACCCGCGACATGTACGGTCGCGAATATACGGCACGGCGAATCCTGCGCGTGGATTGATGCGTGCGCTCCAGTTCATCGCCTTCTGCTGGCTGGCCATCACGGCCGCGGCGGCAGAGCGGCCACTGATCCTTGCTCATTATATGCCTTGGTACGAAACCAAGGCGGTGAGCGGCCAGTGGGGTTGGCACTGGACGATGAATAAGTTTCAGGCGGACAAGGTCGTCAACGGCCGACGCGAGTTGGCTTCGCATTATCGGCCGTTAATCGGTGCGTATGATTCCAATGACCCGCACGCGCTCGAGTGCCACGCGTTGCTCATGAAATTTGCCGGCATTGATGGTGCCATCCTCGACTGGTACGGCATTCGCAAACACAACGATTACGCGATGATCCATCGCAACTCGCTGCACTTCGTGAAGCACCTCAAACGCGCCGGACTAAAGTTTGCCGTGTGCTACGAGGACCAGTCTGTAAAGCACATGATCAGTGGCAAGGCCCTGCCCGCCGCACAGGCCGTGCCGCACGGGCGCGAAGTGATGCGCTGGCTGCAGGCCAACTGGTTTCGCGATCCGGCTTATGTGAAAACCGGCGGCCGGCCGTTGCTGCTGGTTTTCGGCCCGCAACATTTCAATGCCGCCCAATGGCCGCAACTCACCGCCGGCCTGCAACCGCCACCGGCCACCTTTGCCCTGCCGCATCTGACCAAGCAATTACCCGGCTCCAATGCCTTCGGCTGGCCCCCCGTACACGGTGGCAAACGCTGTACGCCGGCGGTTTGGGGAAAGTATCTCGACGACCTCGACCGGCACGCGGCTCAAGGCGAGGCGATTATTGCGCCGGTGTTTCCCAAGTTTCACGACATCTACAAGGAAGCCGGCTTGCACGACAGCTACGGCTATCTCGACGACCAAAAGGGCCAGACTTTCGAGCAGATGCTGGACCGCGCCCTGCGCGGCAAGTCGAGCATCATCCAGATCGCCACGTGGAACGAATACGGCGAAGGCACGATCATCGAGCCGACCAAAGAGTTTGCCTATTGCTATTTGGAATCCCTCCAACGACGCCGCACCAAGATCGACCCCAACTTTCGGCACATCCCGTGGGATCTACGCCTGCCCGTGATGCTTTACCTCCTGCGCAAACGCGACGCCACCCTTGCGCCCCGCCTCAACGCCATCGCTCAACTCCTCCACGCCAACCGCACCGCCGAAGCCAAGGTCCAGTTGACGGCGTTATGGAATGGAAAGTGAATTGATTGCAAACCTCGCCCGTTCTGGCAGACTGCGGTCACACCATGAGACGGTTCATTGCACTTCTGTTTTTGTCACTGGCGCCTGTATTGCTGGCGGATAAGCCCAACATCATTTTTATCATGGCCGATGACCTCGGCTGGACGGAGCTGGGCTCGTACGGGCAAAAGAAAATCAAGACACCGCACCTCGACCAGCTCGCGCGCGAAGGCATGCGGTTTACCGCCAACTACTCCGGCAACGCCGTGTGCGCGCCCTCGCGTTGCGTGTTGATGACCGGCAAGCATCCCGGGCATGCGTTTGTGCGGAACAACAAGGAGTTTAAGCCGGAAGGCCAACATCCCATCCCACCGAACGAAGTGACGATAGGCGAGTTGCTGCAGGCGCAGGGTTACGTGACCGGCGCGTTTGGCAAATGGGGCCTCGGCGGGCCGCACTCGCATGGCGATCCGATTGAGCAGGGCTTCGACCGGTTCTACGGCTACAACTGCCAACGTCATGCGCACAGTTATTATCCAAACTATCTCTGGAGCGACCAGAAACGGGTGCCGTTGAAAAACGTCCCGCCCGTGCCCGGCCATGCCTCACTGCCGAAGGGCGCCGATCCCAAGGATCCGCGCAGCTACGATGTTTTTAAGGGACAGGACTACGCGCCTGACCGCATCAACGAGCAGGCGCTGGCGTTCATTCGCCAAAACAAGAACAAACCGTTTTTCCTCTACTACCCCACTGTCATTCCGCACGTGGCATTGCATGTGCCAGATGAGGAACTCAAGCCCTACCTCGCCCAAAAATGGAACGACCCACCCTTCACGCGCGACAAGGGCTACGGCTACACGCCGCACTTCACTCCGCGCGCCGCGTACGCCGCGATGATCACCCGCATGGATCGCTATATCGGCAACGTGCTCAATCTCGTGAAGGAACTCGGCCTCGAGAAAAACACGATCGTCGTCTTCACTTCCGACAACGGCACCACGCACCTCAAGCTGGAGGTCGATTACGATTTCTTCGAGAGCGTGAAACCCCTGCGCGGCCTGAAGGGCTCGCTCTACGAGGGCGGCATCCGCGTGCCGCTCATCGTCAAGTGGCCCGGCAAGGTGAAAGCCGGCAGCACGAATGGATTCCGCACCGGTTTTGAGGACTGGATCCCCACCCTACTTGACCTCATCGGCGCCGAAGCCAAAATACCCGCGAACATCGACGGCATCAGCATCGCTCCCACGCTGCTTGGTAAGCGCCAACATGAGCGGCCGTTTTTGTACCGGGAATTCACCGGCTACGGCGGGCAACAAGCCGTGTGGATGGGCCAATGGAAAGGCATCCGCCAGCGCATGTTGCGGCCGAACAACAAGAACCCGCTCAAGATCGAGCTCTACAATCTCAAGACCGACATCGGCGAGCAAACCGATGTGGCCGCCAAGCATCCCGAAGTGGTCGCGCAGCTCCGCAAATTGATGGCCGACCAGCACGTGCCCTCCAAGGATTTCCCGTTCAAACCCATTGATTAACATGATCCGCGTCCTGCTCCTGTTGCTCGCCCTCGCGCCCGCGCTGCATGCCGGCAAGTTTTACCCGCTCTTTGCGGAGAACAGCCTGCGCGGCTGGGAAACTTTTGGCCCGGCCAAGTGGACGATGAAAAAGGGCGTGCTCACTGGCGGCCAGGACGGCGATCCCAAACGCTGGGGTGTCATCCAGACCAAGCTGCACTTCAAGGATTTCGAGTTGATCCTCGATTTCCAGATCGACGAACACGGCAAATACAACAGCGGCGTGTTCCTCCGCAAACCCGCCCAGCGCAGCACCGGCCCCGCTTACCAGATCAATATCGGCCGCGGCGCCGCTGGCGAGTCCGTCGGCCTGTACCTTGACCAATGGCTCCACAAGGGCGACGAGAAAGATGCTGTCCGCAAACCGCGCGAGTGGAATCGCCTGCGCATTCGCGCCATCGGCCCGCGTATTCAGGTGTGGCTCAACCAAAAACCGATCGTCGATTTCACGCACAAGAATCCGCCGGCGTACCTGCTCAAGCCCGGCCCGATCGCGCTGCAAACCTACGGCGCCGAAGGCCACAGTGGCTGGGTGAAATTCCGCAACGTGCAGATCATTGAGCTCAAGGAATAACCCGCGGCCATGCCCCAGCCTGTCAAAGTCGGCCTCGTCACCAACGCCACCGGCGCCCACGTCGGCGCCTACCTTAACGCCCTTCGTGACACCAAGGCCTGCGCGTCCGTAGCCATCGCCGATCCCGACAACCGCTGGGTGGACAGCGCCCGCAAAGTGCTCGGCCCCAAGCTCACCGCCGTGTATCGAGACGCCAAGGCCATGCTTGCCAAGGAACAACCCACCCTAGCGATGGTGACCATGGAGGCCAAGATCGCGCCGACTGCCATCGATGGCGCGCTCGAGGCTGGTTGCCATGTGTTCGCCGAAAAACCCGCCTGCCTAAGCGCTAAGGAATTCGCCCCGCTCATTAACAAGGCTGACAGCAAACACCTGCACGTCATGTTCGCGCTGGCCAACCGGTTGAACCCTGAGTTCATTACCGCGCGGCAGCTCATCGCTGACGGTGTTATCGGCAAGGTCTACGGCGTCGACGCCCATCTCGTTGCGGATCAAACCCGCCTCACCAATGCCGGTTTCCGCGCCCAATGGTACGCCCAAAAGAAACGCGCCGGCGGCGGACACCTCGTATGGCTCGGTATCCATTGGCTGGACCTCATCCAAAACCTGACCGGTTCAGACATCACCGAGGTCAACGGCTTCATCGCAAACGTTGGCGGTCAACCCATCGATATCGAGGACTCCGCCACCGCTACCCTGCGTTTTGATAACGGCACATTGGGCACCTTCACCTCCGGTTACTACCTCAAGCGCGGCTACCACTCCGGCATCAAGGTATGGGGCAGCGAAGGCTGGTTGCACCTCCAGCAAATGCTTGATCAACCGCTCCACTGGCTTTCGAACAAGGGTGAAAACGCCGGTAAAGTGCAGACCTGGAAAGGCAACAAGCAACCTCGCGGCTATACCCCATTCGTCCGCGCCTGTGTTGAAGCCATCGCCAATGATACCGAACCGCCCATCAGCAACGCCGACAGCCTTCGGGCTGTGAAGGTGGTTTACGCCATCTACGATGCCGCCGAGCAACGCAAAACCATTCGCCTACCGTAATCCATGAAGCATCTCCTCGCCCTCCTTCTCACCAGCCTCCCGCGCGCAGACGCAGATTGGCCGGTCTATAAATCGCCCGACGGCCAATTCACCATTGCCCTCCCTGGAAAAGTCACCATCAAGAAGGCCCAGAACCGTTACCCCTTCGGCCTCGTCACCATCATCGCCCACACGCACACCGCCGACAAGGACACCATCTGGCGCGTCGCCACCCACGATTACCTCGCCGCCTTCGTGAAACAAATCACCCCTGCCAAACTCATGGACGTCATGGCCCGCGGCATGGCCAAAAATATCAACGGCAAACTCACCGGCCCCAAACCCATCCAACACGGCAAGTACGCCGGCGTAGAATTCCAAGCTTCCGGGTCGGATGGATACAAGGTCCACGGTCAACTCTTCACCATTGGCTCCCGAGTGTATCAACTCACACTCGTCACCAAACCTCTGAATCCGGCTTTGAAACAAACCAAAAAGTTTTTCGGATCGTTTAAGTCAACGACGAATTAATTTCGCTTTTTTGCGATAACACCCCCCATGGCCATGGGCACTACCAACGTCCGATTTCTCGAATTATCTTTCGTACGGCAATAGCCATTGCCGTGCTGACCAATATTTTCAGGATAAAAATTGTTAACGCCCACTCTTTAGGCCCGCCTTGTGCAGGCGCTCGTTGAGGTGCACGTCCAATTGCTCGCGGGTGCGGGCGTGTTTCGGATGATTGGCGAGGTTGGTGAATTGGTGCGGGTCGGCCTTCATGTCATACAGCTCGGCGGAGCCGTCTTTGTACCGGAGGTAAGCCCAATCCGCAGTGCGCAAGCCGTGGTCGCCGCGGTGGAGGGATAACGCCCCGCGCCGGACCGACGCACTGTTGTCCTTAAGCACCGGCACGAGGCTTTGGCCCTGCACCTCAGCGGGCGTTTTGAGGCCGGCCAAATCAGAAAGTGTTGGGTAAATATCCATTAACTCCGCCAACGCCTTCGATCGGCCGGGCTTGAAGCCGGGGGCGTCGATGATTAGCGGCACGCGGGTGACTTCCTCGTGCAAATTCGCCTTCTGCCAAAAACCGTGCTCGCCGAGGTGATAGCCGTGGTCGCTGGTGAACACCACCGCTGTGCTCTCGCGCAAGCCGAGCCGATCCAGTTCATTTAGGATGCGTCCCACTTGCGCATCCATGAACGCCACCGACGCGTAGTAGCCCGTCCACATCCGCTTTTGGTTGTCGGGAAATTTGCCGATGGGATTGGTCTCGGACCGTGTGCCGGCCAGCCCGGCTTTCGGGATGTCTTTCACGTCGTCCTTCACCGTCTTGGGCAGCTTCATTTTCTGCCACGGGTACGGATCGAAAAACTGCTGCGGCGCCACCATCGGATAATGTGGCCGCACCAAGCCCACCGCGAGAAAAAACGGCTTGGCCTTGTGTTTGCGCAACAGCTCAATCGCCTTGGTGGCCGACTTGTGATCCGGCTGATCCGAGCCATCGCCTTCGTAGCGCACCGTCACAAACATCCGATGCGGCATGCGTGTGGACTGCCGGTTTTCCGCCGCCGTCGTGAAGATGTTCAGATTCAGGCACGCATATTGCCCCGGCGTGTGCGCCTCCTTGCCGGGCGAGTTGAAGCGCTCCGTCCATGAGGATGCGATGTCCTGTCCATGCGTGCCCGCGATGATGTCGCCCGGCACACGCATGTGATAAATCTTCCCAACACGCGCGCTGTACCAGCCGTTCTCGCGAAAGTGCTGCCCAAGATTCACCTTGCCGCCGCCCTGATAACGGCTGTGCATGAACGACATCCGCGACGGCGCACACACCAGCCCCTGGCAGTACGCCCGCTCAAACACCATCCCTGCCCGCGCCAGCTTGTCGATATTCGGCGTCTTACAAACCTGATCGCCATAACACCCCAGCACACTCGCCTTGAGATCGTCACTGATAATGAAGAGCACATTTTTGATGGCCGTCGCGGCGGCGGCATTCAGAACCGACACAAATAGAAGCGCGAGAAAAAGCGGTTTCATGGGAAACCAAAACGTACGTCCAACCGGACAGGATGGACACAAAAAACCGGCCTGTGGTGGCGCTCCCACAGGCCGGCTGAAAAGTTAGGTTAGTTTTTTGCCGCCTTTTTGGTCTCCGGCGTGGCGCTCCAAATGCGGTAACGCACTTCGGCACCCTTGGGCACGTACACCACGATGGGAATGCGGCTGTTGTAACGAATGAGCTGGCTCGGGCCTTGCACGAACTTGTGCACCGGCGGGGTACCGGGCGGCACACCGATGAGGGTGGAGGCCGCGGGGCCGAGTTGCGCCTCGTAATAGGTAAAGCCCCAGCCCTTGAGCGGCTTGGCCTCCAGCTTGCCCCCCATGAACATGCGGTTCACGCCGTCGGTATCCATCACCTTGCCGACCACCAATTCCACCTTGAAGGCGCCCTCTTCAGCGCGTGTCTTGTGCGGCAGCTCGATCACAAACCGCGTCATTCCCTCCGCAGCTTGGGGGAATGCCTTGAGATACTTGTGGCCGCCTCCCGCCTGCGCCGCGGGCTTGGCCGGGGCCGGTTTCGCGGGCGCTTCGTCAGCCACCTTGTGCACGCGGCCATCGAGCAGATACAGACCCTCCGCGTGGGCGGGGTGCTTGTACAACGCATCGAAACGGTACACTTGGCCGACCTTCACATCTTTTGCCGGCACCGGCGAAACAATGCGACGCTGACCGATCTCCAGCGGCACGACCACGCCGGGCTTCAGATCGCCCTTGGTGACTTTCTGGATTTCGATCCGCAATTGCTCGCGGAAAATCTTTCCGAATGCCGCACCGCGCCCGACATTGATGCGTTTCTTTTCGGTGACCTTGCCGATGAACTCAAACTTCGGCTCCGGTTTCTTGGCGTTTTGCGCCTGAACACCCATGGCCAATGCCATGGCAATAATGGTGATGTATTTCATAATGCGTGTTTGACGGTGATTGCGAAGGATACCCTCGCGGCCTCGTGTCATAAAGCTTTAGCGCTTGGGCACTGCGTCGTTGTCGCGTTTGGCTTCGCTCTGCATGAGGGTGCGGAGGCGGGTGACGGTTTTGGGGTTGGTGGCGGCAAGATTGTTTTGTTCGTTGGGATCCTTGGCGAGGTTGAACAGCTCAAGCCTCGCCTTGGGGCCGCTGCCGTGGCGGATGAGTTTCCAATCGCCGGCGCGCAATGCCACCGACCGGCCGCCGGGGCCTTTGGTGTACAGGACACGTGGCGTGGCATCTTTTTGTTCGCCAGTGAGTTGCGGCCAGATATCGATGCCGTTCCACTTGAGATCAGCCTTGGGCTCGTGGCCGATGAGTTTGCAAAGCGTCGGCATCCAGTCGATGACATGCAGCGGCGCGGTGATTTTGCGCGGCTTGAGCTTCGCCGGCCAATAAACAAATGCCGGCGTCCGAATGCCGCCCTCGTAAACCTGCCCTTTCTTGCCGCGCAAGGGCGTGTTGAGGCCCACCTTGCGTGCCTTTTCCACCGTGCGCGGGTACGGGCTGCGCGGGCTGGCGCTGATGTGTCCGCCGTTGTCGGAAAAGAAAATGACCAGCGTGTTGTCGCGTTGGCCGATTCGATCGAGCGCGGCCATGAATTGCCCCACGGAATCATCGAGGTGCATCACGCAGGCCGCGAATTGGCGCCGGTCATTGGCGATGTGCTTGCAGCGGTCGAGCCACTTTTGCGGTTCATCAAGCGGCACGTGCGGCGCGGTGAAAGGCACGTAAGCGAGAAACGGCCCGTCGCGTTTTTGCTCGATGAAGCGCACGGTCTCCTCGGTGATGAGATCGGTGACGTGGCCTTTCTGTTCGATCAATTCATCATCGCGATGCCACGTCACGGAATACCGGCCGGGCTTGTAAAGGTGGTTCCACGGATTCACCCCGCCCGCCAGCGATCCGTGCGAGCGCCGAAAACCGAACTGAAGTGGCCCCCATTTCTTCAACGATCCCAAGTGCCATTTGCCGGAGATAAACGTGTCGTACCCGTTCGCCTTTAACACGCTCGCCAGTGTCTCGGTGCCGAAGGGTAACACCAATTCATTTTGCGCCGAGGTGCATCCGAACCGGCTCCAGTAACGCCCCGTCAGCAACGCCGCGCGCGTGGGCGTGCACATCGGCGCCACGTAATGCGCGTCCAGCTCCACGCCGGCGCGGCACAGCTTGTCGAGATTGGGCGTCGGAATCTTCGAGCCATGATAACCCACATCCGCCCAGCCAAGGTCATCGGCCACCACGATGAGGAGGTTGGGCTTCTCCGCCGCCAGCCCAATCAGCGGCATCGCCAAGGCCAAGGCAATGAGGTGGAGGATTTTCATTTGGCAAAACCCGGCGCGTCGAACTGCTCGCGCAGGCGGTGGAATTCTTGGGTCAACTCGCGGCGCACTTTGATGTATTCGCGCTCGGCGTGGACGCTTTTCATTTCGTGCGGGTCGAGCTTGAGGTCGAAGAGGTTCCACTCATTGCTGCGCGGGAAATACATCAGCTTATGCCGCGCCGTGCGCACACCGAAATGCTGCGGCACACGGTGCTCGCCGAATTCGTAATACGAGTAATACAGCGAGGTGCGCCAACCGCCAGCGTTGCCTTTAAAGAGTGGCACAAGCGACCGGCCCTGCACTTCGCCGGGGATTTTCAAACCGGCGATCTCAAGGAAGGTCGGCGCGTAGTCGATGTTTTGGATAAGCTGCTCCGGCTTGGAGCCCGGCTGAATCACTCCCGGCCAACGAACGAGGAAGGGCATGCGGAACGATTCCTCGAACATCCAGCGCTTGTCGTACCAGCCGTGTTCGCCGAGGAAGAAACCTTGGTCAGAGGAATAAATGACGATTGTGTTTTTCGCGAGGTCGTTGTCGTCGAGATACTTGAGCATGCGGCCGACGCTCTCGTCCACGGCCTTCACCGTGCCGAGGTAATTGCGCATGTAGCGGCGGTACTTCCACCGCACGAGCTCCTTGTGGCTCATTTTTCCGCCGGCGAACTCTTTGAGGAACGCCTGGTTGCGTGGGCGGAAGTGCGCGTTCCACTTGGCCTTTTGAGCGGGCGTCATGCGGTTGTATTCCGGCGTGCCGTATCGGTCGGGCTTGGGCAGCTTCACCTCGCCGCGCTCATCCTTGCGCACCTTCGCGTCGTACGCCCAATCGAAGTGGCGATCGATCTCCATCTCATTACCGGCCAGTGTGGCACTGCGGTTTTTGTAATCATCAAACAACGTCTCCGGCTCAGGAATC
>PBLV01000018.1 GCA_002721895.1 Verrucomicrobiales bacterium
CAGTGCGGCCGTTGCCATCGCGCTCATGGGCGTCCTTGTCGCCTCCTTTGCCGGCACCACGCTCGACACCGCCTGCCGGCTGCAACGCTATGTTGTTCAGGAACTCGCCGCCACCCTCGGCGGCAAGGCCGGCGCGGATGGCCCGCCGCCCGCCGCCCTCTTCGCCCTTTTACAAAACAAGCACGGCGCAACGATTTTCGCCGTCGCCATCGCCGCCGCCATGGCCGCCATCCCGCAAGGCGGCGCCGAGTGGTCCCTCGCCAACGCCGGCAAAGGCGGCCTCACCCTCTGGCCCCTTTTCGGCGCCACCAACCAACTCCTCGCCGGCCTCTCCTTCCTCGTCATCACTTTTTATCTGTGGCGCCGCGGCCGCGCCATCTGGTTTCTCGTCCTGCCCATGGTCTTCATGCTCATCATGCCCATGTGGGCCATGCTCCACCAACTCTTCATCGCCCCCGGCTGGCTCAAGGCTGGCCAAGTCGATTACCTCCTCGGCGGCATCGGCCTCGCCACCATCGCCTTGGAAATCTGGATGATTGTTGAAGCCATTAAACTCTTCCCCAAGGCCAAAGGCGTGCTGGAGGAAAACGCGCTGGACCAAACGGAAGGGTTGAGAGCCGAGAGTTGATGGCTTACCCTGATGGCTGTTTACTGAATTTGGCATCTACACATGGCACATATCGGCATTTTCGGCGGAACTTTTGATCCTGTTCACAACGGTCATTTGATGCTCGCTGACGCCGCACTGACGGAACTGCAGCTGGACCGACTTTTCCTCGTCCCCGTCGCCCAGTCTCCCTTCAAGCCCGAAGACCGGCCGACCGGTAATGGCGCGCGCGTCGATCTTCTTCGGCTGGCTTTTGACGGCCGAGCAGGCTGCGCCATTGATGAACAGGAACTCCGGCGCGGCGGGGCTTCCTACACCATCGACACGGTGCGGGATTTCCATGCGCGCCATCCGGAAGATGCTTTGACCTGTCTCATTGGCGCGGATCATGTCCCCACGCTTCCCGAGTGGCGGGATGCGGAGGCTTTGGCTCGATTGGCGCGATTTGCCGCGGTGCCACGCCCGGGCGAAACGCCGGTTGAGTTTCCCGCCCCTTTCCAAGGCACTTGGCTGAGGGGGACACCCATGGATGTTTCTGGCTCAGACATACGCGCCCGCATCCGTGCAGGCCGGGATTTCCAACATCTTGTTCCCTCGGCGGTTGCCGCCTCTATCAAGAATTCAAATCTTTATGCCGAATAAAACCCCCGAAACTGCACCCCGACAACTGGCTATTCTCTGCGCTGAGTTGGCCGACAAGGTGAAGGCCGAGGATGTTCGCGTGCTCGATGTCCGCGGCGTCTCTGGCGTCACGGACTACTTTGTCCTCGCCACCGGCAACAACGAGCCCCACGTCCGCGCTATCTGGAACGAGATCGCCCGCCGCACCAAGGAACTGCACCTCACCACCACCCGGAATCCCGAGGGCGCGCGCAGCGGCAAATGGGTGGTGTTGGATTTCTACGACGTCGTTGTCCACGTCCTCCATCGCGACCAGCGCACTGAGTACGATCTCGATGCCCTGTGGAACGACGCCCCCACGGTTCCCCTTCCGTTCATCGAAAAGGCCACAGCCTAAATTCCATCTTTGCCTTGGGCTTGCGGACAGCGCGCGGCTTGCCCGGCTGGCGACAGTTCACCGCGAAATATGCCAAAAGCAGAAGTACCACGCCCCCGTAGCCTCCCTCCGAGACGCGATGCCACTTGTCGTGCTCAGCCGCAGCCTTGCCCGCATCCATGGTCACCTCCACTGCTGAATGCGCCGCGTACTTTTGTTGGAACAAATTCTCCAGCTTCGGCCGCAGCCACAACCCACCGGCCAGAACCAGCGCCGACAACAGCACAAGCAGTCCAAAGCGCCACTTGGGAAATTCCTGTTTCCCCAGCTTCCACTCCAAAAACAACAACAGGGATGCCACTCCCGCACACACAAACTGCAGTAGGTAAAATCGCTGGAAGAAAAGCTGGCCCGCCAGCCCTTTCAAATATTTTTGGTGCTCCCCTTCCCCGACAGCCACCACGGCGTTCATTTCCGGCGCCGTGAAAATTGTCAATGCCACCACGAACATGAACACCGCCGCCCCCAGCCAAACCCCCGCGTTCAACAGGGTCAAATACCTCAAGAAACCAGCCACACCCGCAGTCTGCCCCATTCGCCCGCCCGCTGCCAAGCGCCGCTTGAGGCTGACATTCGCTTATTCCACGTGGATCAAGGCCTCCTGCCAATCACGCATTTGCATGCCTTCCGAGTCTACATCAGCCGTCACCACATACGTCCCCACTGTTCGGGGCACACGCACGAGCACTTTCACTGCCCCATTTTGTCTGGAGTCGAGTTCGATGGTCTTTGGCTTGGACAAAATTTCCACGCCCCGCCAGCCGCGCGGCGTGACCTTGAACACCCGCCGCCCCGGTGAATGGTTGGATATCCGAACCTCCAATTCCCGCAATGCTCCTGGCTTGGCCGTCGAGCCGTAGGGATAGAATGTCGACCACCGCTCATCGATTCCATAATTGGGATCATCCCACGGAAACAACTCCCGCAATATTTCCACCCGCGCCGCATATTGCTTTTCCAGGTAATCCAGTTCCCCATCCGAAAATTTAAACACAAACGGGACGTGCTCATTGATCAGCCAATAGTCCTCCTTCATCTCCCGGAGGATTTTGAAGCAGCGCGGATACCCCGTATCCGCATGCACCAAGTTGCGGTTCAACAGGCAATAGTCATCGATACCCGAGGGGGCAAAAGAATCCCCAATGAAAAATACCGGCTTCTCGCCCGGTCGCTTCGCCAGCAGCCCCCCATGATAAAACATCTGCCCCGGATAAAATCGAAACGTGAATTCATACTCGTTCCATTTCATCCGCGCCCCATCCTTCATCCCCTTCACGTCCCTGATGGCATTCTCCGTGAGCCCCGGCATCAGGTAGTTCCCCGGTTGCTCGAGAATATCCTCGTACTCCTCCGTCGCGTACACAGGACACTTGAAGAACTCCGCCGCCGCCTTCACCATCTGCGAATGGTCGTCATGAGTGTGTGTGACAAAAATCCCATCAATCTTTTTCACCAGCCCCTTCTTCACCACATCTTTCACGAAATCGAGCTGCCGCTGCCCCCCGCAATCCAGCAGGAAACCATGCCCATTGTCCGCCACGATGATCCGGCTTGTTGAGAACTGCAGAATCCAGTCCGGCTTCTCCACGTGCAGACAATATGGCATCAGGTCAATCTTTGCCCCCTTACCCAGCACCCGCTCTCCACAAATCTTCATCCGCTCCTCCTTAAAATACCAATGCAACGCATTCGTCGAGAGGTAGTTTTTATAAAGCGCCTGCACGCGCGCAACGAGCTTGTCAATTGCCGCCGCGGGATTCCGCACTACCGGCCCGCGCGCCGGCACCAACACATCCGGCTTCGCCGCTCTCACCTTGCGCAAACTCTCCACCAAATCCGCCAATCGCGCTCCATACCCGTGATATCCTCCAACCTTGGCTTCCGGGATTGCATCCTGAAAACTATACAAATCGAACAATTTTCCATCCCCATAAATCAAGTCTCCCGTAAACGCCACCCGCCGCTTACCCACATTCATCAAATAGGACACCGCCCCGCGCGTAAACCCAGGCGTTGCCAAAACTTTGAACTCCAGTCCACGCCACGAAATCACCTCTCCATCCTTCACCCAGCGATCCACTTTCAATGGTTCAACCAGCACTTTGGTCGATTGTTGCGTGTAGTAATGGAACCGTTTCGTCCAATGCCCATCCCAATAAGCCTTCGTCTCCCCAAAAAAGTCCTTCTCCCCAGCCGGTGCCACGATTCCCCCCTTGGCTTCCAAGGCTGCCGTCACCACATCTCTTCGATGATGCGTCAAGAGAACCGTCTCCCCTCCCCCCCGGTACACCGAAAGTGCCTTGCCGCCCCGCTGTATCGTCACCTCATTCACCGCCCCCAATTTCACCGAGCAACCCGGGACCACCTCCACCACTCTCGCAAATAACGCGCTCGACCCGATGGCCAAACAAACCAAAGCAACCAATTTCTTCATAAGCAACACCTGTGATTTCCCCGACCCTACCGCCCGCTCTCCGAAATGCAATCGATGAAATACGCCCAATTCATGATTGCGAGGGGTTGACAAGCAAGGCATGAATGCGCCCGCGATGAGCGAGTCCAGCGAAACCCTTGAGCCCTTGGAAGACGTTCCCATCCGGCCATTGCGGGGCATTGGGTTGGCCCGAATCCTGAACTCCATTTTTCGCTTAAACCGGAAATGGCATCCACTTATTTCCTGCTTAAACCCAAGCCGTGATCTCGTGCGAATCCCCTTTGCGGGGGCTGAACTTGTTCATCCTGCGGCTTGGCGCAAGGAACTCACCGCCTACCTTCTCGCCGGTGAAAACACCGTCCCAGAATTTAAGTTGTTGCACCGGCTCTGCAACGATTTGCAGTCCGGCACCATTGTTGATGTCGGCGCAAACATGGGGCTATACGTGCTGCTCGCGCGTTCCATCACCTCTGCACCCATCGTAGCCTTCGAGCCCGTTCCTTTTCTCTTCGACCTAATGCGACGTAATATCCAACACAATCAATTTAGGAATGTTGACGCACGCCGACAGGCATGCGGCGCGCAGTCCGGGGAAATCCAACTGGCCGCACACATGAATGCCGCCATCATTCCTTCATCCAAGGAATTAAACACGCCGCACAGCTCCGGCGTGTTTAACGCTGATGCCCTTGCCGCAAAAACAGAAGATCGTTTGGCCAATGCTCCCCTAGTGACTCTGGATGAGGCCTTGGGCGAGCAAGCCATCTCACTCATCAAGATTGATTGTGAAGGCTATGAACTGGAAGTTTTGCGCGGGGCCCGGACAATTTTGGAACGAGATCGGCCGAGGCTCTTCATTGAGGTTCATCCGGCGCTGCTCAACAACTACCAAAGTTCCGTTGATGAACTGTTGGATCTCTTGGCACCACAGTACAAAATGGAATTTTGGGATTTTGAGCAAGCCCGGCACGTCTCGAAAATCGCACGCAGTTGGCGAAAACACCGCCCCAACCCCGGCCTTGGCCTTCCCGGCAGGAAAGCATTTGTTGAGACCTGCACCACAAGGCCAGTGCCCGTTCAACTTTACCTCATTGCCATTCCCCGTACCTGATTGGAATTGAATTTCTCCTTCAAATATCTGTATAAGTCCGGCCTTGGACGGGGGGGAGCACAAACAGAAAAGCATGGCAACCAACGTGTCCGCTTCCTTCGATGGTCATTGGTTGCCTTGGATGACCATCTTGGGACTCGGTTGTCTGGCGGTTGGCATTTTTGTTTCTCCAGGAATCTGCGCAGGCTACCACATCCTGCTGTTCATTCCCGGCGCATGGATCGCGTTTAAGGAACTTCAAGAACACGGCTGCAACGCCCTGCCGGCCAGCAGTTGGGCATTGTTGGGACTCGTCGCTTACGGAATCATCGCCACGCTAGCAAACTGGAATGAACTCCAAGACCCAGCCCGCAGCCTCGGTAAACTCAAATACTTTGCCATGGCCGTACTGGGCCTGTTCGCCCTGCGCCACGCTGCGCGCAGCAGAGTTATGACGCAAGCCCGACTCCGGCAGATAGCCAACTTGTTCCTCATTTCCATTATTGCGTCCGTAACCTACGGACTGGTCGCTACGATGGCCAACATCGACCTCCTCACGTTTGCTCCACCCGAGGGCGATCGGACAGGCGGTTTCACCGGCACCATGCGTTTCGGCTACGGCATGGCCATGGTTCTGGTTGCCTTGGTTGGGCTGCGTCTTCACACAGGTGGCTCTCACCCCTGTTTTCATCAAAACCTGTTATCATGGGCCATCGGACTTGGTGCCATTGGCTTAATTCTCACCCAAACAAGGGGCGCATTGCTGGGATGTCTATGTGGGTTACCCTTGGCGTTATACCTTCACCGGCCCAAGGCAGGAATTTGGATGGGCATTGCCAGTACGATAATCGCATCGATTTTGTTGATCGGAAACATCTTGGGAGAAGAAAGGATCAGTCGGATTCTCACAGGCAAATCGAAGGACATTCCAACGCGTTTCTTTCGCGGACTGGAAGGCGACCAGCGTCTTTCCCTGTACAAAGCCGGATTGAAAGGTATCCAAGAACGACCGTTTCTCGGCCATGGCATGATTGGTTTCCCCAAGCATATCCGGTCCATCAAGGAAAGATACGGCATTGCCTATCCGGACGGCGAAGCATCGCATGCTCATAACACATTCATAGATACAGCCGCCAATCTCGGCCTTCCCGGCCTGGCCGCACTATTGGCATGGCTCTCGTTCTGGGGCATTGAATCCTGGCGGCGCGGTGGATGTGCACGCCGATGTGTCGTACCCTTACTGGTCGTTTTTATTGTGGCGGGCCAATTTGAGTACTATTTTGATGCCAACAACTCCTTCCTAATCTTTGCCCTTTACTCCCTCTCTAATGTGCCAGATTTTCCCGCAGACAACCCCGTGCCTAAGGTAATCGAACAAACATGAGTGCCAAAATTTCCGCCTTCATTCTGGCTTACAATTCCGAGTCGCAAATTGGCGCTGCGCTGGAGAGCCTTCAATGGGCGGACGAGATTGTGGTCGTCGATTCCCACAGCACCGACCGGACTGCCGCCATCGCGGCCGAGCATGGCGCCCGGGTCGTTCAAGAAGACTTTAATGGCTTCGGCCGTCTGCGCAACGCCGGCATCACACACACCCGACACGATTGGATCTTCAGTCTGGACACGGATGAACGCTGCACCCCTGAAGCCCGCGATGAGATTCTGGCCATCGCCAATGATCCGGGTTCCGCCGACGCCTACCACACTCCGCGCCGCAACTATTTCATGGGCCAGTTCATTCGTTACGGCGGTTGGTATCCCAATTTTCGTCAACCCCAACTCTTTCGGCGAGGCAAGCTGACCTTTCCGGAAAACGACCTGGTACATGAGGGTTTCTGTCTCGACGGCCGCCTTTCGGAAATGCAATGCCCCATCGAACAGGAACCATTCGAGACCCTCTCAGACGTCCTGTACAAGGCCAATCGATATTCCTCGCTCAGCGCCGAGAAGCTGGCACGCGATAAAACCCGTACCGGCCCTTTGGGTGCCCTGGGTCATGGGATAGGCATGTTCCTGAAAATGTATTTCCTGCGCTTGGGTTTCCTAGATGGCTGGCCCGGCTTCATTATTGCCTGGAGCAACCTTGAGGGCACGTTTTACAAGTACGCCAAGCTTGCTGAGTTGAACCGCAAGGGCCGCCAACGAGGTGAATGACCATGGCCACACCGGATCCCAGCCTGATTGTCAGCACCTACAACCAAGCCGGCCCGCTGGCCCACGTTCTGGCCGGCGTTGCGTTGCAAACCCAGCGACCGCGCGAAGTCCTCATCGCCGATGACGGCTCCAACAAGGAAACCGCCCAAGTCATTAAAAACTGGAGCCACCGCCTCCCCCCTCTGCAGCACGTCTGGCATGAAGACCAGGGATTTCGTAAGACAGTCATTTTAAACGAAGCCATCGCCCGCGCCCAAGGCAACTACATCCTGCTCCTTGATGGAGATTGTGTGCCGCATCCGCGTTTCGTCGAGGACCATGCCGCCCTCGCCGAGGCCGACTGCTGGGTGCAGGGCCGCCGAAGTTTCATCAACGAAACGAATGTGGAGGATTATGCCACGGGCGGTCCCAGCTTCCTATCCTTGTGGCTGCGGGCGCGAGCTAGCGGCCTGTTCAAGGGCATCCGGTGGCCTTTCCACTGGGTTCAGCGCAGCCAAGCCATCCGCGGCATCATCGGCTGCAACATGGGCATTTGGCGCGAAGACCTGGTCGCCATCAATGGTTTTGACGAATCTTATCACGGCTGGGGTCTGGAGGATTCGGACGTTGGCATTCGGCTCTACCACCTCGGCCGCGACCGCAAGCTGGTTTACGGACGGGCCATTATCCATCATCTTAATCATGGCCAACTTTCCCGCGACCGCCTTTCCGTCAACCAAGCTAAACTCCATGAGGTCACGAAAAATCGCACCGTAAAATGTGCCCACGGTATCGATGCCCATCTTCAGCAGCGAACGGCATGAACCGACGCATTATTCAAACCGTGCGCCGCTTCGGGCCCGCCGGTGGCATGGAGGAATACGCATGGCAACTCACACGCGCCCTCGCCAAGGCCAGCCAACCCGTCGAGGTCCTGTGTGAGATAGACGACAGCAACGGCGATCCTGACATCCCTGTCACCACCTTGGGGCCTAGTCCCCGCCGCCAGCGCTGGCGCAAACATCGGCACTTCTCCAGCAAAGTCGCCCAATGGGTCGCCGCCCAGCCCCTCAGTTCCTACTGCCTGCACAGCCATGAGATGGTAGACCACGCCGACCTCTGCACTTTCCACTCCACCCCTCACGGCATGGGCGAGAAAAGCGCCTGGTGGAAACGCCTTGACCCCACTTGGCACGCCAACCAATGGCTCGAACGTCGCGTCCTCAACACCGCGCGGTGTGTCATCCCGGTATCCCAACTGCTGCACCAAGAACTCGCCGACCGACACCCCTTTTTAAAAGCCACCCTCGCCCCCCCCATCCCACCGGGCATCGAGCCCGCGCTACCCGTGGATCGCACTTCCGAGCCCGTCCTCGGCTTCATGGGCTGGGAATGGGAGCGCAAAGGCCTCCCCCTCGTCCTGGAAATTCACCGAAACCTCCCGCACACCCAACTCCTCATCGCCGGCCCCTCCCGAGAACATCTCAAAGGCCAATTGCGCGAAACCGACCGCGTGGAAGTCATGGGCCGTGTCGATCGCGACACCTTCTTCAGACGCATCCGACTCCTCATCCATCCCGCAAGGCTTGAAGCTTACGGCATGGTCATCCCCGAGTCCCTCGCTCGCGGCATCCCCGTGCTGACCTCCACGACCACCGGCGCCGCCGCGGAAGTCAGCCCCGCCAATGGCCAAGTGCTTCCCCTCGACGCGCCGAACGCGGACTGGGCCGCGGCCGCGGAGCGGTTGTTAAAAACAGAGACCGCCGGGCCCTTGTTTAAACGGGAATGGAGCCAAGTGGCTAGGGAATGTCTGGCGGTCTATCCCGGCAACGGGAAACCGGCGGATGGCGGCGCGTCGTAGCCCTGTTCACTTGACGCGCCCGGGGCCGCCCACTAAGTTCGCCCGGGTTTTTCCGGTCCCGTCCACCATGTTCAACCTGCAAAACGCCCAGTTCGATTACGAGCCGTACCCGGTCTGTTTCATCCCGGGGGTCTTGGAGCCCGCGCTTTACCAGGAACTGGCGGAGACCTACCCGGGCCGGGACCTGTTTCAGTTCAGCCGGAACATCGGCGTTAAATACTCGCTGTCGGAAATCAACAACCGGGAGAAATACAACAGGTTTCTTGACCAGAACGCCGGCTGGCGGAGATTTTATGAGGGGGTCAAGTGCCGGGCGTTCGTGGAGCAGATTTGCAGTTTTCTCAAGGAGCACCACATCGACCTGCGGCTGGAGGAATTCAAATATACCCGCAGCCCGCGGGTCCGCCGGCGGGGACCAATCCGCCGGGCCATGAACACGCAGGTCATTCGCAGCCGGTTTGAGTTTTCCGCGATGCCGGCCGAGGGGGGCGGCATCCGGCCGCACACCGACGCGCCCACCAAGCTCGTCACGCTGGTGCTGTCCTTTGTCCAGGAAGGGGAATGGGAGGAGGCGGCCTGGGGCGGGGGGACGAGCGTGGTGGTTCCCAAGGACCGGAGCCGCATTTACAACCACCACAACCGCTTCATGAAATTTGACGAGACCGAGGTTTTAAAGACCTATCCATTCACTCCCAACCAGTGCCTGTTGTTCATCAAGACCTACAACTCCTGGCACTCGGTCCAGCCCATGACCGGGCCGGGGACGGCCCTGCGCAAGACCCTGACGATCAACATCGAGAACATCATTTGATGAAAATCACCCTGCGTGGAAAGGCGGATACCTGGCTCCAGAAAAAACGGCTGCGTCTCTGGAGTCGCATCGCCCGCTGGTTTTCCTTGACCCTCAAGGTGCGGGACGGGAAATCGCTATACACCTTCCGGCCCAAGTCCCGGAATGACATTTTCCGATATACCACCTACTTCACCAAGGAGGAAGGCACGTTGGCATGGATCCGCGACCATGCCCGGGAATGCGCTGTCTTCGTCGACATCGGCGCCAACGTTGGCTTGTATTCCCTGTATGCCGCCAATGCGGCGCGGGGCGTGAGCGTTTACGCCTTCGAGCCACACAAGTTCAACTTTGCCACGCTGCTTGAAAATATTTTCCTGAACGGCTTGGAGAAGGCGGTCCATCCGGTCGCCCTGCCCCTGGGGGATGCCAGCGGGCTGATGGAATTGAACTACAACTCCATGGACAGCGGGACTTCCATGACGCAGCTCGGCCACCGGCAGTTGCCGGGCAACCGTGAATTCGAGCCCAAGCTCAGCGAGCTGGTGCACGCGGTGACGCTGGATGCAATGGTCGATTCCGGGCGCGTGCCCGTGCCGGACATGGTGAAAATCGACGTGGATGGAAACGAGCTGAGCATCCTGCGGGGCATGCGGGAGGTTTTGCAATCACCCGAAGGCCCGGCCACCCTGCAGGTGGAAATCAACCCGGGACAACGGGCCGAAGTATTGCAACTGATGGAAGATTGCCGATGGAAGTTAGACCACTGCCATTTCACCAAGGGCGGGAAAATTGCCTTTGAGAAATCCAAGTCGTACGACCAAGTTCCACACAACGCGGTTTTCGTGAGGGCTTAGCCCATCAAGCCTGGGCTGGGCGGATGAGGCGATCCACCGCCGCCATGACCTGTGACGGGGTTAATTTCGCCATGACCTCCTCAGCCGGCCGCTGGCCCTTGCCGCGCGGCGGCAACTGGTCGCCCAAGTGGAGAATCTCGTGCGGCGCTTTCCATGGCCGCCAGTGCTCCACCACCGAGTAAGCGAAGATGGCCACCGTGGGGCATTGGCAGGCGGCCGCCAAGTGCATGGCGGCCGTGTCCACGCCCACGAAGGCGCGCGCGCGATAGAGCAACCCCGCCAAACCAGCCCAGTCCAACTGGCCATCAGTGCTGGTGGCCCTTGCATCCCCGCAGGCATGGACCAGCTCGCGGGCCAACTCGCGCTCGGCCGGATCCGGCCCGCTGCTGATGACCACGTGGCTAACCCGCTCCAGCAAACGCGGGCCCAAGTCCAGCCAGTAATCTTTCAGCCAGCGTTTCTTGACCCAGCGAGTGCCCGGGTGGATCACCACAAAATCAGCCAGCGCCACCCCAAGGCTTGGCGGGTTCGCGCGCGCCCGCTCAAAGTTCAGCGGCGGGATTTCCGCATCCAAGGCAAGAAACTCCGCCACGAGACGATGGTCCTTTACCACCCGATGCCCCTCGGCGCGCGGGATGTCGGCCAGCCGATTGAACCGCCGCTGCCACCATCCGCTCAAGCCATCGTTCGCGACGTTGGCGCAGCGGTGCTTGGCGCGGCTGAGTCCGGCGAGCCAGCGGCCCCGGTCACCGTCGGTCAACTCGAACGCGAAGTCGAAGCGCTGGCGGCGCAGGCGCAGGAGGGTGCGCAGGTCGCGCCACAAGGTGCCGGGGCCGCGGCGTTCATTCTCGGTGGCAGCAACCGTGAGGAGATGGTCGATTGCCGGGCAGCCGGCGAGAATGCCATCGGTGCCTTCCCGAACCACCACCCAGATTTCGGCGTCAGAATACTCCCGGCGCGTGGCGACGAGCGTGGGGGTGAGCAGCAGCGCGTCGCCGATGTGCTTCAGCTTGACGAACAGCAACCGTCGCGGCTCTGGGCTGGGCGGAGCGGTGCGGGTCATGGCTCCGGTCAAAAAATCTGTGCGCGGGAAAGATCCTGCACGTCCACCAAGCCCACCACTTTTTGATCGGCATCGATGACGACAATTTCGTCGATGCGGTTTTCCTCCAGCACATGCACGGCCTCGGCGGCGAGTTTGTCGCCTTGGATGGTGACGGGGTTGGCCGTCATGTGGTCGGCAATGCGGTGGTCGGCAATGTTGCGGTCTTTCTGGTAGGAGCGGACAAAGTCGCCGTGGGTGAAGATGCCTTGCAACTGGCCCTCCGCGTCGGTGGCCAACACGGCGCCGGCCTTGCATTGCTTCATGGCGGCGAGGGCGGCGGCAATCGTGTCCGTGGGCTGGACACAGGCGAGCTGGTTGCCCTTTCGCATGATGTCGGTGACGCGGGTGAGCAGTTGGCGGCCGAGGCTGCCGCCGGGGTGCAGCTCGGCGAAATCCTCCGGCTGAAAGCCGCGGGCTTGCAGGAGCACCATGGCCAGCGCATCGCCTAGGGCCAGCATGTTGGTGCTGCTGGAGGTGGGGGCGAGTTGCAGGGGGCAGGCCTCGGTGGCCACGCTGGTGTCGAGCACAACGTCGCTGTTGGCGGCGAGGGAGGAGCCGGGCTTGCCGGTGAAGGCGATGATGGCGGCGGCGCGGCGCTTGAGGTGGGGCAGCAGGTTGAGCAGCTCGGCGGTCTCGCCGCTGTAGCTGAGGGCCAGCACGGTGTCGCCCTGAGCCATGATGCCCAAGTCGCCGTGGAGGGCGTTTTGGCAGTTGAGCACCACGGCCGGCGCGCCGGTGCTGTTGAGGGTGGCGGCAATCTTGGTGGCGATGTTCTCGGATTTGCCCACGCCGATGACGATGATCTTGCCGCGTTGGCTGAGCCCTTCGCACAGGGTGTTTACCGCCTGGGAAAACTCCGGGCCGATGCGGTCTGCCAAGCTGGCCAGTTCGTCGATCTCGGTCTGGAGAACGGCCCGGGCTTGGTCGATGTAATCCGGCTCTGGGGGATTCATGGTTGAGGTGGGGTGAGCATGCCTTGGTATTCGCGCCGCCATGTGTCGGAGTAACCGCAGTTTTTGTATTCCTCAAAGTACGGGCCGCCCTCGGTGTAGTGCAGGATGCCCAGCTCCTCCTCGGGCAATTCGGCGTCGTAGTCCACCAGGTGGTTCCACTTGTGCGGGATTTCTCCGATCAAGGTCTCGCTCTCCAGCCAGTGAAAGCGATGGAGTTCGAGGCCGGACTTGGTGTTCACATAATCGGGAGTGAGGGCGGTGCATTTGGCGGTGTTCATCAACATCACGCTGGACCAGTTTTTCTTCTCATACTGCGTTTGCGGTTCGCCGAGAAATTTGGTGTCGCCTTGCGGCTTGTGGTCATGGTGAACACACATCACTGCGTACCTATCATCACGCAGAGTCCACAGATTGGCGATGTCTTCGAGGCAGATGATGTCGCAGTCGGCAAACAACGCCCAACCTTTGTATCCACACATGTGGGGCACGAGAAAACGACTGAAGGAAAAGTCAGTAGACTGTAGATTATTGCGCTCACGGGCAAACACGCCGTCCAGTTGGGAGAGCATCACCGGCGCAATCTCCACCGGCTGCGAGCTGCGAACATGGATGCTGTGGCAGGCCACGTGGTAGGCGACAATTTCGCGGTGGTCGTACCCGAGGAATATCCGAATCATTGCTCTGCGCATGGAAGCAAATGCGTAACTGAAGTCAAGGATTACATGATGTAACCGAGGGTAAGCCTATTATCTTCAGCCGTATTTGTCTTGATGCGTTCTGATGCGGGCGGTACTGAAGTGAGGCGAGATAATGGGCCAGAGTTTATTCAGCCAATACTGTAAAAGGTGGTATCGTCGTTACGTTGCAGATTGTGTCATCAATTTTCGCAGGCAGCTTCGGCGGTGCTTATTAAACCCAAGTTTGGCGTGGAGTTACCATCAGTTTAGAGGGGCGGTCAAACGCCTCGATTGGAAAGACGCGCACCGACGTCTCATCCCTTTGGCCGAGGCCTCAAGGCAAGCAGAAGATTTTCGCCTACTTACAGAAATGTCTTTTTCTGCCGGCCGACTAGGAGAACACCAACTGGCCACAGAATGGTCCTATTCGGCTGCGCAAATGATAGGACAGACTCCATCCACGGATTGGAAAGGGGAGGATTTGACAGAGGCTACGTTGATCATCCGGTTTATGGAGTCTGAGAAGCAGGGTTTGGCAATTGGTTTGGATATGGCCGGATATGTTACCGAGGTGGCGGCAAAAGCGAAACGGTGTATTCTGGTAGTAGAGAAAAGACTAGTGCCCATCTTTGCACGAACTTTGCCCAGTGTGGAGATTGTGGCTTTTCCCGCTCAGTTGGGGTTGGTAGCTGAATCGACGGTGTACACTGCAAATGCATTGACGTTGAAAGCAATCCTTGGCACGACAGCACAAGATATCAGCCGCCGTTTTAAGGCAATCCAAGCGGATGAATTCGAGGCTGCGGCACTGCGCCGTGGTTACTTGTCTGGCCGTAAGTTGCCCTTAGTTGGGATTTCCTGGTGGAGTTCCCATTTTGGGAAAGATTTGCCCTCGATCAAAATTTGGGCGGATTTGCTCCGTTCATTGAACGCGGTTTTTGTGAACATTCAGTATGCCCCTATGGCGGATGATTTGGCTGCCCTGCAAATGGCAGCCGGGGACCGCCTGATCATTGATGACTCGGTGGATCAACTGGTTGACATGGATCGATTCGCGTCCCAGTTGGGGGCATTGGATGCCATCATTACCATTAGCAACACAGGGGCCCATTTGGCAGGCGGGATGGGACTTCCGGTATTTTTGTTGCGTGATGACTGGTTTAGGAGAGGATGGCCAGTGCTTTCAGCCCGAACACCTTGGTACCCCGAGGCCATTGTGTTAGGAAAGAATGGGCGACCATGGCATGAGGTGTTTCGAGAGATGAAGAGTCAATTTGGAAACCAATTCCGGTCGGATGAACCGGAACCTGACGCAGGTCAAGAGGTCAGCCCCAAGATTCAATCCGGGTCAGTTTGAACCGGCTACCACCAAGTCGGCGCAAGATTGACCCCCACAGGCGGTTTCTTTTTTCCGTGATGTCAAAAACGTACGCTTCCCCCCCCCATCCTTGGGCGGCTGTTCCTATCTTGTCCTGCCACCAAGCCGGCGGTTGAATCGTGACATGAGCATTCCAGCCGTTGGGAAGGATTTTCTTGGCCGGATAGGAAGCAATGTTCATGTACAGAAAACCGGATGCCATGGAAAAACACTCAGCCAAGACCCAGTCAATGTCTTCCTCAGGAATGTGCTCAAGGACATCCGTCGAGATTACCCCATCATATCCTCCCGTGGGTCGAGCCGCATACTCCTCCACCCCGGGATCATAAAGATGAATGTCGTCCACGTTCCAATATTCCTGCACACTACGGATAACCTTGCCTCCGGGTAGTTCCAGATGCTCCGCCTCATAGAGCAGTCCCTTCCCCGATCCATAATCCAAGATGGATTTTGCGCGGGTGTGGTTTGACAGTCGACCGACGATTTCTATGTGGTCAAGCAGGCTGCCGCCGCCGAACACCTTGGACGCATCCGCGCCATCGACCAAGCCTGCCTCGTGTACCTCACGGTACAACTCACTTAAAAGTGTGAATCGTGGGCTTGGATTGTCAAAACTATACCCGCTCATTGCTGCCGACCTAGATTCTGCCATCTACAGGCTGTGCGACGAGTATCAACATTCCCCCCACCATTCAAGAATAAGGAGGAGCTTCGGATTGAAATGGGCCATTACTCAAGCTAGTTTCCCACCCGCATGCAGGATTCATCCAAGCAAGCCCTCCTGAAACATCTTAGTGGCCGTACATTCAAGACCGTGCTGGACGCTCCGTCTGGTGGCGGATGGCTTCCTGAGGCACTAGGCCCGGATGTGGAGGTGGATGGCATCGACCTCTACGTCGATCAAGCTTCTGGATACCGCAACTTCTGGAAACAAGATTTGGATGAAGGACTCCCGAAGGAGTGTGGCGGCTATGATTTGATCTGCTGTTGCGAAGGACTGGAACACGTGGGTAGCCCGCTATTATTGCTGCGGCATTTTCATCGGAGCCTTAAAGAAAACGGCACTCTCATCATCACCACCCCCAACGTTTGGTATCCTCAGGCCCGCTTGCAATACCTGCTACGCGGGTTTTTCCCTTCCTTCCCCGCCTTGGTCGGCAAGGTTGAGCCGGGCACTCACATGCATATCACCCCGTGGTCATATCCTCAGTTGTATGTTTTCACAAAACTGGCCGGCTTTTGTGCACCCATCATTGTTCCGGAGCCTCTTCAACGAATTCCACGGTTTCATGAACGGCTCATAGGGTTTCCGGCAAAACTTCATTACCGCCGAAAACTGAGAATGGCTAATTCTAAGGAGGAAAAGTATTTTTGGGAATCTGCAGGTTCGCGAGAAAGCCGCTGTGGAAGTCACTTAATTGTTGAAGCAACAAAGATTATTTGAATATGCTTACATATTGTTTCTGGCTCCTTTAATAACGTATTTTCTGATTGAACTATAATGGCACCCCTCAATAACTTGACGGCCGTGCTGGTTCCGGAAACTGAATATGTCGCATTTGAGACACGCCGTACCAGGACGGAATTTATTGTCGAGCGTTACGGGAAGTTTTTGAAGGAATCTGTTTTGGATGTCGGATGCTATGAAGCGCCACTTCGAAGCATGTTGTCTGGTGTAGAGTACATAGGAATAGACATCGCGGGGGAGCCGGATCAAGTAGTTGATTTGGAGTCGGTTGAAAAACTACCTTTTGACGAAGCCCAGTTCCAATGTGTTATCTGCATAGAAGTATTGGAACACCTTGATGCGTTACACCGCGTTTTCAATGAATTGATCCGTTTGTCTAGTCGTTATATCATTGTGTCGCTGCCCAATTGTTGGTGTTCGGCACGGCGCCAAATCGAAAAAGGGAATGGATCCATTTCACATTATGGGTTGCCCGAACAACGTCCACTCGACCGCCATAAGTGGTTTATAAACATTTCTCAGGCCAAGGAGTTTTTTACAGCAAAAGCCACCGGCGAACTGGCGTTGATTGATCTTTGTATCGTCGAAAAACCCAGAAACCCATTTTTACGCTTCTATCGAAAACTGTTTTTCAGCCCAGAATGCTATGCAAATCGTTATGCCCACACGTTGTTTGCTGTGTATGAGAAAAAAACCGCAAGTAAATGATTGTTTTCAAGGACTGGCTAAATAAAACCGCCACTGGCAGGTGCCTTTAAATAAATGATATAACATGGGTTCTCGTCCCTCGGCCAAGTCCATGGAGTCAGAAATGACCGATGAGGAGTTATCGGGATTGCGCGATTGGCTTCAGATGTCGAAATTAGCTGAAAGGTGTCTTGAGGTCGGGACCGCTGCGGGTGGGACATTGTGTTACATGATGAAATGTTTCGAGGCTGATGAACGGCCTGAATTCACTGTGGTGGACACGATGGCATATTTCGCCAATCAACACGGAATTGTGCATGAAAATTTGCAAAAGAATGGGCTTGATCCTAGTCAGGTTCAATTTCATGTCATGACCAGTGTTGCGGCATTTGCGCGCGAAGAGAAAGCTGGGAGTCGGTTCGATTTTATCCTAGTGGATGCGTCACACAAGATTCGCCATGTAATGGAGGACTTACACTGGTTGCGATTGTTAAGCGTAGGCGGACTGGCCTGTTTCCATGATTATGCGCCAAGGTTCAAGGGGGTTCGGTGGCCGGTGGACCGTTTCTTGAGACGCAATCCCCACTTCAGTCGAGTGGGTCTGGCGGGGAGTCTGCTTTGTGTCCGTCGGGATGCCACAGCATCGCGGCCGGAGGTGACGGCACTAGACCGCTCATGGGCATTGATCTGGTCTCCTTTGCTGCAATTGGATTTGAGCTTGCAGAAGCGGCTTAAATCAAAGCGCAACCTTAACCTAGTTTGATCACGCAGAATCCATGGCGGATCGCACACTCGGAAGCTTCCTTGGGCTGGGGAGGGCAGGAGCACCGGGTGTTGGCAGAGTTGCTGGGGTTTCGGGAACGTGGTGCATGGGTGGCATTGCTTGCTCCAGAGCATGCAGAAATTTTTCATCGCGCGCGTGCGTCTGGGATTGACGTGGAGCCACTGGATGTATCCAAGGCAAAGTACCCCCTGAGTGCCCTGTGTTTGAGGCGTTGGCTTATGGCCAACAACGTCCAAGTCGTGAATACCCACAGTTCTCGTGACGGCTGGCTAGTAGGAGCCGCCGCCCGGTTGGCGCGTGTGCCGCTGATAATCCGTTCACGACACATTGAAGTGGATTACCCCAAGCCTTGGGTCAGTCGCCATGCGTTCACGACGTTCGCAGATCATGTCGTGACTACTAGTGAACGCATTTCTAACAACTTAATTTCCACATTTAATCTGGATGAAGGTTGCGTCTCAACCATTCCCACAGGGACAGATCTGATTCGTTTCTCCGACGAGGGCCCGAAGGCGGAACTGTTTGATAAAACAATGGATGAGCGGCCATTAGTGGGAATGGTTTCAGTGCTCAGATCTTGGAAAGGACATTCGGTTTTTCTTGAGGCAGCAAAGCTTCTCAAGATTCGGGGTGTGGGAGTTCGCTTTGTGATTGTTGGCGAAGGTCCAATGCGGGAGGAGATTCTCAGGCTTATTTCAGCACATGAGTTGAGTGAGGATGTTTTGCTTGCCGGGTTTAGGGAAGATATCCCGGCGGTACTTCGAGCTTTGGATTTGCTCGCCATTCCATCTACCAATCACGAAGGGATTCCCCAAATTGGTCTGCAGGCTTTGGCCTGTAGAACCCCTGTGGTAGGGAGTGATGCTGGTGGGATTCCGGAGATTATTCGTCATGGGGAAACCGGGCGCATCGTTGCGGCGGGCGATGCCGAACTACTGGCGAACACGATTGCTGAGACCTTGATGGATGATAAGGGCACAACCCGCATGACTGACAATGGGCGGGTGATGGTGGAACGGGAGCACGGGATCGATCATATGCTCGATCAATTGGGACGGATTTATGCCGATCATCTGATTAATCCCCATTCGTGAAGTATGTGCCTGAGTAAATTATGTTCAAAGGCATCCCGGTCTGTTAAGGATGAACGGTGTCTGGCACCGACTCATGGATCAAAACCAAACCAAATCTCAAGTTGCTGAGTTTTATGAAGAATTCCAATCTCGAGGAAAATACGACTATCTTTATGGGGATGAAGCCCGAAAAAATCTTTACGTGGAGTTGATCGGCAAGGGTCATCGAATACTCGAGGTGGGCTGCCGGGCGGGGAACTTGACTCAGCATTATCACGAGGGCAATGAGGTGGTGGGCGTGGATGTCGATCGCAATGCGCTCAAGGAGTTTGAAAAACGGTTGAGCCTCAAGGGGCATTGGGTGGATGTGGATTCGGAGGATCTGCCGTTCGATGATGGGAAGTTTGACGTGGTGGTGTTTTCCGAGGTGATGGAGCATTTGCGGTTTCCGCAAAAGGCGCTGGAGAAGATTGAGCGGGTGTTAAAGCCGGGGGGACGCTTGATTGGCTCGGTGCCAAATGCGTTCCGACTGCGCAACCGGATGAAGTTCTTGTTCGGCAAACCGTTTGAGGTGGATGCTTCGCACTTGCGGTCATATTCGCATGAGTTGTTGCGGCGTGAGTTGTCCACTTTTTTCGATCAAATTGAAATTCATCCGGTCTCGGGACATCTGTTGGGTGGAGGCAGCACGGGAGTTCCGGTTTTCCCGTGGTTACCGTTTCGCATTCGCGCGTTGTTCGCCTTGGATCTTGTGTTTGTGGGCGTCAGCAAGGAAGGAAGGCCATGAATATTGCCTTGGCGCGGCGTGAGTTTGGCGCTGGTGGCGGTGCCGAATTGTATTTGCAGCGGCTTATCAGCGCATTGTTGAAGGAGGGACACGCGGTGTCGTTGGTCACGGCGGATGCGAAAGCGCGGCCGGAGGGAGTGGATGTAAGGCATGTGGCGTTGTCTGGCAACCGCTCAGCCCAAGTTTTGCAATTCGACCGTGAAACAAACCGCACACTCAGGAGTCTGCCGGTTGATTGCCTTTTCAGCCTTGAACGGCTCAGTCGTCAGGATGTGTTGCGAGCGGGGGACGGGGTTCATGCGGCTTGGCTGGAGCAGCGCAGGCGTTTTACTTCTTCCTGGCGGAGGTGGTTGGTGGGGCGAGGTGGATTTCACAAGGCGATGTTGGATTTGGAGAAGCGTGCTTATGACTCGAGGCGAACGCGTCGGTTGATCGTGAACTCAGAGATGGTGGGGCGGGATATTCGGGAACGATTTGGTTTTCCTGCGGAACGAATTCATTTGGTGCGCAATGGGGTGGAGTTGGAGCGTTGGCGAAGTGGGGACCGGAAGAGAACTCGCGTGCGGTGGGGGATTGGGGAGGAGGAGTTTTTGTTATTGTTTGCCGGGTCTGGCTGGGAGCGCAAAGGCTTGCGGTTTGTGTTGAAAGCATTGGCGAGCTTGGAGGGTGAAAAGGTTAGGTTGGTTGTGGCGGGAAAAGGCAAGCCGCCTTGGGGAACTCCGCCGAGTGTTATCTTTGCAGGTCCGATGAAAGATTTGGAAAACGCCTATGCGGCAGCGGATTTGCTGGTGTTTCCACCAATTTATGAGCCCTCGGCCAATGTGGTATTCGAGGCGTTGGCGGCGGGATTGCCGGTGGTGACGAGTGGTTGCAATGGGGCGGCAGAGGTCGTTGAAGAGGGGATCAATGGGACGGTGGTCGAGGATCCATCAGATGTGGCGAGGCTAGCAATGGCTGTACGTGAATGGATGGGACGCGGAATTGTGAGACCTGTGCCAGTGAAGGCGGACTTGAGTTTGGAGCGGAATGTGCGCGAGACTTTGGAAGTGTTGACTCTGGCGGCGGGAGAGCGGGCAGAAGAACAATCGTGAGGATTTCAGTTTGCATCATCACCCTGAATGAAGAGGCCAACCTCCGGCGTTGCCTGCAGAGTTGCACGGGGCTGGCGGAGGAAGTGGTGGTGCTGGACTCAGGCAGCATAGACGGCACGGAAGGGGTCGCCCAAGAGTTTGGCGCACGCTGGATTGTGCGTGATTGGCCGGGATACATGCGCCAGAAGAACAATGTGATTGGACTAGCCGAGGAGGACTGGGTCTTGAACCTAGACGCGGATGAAGCTTTATCACCGGGGTTGCGCCGGGCGATTGAGGATTTAAAGAAAACGAAGCCTCCAGATTCAGTGGGAGGCTTCTCGATGTCGCGTTGTGTGTATTACGAAAGGCGCTGGGTTCGGCACGGGGACTGGTATCCTGACCGGCTCGTGCGGTTGTTCCGACGGGAGGGGTCGCATTTTGAGGGAGGCCGTGTGCATGAACGATTGGAACTAAGCGGGGACATCCGGAAGCTGGAGGGGGACATTGAACATTATTCGTTCGCTGACTCCGCGGATCACTGGGCGCGTTGCCAAAAATATGCGTGGCTGTGGGCAGAGGATGCAAGGGATGCGGGCAAGCAAGCGGGAGTTTTTGCGCCTTGGCTTCACGGAGCTTTTCGGTGGATTCGAGGCTATGTTCTCCGCGGAGGATTTCTTGATGGCCGACAGGGCTGGCGGATTGCATCACTAAACGCACGGGAGGTGTTTTTGAAGTACCGCCTTTTGCGGCGGTTGAATGAGGCGGGGAGGGTGACGGCTTGATCAAGACCGCAAGACGGGTGCTGGCATTTGGCTGGCCATATGTCAAACCGTACTGGGGCCGGCTGGCGCTGGGCTTGGTGCTGGGGATTGGCTTCGGCTTGTTTAATGCCACCTTTGTCTGGGGTACGAAGACGCTGTTCCAGCGGCTGGATGGAGAGGCCCCAAGGGTGGAAGCCAAGGCGGGGGCATGGGAAACACGACTTCAGGAAATCAACCAGGACGTGACCCAGACCATGGATGCCTGGCTGCCCTTCAAGGCCAGATCATTGGACTGGAGGCAAATTGTGGGCGGACTCCTGTTCCTACCGTTGTTGGTGGCGGTGCGAAGTGCGATTGGATATTTCAGCGTGTACTTTCTAACTTGGGTTAGCGAATCGGCTGTGCGGGATATTCGGATGGCAACGCATCACAAACTACAATCCTTCTCCATTGATTATTTTCAAGACCGGCAGATTGGAGAACAAACCATGCTGCTCAACACCGGTGCGCGTACCCTGCATCGCTGCCTCACATACGGCATTGCGGACGCCATCAAGGAGCCGTTCACAATCCTGAGCATCCTCGCCGCGTTGTTTTTGCTGGACTGGCAACTGGCCCTGTTTGGCGTGCTGTTCGCACCGTTGAGTGCCATCCCCATCATTCTCGTGGGCCGCAAACTGCGCAAGCTGGCCAAGTCGGATTACCTGAAAGGTACAGAGCAGGACAGTTTGATGGTCGAGGCCTATGGCAACGTCAAGACGGTAAAGGCTTATGGCTTGGAAGGAAAACAACTGGGCCGGTTTCAACAAATTTACCAAAAACTGGCTCGGCTGGGCATGAAGAGTATGCAGGCGCGCCATTTGCAGAACCCAGTGATCGAACTGTTGAGCATGCTGGGTGTGGGGGCGGTGATTGTCTTTGTTTTTTTCACCGGAAAAACGACCCCGGAACTGGTGGGGTTCCTGACGGGGATGGTGATGCTGTACCAACCCATCAAAAAACTCGGGGGCCTGAACGCGTATTACCAGAAGGCCATTGTGGGAGTCGAAATGCTGGAGGCTGTTTTTGCCACAAAACCCTCGGTCGAGGAGCGGGAAAACGCGACGGAGTTGGGGGTGATCCGCGAGACATTGCGGCTTGAGGACGTAACGTTTGCCTACAATGGAGCGCCGGTGTTACGGAGTTTGAACCTTGAACTTCAAAAGGGCACTCGACTGGGCATTGCGGGCGAAAGCGGGGCGGGGAAAAGCACTATGGCGAATTTGTTGCTGCGGTTTTATGACCCACAGGAGGGGCGGATTAGCATTGACGGAACGGATATCCGGGATGGGACGTTCAAGAGTTTGCGGGGACAAATGGCCTTAGTGAGCCAGGAAGTGATCATCTTCAACCAATCGGTGGCTGAGAACATTGCGTGCGGCAAGCAGGAGGCCACCCGGGATGAAATTGTGGCAGCGGCAAAGGCAGCCAATGCGCATGGTTTCATTGAGGATTTACCGGAAGGATATCACACCTTGCTGGGTGAGCAAGGGGCGCGGCTCTCGGGAGGGCAACGGCAACGGATCGCCATCGCGAGGGCATTTGTGCGCGAAGCACCGATCCTGATCCTGGACGAGGCCACGGCGGCCTTGGACTCAAAGGCGGAGGCGGAAGTTCAGGCGGCCATCGAAAAGCTGGAGGAGGGCCGGACGGTGGTCTGCGTGGCGCATCGGTTGGCAACGTTGCGAAACATGGATCGGATCATCGTGCTGGACGATGGGCACATCGCGGAATCCGGCTCGTTCAGCGAACTCATCAAGGCCAACGGATCATTCGCTCAAATGGCCCGCAAGCAGGGCTTGGGGAACGACTAAACCTCCGTTCTCCGTGCTACCCACTGATGGTCTGGACACCGAGGGCACGATGGAGGGCTGCGTTGAGGATGGTCATTTTGGGATAGCGTTGATCGGGATTGTGCGCGAGGCACTGGAGCAGAATGCGGTTTAAAAGCGCGGGGACGCCGGGGTTATGCTTGCTCGGGAGGTCGGGCCGGAAATGTTCATCAAGTTGCTGGCGGCGCGTTTGGGTGGGCTTATTACCCTCGAATGGCCTGCGGTGAGTAAGAAGTTCGTAGGCAGTGACGCCAAAGGCGAAGATGTCGGCCCGGTGGTCGTGGGGTTCGCCGCGGAGTTGTTCGGGCGCCATGTAGCTGGGGGTACCGCTGGTGAGGTTGTATTTCTTGGGTCGACGCGGGATTTTTTGGGCGGTGTCAAAATCAATGAGGTAGGGATGACCCCGGAGATCGACCATAATGTTCTCGGGCTTGAAGTCGAGATGCATCCACCCGTGGTCATGAACGAACTCCAAGGCATCGGCCATGCCGATAAGCACGTCGGAGACGTTTTCATCGATAACAGAGTCATGGCGCAGGGCGAGTTGCTTTAGGTTGGCTCCGTTTATGTAGTCCAGAACCATGAACGGAACCCCGCGCACCTTGCCATGATCGCGGAAGCCAACAATGTTGGGATGACGCGGAAGTTTTCGCATAACGCCCAAGCCGTTCTTGAACAGCTTGGGCGCATTGGCGCTTCCTCGGGCGTTGAATCGACGCAAAGCAACAACTTGGTCGCGGGAATCTGTCGCCAGCCAGATTTGCGAGATGCCTCCTTCGTTAAGGGTCTCGTGCAGGATGTAATTTCCAAATCGCTGGCTCACTCTTTTCTGATATTGTTCTTCGTTCCACCTTGCCACGAGACAGCCGCACCAAAAAAATGCACCCGCCCCGTTTGATTTTGGAAAGAGAAGGTCGCCCTCGGGCTGCCTCAGCCGCGAAGAGCACGCAAAGTATCATACGTGTCAACCCCCTTGGGTGTTACCCGAACAGTCGATTTCCAAGGGTTTTTTCTAAGAAAAGGCTCTTCGCGGCCGATTATGTGTCAGAGGTGTGAATAATTTGTGGGTAACGTCGGCTAAAGTGATTACGTAAAGGATTGAAGCCCTCAACGGCGTGATCGGCGCTTCTGGGGTTGTTTTGAGCAAAAAAATCCTAAAATGGATGTGTTTTGCGGGCTGTTTGCTGTTGATGGTGGCAGCCGTGGGGGTGGGGTGTGGCTCTGGGAAATACCGACTGGCGGCGGATGAGGAGGTTTATGGAATTCTCGATGACCGCCGGGAAACCATCCTCGGGGCAACCAATAAATTCCGAATTGATACCGATTTGTCAAAGCGACCGGTGGAAGAGGTAAGCGGAGGTGAAGTCGTGCGGGACCGTTATACGGGTGGAGGCAACCGAACCTTGACGTTGGCGGAGGCGCTGGAACTCGCAGTACAGGCGAACCGGACTTACCAATTCAACCGCGAGAAACTTTATCTCCAAGGACTGGCTTTGACAGGCACCCGGCACCAGTTCGCACTCAAGTTCACATCCGCCTCGGTGGATTTAGGCGTGGGAAGGAGCACCGATGGCTCTCTAAAAGGAGACTCCGATGCAACCGCAACCTTGAAGAAGGCCTTCAAGGCTGGCGGCACAGTCACCGCGAGTTTGGCCAATGATCTCGTGCTTTATTTCGATGGCAACAAACCCAAGGTCCCAAGCCTGACCCTGAACCTGACGCAGCCGCTGCTGCGTGGAGCGGGCGCGGACATCGCAGCGGAGGTCCTGACTCAGGCAGAGCGTGACGTGATCTATGAGGTTCGCTCCTTCAGTCATTACCAAAAGCAGTTTGCCGTGGACGTGGTCAATGATTACCTGAACCTCCTTCAGCAGGGGGAAAGCATGCGACTGTCCTACACAAACTACATCAACCGCGGCATTTTCCTGCAAGAAATCGAGGCGCGTGTACAGGCGGGGCTGCAGTCGGAATTTGAGGCCAAGCAAGCCAAGCAAAGCGAGTTCAGCGCCAAACTTTCCTACATGAGCTCGACCAATACGTTTCAGAACTCGCTGGACGACTTTAAACAGAAGCTGGCCCTGCCGCTGGGGACCGAAATTCGGCTGGACTTTGGTGTACTGGAAAATCTGAAACAAATGGGACTACCCCCCGTGCCCATCACTGATCAGGCAGGTTACCGCCTGGCGATCACAAACCGCCTGGACTTATTGAACACGATTGACAAGTTCGAGGATTCCAAGCGCAAAGTGCGAGTGGCGCGGCAGGACTTGAAGCCCAGTCTCTCCATCGTCGCGGATGCCTCATTGACAGACCAATTTTACACTTCGTTTCAACCCGAAAAATTCACGGCCAACGCGGGACTCAAGCTGGACCTCCCCTTGGACCAGTTGTCCGAAAGAAACGCCTACCGAACGAGCCTTATTTCCTATGAGCGCCAGTTGCGCAGCCTAGCAACGGAACTGGACAGTCTGCGTGACGGAGTGCGGACAGACGTGCGAAACCTGGTGCGCCAGCGGGAAAACTATTTCACCCAGTTGGCGGCGGAGAAGAACGCGGCGGAAAACCTGCAGGCCACGCGAGAACGATTGCGGCTGGGATTCCCCGGCGTACGCACGCGAGACATCATCACGGCACAGGATCAGTTGTTGCAGGCGCAGCTGTCGGTCTCCAAGGCCTCCGTGGACTATCACAAAACCCGCTTGAAGCTGCTGAAGGACGTGGGTATTTTGGACACCACGCAGGAGGCATTTTGGTTGAAGACCATCCCCGTGCCGGGATCGCCAGCCGTGCCGGCGGGGCCATCGCAGGAAATTATTCCGCCCCACAATATTTTGGGCCAATAAAATGAGTGAGGATAAAAAAGTGATTTATGAGAGCACGTCGAAGCGTGGAGGCTTTGCGTTAGGCAAGGTGCTGGGGTTGCTGCTGGTCGCGGGCGTAGTGGGTGGCGGTGTCTACACGGGCAACTGGTTTCTCAACAAGGAGGAGAAGAAAGAGCAGGAACAAAAGCATTACGTGGCCAAGAAGGCGGACTTTCGCGTGACGGTGAAGTTGACGGGACGGCTGGTCTCGACTGACGTAGAAGTGCTCAAGTGTGAGTTAGAGGGACAAACGACCATCAAAACTGTGATTGATGAAGGCGAGACGGTGGATGGGCCATCCGATTACGTGGTCGCAGAGGGAGACACACTGGAGTCCATTGCCACGATACACGACAAATTCGATTACTGCATCAAGCAGTTGAACTCCAAATTGGAGATCGACTGGGACAACCTGGAATCGGGCACAGAAATTCAATTGCCGGGAACTTTGCTTGTGGAACTGGATCCCCAAAGTCTCAACGAACGTATCAGCAACCAGAGGATTTCCGTACAGCGTGCGGAAAACAATCTCAGCCGTGCCGAAGGCAACAAGGAAACCTTGATTTTGTCATCCGCGCTGGCGTTGAAAGTGGCGGAAAACTCCTACACCAACGCGGTGATGCAGTTGGATCAACTTGAAAATAGTACGTTCGAAACCTACATCCAGCAGTCCGAGGGGGACATTGAGAACCTGAAGACCGATGTGGAATTGGCCGAGAAGAACCTAGCCGCCTACACCAAGCTCAAGGAACTGGGCTTTGTTTCCGACGTGGAGGTGCTGCGCCAAATTTCATTGCGCGACAAGGCTCAACACCAGATCAAGATGCGCCGAGCGGACCTGGAGGCTTACCGAAAGTACGACATCGTCTCCCTGCGCCGCGCGAAGGAGTTGACGGTGGATGAGACCCAGGTCCAGATCGAGAAACAGAAGGTCCTCAACAAGGCCAACATGCGCGACGCGGAATCCGACATCCTGACCGCACAGGAAACCCTGAAGCTGGAGCGGGAAAAACTGGAGGACCTAAATGAACAGATGGCTAACACGAAAATTTACGCGCCGCAGGATGGCACAGTCCTGTACTGGTCCGCGCGTCACCACCACCACCGCAGCGAACCCATCATTGAGGGCGCCCGGGTCTACCGGGGAACGCCGATGATCAAGCTGCCGCGGACCAAGTCGCTCAAGGTCGACATCAGCGTGCCTCAAGCCAAGCACAAATCACTTTACAAGGGCATGCGCGCCTACATCGAGGTGGAGGATGTGAAGCTGCCGGGGACGTTGTCCTATCTCAGCCCCACCGTGGACAATAACCAGCGTGGACACACAGACAAATCCTACTTCAAGGGCGAAGTCAGCATCGACACCACGAACTATCCCGATTCCGTGTCGGAAGGAATGACGGTGACCGTGGAATTAGTGGTGGTGAATTTGAAGGGCAAAAACCAGCGCATCAAGGTACCCAACCAGTGTGTCACCACCCGCATGATCGACAAGGACACGCCGGAACGCGGATGCTGGGTGCTGAATCCGGCCACCAAGAAACACCGTTGGCGCCCCGTGAAAATCGAGTATAGCGATGAACAGTTCATCGCCATCAAGGAGGAAACCGACCCCAATCGCGGTCTGCGCGAAGGCGAGCTGGTGCACCTCTCGCCGCTCTCCAAGGCGGAGAACCTGAACCTAGAGGAAGCGGTCATGGGCAAGGGCGAGGTGGACCTGAAATCAAAGACGGAGGTCAACGTCACCGAGGAGGAAAGCCCCATGGCTCTCCTCAAGATTACCGACCAGCAAAAAACCGCCTGGAACGCCGCGCGCACCAAGGCCAAGGCCGCCTTTGACCAAGTGATCACCCGCGCCAGTGTCGGGGAGATTCGGCGCGAGGAAATTACCACCGCGCAGGAAAAGGTGGGCGACGATTTCCGTGCCGAGGTCAAGGGATTCCTCACTCAGGAGCAGTTGCAGAAATTCGATCAGCAAAAGGCCAAGAACATCCGCGTGCTCTTCGCCAAATAACTGGCCCCACGCATGCTCCAATGGCCACGCGCAACATCATTGAGATCAAGAATCTCACCAAGGTCTATGACCTTGGCGCCGTGCAGGTACCGGCATTGCGCGGGCTGAATTTCAACGTGGAGGAAGGCTCCTACACGGCCATCATGGGCCCCTCGGGCTCGGGCAAGTCCACGCTTTTAAACATCCTTGGCTGCCTCGACCGGCCGACTGCCGGCGAATATCACTTGGGCGATGACAACGTGGCAAGCATGAGCGACCGCGAACTCTCCGGCGTGCGTGGCGCCCGTATTGGTTTCATCTTCCAGTCGTACAACCTCATCCAGCAACTGAACGTCATTGAGAACATCCATGTACCACTCTTTTATCAAGGCAGGGACATCAGCGATTTCCGCGACCACTGCGTAAAACTGGCAGACAAGGTGGGGCTTGGCGACCGGCTGGACCATCGGCCCATGCAGTTGTCAGGCGGCCAGCAGCAGCGTGTGGCCGTTGCGCGGGCACTAGCCAATGAGCCGTTGATGCTGCTGGCCGATGAACCCACGGGCAACCTCGACACCACCACAGAACAGGAGATTCTGGACATTCTGGATGAACTCCACGCCGAGGGCCGCACGCTCGTGGTGGTCACTCACGATGACGCCGTGGCCGCGCGCGCCGAGCGGGTCATCAACCTGAAGGACGGCCTGATCGACCGAGACATTCGCAACGGCAAGGACCAACCGAAGGCGAAGGAAAAACCGCAGCCGGCCATCATCACATCCATCCAGTTAAGCGAGGAGGATCTGCAGACTGTTCCCGCGAATGAGAAAGAGGATGACGAAAAAATCCGGGTCAAAGTCAAGCTGACCCGCAAGACCAACAACAACCCAGGGGCGGCACAGGAGGACTGACATGCACGGGTTCTCCATGCTCCGGATCGTCCAGGTCGGGTTTAAAAGCCTGCGTCTGCACAAGTTGCGCAGCGGGTTGACCATGCTCGGCATGATCATCGGCGTCTGGGCGGTCATCACGCTGGTGGCCATCGGCGAGGGCGCCAGCCACGACGCACAGGAAGCCATCAAGGCGCTGGGCGCCAACAACGTCATCATCCGCAGCGTCAAGCCCATGTCGGACAAGACCCAACTGCAGGGCCGCGAGATGCAGTGGGAAACGATTTATGGGCTGAAGAATGCCGATGCCGTGCGCATTGCCAAGACCGTGCCCGGGGTCATCAAGGTGCTGCCGATCCTCACTCAGCGAAAGAACATCCGCCATGGCATTCGCGATGAAGACTGCCAGCTCATCGGCACCTATCCCTACTATCCGGAATTCACCCAGGCCAAGATGGTGGCTGGCCAATTCCTGAACGAGATTGAGGAGGCACAAAAAAAGAACTCCTGCGTGATCACCCGCACGCTGGCGGAGAAGTTGTTTGCCGGCCACAACCCGCTGATGGAGGACGTTGTCATCGGCGGCTTTGAATCGCATCAGGTTTTTCGTGTGAAAGGCATCATCGAAGAACGCTCGGATCAGGACAAGATGCCCAAGGACAAGGAGGTAATGGGACGCACCATTCGATCCAACGTGTTCATCCCGCTCTCCACCTTCAAGGCGCTGTACGGCATCAAGAACATTGACCGCAGCGTGGGCAGCCTGATTGTGGAACGCGTTGATCTCTCCGAGATTCGCGTGGAGTTTGGATCCGTTGAGGAAGTGATGCCCGCGCTGCCGCTACTGCGGGAGGCCCTAGACAAGACGCGGCGGGGCAAGGTGGATTACGAGTTCCAAGTACCCATCAACGAGTTGAACGCGCTGCGTGCACAGAAAGCTCGCGACACGCGGATGCTGTTGTACATCGCGTGCATCTCGCTGCTGGTGGGCGGCATTGGCATCATGAACATCATGCTGGCCACAGTGACGGAACGGACGCAGGAAATTGGCGTGCGGCGCGCCTTGGGAGCCACACGGGTGGATATCACTGTCCAGTTTCTGGTGGAGTCGCTGATGCTTTGCCTTATCGGCGGTGCCATTGGTGTGGCGGGCGGCTGGGGCTTCGCGGAAATCCGCCATCATTTCCTGAACCAAACCACNATCGTCACCGAATGGTCAGTGCTGGTGGCGTTCTGCCTCTCGGTGGGCGTGGGGCTTGCCTTCGGCATTTACCCCGCACGCCGCGCAGCCCTGTTGGACCCCATAGAGGCCCTGCGCCACGCCTAGTATGCCCGGCTTTTCCGTCATCCGAATCATTCAGGCAGGCTTTAAAAATCTGCGCCTGCACAAGCTGCGAAGCGGGTTGACCATGCTGGGCATGATCATCGGCGTTTGGGCTGTCATCACGCTGGTGGCCATCGGCGAAGGCGCCAGTCATGACGCGCAGGAAGCCATCCGCGGACTGGGCGCGCGCAATGTGATCATCCGGAGCATCAAGCCGCCCTCCATGCAGGAGCAGATGCACGGCGACTGGGAGAGCTTTTTCCGGCGTTGGATGGCGCATTACGGACTGCGCCGCTCCGACGCCACGCGCATCAAGAAAACCGTGCCGGGTGTGAAACGTGTCCTGCCCATGCTCAACAAGCGCATGACGGCAGTGCACGGGCCGCGCGAGGTCGGCTGCCAATTGATCGGCACATTCCCCTACTACCCCGAGTTCACGCAGGCCAAGATGGTAGCCGGACAATTCCTTAATGAGATCGAAGAGGCGCGCAAGGAGAACTCATGCGTGATCACGCAGGAATTGGCCGAGCAACTTTTTGCGGGACACAACCCGTTGATGGAACGCATCCGCGTGAGTGGCTACGAATCCTCGCAAGTGTTCCAGGTCAAGGGCGTCCTGCAGGAACGCGCGGACATGGACAAACTACCACAGGGGATTGATTCCGCGGGCAAAAGCATCACCGCCAACGTGTACATTCCGCTCTCCACCTTCAAGGCACTGTACGGGGTGCGCAACGTGGACCGAAGCGTAGGTGATCTAAAGCTGGAAGCCGTTGAACTGACGGAGATTCGCGTGGAATTCGACGAGGAAAGCCAAGTGCTGCCAGCACTGCCGCTCATCAACGAGGCCCTGAAAGCCAACCGGGAAGAGCGCGATTACGAGATCGTGGTGCCCATCCGCGAATTGGCCGTGCTGCGCGCTCAAAAGGCGCGCGACACGCGCATGCTGCTGTACATCGCATGCATCTCGCTGCTGGTGGGCGGCATTGGAATTATGAACATCATGCTGGCCACGGTGACAGAACGGACGCAGGAAATCGGCGTGCGCCGAGCGCTGGGCGCCACGCGTGTGGATATCACCGTCCAGTTTCTGGTGGAGTCGCTGATGCTTTGCCTTATCGGCGGCGCCATCGGTGTGGTGGGCGGCTGGGGCTTCGCGGAAATCCGCCACCATTTCCTGAACCAAACCACCATCGTCACCGAATGGTCGGTGCTGGTGGCGTTCTGCCTCTCGGTGAGCGTGGGGCTTGTCTTCGGGCTGTACCCGGCCCGCCGCGCGGCGGACCTTGACCCCATAGAGGCCCTGCGCCATGCCTAATTTAATTGATTAACCCGGCGGTAGAAACGTCCGATTACATAGTAAGCCCCTTGGCCAAGGTGATGAAACACTTGCACTATTGCACATTGACGCTGTGCCTGCTCTTGGCAAGCTGCAGCGCCGCAAAATACCGCGCGGCTGCTGATCGCGAGGTGAGCAGCATCATTGCCGAGAGCGAGCGGCAGGTCTTCGGCCGTGCCAGCCGGTTTCTGGTGGACACCGCCTATTCCAACCGTGACCCGGAGGAAATCTCCGTTGAGGAAATCCGCTTTGAGCGATCGCCCAAATCCGACCGCCGCCGCAAGCTCACGCTGCGCGACGCGCTGGGCATCGCCATCGCCAACAACCACGCCTACCAGCTCCAGCGTGAACAGCTTTACCTCAGCGCACTGGCGCTGACCGGCACGCGCCACCAGTTTACCTTCCGCTTCACCAAGTCGAGTGCGGATCTGGGCATCGGCCGTTCCAAGGATGGCGGCCTGAAGGGCGACTCGGATCTGGACCTGACCTTGTCCAAGGTCTTGAAAACCGGCGGCCAAATCTCGACCACGCTGGCCAATGACTTGGTCCTGTATTTCGATGGCAAACCGAAAGTGCCCTCGATCACCCTGACACTTACCCAACCCTTGCTGCGCGGTGCGGGCGCGGCCATGGCGGCAGAGGTCTTGACCCAGGCGGAGCGCAACGTGGCCTACGCCATTCGCAACTACAGCCATTACCAGAAGACCTTTGCGATTGACACGGTGACGGAATATTTCCGGCTGCTCCAAAGCAAGGATTCCGTACGCAACAGTTACCAGAACTATATTGACCTGCAAAAGGCGCGCGACCGCGCGGAAGCCTTGGCGGAAGCGGAAAGGCTACCGCGCAACCAGGTGGATCAGGCACGCCAAAAGGAACTGTCGGCCCGCGTGTCCTACCTCGGGGCGGTGGAATCGTACCGGCAAAACCTGGACAGCTTTAAACAACACCTCGGGCTGCCACTTGGGGAATCCCTGCAACTGGTGGACGCTGAACTGGAAGATCTGAAACGAATGGGGCTGCCGCCCTTGGCGAGCGTCCGGTCTTTTACTGCGGATGATGTATACAAGATGGCAGTGTCCCGGCGCCTGGATGTCTTGAACACCATCGACAAGTTCGAGGACACCAAGCGCAAGGTAGCAGTGGCGGCCAATGCCTTGCAGCCGAGCCTCTCCATCGTGACGGATGCCGGCTTGGCGGATCAATTTTACAGCTCCTTCAAGCCGGGCCAGTTCACGGCCAACGCGGGCCTGAAACTGGACCTGCCGCTGGACCAGTTGACCTCGCGCAATGCCTACCGGGAAAGCCTAATCAATTTTGAAAAGCAACTGCGCACGCTGGCCTCAACTCTGGACGAGTTAAGGGAGGACATCCGCGAAGGCGTGCGCGCGTTGGAACAGGAGCGGGAGAATTATGAGATCCAACGAAACGCGCTGAAGCTGGCCGAGCAACGGGTGGCCGTGACCCCGTTGCTGCTGGAGGCGGATGAAGCAGACATCCGTGACCAACTGGAGGCGCAGGCGGACTTGGTGAGCGCGCAAAACGCCGTCACGCGCGCGTTGGTGAATTATCACGTTGCCCGCTGGACCTTNTTGAAGAACCTCGGGGCAATGAACGTCGAAAGCGAGCAGTTCTGGTTGGAAAAGCAGGATTTGCCGGGCGCGCGCGCCAATGTGGTGGTGCCCGATGGTGGATTGCCCAATGTGGATCCACCTGATAAGGTCTTTGGGAATTAACAATGGCAAAAGCGAAGGCATTCATAACGCGACACCCGGCCTTGACGACCGTGATCGTTGTGCTGATGGCCGCTTTCTTCATGGGCGCGAAATGGTTCGAGCCTTCGGAGGACACATCGGCGCGCCTGCAGTTTGTCAAGGTGGAACGCGGCAACTTCAAGATCACCGTGGAGGAAGGCGGCACGCTGGACTCCACCAGCAAGAAGAAGCTCGAGTGCGAACTGGACGGTGGCGGCGTGATTGTGGACTTGGTGGCAGAAGGCACATACGTAAAGGGGCCGGTAACACACGTGGTGGCCTCGGGTGACACGCTGCAATCCCTAGCCAGACAATACGAGGCGCAAGCAGAAGGGGCCGTACGCCAGCCTGCACGGGAATTTGAAGCCGCCATGCGCTTGGCCAACCCGGACATGAACTGGGGCACGCTGGAGTCCGGCCAAGAAATCCTCATCCCGGGCAATCTGCTGGTGAAGTTTGAGGACGGTGCCTTGAAGGAGAAGATTCATGGCCAGGAAAAGGCGGTGATTGATGCTGAACGCGATCTGGCCAACGCACGCAAGGATTTGCGGTTGCGGAAGCTGGAAACTGCGGCAGCCGATGAACAAGCCGTGCAGGATGTCGAGTTCGCGCGGCAGGATTTGCAAAAGTACGTGGAGGGAGACTACCCCCTGCTGCAACTCCAGCTCGACAACAGCATCGACCTTGCGGAGGAGGAAATCCAGCGCGCCGAGGAAAGGCTGACACTCACTCGCCGTCTTCTGGAAAAAGGGTACGCCACGCCCTCGCAGGTCAAGATCGATGAACTGTCGATCAAGCGGGAAAGAAATCTCATTGAGAAAACCAAGCGGGAAAAGGCGCTTCTGGAAAAATTCGACAAGCCACAGATGGAGGCCCGCTACCGCAGCAAGCTCAAGCAAGCTGAGTTGCAGGAAATCCGCACCAAGAACAAATCCGAAGCCGTCGTGCAGTCACAGGCCGAAGTGGTGGAACGCCGCGANCANGGTCTNGCCGCACAGAAGGAGAAGCTGGCNCTTTACAAGGATCAACTGGCCAAGACGGAAATGCGTGCGCCTCAGGANGGCNTNGTGATCTATGCGCTCAGNTCCAGCTCGCGCTACTCCTCCTCGCCCATCGAGAAGGGCTACGAGGTTCGCAAGGGGTATGACGTTATCATGCTGCCGGACGTCAGCCAGATGATGGCGGTGGTGCGCGTGCATGAATCACAGGTGCGCAACGTGAGCCGCAATCAGCCGGCGGTGGTGCGCATTGACGCGCTGCCGGACCGGGAATTCAAGGCCGTCGTCCGCAAGGTAGCACCCACGCCCGACCGGATGATCCGCTATTATGAGGACATCTCCGTTTACAACACCGAGGTCTGGATCGAGGACGATGGCAACGCGCTGCCCGAGGACTTGAAACCAGGCGTATCCGCCAAGGCCGAGATCATTATCGCCAAGCTGGAGGATGTTTTAAAGGTGCCCGTGCAGTGTGTCATCACCCATCAGGGCCAGACCAAGGTGATGATCCGCCAGGGCGACCAAGCCGTGTTACGGACGGTGNAAGTGGGACGTGCCAGCAGCACTTTCATTGAGATCAAGTCCGGTCTGCGAAAGGGTGACGAGGTGGCACTGTCGCCCGAGTTGCCCGAAAATGACACCCAAAACAAACCGGACAAGCACCCGGCCCGAGCGGCCGCCGGGCATTAAACCCGCCGCGTGCGCCCGCATGCCATGAGCGGCCCCTCCATCATCCGCCTTGACCGGCTCACCAAGACTTATGACCTCGGCGAGGTCAAGGTACCCGCGCTGCGCGGCATCGACCTGGAAATCCATGAGGGCGATTACGTGGCCATCATGGGCTCCTCTGGCTCCGGCAAATCCACGCTCCTGAATATTCTCGGCTGCCTCGATCGGCCCACGGCGGGGCATTACTTTCTGGGTGGCACAAACGTCTCCGAGATGGACGATGACGCCCTCTCCGATGTTCGTGGCGAACGCATCGGCTTCGTCTTCCAGCAATACAACCTCATCGAGCAGCTCACCGTCATTGAGAATATCCACGTGCCGCTCTTCTATCAGGGTCGCGATCTTTCTCTGGAATTTGACAACTGTCTGGAATTGGCCCGGCTCGTGGGGCTGGGCGACCGCCTTGACCACCGCCCCAAGCAACTCTCCGGTGGTCAGCAACAGCGCGTCGCCATCGCTCGCGCCCTAGCCAACGATCCCTTGATGATCCTCGCCGACGAGCCCACCGGCAATCTCGACTCCAGCACCGAGGGGGAAATTTTGGACCTCTTTGACCGGCTCCACGACGAAGGCAAGACCGTCGTCACCGTCACCCATGGCGAGGAAGTCGCCGCGCGCGCCAATCAGATAGTGCGCCTCAAGGACGGCCTCGTCGACAGTGAAACCTCCAACCGGCCCCGGGCCGCCGTGCTGGCCTCATGATCACCGCCATCATACGCGCCGTGCAACTGGGCATCCGGAGCCTCATGCTCCACAAGATGCGCTCGCTGCTCACCATGCTCGGCATCATCTTCGGAGTCTGCTCCGTCATTGCCATGCTCGCCATCGGTGAAGGTGCCAGCCAGGAAGCCCTGGCCAAGATCAAGGAACTCGGCAGTGCCAACGTCATCATCCGCAGTGTCAAGCCCCCTCAAGGCAGCTCCGCCAGCGAAAACAAGCGCATCTATACCGCCAACTACGGCCTCAAGCTCACCGACACCAATCTCGTCCAGTCCATCTTCCGGGATCGCATCGACCAGATGCTCGCCAAGCGCATCTACCGCGACATGAAAGTCTGGCACGATGGCGCCCGCGTCCTTTGCCGCGTCATCGCCACCGAACCGCACCACCGCGACATGGGCCAGGTGGAACTCGTCCGCGGCCGCTTCATCAACCAACTCGATATGGCCGGCCGTGCCAACATCTGCATCCTCACCGACACACTTGCCAACCGCCTGTTCGCCTATCACAACCCCATCGACCAGCGCATCAAGGTTGGCAAGCAGGTGTTTCAGGTCAAGGGCGTCGTCCGCGAAACCGGCACCGTCAAGGACCGCCAATCCGGCGATGCCGCCGAAGAGGAAACCCTCGACGCCAACATCTACGTGCCCCTCACCGCCGCCCATGCCCGGCTCGGCACCAAGTCCCTCGTTCGCTTCGCCGGCGGCTACACCCGCGAACGCGTCGAACTCAGCGAACTGGTCGTTAAATTCAAAAACGAAGACGAAGTCGAGACCTCCGTCCCCGCCCTCCGCCGCGCCCTGGATCACGCCCACAAGCCCGACGAATACGAGATCATCGTCCCGCGCGAACTTTTAAGGCACGCCGAGGAAACTCAGCGCATCTTCAAGATCGTGCTCGGCTCCATCGCCAGCATCAGCCTGCTTGTGGGCGGCATCGGCATCATGAACATCATGCTCGCCACCGTCACCGAACGCACCCGCGAGATCGGCATCCGCCGCGCCTTGGGCGCGCGCAAGCGGCAAGTGGTCATGCAATTCCTCGTGGAAACCGTCGTCCTCTCTATCGTCGGCGGTCTCGTCGGCGTGGCCGTGGGTGTGCTCGTGCCCCAGTTGGTCGAGCACTACACCAACAAGGCCACCGTCGTCACCATCCAAGCCGTCCTGGCCGCCTTTGGCATCTCCGTCCTCGTCGGCATCATCTTCGGCGTCTNCCCCGCCCGCCGCGCCGCCGAACTGGACCCCATCGAGGCCCTCCGCCACACCTAGTGCGAGTCAAAGAGGGATTGCGGCAAACCGGACAGGCTGCTATGCAACCCAACACGCGCGAGTGGCGGAATTGGTAGACGCGCCGGATTTAGGATCCGGTCTCGCAAGAGGTGGAGGTTCGAGTCCTCTCTCGCGTACCATCTCCCCCACGCTCTCCCTCTCCAGTTTATCCAGCCTATTTGGGCCGAACCGGGGTGAAGTTGGGAACAGCACGCAAAGGCGGCGCGGGCCGGGTTTGCGGAATGGCACGCTCGGCGGGAATGGCCGGCTCGATGGGCACGGCTTCAATAGCCTCAACCCCTTCGGCGGGGTCGGTATGCTCGCCGCCGGCAGCGCCATGGCCGTGGTCATGCCCATCCATGATGGGAACAAAGCTAAGATGGGTGCGCACTTGCGCTTTTCCGTTGAAGAAGAATTTGCGTTCCACGACCTTGAGCTGCCAAGTCTCGCCAGTCTGCGTGTCCAGCTTGATGACGACGGGCATAAGCTTGCCGCCTTGGGGAAGCTGGATGCTCAAGACTTTGTAACGGCCGGGCATGGGGGGCATGAACATTTCGCCGGGGAAGCCGGGCTCGACCCAGCCTTCGTCGGGCATTTCCGGGTCCACCGGGAAGTCAATCCCAGGCGGCGGCGGGGCCTCGACTCCGGGAGCAGGCAGGATGCGGATGGGGCCTTCCTGCGCGTTGAGGTTGAGAGCCAGCAAGCTGGCGGCGGTGGTGAAAAGTAGCGCGCTCATCATTTTCATGAGCCGAGCCTAACAGAATATTCTTCGAGGTAAAGCCGAGCCTAACAGAAAGCATGCCCCAAAAGGCACCTGTGTCTCTCAAGGTTACTGGTCTGCCCGGCGGTACTGGAAACCCTTTTTCCCGCAGTGAAAACCGCTTTACCGCTGCGCCCCTGAGGGGGCGGGCAGTGTCGGACGAGGGCGCGAGGCATTTATTCACATTTAATTTCACGATGGCTTTCGGACACCGGCGAGAAAGGGCGTTTTTCTCAAAATTTCATCCACAGGCTGTGGGCAACACGGGGTTGACCACCTGTGGAAAAGCTGTGAATATCCTGCGAGCGGTGAATCGGCTTGAAGATTGGTTCGGGCTGGTGCGTCGGTTTGTAAAGCGAGGTCATGGGTGGTTGACGCCGGCACGTGCGCGGGCTGTTCCAAATTCCCCAAACCAAAGATCGTGGACGATTTCTCACAGAACAATGACAACGAGCCCCGGCCCGTCGGGCTGGCGGTCATTCATGGTGTCTTGGGATTGGGCCTGTTGTTAGTGGGGTATTTCTTTCCCGTGCACTGGCATTTGCAACACCCGGCGGTCGTAAAGCAGGCGGCCTTGCGCGATGCTGACTCAGCTGGTCAGGTTCCCTTTGACGAATCCGTCTTGGATTTCACCGAGCGGGTCATCTCGTATGGCAGCAAAAATGGGGAGGTAAACCATTTTGCGCATCCCGCGCGCCTAAGTCTCATCGCGGCGAAACAAATCCATGGCGAGGATGAAAAAAAGGCGGAGATTCAGGCGCTCTGGGAGAAACTGCCTCCCCCTGCCGCCACGGTCACCGATTATCTTTTGACCAGTGCGGGCCGGGAAGCTTATCGGCGTGCTCTGGGTGCCAGCCCCTCTGATGAGGTTCTGTCCATCCTGAATGTCTGGGGGGAACGCCCGCAGGATACGAAAATCGACAAGAAAAACCGTCAACTGCTGCAAAACCATTACCCCTCCATCCTGCTCACCGCTTGGCTACACCACAACCACAAGCTTGGCCACATGGGCAAGGACGTGGTGCAACTGTGCCAGAAGGGCAACGCGTGGGAGGCGCTCCATAAGTTTTTCAACGCCATGACAGCATTAGCCGACCGACTGGATGGCTACCAACTGGCCCGGCTGACCGACGTGATGCCGGACATGGATACGTTTGAAAAACTCTCGCAAATCAGCATGGTGCAAACGCTGCTGCCCCCGTTCCACAGCATCGGCAACAACGCCGACTTGCTGAACGAGGGCAAGGGGGAACACGTCATCACACCCGATGAGCTGAAAAAATTTTACCCGCCACTGGCTCGATATTTTGATCATATCAACACCACCAACAAGGTGCAGGGCATCAAGGAAATCACCCTGGAAGAATGGGTGCAGTTTGGGCGCATGCCTTTGGAAATCACCGACTTCCCCCTCACCTACACGGCCGTCACTTGGCCCGGCGAACCCGAAGCCACCCGGCAGGTGGTGGATTACCTGATGAAACATGGCCGGCGTGGTGACGCCGACTTGAAACGCGCCATGCGCCATGGCCATGGCGCTCTCCTGCACTTGGTGCAAAGCGAGGAGCGCATCAGCCCTCGCGGCAGCGAAGATGCCCTGTCCGCCATGGCAACCTTCAGCCTGAATCATCCCCGCTGGGCGGGATTTGTGCGCCTGCTGCTCATGGTGCTGGGCGGCGCGTTGCTGCTGCGCCTATTCACGCTTTTAAACCCAGTCACCTTGGCCAGCCCGGCGGATGTGGCCCTCTTCCGCTGGCGCCGCCGAGCAACGGCCTTTCTCATGCTCACCGTCCTAGTCATCCTCGGTGAGCCCATCCTTTTTCAACCTGCCGCCTCCTCGGAGTACGAGGTGGCCGTGAAGGTTCCTATCGCAGCCAACCCAAAAGACAACCCAAACAAGGATAACACCATGCTCGGAGCCACCGAAAGCAGCGACACGGCTGCCAACATCACCATGATCGTCCTGTTCACCATCGCGCAGGTCATTGTGTACATGACCTGCCTGCGTCGGATGCGTGAAATCCGTGATGGCAGCCAGACACCCCAGCAAAAGCTCAAGCTGCTGGAGAACGAGGACAATCTCTTCGACCTCGGACTCTACATCGGCATTGCCGGCACCGCGCTGGGCCTTGGCCTCATCATGCTCGACCTTTTTACCAAGCCCTACGCCGCCTACGTGTCCAACATCCTGGGCATCGCCTGTGTTGCCGTGGTGAAAATTCATCACCTCCGCAACACCCGGCAGGAGCTCCTGCTGGAAGCCGGCGAGAATAAATAGCCATTAAACACGTCCAATAACCATGAATAAGACCCTGCTCCTGATTCTGCTGGATTTCCTTCTGCTGCACATGATCCACGACTCCCCGTGGAACAAGGTGGAACAGGAAAACGCCCACCTCAGCGGGGGCACCGAAACCTACGCCAAGCACGCGCAGGAACTACAGTTGGTCACCCTGCAGCTCAAGCAGGCCCAAGTCAGGGCCACCGAGCAGGAAGCCATGCTCAACTTCAGCCGCAAATCCGCCGCCGATCAGGCCCGCGGATTTGCCGAACTGACGGAGGAAAAGGAAAATCTTAAAAGCCAACTGGAAAATGCCAAGAACGCCCATAGCGAAACCGAGAAGGCCCGGCGCCAGGGAATCGCCGATGCCGCCGCGCAAGCAATTCTGTTGAAGGACACCATCGCCGCCAAGGAAAGGGTCATTAACCTCAAGAACCAAACGATCTCCGAAGCCGAAAAACAAGCTGCAACTCGCGACCAGGCGATCAGCGTCCTGACCGATCAAGTCAATACCCTTGAAGGGCAAATTGGTGACCTGAAAAATGATTTCAGCACAAAAATCACCAATCTCGACAACACCAACAAGGGTCTCGTCCGCAAGAACGGCATACTGACCGCGGAAAATACAAACCTCAAAGATAATCTCAAGGACGTCGAAGATAATCTCAAGGACGTCGAAGATGATCTCATGGCTGAGAAGACTAAGGCCAAAAATGACCGTGATGCTGCCGCGAATAAAATTACCGGCCTCGAGAAAGAAATTACCGGCCTCGAGAAAGACAAGGACACTCAGACTAATCGCGCCAACCAACTCGAAAAGGACAAAGGCAGGCTTGTTAACGAGCGCGACAAAGCCCTAGAAGCCAAGACCACTGCCGAAACTCAGGTCAAGGCGCTTAAAGTCAAGGTCGGGGAGGAACAAAAGCGCACCGAGGCCGCCCGCACCGAAGCGCAAAAACAGCAAACCCGCGCCGTCACCGCAGAGAAACAAGCCGTCGAATACCTCGCCCAAGCCAAGGCCGTGGCCGTGGAACGCGACACGGTAAAGGAGATTAATGATCGTCTCCAGACTGACATCAAAAAGGTTGCCGAAAATACCGACGCCACCACCAAGGCCACCCTCAAGGAGGTCATCGCCCAGTCCAAGCGCATTCCGCAAAGCCCCAACAAGCTGTTCAACGAATATCTCGCCAACCGCGTGCCCGTGCAAATGCAGCTCAGCCGTAGCAAGCCCGGTATCGTCTACGTCAATGGCCAACCTCGCCAGGCCCCCCGCCAAGTCAACAAAACCCCTCAACCCATCTTTGTGCAGGGCCAGCGCTACCTCTACGCCATCATGCACACCGACCAGTCCCCCTTCTCCCTCCAGCCGCAGGGCTCCACCGCGTGGGAAAAGGCCGTCGGCATTTTCCGTCGCAACGGCAAGAGCATCCCCGTCCATTGGCTCGGGTTTTTAAAGAATGATCCCCGTGTCCTCGTGGCCCCCCTCCACAAGGACAGTGCCAAGAAGGAATTCCTGAATATCGGCAAAACCTACCCCCTCGCCAAGCGCCCGCAGGATTACTCCAAGGCCATTATCGTCCACAACGGCGAGGAATACGGCGAAGTGGATTTCAAGGTCGACCCCAAGCTCGGCAACTACGTGCTGATGGACAAGCCCTTCATGGGCGGTCTGTTCAGCAAACGCATGAACCCCAAGAAGGGTGACGTGGTCATCAGCCGCACCGGCGAACTGCTCGGCATCATGGTCAACGACAAGTACTGCGCCGTCATCCGCGAAAATGAACTCGACAAGGCCAATGAAAGCTTTGCCGCCTTTGTTGTCCTCAACGACGACGCCCAGGTCAAGGGCCTCAACAGCACCCTCAAGAAACTCGCCGGGCTCATCAAGGCCAAGCCCAGCGTGCTTCAGTAATCACCTTCTCAAATTCCGGTCGGACTCACAGCTCGCCCCTCCATCAGCGAGCCGAAATCACAATGAGGGGTGAGCCTGCGAATCCATACCGTAGCCCCATCGTTGAGACAACCTCAAGACCCGCCGTCTTGACCAACCATCAACCCGCTGCCAGACTCAAACCACTGGCAACCAGAGAGCAATGCGCACCCCTTCAATCATCACGCTGGCCTTGGCCGCGCTGTCCGTGCAGGCCGCCGACTATCTGCGTGATATCAAGCCGGTGCTCAAGGCCCGGTGTTATGCGTGTCATGGGGCGTTGAAGCAGAAGGCGGGGTTGCGGGTGGATTCGGCGGCGAATTTGCGCAAGGGGGCGAAGGGTGAGGATGTGTTGTCGATTGGCAAGCCGGCGGAAAGCGAATTGCTGGCGCGGTTGACCGCGGCGGATATAGACGAGCGCATGCCGCCGGAGGGGGCACCGTTGAAGCCGGCAGAGATCGCGGCGATTCGCGAGTGGATTGCCGTCGGGGCGCCTATACCAGCGAATGAAACGGCTGAGGCGGATCCGCGTGAGCATTGGGCGTTTCAAGTACCGCAACTCGTCAAGCTGCCGGGCGATGCGGGCAATGTGATTGATGTTCTGCTTGAGGACCAACGCTCGGCGCGCGGATTCAAGGCGCAACCGATCGCCGAGCGCACGATTCGCCTGCGCCGCCTTTATCTCGATCTCATCGGCCTGCCGCCCACGCGCGCGCAATTGACGGACACCCGCCCGTGGGAGGTGATTGTCGATGAACTCCTCAAGAGCCCCCATCACGGCGAACGCTGGGCGCGGCATTGGATGGATATCTGGCGCTACACCGACTGGTACGGGCTCGGCGCGCAACTGCGCAACAGCCAAAAGCATATCTG
>PBLV01000019.1 GCA_002721895.1 Verrucomicrobiales bacterium
CGCTGCTTGAGCTCCTTCAGGTTCACCTCAATCTCCTGCATCATGAGCCGGTAAAAATGGCCCTGACTGTCGATCACCTGTTTGCGGTAATCGGCGCCCTTATCCTTGAGGATCATCTCCTTGGTCACCTTCAGCTGCGCCGCGATCTCCTTGCGCGTGACCTTGGGATTCTCCTTTTTGGCCTTGTTCATGGCATTGCGCACGAGGTTATTATAGTCGCGGTTAACCATGTTGTTGACGGCCTCATCGAGTTCCTCCTTGGGCGGCAACCCCGAGCTCGGCGGACGGAAATCGCGCCCAATGCTTTTGCCGCCCCACGCCGTCTTGATGATCAGCACCGGCTCCTCGTAGTGATCGCCGACCACGTGGCCAAACTCCAGCTCCGGCCCGATGCGCCCGGGCGAGCCGAAGCCCACCGTCAACCGCCCGCGCCGGTTCAGGAAATTAATCCACACATCCTCGCGCTTGATGTACTCGCCATCCTTGTGAAAATGCGCAAAAAACTCCTTCGTATCCGGCGCCTTGATTTGATGATTCAGCAACGGATCAATCCCGCCCTTGCCTTCCATGTTCGATTGCCCGGCGAGGATGAACACCTTCACGGGTTTTTTGTCCGCGTGAATGGAAAAAACAAAAGCGATGGACAGGGAAAAAATGAGCGCGTTCGTGAAAAGTTTCATGGATGGCCAAAGGCTACCGCACAACAAGTGGGCGGCAAGTGAAAACGGGAGTGGAGTAATGGTCTTCCGTGCTCGGTTTTATTGTAGCCCCGGCCGGTGGCCAGGGCGCGGGGCCACCGGCCCCGTACAGGCACCTACAGAAGGCCATGCGGCCTCACGCTCTGGCTACGCGATGATTTCCTTAACCACATGGCCGTGGACGTTGGTCAGGCGGCGTTCGATGCCGTTGTGGTAGAAGGTGAGGCGTTCGTGGTCCATGCCGAGGAGGTGCAGGACGGTGGCGTGGAAATCGTACCAGTGCACGGGGCTGTCGACGGTCTTCCAGCCGATCTCGTCAGTAGCGCCGTAGGCGGTGCCGCCTTTCACGCCGCCGCCGGCGAGCCAGAGGCTAAAGCCGTACATATTGTGGTCGCGCCCGGTGCCGAGTTTATTGCCGCCGGTTTGAGTAAAGGGCGTGCGGCCGAATTCGCTGGTGAACAGGATGAGCGTGTCTTCAAGCATGCCGCGTTGCTTGAGGTCCTTGATCAGCGCGGCGACGGGTTGATCGATGCGCACGGCTTCACGGTTGTGGTTGCGGCGCATGTCCTCGTGGCCGTCCCAGTTGATGCGCGGGGAACCAAATGAGCCGCCGGAAATGAGCTGCACGAAGCGCACGCCCTTTTCGAGGAGACGGCGGGTCATCAGGCAGTTGCGGCCGAAATCTTTCGTTTCATTGCGATTGAGGCCGTACGCCTCGCGGGTGGCGGCGGTTTCGCGGTTCATGTCGGCCACCTCGGGGATGGCCAGCTGCATGCGCGCGGCCAGTTCGTGGCTTTTCATGCGGGCCACAAGCGCGTCCTCGGCACCGAAGGTTTCCTGATCGCTGCGGTTGAGCGCCCCCAACAACGTGCGGCTGGCGGCCTCGGTGTCGGCGGCAATCGGCTGGGCGGGACGCAGGTCGGGGATGATCGCGTCGCCGCTGCCGAAGGCCACGCCCTGATGTGCGGAGGGCAGAAAACCGTTGGACCAGTTGATGGTGCCGCCGGCGGGGGAACCGCGCGTGTCGGGCAGCACGACGTAAGTGGGCAGGTTGTCCGTCTCCGCCCCGAGCCCGTAGGACACCCACGAGCCCATCACGGGAAAACCGTTGAGCTGAAAGCCGGTCAGCTCCTCAAAGGTCGCTGGCGTGTGATTGGCCGAGGTGCCGACCATCGAACGCACCACGGCCAGTTCATCGGCACAGGTGGCGAGGTGCGGAAACAGGTCGGAAACCCACAGGCCACTCTGGCCGCGCTGCTTGAAGGCCCAGTCGTTTTTTCGGATGAGGCCGATCTGATTGAAAAATGTCGCAGGTCGCTCCTTGTACTGCAGCGGCTTGCCGTGGTGCTTGGCCATGTCTGGCTTGTAATCGAACGAATCGATGTGGCTCAAGCCGCCCATCAACACCACGTGCACCACGCGCTTGGCCTTGGCGGGAAAATGACTGACCGGTTGTGGCGCCGCCTGCACGAGGTTCGTGAGCGCTGCACCGGTGAGGCCCCAAGTGGACCACTCCAGCATCTCGCGGCGGGACAAGCTATTGGCGGCAGGGTTCATCGCACGTACAAAAACGCGTTGGTGTTCAAGAGCACGCGGCAGTAGGCCGCCATGCCGTGGGCTTTGACGAAGGTTTCGGCCAGCGTCAGTTCGCGGTCGTTGACGGCTCGGCTGAGGGTGAGCTGATGGGCGAGGCGCAATTGGGCGGTGATGCTCTCGCCGGCCTCGGCCTTGAGGCGTTCGGCAAAGAAATCGGATTGGCGCAGCACGAAACGGTTGTTCATCAGCGCGAGCGACTGGAGCGGCGTGGTGGTGGAGGCGCGGTCGGGCGCAAGGGCGGAGGCGTCCGGGCAGTCAAAGGTGTCCAGCAGGTTGCGGCGCGCGCCACGCGGGCTGAAGCGGTAGATGGTGCGGCGAAATTGCTCCGGTTTGTCCTGCGCGATGATGTCGTAAAAGTTGCTGCCCTTGAACGAGTACGCACGCACGTCGCGATAGCCCACGCCGCCGAGTTCACGGTTCAGTTTGCCGGACGCGGCGAGCATGGTGTCGCGCATTTCCTCGGCGGCCATGCGGCGTGGGCTCATGCGCCAGAGGAATCGGTTGCCGGCATCGACCTTCATCGCGGCGGGATTGAGGCGTGAGGATTGCCGATACGTGGCGGAGGTGACGATGTAACGGTGCAGCGCCTTGAGGCTCCATTTTTGGTCGGCCAAATATAATGCCAAATGATCGAGCAGGGCGGGGTGCGAAGGCGCGGTGCCGCTGAAGCCGAAGTCGTTGGGCGTGTTCACCAAGCCGGCGCCGAAGTGATAATGCCACACGCGATTGGCGATCACGCGGCCGAAGAGGGGGTTGTCCGAGTGGGTGATCCACTCGGCGAGCTTGGCGCGGCGCTGCGGGTCAGGCGCATTGTTGGCCAGGCCGAAATCCGCCTTCACCGTCTTGAGCGCCGGGATGCCCGCAGGGGCCACGGCGCCAATGGGCTTGAGCACGCTGCCGCGATCGAGCACCTGCGTGACGCCGGGATTGCGCGGGATCACTGTGTACACGCGCGCGGCCTGCGGCCCCTTGGCGAGCAGGGTCTGAATCTCCTTTCGCACGCCGCCCAATTGGGTGGTAGCTTGGCGGCGCCTCTCGCGTTGGTTCGGCGTGAGCGCCTTGGCGAGCTGTGCTTCGGTGATGGTGATCGTGCCCACGCCGGCAGACGCGGCGACTTCGTTGGCGGTGAGGGCGCGGTTGTAAAATCGTGCGCCGGTGATTGTGCCGTTGAGCATGCGGTTGGCGCCGGCACCGGTGCCGTGACGGATGCCGAAGGCAAGGTGCGCGCCGTTCTCGGGGAAGCGATGGAAGCCGGTGTTGTACGCCTTACCGTAGGGCTTGCCGTTGCGATAGCCGGTGATGGAGCCGTCGGCCCGATAAACGATCGCAAAATGCACCGGCTGCTTGGCGGCCTCGGTTTCCTCGCTGCCCGCAAAGGACTTTGTGCGCACGAAGCCGTTGCTGCCGGCCATCCAACGCTTGGGCTCGCGTTCGCCGTACACGATGGAGTTGAACACGATGCCGCGATTATCCTGCAACGTGATGGCGCCCCCGCCGCGTTGGTTGAGGTCTTTCAGCTTCACCCAAACCTCGAGTGTTTTTTCGGCCACGGCGTAGGGCAGCGGCGCCGTGACCGCCCAGCCGCGGCCATCGAGCATGAGGCCCTCGGGCGTTTGCTTGGCGGTGCCTTTCAGGGTGACGGGCCGCTTGCCGTTTGCATCAGCCAGACCGGCGGCGAAATTCCATGCAGCCGTCGGCTGGGGCGGCATATCCTTGGCACCGGCCTTTTGCGCTTCCTTGAGCAGCTGCTGGCGCACAGGGCCCTCAATGGCAGCGATTTGTTTCTGCCAATCAACCTCCAACTCGCGCAGCTTTTGCAACGCGGCGGCATCCCCGCCGCGCACCATGCCCTTGAGATCGCGTTCGCCGGGATTCACGCCGCTCAACGCGGCCGCCAGCGCGTAGTAATCCTTTTGCGAGATGGGATCAAATTTGTGATCGTGACAGCGCGCGCAGTTGACCGTCAGCCCAAGGAACGTCTGGCCGACCATGCCGACGAGATCCTCCACCTCATCCTGACGCATAGTCTTGCGCATGGTATCGTTGTTGGGACGCGTGGTGTTGTGCGGGCCGGTCACGAGGCAGGCGATGGCGATGAGACCGTCGGCCGAGCCGGGGGCAATCACGTCCCCGGCGATTTGCATTTGCACAAACCGATCGTAGGGCAGGTCGTCGTTCAGCGCGCGGATCACCCAGTTGCGGTACGGCCACGAGTGGTTGCGCGGTTGATTGTACTCAAAGCCGTGGCTCTCGCCGTAGTGCACCACATCCAGCCAATGCCGCGCCCAGCGCTCGCCATAATGCGGCGAAGCGAGCAGACGGTTGACCACCTTTTCATAAGCATCCGGCGCTTGATCATTCACAAACGCCTCCATCTCCTTCGGCGAAGGCGGCAGCCCGGTGAGGTCATAGCTGAGCCGCCGAATCAACGTGCGCCGGTCGGCTTCCTGAGAGGGGGAAAGCTTGTTGGCCGTGAGCCGGGAGAGCACAAAGGCATCGATGGAATTACGCGCCCACGCGGCATTCGGCACGAGCGGCACCTCGGGTCGTTTGATGGGCTGCAGGGACCACCAATCTTCGCCGGCCTTCTCGGCACCCGACAACGGCGCGGCCAGCGCGAGGGCCAGTGCGCCGAGAGTGTTACGCAATGATGTCTTTAATGACTTCGCCATGGACGTCGGTGAGCCGCATGTCGCGGCTGCTGAAGCGGATGGTGAGCTTGGTGTGATCCATGCCGAGCAGGTGCAACATGGTGGCGTGGAGATCGTGAATATCGAGGCGTTTATCGACGGCCTTGTAGCCGTACTCGTCGGTGGCGCCATACACGGTGCCGCCTTTCACGCCGCCGCCGGCCATCCAAAGGCTGAAGCCGAAGGGGTTGTGATCGCGTCCGTTGCCGCCCTGCGCGAAGGGGGTGCGGCCGAATTCGCCCATCCACACGACCAGCGTGCTGTCGAGCAGCCCGCGGCTTTCGAGGTCGCCCAGCAAGGCGGCGATGGGTTTGTCGACGGATTTGGCGTTTTTCTCGTGACCGCCCTTGAGGCCGCCGTGTTGATCCCAGCGATCGCCGTTGCCGCCGGTGCAGGTCAGCTCAATGAACCGCACGCCGCGCTCGACAAGGCGCCGGGCGACCAGGCAGTTGCGGCCAAAAGTGGCCGTATTGCGGAAGGGATCATCGAGGCCGTAACTTTTCTTGGTCTGCTCGGCCTCGCCCTTGATATCCATCAACTCCGGCACGGCCGCCTGCATGCGGAAGGCCAGCTCATGATTGGTGATGGCCGATTCCACCTGGTCGAGCCGACCGATGCGGCCCACCACGCCGGCATCCAGTTTGCGAATGAGATCCAGCTTGTTTTGCTGCAGCTCGGGCGTGGCCTCGGTGCGGCCAATGTTGGCAATGGGTTTGTCGCCGTACTTAAACACGCTGCCCTGATAGGCCGCCGGTAAAAAGCCGTTGGAAAAACAACCCAGACCGCCGGGCGGTATGAGGCCGCCATTGAGCACGATGAAGCCCGGCAGATTTTGGTTCGCCGTGCCGAGGCCGTAATTGATCCACGACCCCATGCTCGGCCGGCCCACCTGGCCGAAGCCGGTGTGCAGAAAATAATTCGCGTTCGTGTGCTCGGAAAACGCCGAGGTCATTGAGCGGATCACCGCCAGCTTGTCCACGTGGCGCGCCACATGCGGGAACAGGTCGCTGACCGGAATACCCGCCTGCCCGTAATGCTGAAACTGCCACGGGCTGGCCAGTGTGTTGCCGCGGCTGTTGAACTGGGTGGCCTCCATCTTCAGTCCGAACGGTTTGCCGTGTTCCTTCTGCAGGCGCGGCTTGGGGTCGAAGGTATCCACGCTCGACGGGCCGCCGTCCATGTAGAGGAAAATGATGCTCTTGGCCTTGGACTTGAAGTGCGGCTGCTTGGGCGCCAACGGGCTGGTACCTTTGGCCTGCGCCTCATTCGCCAGCATCGAGGCCAGCGCCAAACCGCCAAAGCCATTGGCGCAACGCGCCAGCATCTCCCGCCGGGTTACCGGTGCCTGAGAAAATTGACCGCAATGGTGCATTGGGGAATTGTAAGCCGGACTGCTGAGGTTGCCAGCCATAAAGTGTCGTCCCAGCTGCTTGTTTTTTCCTGTGCGGGGCCGTTGGCGTGCGGTAAACCAAGCGCATGTCCTTTATTGACGACTTGAAGTTTAATGATGACGGACTGATCCCGGCCATCATTCAGGAAGAGGGAACAGGCAGGGTACTGATGATGGCGTGGATGAACGCGGATTCCATCCGGGACACACTGGAGACGGGCAAGACACATTTTTGGAGCCGCAGTCGGCAGAAATACTGGATGAAGGGGGAAAGCAGCGGCCACACCCAAGCGGTGAAGGATTTGGCCTACGATTGCGACCGGGACACGCTGCTCATTCAGGTCACTCAGGAAGGTGCCGCTTGCCATAAGGGCTATAAGAGTTGCTTTTTCACATCCGTGAAAGAGAACAAGCCGGAAATCACCGAGGAGCGCCTGTTCGATCCGGATGAGGTTTACGGCAAATCGTGAGTGCATCAAGCATCCAGCCCACGCAGGAGGAATTCCTCGAGTTGGCGCAACGCGGCAACCTAGTGCCGGTGTGCCGCACGATTCTCGCGGATTTTGAAACGCCTCTTTCGGCCTATCAAAAGATTCGCGGTGACAGCGAGGCATTCCTGTTTGAGAGCGTGGAAGGCGGAGAGCAGTTGGGCAGATACTCGTTCGTAGGCTGCAATCCACGTGGATTCATCCGCCAACTTGGCAGCCGTGTGGATGTGATCGAGAGCGGACGAGTCACGGCTTCCTATACCATTTCCATAGAGCCGAACGAAAACCATGTACGCGACGGCCTTGAGGTGGTGGAAAAAGTCTTGGGCCGCTACAAGCTAGTGGCCCTCCCAGGCTTGCCTCGGTTCACTGGCGGAGCCGTCGGGTTTATTGGGTACGAGTTCATTCACGACGTGGAACCGGTGGTACCACGCCCGCCCAGTGATGATCTCGGGACACCCACGATGTACTTCCTGCTCGCGGATGAGCTGCTGGTTTTTGACCGGGTTCGCCAAACCATCACGGTCATTGTAAACGCCATCCTCGAGGACGACGTCAAGCCGGAGGATGCCTACGAAGATGCGGTCAGCGAAATTGATCGGCTGGTTGCCCTGCTGGAACATCCGATGAAACACAAGCCGGTCTCCCTGCCCGCGCACGCACCGGAGGCACCCTTTAAGTCCAACATGGAAAAAGATGCCTTTCTGGCTCATGTAGAAAAATCTAAAGAATACATCACTGCCGGAGACATCATCCAGGTGGTGGGGTCGCAGCGTTTTTCCACACCAGTAAAAGCGCAACCACTGGACGTTTACCGTGTCGTGCGATCCATCAATCCCTCGCCCTACATGTTTCTGCTGGAACTGAATGGGTTCAGCTTGGTGGGGGCCTCGCCGGAAATCCATGTCCGATGCGAGGATCGAAAAGTGCAGATTCGGCCCATTGCCGGAACACGCCCGCGCGGGCGAACCGAGGCCGAGGATGCCGCGCATGAGGAGGATCTGTTGGCGGATCCCAAGGAACGCGCGGAACATGTGATGCTGGTGGACCTGGCGCGGAACGACATTGGCCGGGTTTGCGATTACGGCACCGTGCAGGTGAGCGACCTGATGTCCATCGAACGGTACAGCCACGTAATGCACATTGTGTCACACGTGACCGGCACCTTGGCTGAATCGCAAACGCCCTATGATCTCATGCGGGTTACCTTTCCCGCGGGCACGCTGACGGGAGCCCCGAAAATTCGCGCCATGCAGATCATCAGCGAATTTGAGCAAACCGCCCGCGGGCCTTACGGAGGGTGTGTGGGGTACTTTAGTTTCGGCGGGAACCTCGACTGCTGCATCACCATTCGCACGGCGCTCTTGAAAGATGGCCAAGCGCATGTGCAGGCGGGCGGCGGCTGGGTGAACGACTCCGTCCCGGAAAATGAATTTCAAGAAACCGTCAACAAGGCCAAGGCCATGCTCAGGGCGGTGGCCATGGCAGAGCATGGGATGTAGCGGGGCGCTTGACTTCCGCTTGTTTTGTGGTTTTTTGAGTAAAGTCGGCGTCGATTTGGCCGATTACCTCTTGAATCTCTTTGTTTATGGCCGAGGAAACGACACCCCCGCCCGAGGCGGATGAGCCGAAGCCGGAGGCTGCCGCCGAGGAAGCGGCGGCACCGGAAGGCACAGATGCGTCGGCAGCTGAGGATGCCCTTGAAGCAGCAGCCGCCACGGATGACGAGGCCTTGGAAGAAGCGCCGGAGCCGGCGGCTGATAGCGGGGAGACCTCACCCGCCCCTGTGGCAACAGCGACCGCACCAGCAACAGCCGCGGCTGAAGATGGTAGTGAAGAAGAGGAGGAATTGGAGCCGGCTTATCCGGCGTGGGCGTTCCGCTTGGGATTGGTGTTGACCATCGCAGCCGTCGCAGCCATCTCGGTTCAGTACGCCAAAAAATTCACGCCTCTGTTGCACGAGGTGGCGGAGTTTCGGGAGTTGGTAAAACGAGCCGAATCGGGCAATGCAACAGCCCAGCTTCAACTGGCCACGAATTACTTCGATAGTTACCAACAATCCGCGACGGAAGGATTGCCCGATCAGCAGATGCTGGTCCAGGCATACGCATGGGTCAGCTTGGCGGCGCGTGCCCATGTGCAATCAGAAGATGAAGCCCACGCCAAGGATGGCAATGCAGATGCGGAAACCAGGAAGGAAAATACGAATAAACCCAAAAAGGAGGAAACTCCGGAAATTTGGATGAGCCGTGGAGTTCAGTTTGCCCTCAAGGCAAATGAAGGAACCCGCAAGGAGAAACACCAAAACTTGGAACTGGCCTATAAATGGCTAACTTTGGCTCAAGAGCAGGGGCAAGCTGACCAGAACGCTACCACCGCGCACAACACAGTGAAGCTGGAACTTACTACGTTGGGTGGTGATTACATTGCCCGGGCAGTCTCGGTGGTGGCCGCGCATCATAAGATGCTCGAATGGCGTGACCTGTTGGATCCGGATGAGCTGGAGAACGCCCAGAAACGGGCTTCGGTGCACGCGATCAAGGCGGCCACGGGTAACGCCCATGGGCATGGCCACGGGGTTCACTGGACGTACACAGGCATTACGGGGCCGGAGCATTGGGGGGAGTTGAGCCCGGAATTCTGGATGGCTTCACGGGGGACCCGGCAATCACCCATCAATATTATTCGATCAGAAGCTCGACCGGCGAATTTCCTGAAAGCCGTGGATTTCCGCTACAATTCGCGCAGCACCTTCGAGGTTCGCAACAATGGCCACACGCTGCACGTGAACGTGACCTCGCCTCCCGGCGAACCTGAAAACTTGATCACGATTGGAGGGGAACATTACCGGCTCCTTCAGTTTCATTTCCACGCGCAAAGCGAGCACACGCTCGACGGACGCCATTCACCGATGGAAATGCATTTGGTACATGAGCGGGTTGAGTCCCATGGAAATGAAGAAAATACCGGAGGCAACGAGGCCGGCCACGGAAACGGACATGCCGAGGACACGGAGCAAAGCAGCCACGGCAAGGGCGGGGGCAAGCAGTTGGCAGTCATCGGCGTGATGATTGAAGAGTTGCCGGAAGACAGCGTGGTGGGACCGCGCAGTGATTTTATCCGCAAAGTTTGGGCCACGTTGCCGGCGCTGGAAAAACAAACGCCCAAGTCCGGCAAGGGGGTTCTCATTAACGACATGCATCCAATGGAATTACTGCCGGAGGAGGGGCGAAGAAGCTATTACCAATATCGTGGATCGCTGACGACACCGCCCTGCACGGAAAACGTTCTTTGGACGGTACTGGAGGAACCTGTTTACTACACGAAGGCACAAATTGAGCGGTTTATGGAAATGCCGTTTTTCAAGAAAATTGGGGGCAAAAACAATCGGCCCGTGATGCCGCCAAAGGGGCGGTTTGTAGTTCGGTATCAGGATTATCCCCGTTGGAGCTATGGAGGCAACACTGGCCCGGAACACTGGGGCAAACTGAATCCAGCCTGGAGCGTTGCGGGCAAGGGCAAACGGCAATCACCCATCGACATCGTGACGGCACGGGCGGTGGATGGCATGCGACTGGAGCAACCGCTTCAACGGCCCGTGCAAGTGTTCTATAACCCCGCGAGCACCGTGAAGGTGGTCAACAACGGCCATACGATTCAGGCCAACTTGGAAATGGATGACAACAACACTATCCTGTTGGGCGGAGAACGTTACAACCTACTGCAATTCCATTTCCACCACCGCAGCGAACACAAGATCGATGGCAAGGATTTCCCGATGGAGGTTCACCTAGTGCATGCGCAGGAAGCCAATCCGGCCAAGCTGGCGGTGATCGGGGTGATGATTGATGAAGGGCCGGAAAACGCAGCCCTGAAGGAGATTTGGGAGCACCTGCCCAAGCCGACGAGACATGCCGGGGAACACGATGGCAGCCACCGGGTCGTGCCATCCTACACACTCGATCCCACATCATTAATTTCCCGTGAAGGCGACTACTTCCAGTATCGCGGCTCGTTAACGACACCGCCTTGCACGGAAAACGTATTCTGGACAGTCATGGAAAAGCCCATCGAAATGTCGCCCGCGCAAATTGAAGCTTTTCGCAAGCTCTTCCCTCGCAACAATCGGAATGTGCAGAAGACATTTGACCGACTGTTGATGCGCTACGACGTGCCGGGCAATTGACGGGGCGATTTTTTTGTTTGCGCTGGATTCGTTTTCTAGGACATTCACTGCGTTCCTTGTAGGGTAACCGCGGCGGCGTGCCGCGCAACTTTTGTATTTTTATGTCAAACATTCCGAATATTCCCGTGCTCCGCTGGGGCGAACCGTATGAGAGCCTGGAGGTGGATGAGGTGATCCACCATCGCACCGGCGAGGTGCTGGCGAAGGTGGGGCAGGCCAACCCGGGCCTGATGGCGCGCGACATGAAAAAGGCGGCGCGGGCGCGCGAGGTGTTGACGGAGATCCCGATCGCCGAGCTGCGGGAGATGATGAAGAAGGCGGGCGACCTCTATCTGAACGCGACGCTGCCGATGGGCGACAGCGAGCAGAGCCCGGATGACTTCGCGCGGCAACAGAGCGCGAGCACGGGGCTGCCGGAGCACATGTGCAAGTTCAACATGGAGAAGAACCATTTCGTGTTGAACAACATGGACCAGATCCTGGACGCGCTGACGCGGGGGCTGGAGCTGGACATTTTAACGCGCGGTTACGGCGTGGAGCCGCGCGGCGTGCCGGTGAGCTACCAGGCCAACGCGCCGGTGCTGGGGATGGTGCTGCCGAGCAACTCGCCGGGCGTGCACACGTTGTGGCTGCCGGTGATCCCGATGCAGATCGGGCTAGTGCTCAAGCCGGGGCCACAGGAGCCGTGGACGCCGTACCGAATGGCGTCGGCGTTTTTCGAGGCAGGCGTGCCGCGGGAGTGCATCGGCATTTACCCCGGCGGCGGCGAGATGGGCGCGGAAACGGTGAGCCGCTGCGAGCGGGTGATGATCTTTGGCAGCACGCAGACGGTGCAGCAGTACAAGGGCAACGAGAGCGTGCAGGTTCACGGGCCGGGCTTCAGCAAGATTTTGCTGGGCGACGATTGCGTGGACGACTGGGAGCAGCACATCGACCTGATGGCCGAGTCGATCTACAAGAACAGCGGGCGCGGTTGCATCAACTGCTCGGGCATCTGGGCCTCGCGCCACACGAAGGAGATCGCTGAGGCGCTGGCGGAAAAGCTGGGGCCGATCGAGGCGAAGGACCCGACGGACCCCGAGGCGGGGCTGGCGGCGTTCACGGTGGAGGGACAGGCGCAGGCAATTTGGGGGATGATCGAGGAAGGCTGCGAAGAGGACGGCACGACGCACTGCACGGGCGCGCACGGCGACCGCTTGGTGGAGATGGAGCGCTGCGCGTACATCCGCCCGACGATCATCCACTGCGACTCGCCCGAGCGCAAGCTGGCCAACACCGAGTACATGTACCCCTACTGCACGGTGGTGGAGTGCCCGCAGGAGCAGATGATCGGCAAGATCGGCGGCACGCTGGTGGCCTCGGGCATCACGGAAGACGAGGCGTGGATCCGCCAGCTGATCGACGCGCGCAATATCGACCGCCTGAACATCGGCCCGCTGCCGACCATCCAGCTCAACTGGCTGCAGCCGCACGAGGGCAACATCGTGGACTTCCTGTTCCGCGCGAGGGCGTTCCAGTCCACGGAGGAAAAAATCGCGGCCGTGACGCCGGCGTAGCGAACAACCCATTCTTGACGGCGGGCTTGTAATTCAGAAGATGCCCCTGTTTTGGGGGTGGAGAATTTAATCCTGCTGTCTGTCTCGGCAGACAAGCCGTTCGCATCCTATTTATTGCTGGCAGTAATGGCCATTTTGGCGGTGAGCTTTGCGCTGGTGCCGCTGATTCTCTCGGCTATTTTGGCCCCGAAAAAACCGGGTGACATCAAGGAATCCACTTTCGAGTGCGGCCTGGAGTCCAAGGGCGACTCGTGGGGGCAATTCAAGGTGCAATACTACCTGTACGCGCTGGCTTTTGTGATTTTCGATATTGAGGCGGTGTTCATTTATCCGTGGGCGGTGGCGTTCACGGGGCTGTCGTTCGGGGCGTTCCTCGCGATGGGCGTGTTCATCCTGCTGCTGGCAGAGAGCCTCATTTACCTGTGGATCAAAGGCGTGCTGACGTGGAAATGACGAATTGGGAGGGACAAGTTCCACCTCGTTCCATGAATTGAATTTGAAAACAGGGACGACGTGGAAGTCGTCCCTCCCGGCGAATGACAATTGAAAATCAACAGGTCGGCATGGACCTCGACGACACCACGCGCGCGGAGCTGGAGCGGGCGGGTGTGATCGTGAGTCAGGTGGACTTTCTCTACAACTGGGCGCGCGGCGGGTCGGTGTGGCCGCTGACCTTCGGGCTGGCGTGCTGCGCCATCGAGATGATTGCCTCGGCTACCTCGCGCTATGACATCTCGCGCTTTGGCTCGGAAGTGTTCCGGCCCACGCCACGTCAGGCGGATCTGATGATCGTCTCCGGCACGGTCACCAAGAAAATGGCCCCGCAAGTCGTGCGCATTTACAATCAAATGCCCGAGCCCAAATGGGTAATTGCCATGGGCGCGTGCGCCATTTCCGGCGGGCCATTCAAGCAGGGCTACAATGTGCTGAAGGGCATCGACCGCTATATTCCCGTGGATGTGTATCTGCCCGGCTGCCCGCCCCGGCCGGAGGCTGTGCTGCAATCGCTCAATTATTTACAGGAAAAAATCCGCGGGCAGGACATCACGAAAGATCCCGCCTTCACCGAGGGCCGCCGGCAGTATCCGGTACCGGAATTTACCGGCACGGATCTCGAGCCGCCGTACAACCCGGAGGTGTGGACGCCGCCGGAAAACCCGAACGGCGAACCGGCCGAGCCGCCCAAGAAAAAAGCCGACGCATGAGCACCCTGTCTCACGAGCCGTTGCTGGCGAAGTTTCCGGAAGCCCAATGGGATGAGGCGGCCGGCGCGGTGATCCTGCCCGAAGGTCAGGCCCGGGCGATTGCCGAATGGCTGGTGGAGCAGGGCGGCGATTACTGCAGCAACGTGACCGGCGTGGATTATCTCGAGGCTGAGGTGAAGGAGAAAATTAAAAACGAGGAGGGCGAGGAGGAAACCGTCACACGCATCGAGCCCGGCCGCATCGATGTTGTTTACCACATTTATTCCATGCGCGATCGCACCGGCCCGCTGGTGCTTAAGCAACGCACCACGCGCGAGAATGCCACGGCTAAATCGCTCACGCCGGTGTGGCGCAGCTGCGAATTGCAGGAGCGTGAGGTGTACGATTTGTTTGGCGTGAACTTCACCGGCCACCCGGACCAGCGCCGCATCCTCATGTGGGACGAGTTTGAAGGCCACCCGATGCGCAAGGATTACGCGGAGCCCTTTGATTACGAGTGGGAGCCCACGCCGCACGACGAAATTCTCGAGAAGCACAAGAAAGGGAAAGTGATCGTTTGACGACTGCCGCGCCCAATTACGAACTCATTCAGCAGGACGGTTTGGACACCGGCCTGCTGGAGGTTTCGATGGGGCCGCATCATCCCAGCACCCACGGCGTGTTTCGTATGGACGTGAAGCTCGATGGCGAAACCGTCGTGGATCTGAAGCCGGTCTTCGGTTATCTGCATCGCAATCACGAAAAGCTCGCGGAAAACATGAGCTACCTCGCGAGCATGCCTTTCGCCGATCGGCTCGATTATTTTAACAGTATGACCAACAACTGGGCCTACGCCTTGGCGGCGGAACAGTTGGTGGAGGTGGAAGTGCCGGAACGCGCCGAGTACCTGCGGGTCATCATGGCCGAGCTCACGCGGCTGGTGAATCATGTTTCCCTCGTTGGCTTTTTCGTCAATGACCTCGGCGCCCTGGGCACGCCGCTGCTGTATGCCTTCCGCGAACGCGAGAAAATTCTCGACTTGTTTGAGCAGGCCAGTGGCGCCCGCATGATGTGCAATTACTTCCGCTTCGGCGGCCTGCGCAATGACGTGCCCGAGGGCTGGCTCGACCGCACGCGCGAGGTGGTCGACCGGTTCCCGGCTTTCCTCGATGAATACGAGCAGTTGCTCTGCGAAAACGAAATCATTCTCAGCCGAACACAGGGCATAGGCGTGATGTCGCGTGAGCTGGCAATAAACGCCGGGATCACCGGTCCCATGCTGCGCGCCAGCGGCGAGCCTTACGACCTGCGCAAAGTGGATGCGTACGGCATCTACGATCGTTTTCAATTCCGCGTGCCGTACGGTGAGGCGGGAGACTGTTATGATCGATTTATGGTGCGCATGCTGGAGATGCGCGAGAGCATCGGCATCCTCAAGCAGGCACTGGCGAATATTCCCGAGGGCCCCATCATGGGCAAGATGGGCAAGGTATTTAAGCCCAAGCCCAAGGAAGTGTACGGCCGCGTGGAGGCGCCCAAGGGCGAGCTCGGCTTTTACCTCATCGCCAACGGCACGCCCAAGCCGTATCGCTATCGCGTGCGGCCGCCCTCGTTCATCAACCTCACCACGCTGCGCGACATGTGCCTCGGCCAAAAAGTAGCCGACGCCGTGATCATCCTCGGCAGCATCGACATCGTGCTTGGGGAGGTGGACCGATGAGCCTGCTCGGCGGCGGCATTTTCAAGGGCATGGCGGTGACGCTGCGCAATTTTGTTGGATCCTATTTCAACAAGGAACGCCTCGTTACCAACGACTACGCCTGGCGGCCCAAGGAAGATGCTGAACTGCCCCAAAGCGCCGGCGAATATCCCAAGGAAGAAGGCGAACAACTCAGCGACACCACAACCGTCACCAATTACAGCCGGAATTTTCCCATGCTGCTGCATGACGGCAAAGATGGTGATACGCCGATGGATACCATCCGTTGTGTGGCCTGCCAAATCTGCGAGCGTGAGTGCCCGCCCCAGTGCATTTACATCGAGAAGATGTACGACGAGAATGGCAAGTACATCAAAAGCCCGGCGAAATTCGACATCGACGTGAGCGTTTGCATGAGCTGCCAGATTTGCGTGGAAGTGTGCCCCTTCGATGCCATCGTAATGAACAGCCAATTCGAGCTCAGCACGCCCGACCGCTTCGGCGGGCTGCTGCTGCGCCGCGATGATCTGCTGAAGAGCAACGATTACTATCACCAGATTCACCCCGAGGAAGCCGCCGCGCGCGATCAACGTATGGCCGATGAAAAGGCCGCTAAGGAGGCCAAGAAAAAAGCCGCCGCCGAGGCTGCTAAAAAGAAGGCCGCCGAAAAAGCCAAAGCGGAAGCTGAGGCCAAGGCAAAGGAGGCTGAGGCAGCTCAGGCCGAAGGTGCCGAAGAAAAATCGGAACCTGAAGGCGGTGACAGCAAGGAGGCCACGGAATGAGCTGGGAACTGATCCGCGACATTCTCATCACCACCGTGCCGTTGCTCGTGATTTTCCCGTCGCTCTTTGCCTTCACCACATGGATCGAGCGCAAGGCGCTGGCGCGCATTCAAAACCGTATCGGCCCCAACAAGACCGGCGTGCCGTGCACCCGCATCAGCCTTTTCGGACTCGGCCAGCCCGCCGCCGACGGCATCAAGATGCTGTTCAAGGAAGATATTGTGCCCAAGGGCGCCGACCGCCTGTTCCATTTGCTTGCGCCGATTGTTGCGCTCATTCCCGCGATGTTGGTGCTGTGTTTCCTGCCGTTGGAATTTCCGTGGGCCAAGTTTGTGCAGGCCCCCGTGCAGGCGTTCCTGCTCGACGGCGCCGTCATCTTTTTCTTTGCCATCACCGGCTTGAATACGCTCGCCGTTTTCATGGCCGGCTGGGCCTCGCGCAACAAATACTCGCTGCTCGGCGGCATGCGCGCCATTGCGCAGATGGTCAGTTACGAAATCCCGCTGGTGCTCTCGGCAGTCGTTGCCGTGATGGCCGCAGGCAGCCTCAATGCTGCGGAATTAGTCGAGTCACAAAAGACATTTTGGTTTGTATTCACCCCGTGGGGTTTCGCAGCCTTCGTGATTTTTTTTATCGCCGCGCTCGCAGAGACCAATCGCTCGCCCTTTGACCTGCCCGAGGCGGAAAGCGAACTCATCGCCGGTTACTTCACAGAGTACAGCGGCTTCAAATTCGCGCTCTTTTTCCTTGGCGAATACATCGCCATGTTCGCCATCAGCGGCCTCGCCGTCGTTCTATTCCTCGGGGGAGGGCATTTGCCATTCCTGCCCCTTGAAAATGCCTGGCTGTCATCCGCCGTGTTCCTGACCAAGATTATGGGTATCATCGCGGTGATGATTTGGCTGCGCGGCACGCTGCCGCGTCTGCGGGTGGATCAACTCATGGCGTTTGCGTGGAAATTCCTGCTGCCTCTTTCCATTTTAAATATTTTCATCACGGGCGCATCCATCAAGCTAATGGCGACAAGCACCACATACGCTCAGCCCGGAATGTTTGGAAAACTCATCCAAGACGCTAACCTGCCCACGCTCGCCCTGCTATGGCTGGGTGGCATTGCAATTTTATATGGTGCCGCGTGGTGGCTGGACAATCTCAGTCGGCCCACCGCGCGCCCGCGCCAATACCAATACGCCGAATGACCGAGGCAGCCGCATTTTGGATCTTGTCCGCCGTGGCGGTGGCCAGCGCGCTGGTGGCCGTGCGCAAGCGCAACCTGGTGCATGGCGTATTTGCGTTGCTGGTCTTTTTCGCCGCCTTGGCGGGGCACTTCCTGTTGTTACTGGCGGAATTTCTCGCGGCAGCACAGGTACTGGTCTACATCGGCGCGGTGGGCATCCTGCTGCTCTTTGCGGTCATGCTAACTGAGCGCGTCACGGGTGAAGGCCGCCGCATCATGATCCGGGGTTCCATCTTCGGCACCTTGGCGGCCGCAGCGGTTTTCTTCGTTTTGATTTGGCCGACCCTCAGCATGCTCAAGTCCCCCGAGAAAAATACCCACGCCCTGACCACCCGCGAACTGGGCGAACGACTGATGGATCCCTATGCAATCACGCTGGAAATTCTGGCGCTACTGCTCACCGCCGCGCTGGTTGGCGCCGTGGCCATTGCACAAGGGCGGCTGGACGCCCCGGAAAAGGAGGAACCCAAGTGACCCTCCACTATTACCTCATTCTCTCCGCGGTTCTGTTTGCCATTGGCCTCATGGGCGTGCTCACCCGGCGCAACACCATCGCCGTGCTTTTCTCCGTGGAGATCATGCTCAATGCGGCCAATCTGAACTTCATCGTCTTCTGGCGGTTTAGTGAGAACCCCGAGATGCTTCACGGGCCGCTTTTTGTCCTGTTCGCCATTGCCGTGGCCGCCGCCGAGGTGGCCGTGGGCCTGGCGCTGGCCATCGCCATTTATCGTCACTTTAAAACCGTGGACCTGGAAAAACTCACCACCCTGAAGGAGCAATGAGCACCAGTACTTTGGCCCTCATTCCCCTGCTGCCTCTGCTGGCCGCCGCCATCACCAGCGGCATGCAGCGTGGCCGCACGGCCGCTGTCCTGGCCATCGGCGCGCTCCTTGGCTCGTGCCTCACGGCATTGTTCGCCTTCCGACAGTCGTGGAACATGGCTGCAAAAGAATACCTCGCCTTTGACATTCCCTGGCTCACCGTGGGCGAAACGACCGTCAACTTCGGCTTCGTGCTCAATCCCCTCACCGGCGTCATGACGGCCATGGTCACCTTTGTGGGCCTGCTCATTTTTGTCTACTCCGCCTGTTACATGGCCAACGACAAGCGGATGGCACGGTTCTTCAGCTATCTGTCCCTCTTCGCCTCCGGCATGCTCGGGCTCATTCTGGCCAACAATCTCCTGCTCCTTTTCATGTGTTGGGAGATTGTCGGCGTGGCCTCGTATCTCCTCATCAGCTTTTGGTTTCACAAGCCCGCCGCTGCCGCCGCCGGCAAGAAGGCCTTCATTGTTACGCGCATTGGCGATCTCGGCTTTCTCATCGGCATCCTGCTGGCCTTTAAAACCACCGGCACACTGGCCTTGTATGACAACGGCAACGGCCTGTTGGAAACCCCCATTGGCACGACCGTGATTGGCTTCAAGGCCACTACCGTCATCAGCCTGCTGATCTTCTTCGGTGCTGTGGGCAAATCCGGCCAGTTGCCGCTACATATCTGGCTGCCCGACGCCATGGAGGGCCCCACGCCCGTCAGCGCGCTGATACACGCCGCCACCATGGTGGCCGCCGGGGTCTTTCTCGTGGCGCGAACGCTCCCCCTGTTTGACGCCGGAGGCACTTTGCCCATCGTAACCTGGACCGGCGCATTCACCGCGCTGGTGGCCGCCCTCATTGCCCTTGGACAATACGACATCAAGCGGATTCTGGCCTACTCCACCGTCAGCCAACTGGGGCTCATGATGGTGGGCATCGGCGTCGCTGGTACCGCGGTGGGTGTGTTTCACCTATTGACTCACGCCTTCTTCAAGGCGCTTCTGTTCCTAGGTGCAGGCTCCATCATCCACGGCTGCCATGAGGAGCAAGACATCCGCAAGATGGGCGGCGTCTGGCGCAGTATGCGCGTTACCTCCATGGCCTACCTCTGCGGCGCTGCGGCGTTGGTGGCATTTCCGTTCACTAGCGGTTTTTACAGCAAGGATGAAATTCTGGCCGCCGCTTGGGCTGCCAACCCGCCGGTGTTTTGGATCACCGCCGCGACCTCGCTCCTGACGGCCATCTATGTGACCCGCCAGTGCCTTTATGTGTTTACCGGCGAATATCGCGGCAAACAAATGCCCCATGAGAGCCCCAAAATGATGACTGTGCCACTTGTTGTCTTGGCCGCGTTCGCCCTGGGCTTGGGTGCGCTGGCCAAAGGCAGCCTGCTCACCCGCCTGCCGAACCTGAACGGTATGCCCGCGGAACACACCGGGATGGTGCTGGCCGTCAGCTTGGCCGTAGCGCTCGGAGGCATTCTCATTGGCTGGCTGGTTTACCGTGGGCGCAGACTCGGCGTGGATGCCGATCCCTTGGCCGTCAGACCGCTGGAGGAAAAATTGTGGTTCGACGAGCTGTACGCCGCCACCATCGGCCGCGCTTGGTCGCTCATCATCATCATTTGGGAACAGCTAAACGACCTGTTGCATTTTCTACTGGGGCTGGCCGTGATGCTCGCGCGCGGCATCAGCCAATTCTTTGCGATCACCACCGACCGCAAGCTGATTGATTCCATGGCCTTTGATGGATTGTGCGACGCCTTGCGCGGAATGGGGCAACAAGCCGCACGCACGCAACACGGATTTTTGCCCGGCTACCTGCGCACCATTGCCCTTGGCGCGGCGGCGCTGGGTCTGCTGGTTTACTTGATGCGATGATTACTTGGCTAACATTGGCACCCGCNGTGGCGGCCCTATTGATCCTTGCGGCCCCGGCCCGCTTTGCGCGGGCGTTGGCCTTGGTGGGCTCTCTCGTGTCGCTGGCCATTGCCCTGCCGCTGATCGTTGACGCCATGCACCGCGGGAATCTTCATGCCATTGAAAACGCTATCTGGATCCCAGCGTTGAATGTTGAATACCTGGTTGGCTTGGATGGAACAAACTCCCTTGTCCTTCTGCTGGCCACGCTGTTGGCCCCCGTTGTCGTACTCGCCTCTTGGAAACACGACAACCGGCCGCGCGCTTATTTTGCCCTGCTTTCACTGCAGTTCACCGGCCTCTTTGGCGCGCTCACCGCCCTCAATTTTTTTCACTGGTTTCTCTACTGGGAACTCGCCCTAGTGCCGGCATTTTTCCTCATCAAGATGTTCGGGCACGGGGAAGACCGCCACCAGGCGGCGCTGAACTTTTTCCTGTTCACCGTTCTGGGCAGTATAGCCATGTTGATTGGTTTCCTGTTCCTGCACCAGCAAACCGGCACCTTCAATTTCATTGAGCTGGCGGAACTCAACAAGACTGAACCAGGCGTGAGAGTGCATCCGCTTGTCTTCTGCGCCATCCTCGCTGGCCTGTGGGTCAAGGTGCCCTTGGCGCCGCTTCACATTTGGCAGGCGCCAGCCTATGCCGCTGCGCCCGCGCCCGTGGCCATGCTCCTGACGGGTATAATGTCCAAGCTCGGCGTCTATGGTTTCCTACGTCTCATCGTGCCCATCTTTCCCGCACAGCTTCAGGAACACGCCGGCGCACTCATGGCCTTCGCCCTGCTCACCATCCTTTGGGGCGCCTTCCTGGCCCTGCGGCAGACGGATTTAAAGCGCATCCTCGCCTATTCCTCCCTCAACCATGTCGCCTACTGCATCCTTGGGGTGGGTGCCCTCGGCATGGCCACCGAAGGCCTTGAAATTGATGCTCATGCGCTGGCCGCCAATGGCGTGATTCTCCAGATGTTTGCCCATGGCATTGCCGCCGCCGGCTTATTCTATCTCGTCGGTCTACTGGAATCCCGCACAGGCGCGCGCGGTCTGGATGATTTTGGCGGCCTCAGCGCCGTCACCCCGCGCCTCGCCGCGGCCTTTTTCCTGCTCACCTTTTGCTCGTTGGGTCTCCCGTTCATGGCCGGGTTTGCCGCGGAGTTTCTCATCTTCAGCGGGAGTTTCGCCGTTGCTCCGGGTCTCACTGCCGCTGCCATCCTCGGCCTGCTGGCCACCGCCATTTTCCTGCTCACCGTGCTCCAACGGATTTTTACCGGCGAAACCCCCGGCCCCCTCAAGACCCTGCGCGATCTTTCCCTGCGCGAAACACTGGTGGTGATCCCTCTCCTGATCCTAATCTTTTGGGCCGGTATTGCCCCACGGCATTGGCTGGCATGGACATCCGCCGCGCCCACACCCATAACCCAGAAAGCTCAAGCCCAGCCCTGACATGCCCGCCCTGATGACAGTCATCCTGAGCTTTGCCGGCGCGCTGGTCTGTGGGTTGATTCCTGCCCGTCATCACCGCGCCATCCGCTGGACGGCTCTGACGTTCGCCACCGGTGGACTGGCAACCGTCATTGGTTGCTGGATGCGGTACCTGCCCAGCTTGGAATTCACGGAAAACTTCGCCGATGTCGTGTCCCACGAATGGATTCCTGTCATCGGCGCCCACTTTCACACTGGTTATGATGGCATCAGCCTGCCGCTCCTGATGGTCACCGGGCTGGTCGCGGTCTGCGGGGTGCTTTTCACTTGGAATCTGGAAAAGCGCGCCAATGAATTCTACGCCTACTACTTCGCCCTTATAGGCGGAGTCTATGGTGTCTTTCTTTCGCTCGACCTTTTCCTGCTGTTTGTATTCTACGAGATCGCCGTCGTGCCCAAGTATTTCCTCATCGCCATCTGGGGCGGCGCCAAGCGGGAATTTGCGGCCATGAAACTTGTGCTCTATTCCTTTGGCGGCAGCGCGCTCGTTCTCATCGGGCTGCTCGCCATTTATGCCTCAGCCCACACCTTTAATCTCCCCCTGCTTCTCTCAAGAGACCATTTCTCGCCTGGTTTCGAGGCCATCGTGTTTCCCATCCTCTTTCTGGGTTTTGCCATTCTCGCCGGTATGTGGCCCTTCCATACATGGGCACCCACCGGCCATGTGGCCGCGCCCACCGCCGCCAGCATGCTGCTTGCCGGCGTGGTGATGAAGCTGGGCGCTTATGGCTGCCTGCGGGTTGCCATCGGCGTTCTGCCCGTTGGCGCGCAACTGTGGGCGCCCCTCGTGGCCGCCGTGGCCGTCATCAACATTGTCTACGGCGCCCTCGTGGCCCTTCGCCAAACAGATTTCAAGTACGTCATTGGCTACTCCAGCGTCAGCCACATGGGTTTTGTCTTGCTCGGGCTGGCCGCCCTGAATGCCACCGGCATGACCGGCGCCGTCCTGCAAATGTTTTCCCACGGCGTCATAGGCGCGCTGCTCTTCGCACTGGTTGGCTCCGTCATTTACTCACGCACCAAAACCCGCATGCTCGATGAGTTCCACGGGCTTATCGACCGCATGCCTGCCATTGCTTGGATTTTCATCATCACCGGCCTGGCCTCCATGGGGCTGCCCGGATTCAGCGGGTTTGTCTCCGAGTTGTATGTTCTCTTAGGGGCTTGGGGCAGTGCCTCGCCTTGGATCATCGCCGGGGCGGGCCTCGGCATCCTCGCCACCTTTGGCTATACCCTCGTCAAGATTCACGAGGCATTCTTTCAAATGCGCAACCCCGCCGAGGGCAACGGCGCGCCCACCACAGAATATCCACCGCCCACGCTGCCCGAACTGATCGGCTGCGGCCTCCTGCTAGGAGCAGCCCTACTGGTGGGCCTGTGTCCTTGGCTGTTCACCAACACTATCAGCGCCAGCCTGAAATTTCTGCTCGAACGATTGACCTTCTGACAATGGATTATCAAATGATGTTCTGGGCACTGCTGCCGGACCTTGTGGTCGTGGTTGGCCTGTTTGCCGCACTGGGCCTCGACTACGGCCTGTTGCGCCACCGCCCTTTGCCAGAGCGCAATTTCACCCTCGCGCGCCTTGCTTCCTGGAGTCTGGTTTTGGGGCTGGTGGCCATGGTCTTCCTCGGACTGCAGGTTTCAGATTTTCACTTTGCAGACGGACAGATTGTCTTCACCTCCATGCGCTACGCCCTCAAGGCCGGCCTCTTTGCCATGGCTATTCTGGTCGTGCAACTCTCCGCTCGTGAACCCGTCACCGGACAGGCCAGTGAATATTACGCTCTCCTGCTCCTCGCCACGCTCGGCATGGGATTTGTCATCACTAGTGGCAACCTGCTCGGTGCCTTCGTTTCCCTGGAGTTGGTCAGCCTCAGCCTCTATGCCCTCACCGGCCTTTGGCGGCGCAGCCGGCCCGCCGCGGAGTCCGCCATGAAATACTTTGTCTTCGGCGCTGTTTCCTCCGCCTTCCTGCTCTTTGGGCTCAGCTATATTTACGGGGTCACCGGTGCACTCGACATGGCGGCCGTGGCCGACCGCATCGCTGGATTAAAGACCGTACCGCCGATGCTTGTCGTAGGCTGGCTGCTACTGCTGGTGGGTCTTGGTTTCAAGATCGCAGCCGCTCCATTCCATGCGTGGGCGCCAGACGTGTATCACAATGCCCCCACCCCCGCCGCCGCCTGGGTAGCCACCGGGGCCAAGATCACGGCCATCGCCCTGATGATCACCCTTTTTCAGCCCGTCATCGATGCCCCGGAAGGCTCACCACTGCGTCTGCCCCTCGGCGTGGCCTTGGCCGCCTTGGCCGTCACTGCCATGGTCGGTGGCAATCTGGCTGCCCTGCAGCAAACCAACCTCAAGCGGCTCTTGGCCTACAGCGCCATCGCCAATGCCGGCTATCTCCTCGTCGGCCTCATTGCCCTCACCAATGACGCACGGGCCGCCACGCTCTTTTATGCCCTAGTCTATTCCCTCTCCACATTAGGCGCATTCGCGGTGGTCTCCCTTGTTGGCGGCCGGTTGGGGCGCGATGCGGAGATCGATGATTTCCGAGGCTGCTGGCAAACCATGCCCGGCATGGCCGCCCTGATGTTGGTCTTCATTCTTTCCCTAGCCGGCATCCCGCCGCTGGCCGGGTTTGTGGGCAAATACTATCTCTTTTACGCCGCCATTCTTGGCAACCCCGACATCAGCGCATGGAACGAGGGCTGGTACTGGCTCGTGAGTATCGCGCTGTTGATGAGTGTCGTGTCGCTTTACTACTACCTGAAGGTTCTCAAGGCCTTTCTGGTGCATGAGGGGGATGATCGAGTCACTGAGGAAGTGGGCACAGCCGTGAATGTGGCTCTGCTACTGCTCGCCTTTGCCATCGTCGCCATTGGGCTTTACCCCCAGCCCATCCTCGACATTTTCATCGCCGCTGGCGGCTAACCTTTTGAAAATCAAAGCAAACACCCAATAGAGGCCAATCCCAGCGCAATTGGCCAGTACATCGGCAGCATCAAACATCCGGGAAGGCTGAAGCAACTGTAGGCATTCCACCGCCAGGCCGGCCACCGCCAACAGAACCGCCGCCCGCCAGTCAAACTCCGTCCTCCGCGCAGCATCCAGCAATGCCGCCAACACCAGAAACACGCCGCCATGCCCCAGCTTGTCATGCGCCATGACCACTCCCGGAGTCAAGGGCCGTAGGGCAAAATACACCGCCGCCATCGAGCCCAGAACCAAGCAGAAAAGCGCCACGCGATGGCGATTGGAAAGGGGTTCAACCAAGGCGGGTTAAAAATGGAGCGAGTGATGAGGTTCGAACTCACGACCTTCTGCATGGCAAGCAGATGCTCTACCAACTGAGCTACACTCGCGTCCGTAAAGGCGGCATNTTAGCNGTCGGGAATTTTTTGGCAAGGCCAATTCAGTCCTCAAAATCGTAGACCACCACCCGCTCGCAGTTTGGCTTGAACACCTTTTCCACAAACTCCACGTGCAGGGGATGCTCCTGATAAGCGTCCTGCGCCGCCTTGTCCTCAAACACCAAGTTTAACGCCACCTGATAACTCTGATCGACCACGTCCCTATGGCTCGCCGCCATCCGACCGCAGTGGTAATGCAACACGCCCGGGCAGGGCTTCAGGTATTTCTCGGCGCCCGCCAGCAGNGCTTCGGTGGCTTCCGGCTGGNCGGACTTGGTCCAGAAAATGACAACGTGGGAAAACATGCGACGGATGGTGCCCGTGCCCCGTCAAGCGCCGCAAGCAGATTTTCTAGCAAGCGATCACGCCAGCAACGCACCGTAACGAACCCCGCGCAATGTCGGGCGCAATTCCGCAAAGCCGCACCGGAGCATGACTGCCTCATAAATCGCCGAGCCAATGAGGATGACATCCGCACGATTGGCCGGCAAACCGGGCAGTCGTCGCCGCTGCTCAAGGGGCATGGCCCAGAGTCGGGCATTCAAGGTCTGCACTTCGCTCAATGAAAGACGGGTGGACTCCAATTCCGAGGAGGTAATGTTGTCTGTCTCCTTCAAAACGCGGGCCAGAAACACCGGCGTCCCCCCCGCACCCACAAGCATCCCGGGAAGGGAAACACGGCCCAAGGTAGGCACCAATTTCTCATCCAAAAAATTACCCAGAGTTTCAGTCAGCTTGGCTTTGTCATCCGCCGTGGGATGTCCCGACAGGAGGCGTACTGTTCCCAACTGAAAGCTTCGGACCAGCTTCAGGTCCTCTCCATCCGCCACAAGCAGTTCCGTACTGCCGCCACCCACGTCCATCAACGCCAGCCGCCCCGCGGCCAAATCCGGATGACTGCGCACCCCCCGCAATACCAATCCGGCTTCCGTATGGCCATCCAGAATCTCCAGCACCAAATTTTCTGCCGCCAAGGCCCGAGCCAAGTCATCGGCATTATGTGCATCCCGCGCCGCGCTCGTACCCAACACACGAATTCCCTCGGCCCCGGCATCCCTCGCCCGGGCGGCGAAATGGGATGCCACCCGGGTTGTCTCCAAAACCGCTTCCTGTTCAAGCAGCCCGGTTTCAAAAACCCCACGGCCCAACCGCGTTTGCTCGCTCTCATGCACCAAGGACGTCACCACCCCATCCACCACATCCGCAACCAGCAGCTTCACGGAGTTGCTGCCAATATCGATCACGGCTCGGCGATTTTCGTTTGGGCCGGAAGGGGTCATGCCTTTATGGTCGCCGGGATGTTGGCGATGTTTTTCATCGAAAACCTGCTGCCGGGTGGAGATCAACTATTTTTTATGTGCGTGATCATCACCGTGGTCGTGTCCATTACTCTCCACGAGCTGGCGCATGGCTGGGCGGCCATTTGGCAGGGAGACGACACGCCACGCGAAATGGGCCACATGACCGCGGACCCGCTGGTCCACATGGGTGGAGCCTCACTGGTGGCACTGGTACTGGTGGGCATTGCCTGGGGCATGATGCCCGTCAACCCAAACCGCTTCCGCGACCGGCGTGGCGATGCCTTGGTCGCCGCTGCCGGTCCGGCGATGAACATCCTGCTGGCACTGATTTCGTTGACCATCCTCGCGATTTGGCTGCGCACCTCAGGACAAGTCGAAACCGGGCCGGGTCACAATCTGCAACAGCTGCTTTATATTTTTGGGGTCTGGAACATCGTGTTGGCGTTGTTCAACATGGTGCCTGTTCCGCCTTTGGATGGCTCCACCGTGCTAGGCAGCTTTGTACCCGCCTATCGGCGCGCGATTGACCGACTGCCCAGCCCAGAGATGCTTTTTTTAATGTTCTTTTTCGTGATGATGATGGCGCCTCCGCAATACAATCTTTTCAGCTTGGGCTACAAGGCGGCGAGCTTCTACCTCGGAATATTCGCTTAAATCCCGCCCGGCGCTTGCACAGCCCGGTGGTCCCCGGCATACTGCGCGCCTTTCATCATGAGCAAAGAGACCATTCGCATTGCAGTCACAGGCGCGGCCGGGCAAATCGGGTACGCGCTGCTTTATCGCATCGCCTCGGGTGCCATGTTCGGGCCGGACCAGCCGGTGGCGCTAAACCTCATAGAAATTGAGCCCGCGCTGCCCGCGCTGGAAGGCGTGTGCATGGAACTGGACGACTGCGCCTTTCCACTGCTGAAGGACGTGGTGCCAACAGCCGACTTGAACAAAGGTTTTAACGGGGCAAACTGGGCCTTGTTGGTAGGCAGCGTGCCGCGCAAGCAGGGCATGGAACGCAGCGATCTGCTGGGTATCAACGGCAAGATTTTCACGGGACAGGGACAGGCGATCCAGCAGAACGCAGCAAGCGACGTAAGCGTGTTGGTCGTCGGCAATCCATGCAATACCAACTGCCTCATCGCCATGAACAACGCGCCGGATATTCCACGCGAACGATTCTTTGCCATGACGCGACTGGATGAGAACCGCGCCAAGACGCAACTGGCGCAAAAGGCGGACGTAGACGTCACCGCGGTCTCCAACATGTGCATCTGGGGCAACCATTCGGCAACGCAGTATCCTGACTTTACCAACGCACGAATCAACAGCGCCCCGGCCACGGAGGCCATCAGTGACCACGAATGGTTGGAGGGCGAATTCATCAGCACGGTACAGAAACGCGGTGCAGCCATCATCAAGGCACGCGGACTCTCGAGTGCGGCGAGTGCGGCCAATGCCATCATCGACAGCGTGCAATCCATCACGCAACCCACCGCAGAGGACGACTGGCACAGCCTGTGCATCTGCTCCGATGGCAGTTATGGTGTTGAGGAAGGATTGATTTCATCCTTCCCGATGCGCCAAGCCGACGGAGCACTGAGTATCGTACAGGGTGTTCCTATCAACGACTTCAGCCGCGCGAAAATCGACGCCACGGTGAACGAGTTGAAGGAGGAAAAATCCATGGTGGCGGACTTGCTGCCGGGCTGATAAACGATGTCCGACCTTGTAAAATACATCGACCACACGCTGCTGAAGCCGGAGGCTTCGCGAGCGCAAGTTGAGGTGTTGTGCGCCGAGGCGGCGGAGCATGGGTTCGCCACGGTTTGCGTGAACGGCAGCCGGGTGGAGCTCGCGTATTCCCTGCTGGAGGATTCCGATGTCCAGGTGGCAACGGTGGTGGGGTTTCCGTTGGGAGCGGCGGATGCGGATGCGAAGCGTTACGAAACCGAGGCAGCGGTGGACGCCGGAGCCGGCGAGATTGACATGGTAATGAACGTCGGCCGGTTTTTGGACGGGGAGCATGATTACATCGTCCGTGAAATCCGCGATGTGGTGGAAGCCGCTGACGACCGTTTGATCAAGGTAATCCTCGAGACCTGCCTCTTGACGGAGGAACAAATTGTCCAAGCTTGCAAGCTGGTGGTGCAGGCACAGGCACATTTTGTGAAGACATCCACCGGCTTCGGCGACGCGGGTGCTACCGTGGATCATGTGAAGCTGATGCGTGAAACCGTGGGACAATTTGCCGGCGTCAAGGCAGCGGGAGGCATTCGGGACGCCGCCACAGCNCGGGCGATGATCGAAGCGGGCGCCACGCGACTGGGCACTTCCGGGGGAGTGGGCATCGTCAAGGGTGAAAGCAACGGCAAAGGATATTGACGCAACGCGGGATTGTTTTGGCCCGCACTTTCCGCTAGGGTTCGCGGCTGACCCAACTATCTGGCCGAATGGAGATCAAGTTTCCCTGCCCGAATTGCAGCCTGCACATCTCAGTGGATGAGACGGCGGTGGGTCAGGTTTTCCCGTGTCCCTCCTGCAATACGGAGGTGCAGGTACCTTCTCCAAAGGAAACTCAGATTCGGGAGAAACCCGCGACGCCCGCACCACCCCCGGCCGCCAGTAGCCCGCCCCCCTTCCGCGGCNCCCCCGAGGAACAATCCGCCGCGGCCGCCCCCCCCCCGTTTCAAGACCAAACCCAAGCCGCGCCTCAAGAACCGCCGCTTGAGCCCTCCTCCTCTGGGCCGCCTCCCTTTCAAGGTATCAGTGAGGAAAACGCGCCCCCGCCGCCGGACCTCCCACTGAAGGAAGCCGCCGAACAACCGGGGCATGCACCACAAGTAGAAAACTCGGCCCACGGCTTTTCCGCAGGATTTCTAGCTGGCATTTTGGATCGACGCTTGATCTGGCTCAAAAGCCGCACCATTGGTGGGGCGTTTGACGCCACGGCGAAAAAGCTGAAAACCGCCGGCGACATCGCCCTGCTGGTCATCATCGCCGTGTGGATGGGAATGAGCATTTACCGCGACGCCACCGGCGCGGAAGATCCTGCTGACAGCGAATCCAATGATCCCACGATGGCTGACAAGGGTGGCGGCGCCAAGATGCCAGACAAGGCCGGCGACACCGCCGCCCGCGCCGAGGCCGCCGCTCTTTTTGCCAAGCAGGTGGAGCCGGTCTTCAAGGCGCGCTGTTACAAGTGTCACGGCCCTGACAAGCAGAGCAGCAAACTGAACCTCGCCATGCGGGGAAACATGGGGGACGTCAATGGACTGCTTTCCGTGGTCAATACCGACATGCCGGACATGAGCAATCTGTTGGTGCGGGTCAAGGACGCCGATGACCCCATGCCGCCCGAAAGCGAAGGCGACATGCTCAAGGCCGACGAGGTGGACGCCATTGCCAAGTGGGTCACCGCAGGAGCGCCTGATCCCCTCGAGGCCTCCGCGGCCGGCGCGGGTGGCACCATGGTTTCCTCCCAAACACTCGTAGCCATCGGCAAAGCCGTGCTCTTGGGCACTCTGGCCGTTTTCATTGTTCTGGTGGTGCACTATCTCACCGGCCGGTTTTTTGACGCCAACGAATCCATCATCGCCGCCTCCACGCCCAGTCGCATCTCCACCGCCACGGTACCCAATGCGCTGGCCGTCCTGTTTTGGATCGCCTCGGTGGCACTTCTGGCTGCGGCCATCATCCAATCCGGCACCCTGGCTCTGGAGAATATCAAGGCCAACTGGCTAGCCGCCCTCTTCAACCTCGCCGTCGGCGGACTGCTGTTTGCCCTGTGCCTCGCGCTCGCGCGGCTGTTCGTGGCCGACGATTTTTTAAACATCAAGGCCAGTCACGAAGCCAACTCCGGCGATGAGGCCCTAGGTGTCTTCTCCCTCTTCATCAAGGTGGGCCTAAAAATGGCACCGGTATTTTACGGCCTTTGCCTCGCACTTGGCGCGGGCATTTTTTCCATCAACCAATTGAACCAGTTTGAGACCTTTCAATCCTTCACCGTTCCTCCGCCGGAAAGCCTCTTGTTCGGCCGGCAACTCACTGGCTTGGTCATGGGCGAAGGCATCTCCCTTGCCAGCTTGGGCATGGACGTAAGTCTGCCCGAGGTGGTGGTGTTGCCCGTGAAGGCCTACTTCTACTTCCTCGCCGCATTCCTGACCGTGGAAGTCGCCCGCGCGGTCCTGAATATTTCGCGACGGCTGGGGGCGAAGTAAATCGGTGGATAACGGCGTCTCACGCGAAGCCGTGGAGGCACGGAGAAAACCCGTTTTCATTTCCCTCCGCACCATTGCGTGAAAATTTTCTCCGCGGATTCATGGTTTGATCCCAATCAGGCGCTACCGGCTCTCTGAAGTCGAGAGAGTGTTTAAATAAGCCTCAACCCCAGCCTTGGTTGCGGGTGTGTTTGCCCATCGCCGACGAATGGANGGTGTGCGCAGCTCGTGCCCGGCTTGATGCAGCAACGCCGCCAACTGCGCAGCCACTGCGGCATCGCAGTTGGCCAATGCACCAAAGAGCGCATCGAGGTTTTTCGAGTGTTTCACAAACAACAGTTCCGCCTGCCGGCGGGGCGAGGTGTACTTGCCGTCGCCATCCCCATCGAGGAAAACGGGATTGGTGGCACCCTGCAGGCGAGGGTTGTGTTTGCGTGAAGTGGGCACGTAGGGGCGCGGGCTTTCCCAAAACGGCTCCGTGATGCCCGGGCCGGTAGCGATGGCGATCAGGTGCGCATCGTGCCTCGGGCGAGGCAGGACCAGCTTGAGATTCACCTTTTCAATCGCGGTGCTGGGCCTAATAGCCTGCGTGTGAATCAACTGGCCGTTGGCATAAAGATCAAGTCGATCCGCCTTGGCCCATGATGGGCCGAGCACTTGCACGGTCACGGCCATTTCCTTTTTCAATCCGGCGGCAAAATCACCGGCGCGGTAGCGGCCAGCGACCTTCATCTTCGTCAGTAATCCCATGCTGATGTAGGCGCGCATGCTGCGGAAACTTTCGCAGGCCTTGGCCACATCGAGCTTGGCCGGGTTGGTGTCCGGACATTCCACATAGGTACGAGCCTGCCCGAGGATGAAACGGCTCACATCATGCGTATCGCTGGATCCCACACCGGCGATCGAGTGCCCCCAATTGAGCATCGCAAACCAATCGCGATAAGGTGCCATGTAGTCCGACTGCATGGCTGCGGAGGTGACTACCTCCATCGCGTCAAAACTGTACGGCTCGCCATAAAGATTATGGCCCGTGACGCGATTAAAATGCTCCGACGCCACGGGGCTGAATCCGCTGTGCGTGTTCCGGGGGTGATTCAGTACAACCACCCGCACATCCGGTGTGGCCCTAATCGCGGCCATAAGCTTGGTCCAGTCCGTGAGCTTGGCATCTGGCACGGTACTCCCGGGCACAATGGGAAACGCATTGAAATGCCCGGTCTTGGTGGTGACCTCGTTTCCGGTCACGGCGGTAAAAAAGGCCGAGGTGCCGGTGGCTTTTTGCACAGGGCGATAGTCGGCATGATGATTATGATCAGTGGCCACGGCAAACTCGATNCCTTCACCGGCAATCGTATGCATGCGTTCGACCTCCGTGGAATCACCATGACCGCTGCGCGTAAGTGTGTGAATATGCGTATCCGTGGCGATCAATCCGGGAGTAGGCACCTCATGACGCAAAGCCAGTTGCACGCGTGTGCTCTTGCCCGGCGCAACCGTGACCGTTTGCTTGGCCACGCTGTACTCGAACCCACGCGAGGCGTACACCGTGTAACGGCCCGGCAGCAGATTTAGCCGGGCGGNGCCGCTGCCCACATACACCACGCCCGGCCGATGCGCCAGTTGCTGGCCCGGAGCCGGCCGCAATGCCGCCAGCGCGCCATGTTCATCCACCACCGTGATGCGGCACGGGATGGCCTCGCTGGATTTCGCGTCGACCACCGTCACAGCAAGCGGCGCGGAAAATAATCTAGCATCCGTCAACGCAGTCAGTTGAACCGGCCCCACCTCAATATCATCGGTGGTCTTGGGCGCAACGATGGAAAGTATGTTTTCGCCCGCGCGCAGTTTGCCGGCCGGCACGGTGATGGAATGCACCAGCTTCGAGTCGATGTTGAGCAGATGCCCGATGCGTTCGTTGTTTAAAAGCACGGCCCAGCGGGCTTTCACCTGCCGTTGGCGAAATAACAATGTCTGCGGTTTGGAATTGGGTTTCGCATTGAATTTGATGTCCAACCGCCGCCCGTGCGCGCGGCCTTTGGCAAACTCTTCCCACTCGGGGAATCCCGGTGTGCCCAAGTGGTACACTTTGGCATCCAGCGTGCGGATGGATTCAGAGGCTTCGGCGCAAAAAACGAAGGCAACTGACGCCAGAAAATATAGAAGTCTGTGCATGCCCCATCATTGGCGATCCTCCTCCCGCTCGCAAGTGCCGTGTTAATCTCGTACAGAGGAGCAGAGAAACATAATCCAAATTCTCTCCGCGCCTCCGCATCTCCGCGTGAGCAATTAAATTACCCCGCCAATTGCCGAAGCACATACGGCAAAATGCCGCCGTGGCGGTAGTAGTCGACCTCGATGGGGGTGTCGATGCGGCAGTCGACGGTCACTTCGCGGGATTCGCCGTCTTTGGTGATGCGCAAGGTTAACTCGCTTTGCGGTTTGAGAGTGTCGTCGAGGCCGACTACGTCGAAGGTCTCTGTGCCATCGAGGCCGAGGCTTTGGGGGCTGGCGCCGTCCTTGAATTGCAGCGGGAGGACGCCCATGCCGACGAGGTTGCTGCGGTGGATGCGCTCGAAGCTGGCGGCGGCGACGGCGCGGACGCCGAGGAGCTTGGTGCCTTTCGCGGCCCAGTCGCGGCTGGAGCCGGTGCCGTACTCGGTGCCGGCGAGCACGATGAGCGGGGTGCCGTTTTCGCGATGGGCAGCGGCGGCTTCGAAGATGCTGGTGGTTTCGCCGTTGTATTTGGTGACGCCGCCTTCGGTGCCGGGGACCATTTGGTTTTTGATGCGGACATTGCCGAAGGTGCCGCGGGTCATGATGCGGTCATTACCGCGGCGGCTGCCGAAGCTGTTGAAGTCGACCTTTTCGACGCCGTTGTCCTGCAAAAATTTCCCGGCGGGCGAATCGGCTTTGATGGCGCCGGCGGGCGAGATGTGGTCGGTGGTGACGCTGTCGCCGAACAGCCCGAGTACGCGCGCGCCCTCGATGCTGCCGATGGTGCCGGGTTCGAGGCTGAAGTCGGTGAAGAACGGCGGTTCCTGAATGTAAGTGCTGGCGGCGTCCCATTCGTACACATCGCCGGTGTTGGCGGGGATTTCGTTCCACTTGGGATTTTGATCAGCGAAATCGCTGTAGAGTTTTTGGAACACCTCGGGCTTGAGCGCCGCTTGAAACACCTCGCGCACTTCGTCGAGGCTCGGCCAAAGGTCCTTGAGAAGGACGCCATTGCCGTCGGTGTCGGTGCCGAGCGGTTCGTTGGCGAGATCGATGTCCACGCGCCCGGCCAGCGCGAAGGCGACAACCAGCGGCGGGCTCATCAAAAAGTTGGCCTTGATGTTTTGGTGCACGCGGGCCTCGAAGTTGCGGTTGCCACTGAGCACACTGGCGGCGACGAGGTCGTTTTCCAAAATCGCCGACTCGATGGGCGCGGCGAGCGGTCCGCTGTTGCCGATGCACGTGGTGCAGCCGTAACCGACGGTGTGGAAACCAAGCTCATCGAGGAAATGCTGCAAACCGGTGCTCTCGAGGTAATCGCTGACCACCCGCGAGCCCGGGCCAAGGGAGGTTTTGACGGCGGGATTCACCTGCAACCCGCGCTCGACGGCTTTCTTGGCGAGCAAACCGGCAGCAAGCATGACGCCGGGGTTGGAAGTGTTCGTGCAACTGGTGATGGCGGCGATGAGCACGCTGCCGTGGCCGACCTCGGCTTCGCCACTGCCATTGAGGCTGACGGTTGAATCGGATGCTTCAAGCGTGCCGGCCTCGCGACCAAATCCGCCATCGGCGACGGGCCGCGTGTACATTTCGTTAAAGGCATCCTTCATGCCGAGCAGCTCAATGCGGTCCTGCGGACGCTTGGGGCCGGCGACGCTGGCGGTGACGGTGCTAAGGTCAAGCGAGAGATCCACGGAGTAATCGACCTCGCCCGCTTGCGGGATGCCGAAGAGACCCTGCGCGCGGTAGTAATTTTCGTACGCGGTGCAATGCTCCTCGGTGCGTCCGGTGGCGCGAAGGTAATTGACCGTCTCCTCATCAATCGGGAAAAAGCCCATTGTCGCGCCGTACTCGGGCGCCATGTTGGCGATGGTGGCACGGTCGGTCAACGGCAGCTTCACCGCACCGGGCCCGTAAAACTCCACGAACTTGCCGACCACCTTCGCCTCGCGCAGCATCTCGGTGACGGTGAGCGCAAGGTCAGTGGCGGTGACGCCCTCGGAGAGTTCGCCCGTGAGCTGCACGCCGACGACATCCGGCGTGAGAAAATAAACCGGCTGGCCGAGCATGCCCGCCTCCGCCTCAATGCCGCCCACGCCCCANCCGACGACGCCCAAGCCGTTGATCATCGTGGTGTGGGAATCGGTGCCGACAAGGGTATCGGGATAATGCACGCCGCCCTTTTCGAGAATGCCCTGCGCGAGGTATTCGAGATTTACCTGATGCACAATGCCGATGCCGGGGGGGACGACCTTGAACGTGTCGAACGCTTGCATGCCCCATTTGAGAAATTGATAGCGCTCGCGATTGCGGGTGAATTCCAGCTCGAGGTTTTTGTCCATCGCATCGTCGCTGCCGGCGAAGTCCACCTGCACGGANTGATCGACNACGAGNTCCACCGGCACCAGNGGCTCGANGAGCTTGGGATCTTTGCCCAAACGAGAGACCGCGCTACGCATCGCGGCAAGGTCCACCAGCAGCGGCACGCCGGTGAAATCCTGCAGCACAATGCGCGAAACGAGAAAGGGAATCTCCGCCGTCCGCTCAGCGTTAGGCTGCCACGCGGCCAGTTCGCGGACATTTTCCTCCGTCACCTTTTTGCCATCCACATTGCGCAGCACGGCTTCGAGCACGATGCGTAAACACGCCGGCAGGCGCGAAATCTTCCCCAGCCCGGCTGCCTCCAGCGACGGCAACGAATAAAACTGCCCCTCGGTTCCATTGCCGAGGTCGAAGGCTCTCAACGAATCAAACGAATTATGTGCACTCATTCGGTGCACGCAAAATGGGGGAGAAAACAACCCCGTGTCAAGGTCACCGACGACGCTCGTTCTGGTTGTTAAATACGATCACGCGACTGACGGCGCCATTCTTGAACTCGAACCGAACACGAGTAAATTCTCGATTCGTCTTAGGATTCGTTATCTTCAGCTTTCTGTAGGTCCATGCCTCTGGCGTGGACGCGTCCGGGGCACCAAAAACGGCGCGGATCAGACTCACCGGCTTGCCCGGGTAAATCTTGTCAATGGCATTGCGCGGACCGCTGACGGTCCACGGCACGTTTTGGGCAAAAGAGGCCGGCTTGGGCGTGAGCAGGGCAAGATCGTTGTTCACCGGACCAAGGTCGGGCAAACGCACCCCACCGTCCTTGTCCCATTTCACCACCCCGGACAGCACTCCATTCCTCCAGATTTTCTCCTCGGAAGGTTTGCCGTTGGGCCACCAAGCACGCCAGCGGCCAGATTTCTGCCCCATTTGGTAAAACTCCTCACTACTGAGCTGGCCATTGGGCCACCAATCGGCAAACCGCCCGTTCAATCGGCCCTGGCTGTAACTGGCCTGATACTGGAGGTTTCCGTTCTCATACCAATAACGCCCCAGGCCATGGAGCTGGCCGTTGAGATAATTAAACTCATTCTTTTTAAACCCATTGGCGTACCACTCCATGACCCGTCCGTTGCGTGCGCCCTTGTTGAACTGGGCCAAGGACCTGCGTGGCCCGCCGGGGTAAAATTGGTGCACGGTACCGGTGTAGTTGGGGCCAGGCTGCCCCTTTGGAACGGTGAGGACCGTGGGCGGTGGCGGTGCTCCAGCGGCGATCCACTGCCGGATGGCGGACACCTCTGCGGGCTTAAGCATCGGCCCCTCCGGCGGCATGGGGTCATCAGGGTCAGTCAAACGATCAATGAGCACGCTGTCGCCGGGAGTATCGAGGTTGACCACCTGTAGGATACCACGGATGGGACCAGCGCCAAACTGCTCTAGCAAGTTCAGTTTTCCCTTCTGCTTTCCGGGCCCGTGACATTTGTAACAGCGATCGGACAATAACGGCTCAACCGTCAGGGCAAACAATTCGGGGCCGTTAACCTTGGGCTTGGGTGAGGCAGGGGTGGATTTCGGGTTAGGCTTGGGCTGTGGCTTGGCCTTTGGGGGTGTGGAGACTGGCGGGGGCTTGGGTTTGGACGGTGGCGAGCTTTTGGGCGGTGCCGCCTTGGGAGGAAGAGCCTTGCCAATGAGGTCACCCACCTTGGGCTCGCCGGTGCTCGTGGTTTTGTCGAGTTTACAAACGGCCTGACCGCCTCTCAGGCGCACTACAACAAGGTGGCCAATGAGTTTGCCATCGCGCCGAATGGCGTGGCGCGCGCCGGCCTGAGTGGCGCCAGAGCCGAGGTTGATTTCATAAAGACCGAGGTTTGAATAGATGCGGGTGAGACGCCCCGGATTTTCCGGCGCGGCTTGGGCCAGACACAGCAATGCGCCAAATAGAACGGCAATGTGTTTCCCCTTGGCCATGCTAAAACTTAACCCAGATCGGCACTTTTGCAACGAAGTCACTTAGGCATGCGCCAAGCGGACACCCAAGTAAGACCCTGGCGTTCCATGCCGAATTCCTTTTTCAGGCGGCGCTCCATGTCGGGCATGTGGGCGGCTCCATAGAAAATGGCAATCTTCTTGTGTTCGCCTTCCTGCAGCGTCCGGCGCAACACCTTGAGGGCAACTTGGTTGCGCTCCGTCAGGATCACCGTGCCTTCCTCGCCTTCGAGCGATGAAAGAGCGTCCTCGACTGTACCCATATTGGCGGCAAGTAGCCTTTTCATTTCACGTGCGCGGTTGGGGCTGAGCAGGGCAATGAGCAACTCGGCGGGAGTGATTTCCTCAATTTCCTCGCCGGCGCGCTTGCGAGCCATCTCCTCGCGCATCGTTTTGAGCATGAGATTCAGCATGGTCTCCCCGCGGGCGCGCTGGCGCTTGGCGAAGGTTTTGGGATCCATGTCGGCATGGATGAAGTTGGGGCGGTTGTACTTGATGGCATCGAGCTGGAAATCTAGGTCGAGAAAGCGCTGCATGGCCCGCTGGATCATGGTGACCGGGCTGTTGCTGGGGCCGCGTGGTTTATGGGCACGCTTGGGATCGGCAACGAGCTCAAAGAGAACGGAGTCGTATTCCTTGAAGCGCTTGTTGAGATCGCGGTAGTAGGTGCGATCGCCGATGTGAATGGCGCCGACGAGATCGACGGTGACACCGGTTTTTGGGTGCTTAAAATGGCCTATGGCGACCTGCAGTTCGTCGACGCGAGGGGCCTCCTTAAACCGAAGCCAGTTGGCCAGTCCCTCGGCTTTCTTGGCGGGGGCGGCCAAGAGCGAAGCGGCCAGAAACGCCAAAAATGGCATGAAGCGAAGTGGGTTCTTCATGCAGCCAATCTAGCGCATCTGGCGCCGTTGGGCAAAAAGAAACCGGCCGCGCCTGGGGATGGGGGGGTGGCGCGGCCGGTTAGGGGTGGTTTTGGGGTGAAAACTCTTTAATTCAGCTTGGCCAAGGTCTCCTTAATGGCGTCAAAGTTGGGCAAATCCTTCGGAGTAGGGGTTTGCTCGGCGTACTGCACCGTGCCCTCCTTGTCCACCACGAAAGCAGCGCGGGCGCTGACACTGCCCAAGCCAATCAAATCTTCAAGCAGCACGCCGTAATCGGCGGCGGTCTGCTTGTTGAGATCACTAGCGAGGGTGACGCTGATGCTCTCTTTCTCGGCCCATTGGCCCTGGGCGAAGGGACTGTCCACGCTGATGGCGATGACATCGGCGTTCAAGTCGCTGTAAGCCCCAAGACCGGCGGAGAGGTCGCACAATTCCTGTGTGCAAACGCCGGTGAAGGCGAGTGGCACAAAAAGAACCACCGTGTTCTTGCTGCCAAAGTTGGCNCTCAAGGTCACGTCACTTAGGCCGAAATCATTCTTTTCGCCGGAACCGTTGATGGATTTCAGGGTGAAATCAGGTGCTTTGGAGCCAATTGCAATAGCCATTATTACGCCTCAGGGGTTAGCGGAGCGGCGTTTATAGAGGCGTGGGGAGGGGCTGTCAAACCGGAAATTAGGGCCTTGGCGGATATAATCTGGCGATTTGCCGTCTATTATGGTAGGTTTTCAGTGCTTGCAGGCACAATATCGCCTTTGCGCGAAGGAGCAGGATGAGACGCGTACGACCCGCTGAAGCATTTACCTTGATCGAATTATTGGTGGTGATTGCCATCATTGGCATCTTGGCCGCAATTCTTCTGCCCACCTTGGCAGCCGCCAAGCGCAAGGCCAACCGCGTCAAGAGCATCAGCAATCAGCGGCAAATCGGCCAAGCCTACGCGAAATTCGTACATGACAACAACGACTATTATCCCCGCGTTTATGGATTCGCCGCCGTTGGTGGAAAGCCGGGGAATTTTCTCGAGGTGGTCAAGCCGAGCAATATGAGCACGGACAAGATCAGCAACGAGTACAATATCTACAACCAAGAATACATCAAGAACCTCAAGAAAGCCATGGCCCAGGGGCCGCGGATGGTGGCCGATATCTATGGCGCCACCACGCCAGCGGAAAAGCGCCCGCTCAATGAATACGTCAGCAACAACTACGAGATTTTTCGCGACCCCTCAGATATAGGAGGCACGGCATTCAACGTAGAAAGCTGCTACGACGCCTTTGGCAACAGCTACCAACCACAGGTCGCGGACGACATGTTTCGCGTCAAGCGCGTGCTCGGCGAGGCCTCAGAGCCGGTGAACACCTACCATGGCCGGTCCATGCGCGAGACCGATATGACCAATCCCTCAAACAAGATCATCCAGGGCGACTGGAACTGGCCCTTCGACCAAATCGACGCCTGGCATGCCGCCCGCGGAGAAGGCGGACATGTAATGCTCTATGGCGATGGGCATGTGGAGTATTATGTCTTTCCGCCCAGCAAGCTTCTTATTCGATGGTTTTATCCCGATTACCAGCGCGACCAACTCGGCCGCACTCGCTTGGATGCCAAGGGGGATCCCATTCCTAACGACGAGAGTTTCCGGAAAAAGTTGAACGCTCTCCAGTCCAACCCTCCCAAGGTTCTGGAAAACCCCCGCCGCCCGCCCGGCAAAGGAAACCGCTGGGTGCCCGACTCACAATGGAAAGCCATCAACCCCGCGCAATACGCGACCATCGGTCAAAACAACCGGCCCGCCAAGTATATCGATCCCGGTTTTAAATGGTGGTAAACCGCCGTGAAAACAAACGCCGCCAAGCAAGCCTTTACGCTCATTGAACTGCTGATTGCTATTGCCATCATCGGCATCCTGCTGGGCTTCGCCCTGCCCACCCTGTCCAAGGCCAAGATGACCAGTATGCGAGCCAAATCCATCCACAACCAAAAACAGATTGGCACGGCCTACAACGCCTACATCCACGACCACAACGACAACTACCCGCAGGTCTGGGGTTTCGCTGCGGTCGGTGGCAAACTGGGCAGTTTCACCAACACTTTCGTTGTCCCCGATGACGCCCCCAAAAATTTCAACGTGCATCATGTCGCCAGTTTCTATGGCGCCACCACCCCGCCCGAGGCCCGGCCCCTCAACGAATACCTGAGTAACCGCCACGAAATATTCCACGATCCCATGGACATTGGCGGTACTTCCCTGAACGTCGACAGTTGCTACGAATCCTTTGGCAACAGCTACCAGCCTCAGGTGGCTGACGACATGTTCCGCGTCAAGCGCGTGCTTGGGGATTTAAAGGAAACCCCTGATACCTATGAGTGGAAAAGCCTGCACCTTTCGGACATCACCAACCCCGTCAGCAAGATAATCCAAGGCGACTGGAACTGGCCCTACGACCGCGGCGACACTTGGCATGCCGAAAAGGGCGAGCCCGGCCACGTGATGCTCTATGCCGATGGCCATGCCGCCTATTACGTCTTTCCCCCCACCGAAACGATGATGAAGTGGATGTCCTCCGAGCCCTACCGAATCCAAGAGAGTGGCAACTACAAGAAAGACTCTCGCGGCGAATACGTCCTCGACGACGCCCGGTTCAAGGCCGAGTTCGGGGGGAAATTCAAATACATCGACCCCGGCTTCAAGTGGTGGTAGGCCTCGCCTAAAAGTCCACCAACTCCACGTCAAACACCAGCGTCGCATTCGGGGGGATCACGCCCCCCGCGCCGCGCTCGCCGTACGCCAGATTGGGCGGGATGATCAGGATGCGCTGCTCACCCTTTTTCATATCCGAAAGCGCCTCGTCCCAACCCTTGATGACCTGCCCCACTCCCACCGTAAAGGCCAGTGGCTGCCCGCGGTCACGCGAGCTATCGAACTTTTTCCCATCCAGAAAAGTGCCCGTGTAATGCGCCTTGATGGGTTTGCCCTTGCCCACTTTCTCGCCTTCGCCCGGCTTGAGCGCAAACCATTGCAGGCCCGTCTTGCTCTTTTCCAGCTTTGCGTCCGGGTGTTTCTTTTTCAGTTCCGCAATCAATTCATCCACGGTCTTGGCTTTGGCTTGGGTTTCAGTTGGCGCTTGGGTTGGAGCCGGTGGCCGGGCTTCTCCTTGGCACGCGCACACGGCCAGAAACAACGCCCCACTGGCAACCAGATTGATGGTCTTCATGGCTTTCTTCATTTCAAATTCAGGCACTCAATGTCCATAAAAATCGTGGAATATGGCGGAATGACCCCGCCCGAACCTGCCTTGCCGAAGGCCAGATCGTGCGGAATAATCAGGAAGCGGCGCTCCCCCTTCTTGATCCCGTTCAGTCCCTCGGCCATCCCGGCCAAACGCAACGGCGCGCCCACGGGAATGGTTGCCGGTTTATTCGTTTTGCGCGTGTCATCCAACACCTTCCCATTCGGCAGACTCAAAACAATATGTACCTCAGCCTGCTGTCCCTTCGCCGCGCCCGGACCAGCGCCCGCCTTGAGCGTGAGATAGCGTAGCCCGGTCTTGCTCCTCGTTTCCCCTGCGCCAGGATTCGCCTTGGCCAACTCGGCCACCTTGGCAGCCGCGGCCGCCTTGTCCTTGGCAATCTGCGCCTTGAATTTGGCTTGTGCACGCTCCTCAAGTCCCTTCTCCAAGGCCACGAACGCTGCTTGATCCGCCTTGAACGCCTTGGCCTTCGTCCCCACGCGCAGGATCTTCAAGCTGGTGATCTTGTCCCCCTTCACAATCGCGTCCACCACTTTCTGGTCCGCCGGACCCACCACCTTGCCAAACACCGTGTGCTTGCCGTCCAGCCAAGGTGTCGCCTTGTGGGTGATAAAAAACTGGCTGCCGTTCGTGCCCGCACCGGCGTTGGCCATGGACAGGATGCCCGGGCCAGAATGCTTTAAAGTCGCGTCAATCTCGTCCGCGAATTTGTAACCCGGGCCGCCGGTGCCAGTGCCTTGTGGGCAGCCGCCTTGGATCATAAAATTCGGGATCACCCGGTGAAATGACAAGCCGTCATAATAGGGCGCGCCTTTCGCATCTGCCGGGTCACTCCCCTTCTTCGAGTAATGCTTTGTGCCCTCGGCCAAGCCCACGAAATTCGCCACCGTCATCGGCGTCTTTTCAAACTCCAGTTTGACCATGATTTTTCCCTTTGTCGTCTGGAACTGGGCGTAAAGACCATCGGTCAAACCATCCTGTGCCGACGCCGTAAAAGCCACCAACGCGGCCAGTGCAAAAAATGTGGTACGCATACCCCACCACCAAAGCACATTGAACGCCGCTGGCGAGTTTTTTCTTTTGGCGTGACAAGCCCGGCCCGAGTGCCGACGCTGCCGCCGATGAGCGATGCAAATGACGAGGTGGCCGTTTTTGAGACCGACGCCGGCCGGATGGTGGCTGAGTTCTGGCCCGACGTGGCCCCCAAGACAGTGGAGAATTTCAAGAAACTGGCCGGCGAAGGGTTTTATGACGGCACGGCCTTCCATCGTGTGGTGAAGAACTTCATGATCCAGGGCGGCGACCCCCTGACCAAGGATCCGGAGGAGGAGCATCGGTGGGGCACCGGCGATCCCGGCTACAAGATTGACGCCGAGTTCAATGACCGCGAACACGTGCGCGGCGTCCTCTCCATGGCCCGCGCCAGTGATCCAGACTCCGCCGGCAGCCAGTTTTTCATTTGCCTGGATGTGGCCGGTTTTCTGGACGGCCAATACACCGGCTTTGGCCAGCTCATCGACGGCGACGACACCCTCGGCAAAATCGGCGACTGTGAGACCAACCACGGTGGCGGCGGGGAAAAGAGCCGCCCCGTCGAGCGTCAGGGCGTCAATAGCATCAGCATCGTCCCCCGCGCCGAGGCCGGAGTGGAATGACCCCCGAAGAACAAACCGCCCTCGCTCAAGCCTTGGAACAATCCGGCTGCCCCGCGAACAAGGCCAAGGCCATGGCCGCGCAACTCGACAAGCGCGCCCAACAACTGGCCACCGAGCAAAATCGCCCCTATGCCGAGGCGCTGGCCCATTTATTGAATCTCATGCGCGAAGGCTGGGCCGCCCGCCAGAAATGATTCGTCCCTGGAAAAAGCTCAGCCGGACCATCCACAGCGACCATCGCATCTTCAAGGTCCGACACGACCGGGTGGTCAATCCCCGCACCAATGCCGAACATGAGATGGTGGTGCTGGAAAACCCCGAGTGGGTCAACATCGTCGCACTCACACCCGACGACGAGTTGGTGATGGTCGAGCAATACCGGCAAGGCTCCGAGACCATCGAACTGGAGATTCCCGGCGGCATGGTGGATCCCGGTGAGACACCCCTGCAGGCCGGCCTGCGCGAACTGCGCGAAGAAACCGGGTACGAGGGTAAAAACGCTCGCCTCCTCGGTTCACTTCTGGCCAACCCCGCCATCATGGACAATCAGGTCCACACCGTGATTGCGAAAAACTGCACCCCACAACACGAGCTTGAATGGGATGAAGGCGAGGACATCGCCCTCCACCTCGTGCCTGCCGCCGACATCCCCGGCCTCCTTCGCAACGGCAAAATACGTCATTCCATCATCGTCGCCGCGCTGCAACTATTCGCACTGGAGTGCGATCAAGGCACGCGGTAACGCCCATCCGGCAACCGCGTAGGCAAGCGGTACTTTGGATCCGTAATGAGCCGAAAAATGTGTGGATCGCGCTTCCGAACCAGCTCCCGGTTGTAAAGTCGCCACTCGTGCGCGATATCCTCCCGCCGATGCCGTGCCTCCTGCGCGCCCAGCACGGAGGTAATGGTCCAATAAAGATACTCCGTGCACTGGCAGCCATAATCGCAACTACGATCATCGTAGGTAAACCACGCTCCTTCCGGATAACGCCGCGGCACCCGCCGGAAATGTCCGCCACGGGCACGATCCAAGCACTTCGCCAACTCCGTGCCCGGCCGCTCACCAAAGACCTTCGGGTACGCATTCGCATAGCCCACATGCGTGATGAGATGCAGCACTTCCTCCAAGGTGGCATCAAACCGATCTCCACCCGGATTGGTCTCGGTGGCAAACTGGCCTTGCCCCGCATGAAAGCCCGCCCCCTGAAACACCTCATGGTCCAGCCGCTCCAGCGCGCGCTCATTCCTCGTCACGGCCATGAACGCATCGCGCTTCACCAGCTCAGCGAGAACCAGAGGNTTATCCGGTCTGCCATCCTCATTGTTGTCCAGATACTCCGCCAGAACCACCGCCACATGCCGCAACTTGTCCGGTGGCGTCTCCGCCGTCCCAAACACATGCACCCCGAACACCTCCAAATGCTGGGCAAACTGTTTCTGGAATACCTTTAGCCGCCCGCCCGGCACCGGCCCAATCCGGAAATCCGGCGGCGCCGCCAGCGCCGTGACCGCCGCAAGAAAAGCGGGCAAAAAACGCGCAAACTTCATGGCTCACTATTTTTTGCCACGCGGCACATTCATTGACATGATGCTCGGCCCATGAAAAACAACACCGCAACCACCCGTGATAACACGCTTGCAGGGCAGGCCCGTCTCCGGATCCTTCTTGAGCGGCGGATCTTTCATCTTCTGCACAACCTCAAACTGGCGCGGCCGTTGACCCTTCTTCTGCGGGATGGTTTCGTAAACGTAAGTTGGCATATCTGGTTTTGGGTTCGGGGGATTGAAACGTGGTCCGCCGTGACCGGTCAAGCATGCGAAAATGGCTTGCCGCACCCCCGCGATGCGGTATGTTGACCGGCCCGCCCACCCGGGCGGCCGTGGCTGGATAGCTCAGTTGGTAGAGCAGGGGACTGAAAATCCCTGTGTCGCCAGTTCGATTCTGGCTCCAGCCACCATTTTTTCATCCTTATCCCATCGGCGGCGGCGATTCCTTCTCCGAGGCCAGCCGACTCAAGTGTTTCGCCGTCTCCCGTTGGTAATGCCGAATATCCGTCAACACATCGATCAAGAACGCCATGAAAAAAAGCGCCGAAGCCGAAGCAAGCCCCCCGAAAAAAATCAATTCCCCTTCCCTCCTGTCACTTGAGGAGGACCCATTGAAACTAGTAATGAGACCGATAATAGCCACCACAATAAAACAAACACCGACAACACGGTGCCCCACTGCCCACTTGGAACTCTCCGGCGGAGCGATTTGACTTTGAATCCCGCCAGCAACCTGCCCGATCCGGTTGCCCGCTGAATCCATAACATAACCAGCAATCTCCTTATATTTGGTCACGCTTGATTGCCCCCCGGATTGAGCACCAGATTCCACCTGAACTTTGGTTTTCACTTCTTCCTCATCTGACTTTGGTATCGGTACATTTTCATCATAGTGCGGATTGTCCGAATAGATTGAGAAAAACGGAATCCAAGCCCTATTGATTTCTAAGGACTTACAGTGCGGGTTCTTTTCGGAGTGCAAAACCAATTCCAGGGCCTCTTCCGGGCTAAATGCCATTACCTTTGTCCGCTTCCAGACAAACCCATCACGGCGATACCAAGTGCAAATGTACTTTTTCACGGCAAGAATCAAAATTTAAATTCATCCCCCTCCAAATGCAATTGCGAAACAGATCGTGACCAGCAATCAGCAAATAAAACATTCGCTTCAAAACCTCTATATCCATAACTCGGCACCACCCGTGATGGCGTGACAGGGGGAAGGGTTTGGACTAGCTTGCGGCGCGATGAGGACGCTTCATGGGTATCTGCTTCGGCGGGTGTGCGGGGCGCTGGCACTGAGTGTGCTGGTGTTCACGGCAGTCCTCATGCTGGCCAGCGGGATGAAGGATTTGCTCCGGCAACTGGTCACGGGGCAGGTGCCGCTGGCGGTGGTGGTGAAAGCGTTCGGGTTGTTGGCGCCGTATGTTGTGACGTTTTCCCTGCCCATGGGATTGCTGGCCTCGGTGCTGCTGGTGTTCGGCCGATTCAGCGCGGATCAAGAATACACGGCGGCGCGAGCGGGCGGGGTGAGCTTGATGGCCATGGTCGCGCCGCTCCTGGGGCTGGGGGTGGTGATGAGCGGCTTGGCGGCCTATGTCAACCTGGAGGTGGCGCCCCGGTGCAAGCGGCTTTCCAAAGATCTGGTACATGAGATGGTGATGCAGTTCCTGACGGAACAACCGGGCCGAGTGTTGCAGCGGGATGAACCGATCGAGCTGCCGGGATATTACATTCGCATTGGCGATCGCAAGCCGGCGGCGGTGGAAGGGGAACTGGAACTGGAGGATGTGTTGATCCATTTCCGGCAGGGAACAAAGCTACAACAGCGGATCAAGGCGCAAACAGGCCGGGTGCGGGTGGACGCAAAGCAGAGCCGGTACGTGTTTGACCTATACAAGGTGGAATTGCAAAGCCGTGATTTACCGGATCCGAACGCAGCGCCGGGGGAAGGGCGCGAACGGGGCAGCGGACGATGGTACACGTTGTCCATGGAGGAGCATACGAATCAGGTGGTTTCGTTCGCACCGGTGGAAAGGGGGCTGCGGCGGCTGAAGGACAATGAATTGACGTTCAACGAATTGTGGCGGCACTGGCAATCGCGCGGCCGGGTGGTGACCGCGGATGCCAAGTTTGGCGTAGCGGTGCTGCAATACGTAGGGGAGGAACCCGTTTTCCCTGCGCCGGAATCGCGGCTGCAGGTTATGCGGGACGGCCGCATGGTGGGCGAGGTGCGGGTGTCGGATCAGCGTGCGGAGGGATACGTGAACGCGGAGGTAACCGAGGGGGAAATTCAGCCGGGCGACGAGGTGCGCGACGTCGGCAAACAAGTGCACCTGCACGGACAGTTCGCCTTCTCGTGTGCCTGTCTGGGGTTTGTGATGGTGGGCATTCCACTGGGGTTGCGCACGAGCCGCCGGGAAACCACGGTGGGAATCGCCTTCGCGGTTTTGTTGGTGCTTGTGTTTTACAGCTTCCTGCTGCTGGGCCGGGCGTTTGTGGACAAGCCAGAATGGCACCCGGAATGGATGGTTTGGGCACCGGCATTCCTGTTTCAGGGCGTGGGGGCGATCTTGTTGTGGAAGGCGCACCGCGGATGAACTCGGCCGCGGAAAAACCCTGCCTCGCGCAGTTGGCGGTGCTGGAGGATAACCGCGAGCCGATGTGTCTGAATCGTTCCCATCTACCGGCCTCCATCGGGCGGGCCAAGAATTGCCGGCTGCAACTGGAGGCGAAAGGGGTATGGGATAACCATGTTGAGGTGGCACTGAAGGGGGAAGAATTCGTACTGCGGCCCATCTCGGAGGCATCCACGCTGGTGAACGACGAACCCTTGAAGGGAACACGTCGGCTGGCGAATGGGGACGTGATCGTGGTGGGTTCGAAACGAGTGCAGTTCCGACTGGGCAACGTCCGGCAAAAGCGGCTGGGAGCACTGGAGGTGTTTTGCTGGCTGGCTCTGGGCGCGTTCGTGGCAGCACAGGCATGTCTGATCCGGTGGCTGGGATGAACCTTGCGCGCCCGGCAACGGCGCGGTACGCTGCCCGCGGATGAAGCATCTGCTCGATTTCGAGAAACCGATTTCCGACCTGCAACACAAGCTCACGGAACTGCGCACGCATACCGAGGGCGCAGAGTTTCCCGTGGATTTCGATGATGAGATTCGCCGCATGGAGCAGGAGATCGACAAGAAACGCGCGGAGATCTACGCCAACCTCACTGCCTGGCAGCGCGTGCAACTGGCCCGCCACCCCAAACGGCCGTACGCGCTGGACTACATCACGCGCAGCTTCAGCGGATTTTCCGAGTTGCACGGGGACCGCTTGTTTGATGACGACCGCGCGATCGTCGCGGGCTTTGCCCGACTGGGCAGCCACAAGGTGATGGTCATCGGCACACAGAAGGGGCGCGACACCAAGGAGAACATCATGCGCAACTTCGGCTGCGCGCACCCCGAGGGCTACCGCAAGGCCATCCGGCTGATGGGTCTGGCCAACCGCTTCGGCCTGCCCATCATCACGCTGATCGACACCGCCGGTGCCTACCCCGGCGTGGCCGCCGAGGAGCGCCACATCGCCAAGGCCATCGCCATCAATCTCCGCGAGATGTCGCTGTTCAGCGTGCCCATGATTGCCTTGGTCATTGGCGAGGGTGGCAGCGGCGGGGCCTTGGGCATTGGCGTNTGCGACCGGGTTTTGATTCTGGAAAATTCCTACTACTCCGTCATCAGCCCCGAGGGCTGCGCCTCCATCCTTTGGAAAGATCGTGCCGCAGCTCCCCAAGCCGCCGAAGCTCTGAAAATCACCGCCCGTGACCTGCATGAACTCGGTCTGGTGGACGAGGTGTTGCCCGAGCCACTCGGCGGCGCACACCACGACCATGAGGCAGCGGCGAAAACCGTGCAGAACACGCTCATCCGTCATCTGGAAGAGCTACAACAAATCGACCCTGACGAACGCCTGCGGCTGCGCTACGAGAAATTCCGCAACATCGGCGAATACATCGAGAACCCCGCCGCGGCCTGACGGCCATGCTCTATCCCTTCACCTTTCGGCCCATCTGTAGGGAACGCGTCTGGGGCGGACGCAGGCTGGCCGAGCTGTTCAACAAGAATCTCCCTTCTGGCCGCCCGATTGGCGAAACATGGGAGATCAGCGACCGCCCCGGCGCGGTCAGCGAAATCACCAATGGTCCGCTCGCCGGGCGCGATCTGCGTTGGCTGATGGAAAATCACGCCGAAGATTTGCTGGGCGTTGCACCACCCTCCAATGGCCGTTTTCCGCTGCTCGTGAAACTCATCGATGCACATGAAGACCTCTCCATCCAAGTCCATCCTCCCGCTGAGGTGGCCGCCCACCTTGGCGGCGAACCCAAGGCCGAGGCTTGGCACATCATCCATGCGGAATCTGATGCGCGTATCCACGTGGGGTTAAAGGAGAAGGCCACACGCGAAAAATTCGAAGCCTGTTTAAAGAGCGGCAATATCGCCGAATGCGTGCACAGCGTGCGACCGCGGGCCGGCGATGCGCTCCATCTACCCAGCGGCCGCCTGCATGCCTTGGGCGGTGGCATTGTCCTAATTGAAGTCCAGCAAAACTCCGACACCACCTACCGGGTGTTTGACTGGAACCGCATGGGGCTCGACGGCCAACCACGTGAATTGCACATCGAGCAAGCCCTGACCTCCATTGACTTTGATGACCACGTGCCCGCCCTTTCACCCCCCGGCCTCATCGCNGACACCCCCGGCGAGTTTCGCATGGAATCGCGGGTTCTCACCCCGGGGGAATCCCGAGCTTGCCACGGCCTCGTGATCATTGGCATCGCAAAAGGCGCGGCCCGGCTGGACGACCTTCCGCTGGCTGCCGGCGAATTTGCCCTGGTGCCTGCCTGCGTTCGGGAAGCTGTCCTGCACGCAACCACCCAAACCACGCTGATCCTCGCCGAGCCTGCCTGATGGAAACTCAGCCCGAAAATTCCGGTTCCTTCGGTTCGTTCCTACAACGCTGGGCCGTCACCGCGTTGGGGGTCATGGCCGCCGATGCCTTCTGTCAGGGCATCGTCATCCGCGACCTCACCGGCGCCATCGTGGCCCCTCTAGTGCTTGGAGTCCTGAATGCATTCCTGCGGCCTCTCTTGTTGCTACTTTCGCTGCCCCTTCTCATCCTTACGCTCGGAATTTTTCTCTGGGTTATCAACGCCCTCCTGTTGCTTTTCACCAGCAGCCTAGCCGGGGAACATTTCGTGGTGAACGGATTCTGGTGGGCCATGGCCGGCGCGGCCGTCATCAGTGTTGTCTCCATTCTTTCCAATCTCTTCCTCGGCGGTGGTCCCGCCATCACGCTGCGGGGAAGCCGACATGCCCGCCCCCGGCAAGCCTCACAACGACACCGGGTGGATAAGGATGATGACAATGGGCCAATCATCGATGTTTAGATCGCCTGTCAATTCCGNCGCCAAAGCATCCATCGGATGGCCAGCCAAGGAATCACGAACGCCACTAGCACGAACAGTTTCAGGCCCAGCAGGCCCAGATACATGGCCTGCGCAAACAGGGCTTCGGAGATCTCAATGCCCATCACGCGACTGTGCAGAGAGATGACCCAATCCGAATCGAATGAAGCCAGAATAGCCACCCACGCCAATTGGAGTCCCATCCCCAAGATGGCCGCGCGGCCAAGGGCATTGGCTGCGGCCAAGTAAAACTCGCGGTCTGTTGATTCAGTTGTCGGGGCGGCGGAATCCTTTTTCATCTCCACCAATCTAGCTCACTCAGCGGCTCCCGGCAAACGCCAGGAATCGTGCCGGATGGGAACACCATTTGTGTTGAACACTGCTTCAAATTCCGTAATCCGCTTCTTCAAGTCCACCGGCGTATCTTCCAGTTTAAACCCGCCATGCGCCTGAAAAACCTCCTGCATTTGGGTGGAATACGGTACACTGTCCGTGCGAAGGTGAACCACTCCCCCCGGCCGCAACAACCGCGCCGCATGGTCCGGGAACGTCTCGTTAACTAGCCGGTTCCGCGCGTGCCTGTCCTTCGGCCATGGATCCGGGAAGTAGATATGAACGGCCTCAAACCGGCCCGTCGGCAACAGGTATTCGACGAGATAACGCGCCTCAAAGCGCAACAATCGCAGATTCTCCAGCCCGGCGCGAAGCCCCCGCTTGTCGAGCTTGCGAATCCGGCCGAGCAACCGCTCCACGCCCACGAAGTTGCGCTTGGGATGGGCTTGGGCATGACCCAGCAGAAACGCCCCATCCCCACAGCCAATCTCCAGTTCCGTAGGTTGCTGGCGGGCAAACAATTCCTCCAGCCGCAAGGGCTCGATCACGGAGGTGAAGGTGTGCAGTAACGTGTCCGTGCTCATGCGCCAGGGGTATCGCCCACGAACAATGCCAGCGACGCCGTGTAGCCATGCAGGAAATTGCGTTCGCCCACCGGGCCAATTTCACCATTGCAAAAGAAGCCCGCCAGCCCCAATGGCCCCAGTCGCTGCTGCACCAAGCCCGCGTCATGCCCCGGCGCACCGAACAGGTGCCGCCCGCGGCCATTGCAGCAACACAACACACCGCCGTACACAGGAACTTCTTCCGCCTGTGAGTGCTCCAGCAGCGCGTCAAAGTCCTCCGAGGCCGCGCGGGCATCGCGGCGCTGGAACTGCATCGTCTGCCCCACGCGCGGCAGTGCCCCCACCGCCAACGCCCCCACGTTTGGGTCCGCGCCCAATAGGTTGCGAATGAGAAAGTCGCCCCGGTGATAGTCCTCAAGGTACTCATTCACCACCAGCCCGACGAAAATGTTTCCCTTGGTTTTCTCCTGCTCCTCCGGGTTCAGCCCATCAAACGTTTCCACCAACACCTCATACGCCGGCCGGTTGGCAATCTCATGGATGAAATGATCCTGAGTCCCCGTGATTGTCCAAGTATCCCCAATGGGCGTGCAGCCCTGGCTAACCACCCCACGCAACCGCACGTCGCCACACACCGCCACCGCCACACCGCCTTCCTCCAACACATCACCGTTCAGATAAACCTGCGTCCCCTTACGCTTGCCGGCACTGGCCAGCCCGCCCATCACCGCGATGCCCGGCCAAGCAGCGTTCCATTGATCCAGCCAACGCTCGCCATCCAGATGAAACGGATCCACAAACACCAGCCAACTGTTCACCTCCTCCGCGCTCACGCCCGTTGCCTCGTGCCAGTCCAACTCCGTTTCACATGCCTCCACCTGAGCTTGGCCAAAGTGAACCGACTCCAGCCGCGCTCCCGGCAGATGATACAGCGCCAGCGAAATCCCAGCGTCCTCTTCAATTTCGCGGTCCTCCGCAATCAACCCCTGGCTGGAGCATCCGGCCAAGAGCGGCACTCGCGCATGCACCCGAATGATTTCCAGAATTTCCGCCGCCTGCTCGAACAACCGGGGGGCCATGAAAACCAGACCCAAGGTAACCTCGGGTGCCTCAAGCCGCGCGCGTAATTCTCCCGCCCACGCCGACACCGCATCGTCATCGAAATCACCGCCATAATGAGCGGCCACTGAATGGGGGTGGGGGTCAGGCACGCGCGGATTGTGAAACGACGCGCGCCCGGAGGCAAGCGAAGCGTCAGGCAGCCTTTTCCGCCGCCTCGGGTTCCTCTTCCTTGTCCGCGGAAGCCTCCTCCGGCTCCTCGCCGTTGCGCTTGGCCATGATCTCGCGAACAATCTGGTCCGCCAGTTCCGGCTTGTCCACCAGCGTCTTTTGCGCCGCGGCCGCGCCTTGGCCGATCAATTCGCCGTCATGCTGAATCCAAGCCCCCTTCTTCGACAACACCTCAAACCGCAGGCCCGCATCGATAATGCTCCCCTGCCGATTGATCCCTTGGTTGTACATGATGTCAAACTCCGCCTCCGCGAAGGGTGGCGCCACCTTGTTCTTGACGATCTTCGTCTTCACATGGTTGCCAATAATCTGGCCTGTCGCATCCTTCAATGCCTCCTTGCGCCGGATGTCAATCCGCACGCTGGAGTAAAACTTCAGCGCCTTGCCGCCCGGCGTTGTCTCCGGGTTGCCGAACATCACCCCCACCTTCTCGCGCAACTGGTTTGTGAAAATGCAGGTGGTCTTCGTCTTACCCATGATCGCCGTAAGCTTGCGCAACGCTTGGCTCATCAGGCGCGCCTGCATGCCCATCGTCGCCATGCCCATGTCGCCCTCCAGCTCCGCCTTGGGCACCAGCGCCGCCACCGAGTCCACCACGATCACATCAATCGAATTCGAGCGTGCCAGCGTCTCACAAATCGTCAGCGCCTCCTCGCCACTGTCCGGCTGTGAAACCAACAGGTCATCTAGGTTCACTCCCAGCCGCTTGGCATACGCCGGGTCCAGCGCATGCTCCGCGTCGATAAATGCCGCAATGCCACCCGCCTTCTGGCAATTGGCCACCACATGCAGCATCACTGTCGTTTTGCCCGAAGATTCCGGCCCGTAAATTTCTACGATCCGCCCCTTCGGCACGCCTCCCACCCCCAGTGCCAAGTCCAGCGACAACGCGCTGGTGGAGATGGATTCAATTTGCGAATGCCCCTGCGCGTCGCCCAGACGCATGATGCTGCCCTCGCCAAACGTTTTCGTGATTTGCGCCAAGGCCGAGTCCAGATTGCGCTGCCGCGCATCCTCCGTGGCCGCCTCTTTTTTTGTGGTCTTTTTCGATTCCGCCATAACCATGCCTCCATATTAAAACCCGATGGGTGGGTCAATCATAGACCCACCTCTCCCTTCCGCAAGTCCCACTTATCAAAAACGATAAAAAAATCACCCGCCACTCCAGCCCGGCAGCGTGGCTTTAAGAATGGCCTGAATGGCCTGCTTCTCGGCGACCGGCCGATGGGCGAAGACGGGATCCAGCCGGGTGGTGTCCAAGGCGCGCCGCATGCGGGCCAAGANGGCCGCCTTTAACACCGGCGGTAACCCCGCAAAACTGGGCGCGTGAATCATGTAGCTGCACCGGTGTTTAAAAAGGCGTGTGCGCAGGTCCCAGTCCCGCAGTGATTGCCCGCCCGGTCCCAGCCGGGCCCGCCGGCGAAACTGCTGCTTGAAGGCGGGATCCCCCACCATCCCGCCGGGAGGCAAAGGTGGCTCATCGGCGAACAGGATGTATCGCGTCAACAATTCCGCCAGCCGGTTCACCTCCGCGGCATGTTCCGCTGACAAGCGCCCCTTGCCTGCAGCGAGAAAATAGCGGGTGTCGTACGTCGCCTTCACGGCCCGGTTTACGAAGCCAGCCTGATGCTCATGAATCAGGTGCGGCAGGATGTCACTAGTGGGGACAGGATACTTGGCCCAGTCAAAGTAACGGCCTGGTGGTGCGGGAATCTTCTTCAAATCTCCCGCCACAAGCTGGCCGTGAAGATTGCCCCAGTGTTCCTTGATGGCGTGCTCACCCGTAACATGCCAGCCGCCAAACCGCTCCTTGTAGGGCACGTTATGCCCCGTGTCCTTGGTGCGAAAGGCATCCAAGCTGCCGCCATTGGGGCCGGATACAACGGACTTGATCAACAACCCAGGCACCCGACCCAGTTCCTGTCCGGCATGGCAGTTCATGCAGCGCGTGGATCGCTGGATGTTGATGGGCGCGGCCGTGCGCGGGATGTCAAAAATGTGAAACACGCCGCCCATGTCCGGGTCGATCGAGATCACCTCAATCTGCCCGCCGGGCACATAGCCCACATAGGTATGGTCGTTGAAATAAAGCGCGCGGGGGTTACGCACGGAGATACGGCTCAGTTGCAGGCTGGTGGTGGAAAAAACAAGAATCTGCGAGGCGGGCGAGATATCCAGCGCACGCAACAAACTGTTCATGAACGCCTTCTCGTTGGAGTGATCCAGCCGCACCTGCCCGGCCTTGATGCGCGCGGCAAACTGAGTGAAGGCGTCGCGGGGCACACGCTGCCAATAATTGTGCGGCGGCTGGTGAAAGCGTGGCTTGGCGGGTTGCCCCCAAGCCATGACGACTCCCAGCAGGAGAAGAAGCAATGGCCGGCTCATGATTGTTGGACGCCAAACAGGACTGGCGATTCGCTCGGATTGTGCCAGACTCCACGCGAACCCGCATGAAAAAAATCCTGCTCCTCCCGCTTCTTCTGGTCGCCTGTACCGCCGCCCCCCAGCGCCCCTTGGAATTCACCACCATGATCGCCCACTGGGCGAAATATGACCACGAGGACTATCTGTCCTTCGTGAAGGAAGCGCAGCCCGAACTGGCCCAGATTGGATTTTACGGCGCGCACTACTGGAGCCTTGCCCACACCAAGCATGGTGGCGGTTATCCCGCCCACTTTCCCAAGGTGGGACTCGCGGAAAACCGCGCTTGGTTCCACGCCCGCAACCGTGCCCTGCACGCGCTCGACACGCTAGTCATCGGCCACTTCAACATTGAGTTCCTCGTGGGCGATCCCTCCGGCGAAAACGGGCCACGCGGCTTCTTCAAGTTTTACCACGACCTTTGGGATGAAAAACTTCTCGGCCCCAAACCCGTCAAGGACCCCCTCGCCCTACTAGAGAAGAATGCCGATGGCTCTCCCCGCGCCAGCGCCAACTACTCCATTGGAGGCATGCGCGAATACTGGGCCTGCCTCAACAACCCCCACTGGCGCATGGTGCTTAAGGCTTGGGTCCGCCACGGCATCGCCCAAGGCATCGATGGTTTCATGATCAACTATTTCTACCGGCACAACTGTCTCTGTGAACATTGTCAGGATGCATTCCGCGCTTATCTTGGCAAACGCTTCAACGCAGACCAACTGAAGGCAGACTTCGGCATCAACGACCTTGCCCGCCACCAGTTCAAGGAAATTGTCGCCTGGCACAAGCCCGAGGAGAGCACTCCTTTCAAGCGCGAACAGCTCCGCTTCTCTCAGATCGCCACCAAGAAATGCTTTGACGAAGTCTTCGTGCGCTACGGCCGCACCCTCAAGCCCGGCCTCATTGTCGGGCAATGGAATCACTTGGGAAACTTCAGCCAAATCCGTGGCGACGAACGATGCCTGCTACCCGCCGAGTTGTGGGCCAAGGACGAGGATTACCTGTGGTACAGCACCGGCAGCTCCGCCTTTTACACGGATTTAAAGAATGGTTTCCTGGGCGAAGGCACATTACAGGCCCGCTACATCCGTGGCGCGGCCGGAAACAAGCCCTTCACGCTCGGCAAATATGAAAGCACCCGCACCCGCGCCTCCATTGCCGAGCTGATCGCCAATGGCGGCGCGCCCATGGGGTTCTACACCCGCTTCACCAACCCCGAGGCTCGCAAGGTGATCACACAGTACTATCAGTTCATCCGGCGTCATGACACCATCTACCGGCATAACCAGTCGAACTCAGAAGCCGTCCTCCTCTTCCCCCGCAAAGCTGTGCACGCCGGTAATCTTGCCCCCCTCGATGCGTTCCGCCAAACCGGCAAGGCCCTGCTCGATGCACACGTGCTGTTCGACATCCTGCCTGATGATGTTGCCACCCCAAAAAAACTTACTGGTTACTCAACGGTCTATCGCCCCGGGGATGAACCCGCCGATTGCAACTGGAAAATTAAGGCCCCCGCCACCGTCCGCGCGTCGTCCAGCCTGCCCGCAAAAGGCGGCCGGGTGCATCTGCATTTTGTGAACTACAACCGCACCGAGCCGAAAAAGCCAAAGAGCGCCGGCGGCGGCATTCACGATGAAAAGCCCATCGCTGTGGATGAGGGCACTATCCGGTGCGACCTGCCCTTGCCCGACGGCAAAACCGGCGCCATCGTTCGATTCCATACCCCCGAGGCCAAACCCGGGAAACAAGCTCCACTCAACGCCCAAGTCGCAAACGGCCGGGTGAAATTCACCCTGCCGAAATTCCTCGTCTATTGCGTGGTGGAATTGGAATGGCGCTGACCGGCGCTAAAGCTTGCGCACGCGAATGTTACGATACCACACCTCCTCACCGTGGTGTTGGATGACGATGCGGCCCTCGGGCTGCTCCATGAATCCTTTCCACGTGCGAAACTTACTCTTCTGGATCAACGCCTTGATCTCGTCGCTGCCCCAAGTGTACTCAACAATCTTCGCGCCATTAAGCCAGTGCTCCACTTGGTTGTCCTTGAAAACGATGCGCACCTTGTTCCACTCGCCCGCCTTGTTGTACGGCTTCTCCTTCATCCCCTTGCCCTTCAACTCATACAAGGAACCGGCCGTCCGCAGGGGAAACCGGATGCGGCCATCCGCATGCCGCTCGTCATCCAGCACCTGCAACTCCGGCCCGGTGAAATAAGCCGGGCGTCCCTGTTCCTTGACCCGGTACATGATGCCACTATTGCCACCCGGCGACACTTTCCATTCACACTCAAACTCGAAATCCTTGAACACCACCTCCGTGGCCAAGTCACGCGGCCTCCCTCCCTTGTTGCGCGGTATGGTCTTCAATGTGCCATCCACAATCTTCCAGCCCGTTTCTGGAAATTCTTTCTGGCCGTAGCCGCGCAGGCCGGACACCTTTTTCCCGTCAAAAAGGACCGTCCATTTTTCCTCCGCCTGGACGGTGAAACTCATCGCCAGCAACGCGGCGCACGCTAGTGTAAGGGGTGTGTTTTTCATGGTGAGTTACAGCTATTGCATCACGGGAATTTTCATCTTGTTCCCCTGCAAAAGATAATGGCGAATGGCATCAATCTGCTTGGCTGCATCCCCCTCCAGCACATCCACCAGCACGCTTCGCGCGTCCTCATCGAAATAATCCGGCATCCGCGACTGCGAATCGACGCGCAACGGATCCAACATCCAACGCAGGAAAAACTCCGACTGCAGTCTGTCCCCCACCCGTGCAAAATTAACCCCCTGTGCCTCAAATACCTGTAACGGGTCACGGTCCTTCACACCGTGACAAGCCACGCAGGAAAATCCGCCATCCACACCCACCAACATGCGACCCGTCTCCGCCAGCTCGGGCTTGACCGGCGGTGGCTTGGGGCTCACCGGCGGCAGGCCATGACTCATGCCCAAGCCATGCGCCAAGTCTTTCGCGCGCGCCGGGAAGGCGGGCATGCGATGCCCCAACCAAGGCCGAGGACGCTGTTTCAACTTGCCGGCGAACAACTGCTCCATCCACTCCGGCCGCAGCTTCTCGCCCAAGGGCGCCAACTCAGGAAAGCCTTCCAGCTCGCCGTGGCACGCATTGCAATTCAACAAACGCGACTGGCGCTCGGCAAATTCGGCAGGCACATGGCGCTTCAAGGAATGACGGTCCGTTGCCGCGAACGCTCGCAGAGCGGCACGTTCCGCAGCAGAAAAGTCATACCGCGGCGCGCGGCTGTCCGCATCCGGCGCATCCGTCAGGCACCCACCCATCCACTTTGGGCTCGCCAAGTCAGCCAAGGGTGGCGCCTTGAATTGGTTCTCCGCCGGATGGCTATGGCAGTTGAGGCATCCCACCTTGGTCATCAATTCCTCACCACGCTTCGCCTCCGCAGCATCGACCACCAGCGGCTCCGGCCTCAAAGGCGTTTGAGATCTCAGCCAACTGGCAATGTTCCACGCCTCCTCGCTACTCATTTCAAACTTAGGCATGCGTGTCCAAACATAATGCGCGTTGGGAGCGCGCAGAAAATCCCGCAGTTGACCCAAGGGATACTTCTGGTTGATGTGGCTCAGATTCAGTTTGTCCTTCGCCGGCTCTTCCGCGCCCGGCAAATTGTGGCAACCCGCGCAATTCAGTTTCTCGACCAATTCCATGCCCGCTTCCAAATCAGGCTCGGGGTACTCCACCGCCGGCGGAGGCGGATCGGCCTTCAAGGTGGCCAAGTGCGCCGCTATCGCTTGGGCATCGGCCCCGGCGTTTTCCCCGTGCAAAAGGCGCGGCATGCGGGCCGTGGCGCGGTGGGCCTTTGGATTTAAAATCCACTGGGCCATCCAAGCCGGATGGCGCCGGTCCCCGATGGTGGAAAAGCCCGGGCCGCTCATGGCGAGTCCGGGGATCCCGCCCTCGCCGCCGTCCTTGTGGCAACGAATGCACCGTGCCTCAAGGAACAACTCACGCCCAGCCCGGCGCAAATCTGCCTGCTCCAGCGCGGGGTTTGCCTCATGGGCCAACTGGCCGGCACGGATGGGTTCGTGCGGCATGGGTTTGTCGGGGCGATCACTCCAGAACAGGCGAAGCTGGGCATCGCCACGACTGGGGCTGGTGTAGGTAACTTTGATGGCGTTAGCCCCCTTGTTCAGGCGCACGGGCTTTGTGGTGGCCGGCTTGCCTAGCGCCGATAGGCCGGGTAAATCCAGCAGCACGGTGTTGTTGACCTCCAGCTTGAGACTGCCGCGGCCGCTGGCTTGGAAGGAATAATCGCCGCGCAGGTCAATCTTCACCACGCCTTCCCAAGTGGCGGCAAACCGGCCCGGAGGAAGGAAGGGCGTAGCCGGACGGCCCGCCGGCACGTACAACGCCACATGCGGCGTAGCCATGGTGTCAACTACCCCGCCGGCCCTGTAGGTCACCCGCAATCCCGTGGGCGGCTCCGGATCCTGACCCAAGGCCAGCCCGGCGGCACAAGTCAAAATGACCATCCATTTGCGCATGTCAGCGGTGGGTCTCTTGTAAACGACGCCCGTCCTCGTGTCGAGTTCGCGAACGCCGCGCCCCAAGGGCAACTGCCGGGGCCTACTTCACCGCGTGGATGGTGTGCATGATCTCGGTGCGAATGTTCGCACCGGAGACCGTGTCGATGTTGAAGCGAATAAGCTGCTGGTCGCACGGTTGCAGGTCTTCCACGGTGAGGGTGACGGTTTTCTTATCTGCCGAAAGTTTGGCGGCGGTGATGGTCACGGACTCGTTGCCGCGCTGATTGGGATCGCTGACCTTGAAGGTGGGGGAGCCATAGGCGTTGGTCCGCCGATAGTTCCAACGGGTGATGGCATAGTTTTCCGGATCCGCGGCAGTCTTTGCATCCACTGGCTGAGTGAACGTAATGTGCACGCCATTTTTGTCCACCCAAAGACCTCGGGGCATTTGGACTGGCTTGCCCGTGTAGCGCACCCGGTCGAGACCGGTGATACGCGCGGCGTTGCTCTGCCACCCCTTGAGTCCGGCGACATAGAGATGCCCGTCATGCGGGCTGAAACGCGGCCGCATGGCGGAACTAGTGAAGCGCAGCGGGAACTTAACCACCCCCCCCTGCAAGTTGCCTCCCCCCAGATTTTGTTTTAAAACCAAATACAACGAGGACCGGCCGTAGCTGGTGTGGAGCAGTTCACCAGCGAAGGGCCCCCAGCTCTTGCTGGTGACCCATTCCTGGCCGCCACCGGAATTGTCCCAGCCCTTGTCGAGCCAGCATAAGGGCTTGTGGTGTGGCGGCTGCGGTTTCTTGTGAGCCAAGTCTTCCACTCCATAAAAACCGCCGGGCTGAACCCAGTTGATGGGGCAACGGGGCATCCAAGTGCCTTCGTTGTCACCGCTGGTGAGCTGGCCCTCGGGGCCGACCCCCATGCCGTTGGGCGCACGAAAGCCCGTGGCCACCACAGTGAGTTGCCGGCCATACTTGTCAATTTTCAGCAAGGCACCGGCATGGGCGGAGACGTGGCCGTTGCCGCCGCCACCTCCAAATCCGCGACCACCACCGCGCACCGGGCCGGCCTTGATGGTGTAAAAATTACCCTCAGCATCCGTATGCAAATCGAATACGAACTCGTGAAAGCCCTGAGAGCTAGTGATTTGGTTGTTGAAGCTCTCGTAATAATCGGCAGCACCATCCTTGTTGGTGTCGTGGTAACGGGTCATCTCGTCCCGGCCGGAGGTGTAAACGACATCGTCCACGATCTTGAGGCCAAGGGTTTCAAAGCCGCCGCTGGCAAAGCGGGTCCATTTCAACTCGGCGAGTTCCTTGCTTTTCAAGCCGGAGACAATCCACACATCCCCATCCCAAGTGGAGAGCGCGGCCCGATCGCCATCACTGAAAAAGTCCAAGCCTCCAAAACGCACGCGGCGGTTCCACGGATTCTTCTCGGGCGAGGTGATGGTATCGGTCACATAGGCGCCATCAGGCGTCTGGCTGGTGTTCAGGGTCCCCTTGGTGACCACGGGCTCAGGCCAGCGGTTTTTGCCGGCTTTGGGAAAGGAGGCCTTGACGGGTGTCTTGGCAAGGGCGGCAAATTTTCCGGCATCGGCCTCCGCGCCCCGCCACAGGATTAGGATCAAGTCGCCGGCCTTCGTCCCCTTGATGAGATGCAGGACCACCCGCTTGTTTTCCTGAATCTCCAGCTTGCCCTTGGAGGCGAACACCTTGGTCACTTGGCCGCCAGCGGTGAGGGTGGCCATTTGGCCGTCCACACGGCCCTTGGCGCCTTCCACCTCGCAAACGAGCGCCGCCACGCCACCGGTCAAGGCATCATGTCGCAGGCTGCGAACGAAAGCTGTTTGGCCGTCTTTTTCAATGCTGCCGGGTTGCTCCAAAAAATTGATGCCACGCACGGTGTAACTAAGCACGACCTTGTCATCCGCCACGTAACAACCGCGCCACTGAGCTTGGCCTGCAGGAATGGGACCGAATGGCTCCGGGCGCGGATCAACAAAGGATCCCTTGAGGTCGGCCCAGCCGGCGATATTCGAGACGCCGAATTTTTGGTCGCCGGCAACACGTGGGCTGGCACCGTGGTTGCCGCGGTAGCTCACACCCTCGTCAGTGATGTAGTTGCCCGTCCAGCCGGCGGACCAGCGGAGCAGGTCTGTGTCGAAGCACATGAACGCCTCGCGCCCAACGATGATGGCCATGCCCTTGTTGGCCACATTGCCGCCGGGGAAATTGGCCCGAATGGCCGCCTTGGTATAGGGAAAATCGGCCTGCAAATGCCGCGAAAGTTTTTGCCGCCACGCCGGTACATCCTGGGCTTGGACGATGGCTGTGATGGAAATGAGAAGAAGGGAAACGATGCGAGTCTTCATTGATCTGGAAATGGAGGGACGAACCTAGCGTTTGAAAATTCATCGTCGAGGAAAATCCCACCGGAACGGACCAACCTCCAAACTTGACGAGGGCGGATACCGCTTCTAGGTTGAGCCGCTTTTGCAAAGGAATTGTCGTGAATGTTGAATTGATTGATCTTTCGCCGTGCAAGAAACAATTGCGCGTGGATGTGCCCGTGGAAAAGGTGGACGAGGCGTTCGAGCGCGTGGCGGGCCAGTTTCGCAAGCAGGCCAACCTGCCGGGCTTCCGCAAAGGCAAGGCACCCAAAGACAAGGTGGTGGCGGCCTTCAGCAACCAGATCGGCGAGGAAGTGAAGAAGCAGCTGATGTCCGACGCCTATCAACGCGCCTTGAAGGAGAAAGACATTGAGCCGGTGACTCAGCCGGACGTGGAGGAGATCCAGTTTGCAAAAGGGGAACCGTTGCAGTTCGCTGCCACGCTGGAGGTCAAGCCGGTCTTTGAGTTGCCGGAGTACAAGGGCCTGAAGGGGCAACGAGAGCGCGTGGAGGTAACGGACACAGACCTGAACAAGGCGCTGGATGCGCTGCGCGACCAACGGGCGCAATACGAGAACGTGGAGCGCGGCGTGCAGGACAACGACTACGTGGTGGTGAACTACTCCGGCACTTCGGAGGGCAAACCGCTGACGGACTTTGCGCCCACGGCGCGGGGCCTGACGGAGCAAAACAAATACTGGCTGCACGTGNACGCGGAGGCGGAGCACGATCATTTTATCCCAGGCTTCACCGCGCAATTGGTGGGAGCCAAAGCAGGGGAGAAAAGGGATGTCTCGGTGGAATTTCCCGAGGACTTCGTGTCCAAGGATCTCTCGGGTCGCAAAGGGGAATATGCGGTGGAATTGGTGGAGGTGAAGGAAAAACAGTTGCCTGAATTGAATGACGAGTTTGCCAAGGGCTGGGGTGCCGAGAGTTTGGACAAGCTGCGCGAAGGAGTGCGCAACGACTTGGAGACAGACCGGCGCAACAAAGCCGAAAGTGACTTACGAGCGCAACTGCTGGAAACAGTGATCGACAGCACGGAACTAAAGGATTTGCCGGAATCGGTCTTGGCGGAAGAAACGCGGAGCCTAGTCTATAATATTGTGCAGCAAAACCAACAGCGCGGCATAGACAAGGCGGAGATTGAACGGAACAAGGAACAGATTTACGCCAACGCCAATATGGCGGCTCAAGACCGGGTCAAGCTGGCATACATCATTCAAGCCATTGCCAAGGCGGAGGAAATCGAGGCCAAGCAGGAGGAAATCACGGCCCATATCGTCCAGTTGGCACAACGCAACAACATGGAGCCACAGGAATTTTTCAAGAAAGTTCAGGAAACCAATGGCGTGCCGGAAATCGTCAACGGCATCCTGCATGACAAGGTGGCAGCCTTTCTTGTGGAGAAAGCGGAGGTGAAGGAGATTGATCCCACACCACCCGCCGAGGACGACCATTCCCACTCGCACTCACACGGTTGAGCCTCCGGCGAGATCGTCGACAACTTGTCGAAAACACCCCGCATTTATGGGTTGCCCCGGGGGCAAAGCGCGTTAGTTTTTGCGCGGGCGCAATCCGTGCCCATGCCTTGGCCATCAGGCATTGACCTGGCCGGAATGCCTTCGGGAGTGCCGGCTGGGATTGGCATCCGCCCGCGGGACTCGGTTCACCCCTTGGCTCACGGGCGGTTTTTTCAAATTCTCCTCGCGCGGGCCTGCTACAGCCGGCCAGAAAATCGGCTAGGCCTTTTCAGCCTTCCTCCAGTTTTCGCAGCACCTCGGGATCCCGCACGTCCACCCAACGTCCCCCAATTTCCAACCCGGCCACCGTCCCGCCCGCTGAAATCAAACCCGCCAAGGCATCGGTCAACTCATACTCTCCCCTTGGTGATTTCTCTAAGCCGACGGTATAATCAAACAATCCCGGTTCAAATAAATAAATTCCGGCGTTATACCAGGCCGGCATTTCTTCCCGAAGCCATCCCTCGGCTCGAAGTTCCTCCAAGGCGACAGCAGACGGTTTCTCAACCAAGTGGGTCAGGCAAAAGCCCTCATCAAAGAAAAACAATCCCCCCTTCGTCACATCCTCGCTGCCGGTCACTGTAACCAACCCACTGAACTCGCCTTCCTCCCAACGTTCCAGCATGCGCCGATACGTCTCCGGCTTCACCAAAATGTCCCCGTACGTCAGCAGAAAAAAATCTTCCCCCACGAACTCACGCGCCAGCTCGGGTGCCTTTCCAGTCCCGTCCTGTACAACCTGCCGCACATAGGAAACCGACACCCCCCAGTCCGAGCCATCTCCAAAAAAATTCTCGATCACCTCCGCCTTCCAGCCAGTGATAAAGCAGAATTCAGAAAACCCCGCATCTCGCAGTCCCTTCAAGATATGCTCCAGGATAGGCCGTCCATTCACCCGGAGCATGGGCTTGGGCAATTCCTCCGTCAGCGCCCCCATGCGCGTGCCCTTTCCGGCGGCAAGGATGACGGCTTTCATCGGTTGGATTTTTCGGCCGGCGACTTAGCCTTGCAAGCCGGGCACATCGGCCCCGCTACTTTGCCTTCCCTTGGTTAGCCACCGCTTCCATGGCTGCCTTCACCGCCTCCTCGTCACCCAAGTAATAATTCTTGATCGGTTTCAAATCTGCATCCAACTCATACACCAGCGGCATGCCGGTAGGAATGTTCAACTTTAAAACATCCTCCTCCGATAAACCATCAAGATACTGCACCAAGGCCCGCAAGCTGTTGCCATGGGCGGCNATGATAACACGCTTGCCCTCGCGAATCTCCGGCGCAATCGACTCGTGCCAGTAGGCCAAAAACCGGTCCACGGTATCTTTCAGGCACTCCGTGAGCGGCAACTCTTCACTCGAGAGGTTGGCATAGCGCAGGTCGTGCCCCGGGTAGCGTTCGTCCGAGGCCTCCAGCGCGGGCGGCGGGATGTCATACGCACGCCGCCAGATGAGCACTTGTTCCTCACCGTGTTCCTCGGCTGTCTCCGCCTTGTTCAGCCCTTGCAACGCGCCGTAGTGGCGCTCGTTCAAGCGCCAGTCGCGCCGCACGGGAATCCACATCTGGTCCAGTTCATCCAGTGCAATCCACAACGTGCGGATGGCACGCTTGAGGACGCTGGTGTGCGCCTTGTCGAACACAAAACCGTTTTCCTTTAAAACCCTGCCGGCGGCGCGAGCCTCCTCGCGGCCCTGCTCGGTCAAGTCCACATCGTGCCAACCGGTAAACCGGTTTTCCAAGTTCCATTGACTCTGGCCGTGGCGAAGTAAAACCAACTTGTGCATGGCGGCGCAATGTAACGGCGGCCTCGTGCCCTGTCACGCAAAAGNCCCGCCTCACCGTGAAAAACCATGGCCCAGCAAAACATCTTGGAGCAGACAGCCAAAACTGCTGTCATCGGCGCGTGCAGGATGAATTCGAAGCGTTGAGGCAAAGCGTAGGTTGGCTGGATTTCTCCAGCCGCTCACGGCTGTGCGTATTGGGAGACGATCGTGTCAAGTTCCTTCATGGACAGGTGACCAACGATATTGAGGCCCTGACGGAGAATACCGGCTGCTACGCCGCGCTTGTAAACGCGAAGGGCAAAATGGAGTCCGACCTATTTGTCTACCGGCTGGCTGAGGAGTTGCTGCTGGATTTCGAGCCCGACCTCGCGGGGCCCGTTCGCGAACGGCTGGAGAAATACGTGATCACGGAAGACGTGGAGATAGCCGATGTCGCGCCTCATTTTAAACTGTTGAGCATCCAAGGCCCGGAGTCCCCTGCGGCACTAGACAAACTGGATTTGCCGTGTCCTAGATCCCCGTATTCAGTCGCCCTGGAAGATGAGGACATATACGTCATTAACCAGCCGCGCTTGGGCACTGCGGGCTTCGACCTGTTCTTGGCCACGGAACAGGTTGCCGAATGGCAGGACAAGCTGTCAGTCATCGCCTTGCATTGCAGCGAAGCGTCGTTTGAGCAGGCGCGTATTCTGGCAACCATTCCGCGCTTCGGCGCCGACTTAACAGTGGCAAACCTGCCACCGGAAGGGGGCTTAGAATCGCGTGCCATCAGTTACTCGAAGGGGTGCTACATTGGTCAGGAAATCATCGCCCGCATACGCACTTACGGGCAGGTGAGAAAACTCCTGCGCGGCCTGCGGCTGACCGGGGCGGCTTCCATCGCCGACGAAGTTGTGCTGAATGACAAGGTGGTGGGCCGATTGTCCAGTGTTGCCACGGAAGCCGGAGCCGCCTTGGCCATCATTCAACGCGAGTCCTGTAAGCCAGGCACAAAGCTGCAAGTGAGGACGAATGGCGGGCAGATTGATGCCGTTGTCGCCACGATGCCCTACGAGCCGTTTCCTGAGGAGTAGAACCCTTGCTTTGTGTCAGTCGGTTTGCCTCCGCTTGAATTCCTTCAGCCGCGCAGCATCCTCTCCCTGTGCATAGAAATCATCCAAGGGGAAACACCCACTGGGCAGGCCTTTTCGTGGGGCCGTGGTACAGTCACTAAACGTGCGGCAAATCTGGCGTTTTTCCAGATCCCCTTGCTCCATCGCGGCCATCAGCACATCCGGATAGCTCAACACCACACGGCCCAATCCCACATAATCCGTCCATCCCTCGCGAATCAAGGCTTGGCTCACATACGGCAAAAATTCCTGCAAGTAACTGAGGCCTGAGGCGATGACCGCCATGCCTTCAGGCAGTCGCGCCTTGATTTGACGAACCGCATCTATCTGCCGCGCCAAGTCGATCAGAGGATCATGCGCCGACTGGTAGCCATCGCTGGGAGGATAGGACGCCGGGCGCTGCAAGTGCGGGGTGTAGTATGGCGACCCCGCCGTGGTGTTCAGTAGCTTGACCCCCAACTGGCCACAGAGAGCCACAAAGTCAAATGACTCGCGCAAGTCAATGCGCGTCGGGTCATCGTGATCCACTCCAAACTGGTATGGGTAAGGCGTGGCGTGTTGCTCCGGCACACCCGGCCCCAATTTGCCCGGCTTAGACAAGCGTTCATCCGGCCGGTGTGGCACCATATCAAACGTACTCAGCCGCACGGCCAAGTCGATGTCGTTTCCGTCCGAGCGAATGCCCTCCACAATTTCACGTAGGATGCGCGTGCGGTTTTCAAAACTCCCGCCATACCGGCCTTCCCGCGTGTAGGCCCCGAGAAATTCATGTAACAGGTATCCATGGCAGTGCTTGATATCCACGAAATCCGCACCCACCTCACGGGCAATGTGTGCGGCCCGTACGAAATCCATAATCAACTCCTCCACCTCGGTGTCCGTCCAAACCGCCTCGTCCCCACACACCTTGAACTTCTCATCCAGAATCGGGTGTCGGTAAGCAACGCGCGGCTCGTAGGTAAATTTTTCGTTGGGGCGACAGAACCGCCCCGAATGCGTCAGCTGAAATCCTAGTGCCAGATCGCTGGTGTCACCGTAGCGTTCACGATGGGCTGACAGCAGCAGGTTTCGCAATTCCGCCAAGCCGGCGCGATTGGCTTCATTGATGACCAACTGGTTCGGGTTGGCCCGGCCATCAGGTCGCACCGCCATGGCCTCGGCTCCACAAATCAACTTTGCACCACTTTCGCCAAAGCGCCGCCAGCGCCGCCGCATGGGATCAGTAACGCCGCCGCTGGTGGTCCCATCCCAACCTTCCATGGGATGCAGAGCCACGCGGTTGCCCAGTGTCTTGCCGTTGATCACCGGAACAGACAACGGCTGGCCAAGGGGCGAATCCGTTTGGACGATCTCATCCTCGCACGGAATCTCCACGCTAAGTGACGCAACGTGCGCCCGAAAATCCTCCACCGTCTTGAGCGACGGAATCCGGACCAGCTTGAAGGGCTCGCTCATGCAGCGTGCAATTGTTCCGCAATTTGCCTCAAGAGTTCGCGGTCCGACTCGGGACGCACCGGTGAACTCGGATGCGTGGCATCGCATTCGATCTGGCCGCGCAGTTTCAGAAACATGGCCGCCGAGTGCTTGTAGGCTGGCACGGGCGGACGGAACGCCAGAAAGCCGAGGTATTGCAGCCAATCGTTCAATTCGTAAAATGCTGGATCACCAGCCACCCAAGCCGCGTCGCGCTTGGCAAATATGTCGGGCGCAAAAGTGCTGAGACCAAGCAAGTAGTCGCTGCCGTACATAACCATGTCGATGGCCAGATCGTTGCCGGTAAACACGCGAAAGTCCGGGCGCTCGGCATCCCGCATCCGGAGCCGCTGCCATTCCAGATCACGGTTCAGCGAGGAATGCTTTGCGCCAATCAGCCGCTCAATGCCCAGCAATCCGCGATAAACCTCCAGCGAATAAATCTTCCCGAACGGTGCAAACACATCGCTCAGTTCAAATCCAATCAAGGCATCGGCCTGGTCTGCCAAGTGCGCGTAGCTGGCCACGATAACATCGTCGGCCTGACCAGTAAGACCAAAGGATTGGAAAATCACAGGTGTGCCCCCATGCGACTGGATCATCTCCATTTGGCGCAAATATTCCGGCGCATTGAAACTCGCCCCGGGCTCATCNCCCACGAAGGCGCCAGCCACGAAATCGTCAGTCTCCGCCCGGGTCAACTCCAGTGCCTGCNGCCGGGTGGCATCGTCAATGAGATTGCCAAAGCCAGTGTCCATGTTCACTGCCGGGACCAACCCAGCAGCCACCGTACGCTGCACATGGGCGGCAAATCCCACCCAATCGGGATTACCGTCGATCTGGAACGGCAACAAAATTGCGGAAATGCCGCGAATGGCCCGGCGCGACCGGATCATGGAAACGGGGTCCATCGCCTTACTGTCCACAGCACTTCTTGTATTTCTTGCCGCTTCCGCAAGGGCAGGGATCATTGCGGCGCACCTTCGGCCCCGTGCGGACCGGCTCGGCCTTGGCCACCACCTCGTTGGCCTCACTGACCACATCGCTGGCTGTGCCTCCACCATCAAATCCCCCGGAGGTGTCATGGTGCGCCATGGTCTTCACCTCGTGCAGGAAGGTGTTGAAGGCCTCGATGCTGGAGGCACTGCGGAATATGTTGTGACAGATTTCCGTGCGGATGTTGGCCATCATCTCGTCAAAGATCTGCTTGGCCTCCACCTTGTACTCAATGAGCGGATCCTTCTGGCCATAGGCGCGAAGGCCGATGGAATGGCGAAGGCTGTCCATGGTGTACAGGTGCTCCCGCCACAGTTTGTCAATGGCGGTGAGCATGGTCATGCGTTCCATCGCGGTGACGGTGGCGGATTTTAATTCCCGTTCCTCGTCAGTAGCCGCGGTGTCGAGTTCCACCTGTACCTTAACGCCATAAGCATCGCGCACCTGCCCGGTGATGGAGACAAAGAGCGCATACTGCGCGGCGGACATGTAGGCCAGCGACGAATCGGCGGGAGGTGTTTCCGTGGCCTCACGCGCTGTACGACCCAAATCGTCCTCCTCCACGCCAAGCGGAAAATTCAGATTCACCCAATCGGCCAAGCCTCGAAGCGTCCAGAACTCCTCGCCCTCACCTTCCTGCGGAACATGTTCCTCAATTTTCTCGACGACGATGGCCTCCATGGTGTCCATCAACTCGTCCCGAACATCGTCACCGTTGATGATCTGGTTGCGGAACCCATAGAGGATCTCACGCTGCTTGTTCATCACATCATCGTATTCCAGCGTGCGCTTTCGGATCTGGAAGTGATGTTGCTCGACGCGTTTCTGTGCTGACTCGATGGAACGATTCAGCCAGGGATGCTCCAGCTCCTGATCCTCCTCCAACCCCAGCTTTTCCATGATGCCCACCATCTTCTCGGAGCCGTACAGGCGCATGACATTGTCTTCAAGAGAGAGGAAGAAATGGGACGAACCGGGGTCACCTTGCCGTGCGCAACGGCCGCGCAACTGGCGGTCAATACGCCGAGCCTCGTGGCGTTCCGTGCCCAGCACGTGCAGACCTCCCACCCCGGGGATGCCCTCGCCTAGGCGAATATCCGTGCCACGACCAGCCATATTGGTGGCAATGGTCACCGAGCCCCGCTGCCCGGCACGTGCCACAATCTCCGCCTCCTGCTCATGAAATTTTGCGTTGAGCACGGAGTGAGTAATGCTTTCGCGCTTGAGCATCTGCGCAAGGCGCTCGCTCGTATCCACCGCCACGGTACCCACGAGGATGGGGCGGCCCTGACCATGGATTTCGCGAATTTCGTTGAGCACCGCCTTGAACTTCTCCCGTTCGGTCTTGTACACCGAGTCATTCTTATCATCGCGCAGGCATTCGCGGTTGGTAGGGATCACCAGCACGCCTAGCTTGTAGATGTCGAAAAACTCGCCCGCTTCCGTCTCCGCCGTGCCGGTCATCCCCGCGAGTTTGTGATAAAGGCGAAAATAGTTCTGGATGGTGATGGTCGCGTAGGTCTGAGTTTCTTCCTCTACGCGAACCCCTTCCTTGGCCTCCACGGCCTGATGAAGGCCGTCAGACCAGCGCCGGCCTTCCATGGCGCGGCCGGTGTGCTCGTCCACGATCACCACCTTGTTACCCTGCACAATGTACTGCTCGTCCTTCTTGTAGACGCTGTAGGCCTTCAACAACTGCGAGATCACATGGATACGCTCGGCCTTGTCCTCATACTGTTCCTGCGCCTTCTGCTTGGCCACGGCCCGACCCTGTGTGCCGAGCGAGGTATCCTGCTCAATCTCATGGTACATGGTGATGAGGTCGGGCAGCATGAACGCATCGGGATCATTCGGGTCAAGAAATGACCGGCCTTTTTCGGAGAGGTCCGCGTCGTGGCTCTTTTCCTCGATGGCAAAAAAGAGTTCCTCCTTTTGAGCGTAGAGTTCCTTCTTGGTCTGGTCCTTGTGCAGTTCCATCTCGGCAGCCTGCAGACGACGACGGTTGGTGGGTTTCTCAAGAATCCGCAAAAGCATCTCATTCTTGGGATTGCCCAACCGAGCGCGGTAAAGGAGGATTCCGATCTCATGATCAGCGCCGTTGCCCAAGCCACCCTCGCCGCTCTTCTCGATCAAGTCGCGCGCCTCATTCAAGAGACCATCACAGAGCTTGTTCTGGCGGCTGACCAGTGAGCTGACCTGTGGTTTAAGGCGGTTGTACATTTCAATGTCCGTGTCCACCACGGTGGGGCCGGAAATGATGAGCGGCGTGCGTGCCTCATCGATCAGGATGGAGTCCACCTCGTCAACGATCGCAAAATAATGACCACGCTGCACCTGCTCCTCACGGCTGGAGGCCATGCCGTTGTCGCGCAGGTAATCAAAGCCGAACTCAGAATTGGTCCCGTAAGTAATATCGCACTGGTACTGCTCGCGCCGGACCCCTGAATTCATCTGGCTCTGGATGCAGCCCACGGTCAGCCCCAGAAACTTGTAAACCGCGCCCATCCACTCGGAGTCGCGCGCAGCCAAGTAATCGTTCACCGTCACCACGTGTACGCCCCGGCCAGAGAGCGCGTTCAGGTAAACCGGCAGGGTCGCCACCAGCGTCTTGCCTTCGCCGGTCGCCATTTCCGCAATGCGATTGGAATGCAGCGCGTATCCGCCGATCAACTGGACGTCAAACGGAATCATGTTCCATTCCAAGTCGTGGCCGCGGACCTGAATGGTCTGGCCGCAAAGCCGACGGCAGGCATTTTTAACCACCGCAAACGCCTCGGGCATGATGGCTTCCAGCTCTCGCGCCAACTCGGCGTTGTCTTCGATTCCCGAGAGCTTCTCCTTCCACTCCACCGTCTTTTCACGCAACGCATCATCCGGCAACGACTGCAGTTGTTCCTCCAGTTGATTGATGCGAGGCACTAAATCCCTGCGTAATCGCCGGACTTCACGGTCGTTCTTTGTCCCAAAGATCCGCCGGAGGAAGCCAAAACCTCCCAGCCAGACAAACAACCCAATCGCCAGAATAATGCCCCCGAGAATCAGCAGCATGCCGGTGTTATCCGTCGACTGGCGAGGCGGCGGTGGTGGCGACGGAGCGACTTTGGTAACCGCACTGGTTGCCGCCGCATTGGTCCCGGCGTTGGTCGAAATGACGGGATTGATATTGGTGACTGCTGCCATGCCTGTAAAATGGAACGGCAGACCCTACGCAACCGAAGCGACCGCGTCGAGCCTTTCCATGGTCACGCCAAGTGCTTTGTCGCAGCCTCCGGGCTGGCCGCCTCGTGTACCAAGGCCATCAGCGCCTGGGTCATGCCCCTGGGGTTGGCGTGCTGGATCACATTCCGCCCGTAAACAATGCCCTTGGCACCCTGGGCCATGAGCGCGTGTGTGCGCCGGAAAATTTCCTCATCGGACACACGACCGCCCCCGCGCACCAACACAGGCACGCGCCCGGCCACCTCAATGACCTCGTGGTAATCCGCTGGGTCATCCGTGGGATCGGCCTTGATCACGTCCGCGCCCAACTCCACGGCTTGGCGCACAAGTGGCTTAATCTTGGCCAGATTGCCATCCACCTGATAGCCGCCCGCCTCGGCGTTGGGCTTAAATACCAGCGGCTCAATCATCAGCGGCATGCCAAAGCGGTCACACGCCGGCTTCAGCTTGAGGATATTTTCCAGACAATGCCCGGTCACCTCCGCCGCGCCGGGAATGCGGAACAGATTCACAACCACACAGGCCGCATCCAGTCGCAGGGCCTGCTCCACCGGCTGCTCGATCATCCGGCTGAAGAGGACCTCCGGCAAATTCGTTCCGTAAACATTGGCCACGTCGGTGCGCAGCACAAGCGAGGGTTTTTCCCGGCCTGCCACCTCCTGCAACAGGGGGGCTTGGCCAACTGTCAACTGGATGGCGTCCGGCGCGGCTTCCACCAAAGTCCGTACAGCCGACGCCTGATTTTCAATGCCCTGAAGAAAACCCGGCTCATTAAAAAACCCGTGATCCACGGCCACGTCAAAGCAGTGTCCGGAGGTGGCATTAAAAAGACGCTTCAGTCGATAGTCCTTCATGAGAGCCGCTGGTTATAGGCCGGCACACGTGCGCTGGCCACCGAAAAGAAAAAGGCGCCCCCGAGGAACGCCCGTGTTTGGTCTGTGACAGGTAATTAGTTGGCCTTCTCGACCTTCTCGCCAGCGCTCTTCCAGCCACTGATGCCTGCGCTCATGTGCTTCACATTCGTGTAGCCGAGCTTGGCAGCGAGGTCCGCGGCGCGCTTATACGCCTTGCACTTCGGGCCGCCGCAGTACGCCACGATGAGGGCGTCCTTGTCCTTGGGCAGCAGCTTGGCCAGCGATTTGCCGCTTTTGGCGTAGCTGATTGCCGTGGGCACGTGCCCCTTGGCGAAGGACTTGGCGCTCATGACGTCGATCACGGTCACTTTCTTGGCCGCAATTTGCTCCTTCAGCTCCTTGATGGAGATGTCCGGATATTCGCCCGCGCTCAGGGAGACGGCGAAAAGGGTGGTTACAGCAAATGCCAGGAGTTTCTTCATGGTTATGTGTATATGGTTTTGGTTGATGTCCACTCCACAGACGTCCATGCCGGCGGAGTGTTTCATTGGACTTGGGTGGGAGCCTAGCTATTCGCCTCGAATAGGCAACCCTTTTCGCTCGCCCTAAGCCACCTCGGTGGCAATATCTCCCCATGGCCCACGCAACCTTCAAGATTGGCGATCTCACCGCCCTCATCGGTGACAACTCCGCCCACGAACCCTCCGGTGGCCATCGTGCTGGATACAACGGAGTCTGGGATTTCCGGCACCGCCAATCCTCCCGCAGCATTTTCGTTCCCCGTTATGCCGGCCTCAACCTTGAGCATATCTTCAATGGCGAAACAGAGTTTCAGGATCGCGACACCTTCTTTGAGCCCCGCCGCGCGCCCATGATCTTCCGCAAACTCAACGATCAGCAGGCCCAGCTTCACCAGCCGCCCACGCCCCATCTCCATGTCGAAAGCACCACCACTTTCACCCTGCGCCCACCGTGGTATCTCGACATTGAATTCCGCTGCACGCCGCACCAACATGTCCATCGCCGCGGCTGGTTCGGCTGTTTCTGGGCCAGCTACATCAATGCCCCAGCCGACAAGAGCCTTTATTTTACCGGCGGCTGGCGCCCCAAGGAACACCTTTGGATGCAATTTTGCACCCAAGCCCATGACGACGAAAGCACCGTCCTTGCCCATGACGACACCTTTAAACTCACGTGGAAGGAAGGCACCCGGGATGCTCTGTTTAAAAACTTCTCCCCCATGCGCTTTGCCCGGCCCCTTTATTATGGGCGGTTTGAAGGCCTCACATACATCCTCATGTTCAAGCCAGCCGCCGGCATTCGGTTCACTCATTCCCCCAGTGGCGGCGGTGTCAATCAGGAACACAACACCTCCAACCCCGCGTGGGACTGGCAGTTCATTGTCCCCAAGTACGAGGTCATGCGCGAATACAAGTATCAGGCCCGGGCCATTCTCCGACCCCACTGTTCGCGTGAGGCCATCCTTGAGGAATACGAAAAATGGGCCGACCAGTAAGCTCCACCTCGGGTCTGGGATTTCTGCCTTGGCAACAGCACCCAATTTGAATATTCAGCGGCCAGAAACTGTTTTTCACTGGACATGCCCATCTACGAATATGCCTGCCCCGAGTGCCGTAAAATCTTTTCCTTCCTCGCGCGTCGCCTGAAGCCCACCCGCAAGCCGGCCTGCCCCCAGTGTGGCAACAAAAAACTGGAGAAGGAGGTCAGCCGTTTCGCGCCCCTCAAGGGCGCCACCGAGACCGGAGGGGATGACTCTCCCGATTTTGACGGCCCACGCATGGACCGTTTCATGCGCGAGATGGAAAAGGACATGGCGCACCTCGACGAAAACAATCCCAAACACATGGCGCACATGATGCGCAAGATGCAGAAAGCCTTGCCCGACGACATGATGCCCAAGGAAATGAACGACGCCATACGGCGACTGGAATCCGGCGAGGATCCTGACAAGATAGAGGAGGATATGGGGGAGATATTCGACCAGTTCATGGGGCCAGATGAATCCGGTGGCCCTGGCGGCAGCAGCGCGTCCTACACGCGTGACAGCGGTCTTTACGACCTGTGAGGCCGTGAACAACAAAGCGTTGCGCGGCTGCCCGGCGAGTTTTTCAATGGGGCTTTCATGAATGATTGGAACATCCAGACGCGCGGGCATGCCTGCGGGGAATGCGAGGCACGATTCACCGACCGAAGTGCTTGCCACACGCTGCTGGTGGACGAGGATCGCGAGTTTCGCCGTCTGGACTTGTGTGACGGCTGCTGGGCCGCAAAATACGCCGAAGGCGCCAATCACCGTAAGGGGTTCATCTCACATTGGCAGGGGATTTATGAAGCCCCACCGGAAGAGCCGCCGGATGTGATTGAAAAGGACACGGCGGAATCCCTGTTGCGCAAGCTCGTGGCCACACACGAGGAACGCTGGCGTGAGGCCAGCTACATTCTGGCCGTAATGCTGGAGCGTAAGCGGTTGCTGAAGGTCAAGGAACAACTGCGCGAGGAGGGTAGGCGAGTGTTTGTCTATGAGCACCCGGCAAGCGGCGACCTGTTCACGATCCCGGACCCGGATTTAAAACTGGAGGAACTGGAACAGGTGCAGATAGAGGTGGCGGCGCTCTTGGAGCATGGTCTGCCGCGAGGCGATGAGCCCTGGCCGCCGGAGGCGGTGGAGGAAGAACAAGCGACGCCTGAGCCCACGACGGCTTCCTGACCCATGCCACGGCTGGGGCCATTTCAAAAACGCATCGGATACACCTTCCGCAAGCCGGAGCTGTTGTCGCTGGCGTTGACGCATCCCTCGGTGGGCCACGAAAAGGGAGAAGCAGTAGCGAACAACCAGCGGCTTGAATTTCTGGGAGACGCCGTCCTGCAACTCACCATCAGTGCAGCCCTGTACAAGGAATTCCCCGGGCGCGATGAGGGAGCACTGTCCAAGGCGCGCGCGCGGCTGGTCAACCGCGAAGGATTGGCGGCCCGCGCCAGAGCCATTCGCTTGGGCACACAACTAATCCTCAGTCGCGGCGAGGAAAAGAGCGGCGGACGCGACCGCGACTCGGCACTGGCTGACGCCTTTGAGGCGTTGGTAGGCGCGATCTATCTCGATGGAGGGTTCACCAAGGTTCGGAAATTTGTGCATGCGCAGTTTGAAAAAGTGCTGCATGGAGTGGATGCGGGCCAGTTTGTGGGCAATCCCAAGGGGGAGTTGCAGGAAATGATGCAGTCCAAGTCACACGTGTCGCCGGATTACAAACTTCTGGATGCCACCGGGCCGGATCACGACCGTGAGTTTGTCTGCGCAGTTCACCACGAGGGCCGCGAACTGGCGCGCGGCAAAGGCAAAAGCAAGAAGCTGGCGGAAGCGGATGCCGCCGCGGCAGCGATTTGTGTTTTGAAAAAGCCTGCGCGTAAAAAGCGGAGTCGCAAGAAGACTGCCGCCCGCAGTGCCGGAAGTCATTGAAATTGACGCGGAGGGGCATTTCCCGTTAGGTTCCAGCCGCTTTTTTTGTTCTATGGGCAAGGAGATTCAAAACAACTATCTCGTCCCGCACGTGGTCGAACAGACCGGGCGCGGAGAACGAGGCTACGACATTTACTCGCGGCTGCTGGTCGACCGGATCATTTTTCTCGGCACCGGCATTGACGATCAAGTTGCCAACGTCGTCATCGCCCAAATGTTGTTTTTGCAGATGACTGACCCGAAGAAGGACATTCATCTCTACATCAACTCACCCGGCGGCCATGTGACTGCCGGGTTGGCGGTCTATGACACGATGCAGTTCCTGACCTGCGACGTGAACACCTACTGCATTGGCCAAGCCGCCAGCATGGGGGCCGTCCTGCTGGCGGGAGGAACGGCGGGCAAACGCTACTCGCTGCCCAACGCCAACATCATGATCCATCAAGTCTTGGGCGGTGCCGAGGGACAGGCGACGGACATGGAGATTCGCGTNCGCCACATGCTGGACCTGAAAAAGCGGCTCAACAACATCCTCTCCAAGCATTCGGGGCAGGACTACGATGCGGTTGAGAAGGCTTGTGACCGTGACAACTTCATGTCCGCCCAGGAAGCCAAGGAGTTTGGCCTGGTGGACGAGGTGGTGGAGTCACGCAAGGATGTGCCCTCGCTGCCGGACAAGACCTCCGTGGAGGACAAGTAACTTTTAAAAATGGCCCGCCCCAAAAACCTGACGCTATGCAGCTTCTGCGGCAAGACGCACGCGGAAGTGAAAAAGCTGGTGTCCGGGCCCGGCGTGTATATTTGCGACGGCTGCGTGGATACCTTCAAGAAGGTACTCGACAAGGAACTGGCAGCCGAACGAACCAAGGCCGCTCCCGAGCTAAAGGTACTGCGCCCGTCGGAAATCAAGGCCGCGTTGGACGAGCATTGCATCGGTCAGGACAACGCGAAGAAGACCCTCGCGGTGGCAGTGCACAACCACTACAAGCGCCTGCTGCACGAGCAACGCGAGCCCGCCCCGGATGATCCCCATGCGGAAGTGGAGATCGAAAAGACTAACATCATGCTCGTCGGGGCCACGGGCTCGGGCAAGACATTGCTGGCCCGCACGCTGGCCAGGGTCTTGGACGTGCCGTTTGCCATTGCTGATGCCACCACACTCACGGAGGCAGGCTACGTGGGCGAAGATGTGGAGAACATCATCCTGCGTCTCCTCCAGAATTCGGACTACGACGTGAAGCGCGCCGAGATGGGCATCATCTACATCGATGAAATTGACAAGATTTCGAGGCGCACNGAAAANGTGTCGATTACCCGCGACGTCTCCGGCGAAGGCGTGCAACAGGCGTTGTTGAAAATCCTGGAAGGCACCGTTTGCAGTGTGCCGCCACAAGGCGGGCGCAAGCATCCACAGCAAGAATACATCCGCGTCGATACACGCAACATCCTCTTCATTTGCGGCGGCGCCTTTGTGGATCTTGAGAAGGTGATCCAGAAACGGCTGGGCAGCCATGTGCTGGGGTTCGGAGCCGTGGAACAGACCCACCGTGAGGGAGTGCTGGAAAAGAATGAAATCCTGAACCGGGTAGAGCCGGAGGATTTTTTGAGCTTCGGGTTCATTCCAGAATTCATCGGCCGCCTGCCGATGGTCACGGTGCTGGACGAGCTGACGGAAGAACAGTTGGTTTCCATCCTGACCGAGACCAAGAGCGCGCTGACCAAGCAGTTCCAGAAACTCATGGCACTGGAAGGGGTGGAGCTGGAATTTACCAAGGACGCGCTACAGGAGCTGTCGCGACAGGCGATCAGCAAGGGCACCGGCGCACGCGCGCTGAGGGGTCTGCTTGAAAAGGTAATGCTGGACTGGATGTACGACATCCCCGGCACCGACGAAATCGAGAGCATTAAGATCACGCGCCCAGCCGTAACGGGCAAGGGCCGGCCCGTGATTCGCCGCCGCACAAAGAAGGCCGCGGCTTGATGGCCGGCACAAACCGGCCGCATTCCCATTTTCCGCATGAGCGAAAACCGCACACCTATTGCCGAGCATGTCCAAGCGCTGCCGCCCTCGGGCATCCGAGAGTTTTTTGAACTCGTTCAAGGGCAACGGGATGTGATTTCACTGGGGGTAGGCGAACCGGATTTCGCAGCCCCATGGAATGTGCGTGAGGCCGCCATCTACTCTCTGGAACGGGGGCGCACGGGTTACACCTCAAATCTGGGCCTAGCCAAGCTGCGTGAGGCCATCGCGGGATATGTCCGCGATCATTTCGCCGTGGAATATGATCCGGGTTCGGAAATTCTGGTCACGGTTGGAGTAAGCGAGGCGCTTGACCTCGCGTTACGGGCCTTGGTCAACCCGGGCGACGAGGTGATTTACCACGAACCCTGTTACGTCAGCTATTCCCCCTCGATCGCACTGGCACACGGGCGGGCCGTGCCGGTGGCCTGCACGGCGGACACAGGGTTCAGCGTCACGAAGGCAGCCATCGAAGCGGTCATCACTCCCAAGAGCCGCGTCCTAATCCTCAACTTTCCGACCAACCCAACCGGTGGCACCATGACTCGGGAGAACCTTCAGGGAATTGCCGAACTGGCGCAACGATATGACCTAACGATCATTGCCGATGAGATCTATGCCGAGCTGACTTTCGAGGGCGAACACACGAGCATCGCAGCCCTGCCGGGCATGAAGGAACGCACAGTGTTCCTGCACGGTTTCTCCAAGGCGTATGCGATGACAGGATTCCGGGTGGGCTACGCCTGCGGCCCCGCGGAAATCATCCGGGCGCTCACCCGCGTGCACCAATACAGTATGCTTTGCGCGAGCATCATCAGTCAGGAAGCCGCGCTGGAAGCCATCCGAAATGGCAGGGAAGCCATGGCAAACATGCGCGAGGCCTACCGGCAAAGACGCAACCTGATGGTGAGTGCCCTGAATGACATGGGGCTGGCCTGCCATCTGCCCCGCGGTTCCTTTTATACCTTTCCCTCAATAGCAAACCTGGGCCTGACTTCCAACGAATTTGCCCGCCGGCTGTTGCAGGAGGAAAAGGTGGCTTGTGTGCCTGGAGATGCCTTCGGCGTGAGCGGCGAGGGGCATTTGCGCTGCTGCTTTGCCACTGCGCTCGACGCCGTCGAGACCGCCATGGAACGCATGGCGCGCTGCGTTCAAAAAATAAAGGGCTGACCAGCGGCCAGCCCTTTATCCTTACACCACAACCCCTATTTTCTCGACTTACCGTAAAAGCTGTTTCTCGAGATAGGCCACCGACTGGCGAACATTGGGATCGATTTCGCAACGATCCTTCACGAGGCGACAGGCATGCAGAACCGTGCCATGATCGCGGCCACCAAATGCCTCGCCAATGGCACTGAGCGAGTGGTCCGTCAATTGGCGCGAAAGGAACATGGCGATCTGCCGGGGAAAAGCGATGTTCTCGGGCCGACGCTTGCTGGTCATGTCCGCCAAGCGGATGTCATATTTCTCGGCGACCTTTTTCTGGATGAACTCAATGGTGATGGTGTGCCGGCCTTCCTCCTGCAAGATTTCGCGCAGGAGATTCTCCACCACGTCATTGGTGAGTTCCTTGCCTGTCAGATGAGCATAGGAGGCCACGCGTATGAGCGCGCCCTCGAGCCGGCGTATATTCGTGCGAATCCGATTGGCCAGAAAGGTCATGACCTCCTCGGGAATCTCCACGCCCATGGACTTGGCCTTGTTGCGCAGAATCGCCAACCGGGTTTCGACATCGGGCGGCTGCAGGTCGGTAACCAAGCCCCATTCAAAGCGGCTCACCAGACGATGCTCGAGGTTTTGTATCTCGCTCGCCGGCCGGTCGCAGGTGAGCACGATCTGCTTGTGGGCCTCGTGCAACGCGTTGAAGGTGTGGAAGAACTCCTCCTGAATACGCACCTTGTCGGCGAGAAACTGGATGTCATCAATCAGCAACACGTCCGTCTGCCGGTACTTCTTGCGGAACTTGACCAGTTGATTGTCCTGAATGGCGGCGATGTATTCGTTGGTGAATTTCTCGGAGGAAACGTAGGCCACCTTCGCACCCTTCTTGCTGTCCGCCACATGCTGGCCAATGGCGTGCAGCAAGTGCGTCTTGCCCAGTCCCGTACCGCCATAAAGGAAAAGCGGGTTGTAGGATTTGCCCGGTGCCTGCGCCACCGCCAGAGCCGCGGCATGGGCAAAGCTGTTGTTATTGCCCACGACAAAAGTCTCAAAGGTGTTCCGAGGATTGAAGACCAAGTCGCCCTCGCTGGTCTTGCGCGCAGCGGATTTCTTTTTGGATGCTCCCTTGATCGCCTTGGGGGCCGGCATGGACGCGCCGGGCGTGACCTGAAACTTGACGTTCAACTTGCGGCCGGTCGTCGCGGCCAAGGAATCCTGAAGCAATTGCAGGTAATTGTCCTTCAGCCAGACCTCGGAAAAGTCATTGGGCACTTCGAGGGTGATGGAAGACTGATTGATGGTCACCGGCTGGATGGAGGTGAACCACAGTTTGTAGGTTTCCTCGTTGAGCACACTCTTGAGATGTTTTTGCGTCCGGGTCCAAACCTTGTCCATTGAAGCCTGCATGTTGGGCAATATTCTCTTTTTTAAATTTTCGTCCTGTTCCAGCTCGCCACCGACAGCCCACAGCCTGCCGTGGCGACCTCTTGCGACGGCCGAAACCGTCTCCCTCCGCTTCACTCAAAATCCATCCACGGTAGGATCCGAAGACCCTTGGAGAATTCCGCTCCGCCTTGGGGCACCGCCGAAACACTGTCTTAACGACAAGCCTTCCGGGACGCGCGGGAATATGTAGGGGATGAAATGTGCTCCATCGAGTTCAACATATTCCGGGTTGTTCACCAGTTCTTCACACGCCCGGCGGGCTGTTAAAACACAGCCGGCGGCGCTGGAAAGATCTGGCTTTAAATTCATCGAAGACCGCCGAGCGTCCGCCCCCCAACGTAACAGGGCGCGGCCCGCATGATCCTGCAGGTTGTGTGGCACGGTCAACATGTCTTCGGTCCAATGACAACCGGCCGCCAATGATTTGACTTTAAAAAGTTACACTGCATCCTCACCGGTTTCACCGGTGCGAATGCGCAGCGCGCTTTCAATGGAACTGACGAAAATTTTGCCGTCACCAATCTTGCCGGTCTGGGCGGCCGCCGTGATGGCGGTCACCACTTCCTCGCAGCGGGAATCGGCCACCACNATTTCCAGCTTCAGCTTTGGCAGGAAATCCACGGTGTACTCGCTCCCCCGATAAATCTCGGTGTGGCCCTTTTGGCGACCAAAGCCTTTCACCTCGGTCACTGTCAGTCCCTCGATGCCCAACTCGGACAGCGCGTTCTTCACGTCGTCGAGTTTAAACGGTTTAACGATGGCATCGATGCGCTTCATTAGCGGGTTGGGTTGCGGGGCCATCCTAGCAATCAACGGCAGGCTGTAAACCTGGAATTGATTTTTTAACACAAAAAAATTTTGCCACTGCCACGCTTTTGCCTTGCCAGTCGCCCAAAGTGCTGGACAGCGGCCTGTCCGCACTGGTTGACTCATGCCCCATGGGATGGTGTTACCGGCGGCTGTTGCGACCGCTGCTTTTTCTACAGGATTCCGAGGCGGCCCACAACCGCGTGTTGCGCGGCATGGCCTGGGTATCCCGCGGCGCCATGATGGCGGACCTCGCGGAAAACTTTTATGGCGCGCCTCCCATGCCCGTGGAATGCCTTGGACTTCGCTTTCCCAANCCCGTAGGGCTTGCCGCCGGAATGGACAAGGCGGCGGCGGCGGCACCACTTTGGCAGCGGCTTGGATTTGGATTTGCTGAATTGGGCGGCGTGACGCGCTACTCGCAGCCAGGCAATGACATGCCCCGAATGTTTCGCGCCGTGGCCGATCGCGCGTTGGTCAACCGAATGGGGTTCAACAATCCTGGTGCGGAAGCCATGGCCAAAACGCTGGCTGACTGGCGGGCTGCCGGCCGTTGGCCCTCCCATCCCGTTGGCATCAACCTCGGGAAATCCAAGGTCACGCCCTTGGAAGAAGCTCCCGAGGATTACGCCCACTCCTTCCGGGTACTCCGGAAGCACGCAGGCTTTTTTGTCATCAATGTCAGTTCACCCAACACGCCCAACCTGCGCCAACTGCAGGACAAGGCGGCACTCGATGAAATCATCTCCGCACTGCGCGAGGTTGATTCGGAAAAACCGCTGCTTGTAAAGGTGGCTCCCGACCTGTCCTTTAATGCAATTGACGATGTGTTGGATCTGGCGATCTCACGAAAGCTGGCCGGCATTGTTGCCACCAACACCACGATTGCACGGCCGGAAACAAGCCATTCCAAGTGTCGCAAAATTTACGGTGAAGTGGGAGGACTCAGCGGTGCACCGCTGCGGGAAAGAAGCACGGAGATCATCCGCCATATCCACCGGCAGACCAAGGGTGCCTTGCCCGTGATTGGCGTGGGCGGTGTGTTTAACGCGGTCGACGCTTGGGAAAAGATCACCGCTGGTGCGGCATTGGTCCAAGTCTACACGGGGCTGGTCTATGAAGGGCCCGGCATTGCCAAGGACATCGTCCGCGGTTTGAGAACACTCATGGACCAGAACGGCATCGACTCGGTAGCCGATGCCGTCGGGATTCAAGCGGGTTAACCTAACACTGTTGCCTACTGCTTTGGGGGCCGCGCTTCGCGGATCAATGCGCCCTGTTTCTCGTTGAGGACGAGAATGGCAAACTGCTGCACATTGTCGAGTTCGCCGGTGTTCAAACTGACGTAGTCAAACCGCCCACGCAGATCCGTGTAGCCATCCTTGTAAAAACGAACCTGGCCATTGGCGAGCTTGCCGTAGACCTTCACGTAGGTCTTTGGCAGGGGTTTGCCAGAGGCCTGGTCGGTAACGCGAACCTGACCGTAATTCTCAATCATCTGCAGGGCCAAGGTGTTGGCGTAGTAGGCCTGACTCTTGCGAATGCCATTGGCGACGATTTCAACCATCACGTTGCTGCTGTGGAACTGCTTGGGAATGGTGAATGTATGGGCGGTTTTCTTGGCAGGTAGTTCAATGGACTCCACGGTATTGGGCACGATGTAAGTAAAGTGCTCGGTGTCGTCCTTGAGGAACGGCTTGCGGCTAAAAAGCAACTCAACGTCCATGGGGTAGTAGTTGACCGTGATGCTCTCAACATTTTGATAGCTGATCTGCACCTGCCGATCCTCAACCTTGAACTCGTAGCTGGCCTGAGTGGCGGCGAGCTGATCCTGTTTTTGCTGCCGATTATCCTTGTCGACCAAGACGCCGGCCTTGCCCTCAATCTCGTCGAGCTGACTGGTGACCACGGCAAACAAGTTGCGCCACCGGTCAACGGGGTGCTGGGCGTGCGCCTTGGCCAGTTGTCGCGCACGCTTGAGGTCGCCCTGATAGAGGGCCAGATAGGCGCTGAGGTAGTCGTATTGCAGCTTCTCATGAATCTGGTCGGCGGAAACGCGGCCGAAGGCATCCAGCGCCTCCCCAACGCGGTCTTGCAGAAGCAGGTAGTAGGTCACGCCCAGAAGATCCCCCGGGTTGATGGCCTTGTGGTATTTTAACACCTGCAAGAAATCGTTGTACTGGGCGTGGAAGGCGTCGTTGAGAATCTTGCGCGTCTGGCCCAACTGATGAGCGCGGGCATTGACCAGCGGCTTGTACTCCAGGTGCTGATGCCACTTGCGCTCCACGGGATTGATGGTCAGCAGGGGACTCACCAGATACAGCCCCACGCGGCCCGCCATGGGGGAACGCTCCAAGTATTCACCCATGCGCTCCCCGTCCCGATGGTAAAGGGAGTAGGACCAAAGCGTGTGATGGTAGGTGAAACGATCGTCCAAATGCTTCATGAGACGGTTGTAAAAATCACGCCCACCGCCGCCTTCGTTGGGATTCCGAAGCCGAAAGGCGATAAGGTTGAGATCCAGCCGGTTGAGGTTGTGATCGCGCAGATACTTGATCACGTCTCCTTCGGTGCCGTTCTGGGAAATCCAAGCCCAGGAAGACTTGTCCTTCCGGCTGAGCTCATTGACGACATCGAAGCTGAAGTCCTCCGCGGCAGCCACATGCCCGCGGGTGCTGGCCACCTGCACGGGGTAAATGGCGTATTTGCCGGCTTCGGGGAAGTAGAAGTAGTAATCGAATGTCGTGGTGGAATAGGGCTCCAACCGGATGGGCCGGCCCTCGGAATAAAACCCGCCCTGAAGCGGAATGGCGCCTTCCGGCACCTGCACAAGCAGCCGGAACTTCTGCGGTGACGAGGTGGGGTTGGTGATAACCACTTGGCAGCCGTAAGCCATCTGCTTCAAGAACTCATCGTCCACAAAATTATCGAGGCGCTCGTTGCCGACGTGCCGATAGCGGGAATCGGCGCGGTAAAAATTCTGGCTGAGCAAAATCTTCGGCCCCTTCTTCTGCGGCTCGGTAGGCCGGATTTCCTGGTGACAAACCACCAAGTGATCACCCGCGGTCAACTGGAAGGAACGCTCCCGCGTCCGAGCCATGTGCTTGGGGGCCTCAAAGGGAAGATCGAGCACGGCCAAGGCCAGCATCATCTCGGCAAAATTGCCGGTGGTGTAAATGAAGTTTCCGGAGAAGAACGGCTCATCCGCGGGCGCGTCGGCATAATCGTTCCAGAACGCATTCACCTGGATCAGCCCGCTATTCTGCTGGGCGATGGGCAGCTTGTAGTAATTGTTCTCCGCCCATTCCTTGGTGGGGGGCAGCTTGCGAAAAAATTGCCGTACGGCTTTCCGTTCCTCTAGGCGCCGGCCAAAGTAGCCCGCCTCGGAGTCAAAGTTCCTCGCGTAATCAGCATCTTCCCGNTCAGCCAAACGTAACTGCTGGTTGCCTTCCTTTAAATCGCGGGCCCGGCCTCGCAACTGCAACTCTTTGGACATCTGCTCTAGCTCCTCCGCTTTCTCCGCCGCCTTTTTCAGGCTGTTGGCGTTGTTGGAGAACTCGCCGGGGCGCGCCGGCTGGGCGGGCTTTGGCGCGGCGGCGGGCCGCAGGTTGGCATCGGCGGGTGCTCCGAATCCCGGCCCTCGACCAGCCCCTTCCCCCTGCCCTTGGCCCTGCCCTTGCTGCTGAGCCATGTCCTGCTTGTCCTTCCCTCCAGCGCGATTAACCGTGGCCCGTTCCAAGCGATCCTTGAAACGGTTCAACGCTTGTCTCTTTCCGTCCTTGAGACCCAGTTCATCCTTCTCCTCCAACGCGGAACTTTTGATCGCCGTGTCAAACAAGCGGTTGAATCGCTCGGGATTCGGGACAATCAAGTCTGCCTTGTCCTGAATGTACCGGCGCATCTTCTCCAGCTCTGCCGAGCCTTTACGGGCCAATAGGATTTTCTCCACGTCGTTCAACTGCGAAAATGCAAACGGCTCCAGATACTTGTCCAGCTTGTGGCCCAGCAGCCATTCGTCCATGAACGTCTTGTCATTCTTGTTCGCAAGGTATGGCTTGATGACCTCGTTGAAGAATTCCGGATCCTTGTGGAACAGGAAAAAATTCAACTCGTGGCAGGCGTACTTGGAATACTTCTCCTGCTTTTCCTCCGGCTTCAGTCCGGGCCATTCGAGCACGAAACTGAACTCCGTCAGCGTGGGATTATTGCTCAGAGTCACCATGAGCAGGTAGGCCTTCTGCAACGAGTCGTAGAGTTTCACATCGCTGGTGGTGATGTCCTGCACATCCAGCCGCCCGCCTTTCTTCACCACGGTGAACAGCTTCTGCTCCGAATGCGCCTTGGCAACATCCAGGCTCTGGATCATCCGGTTCTCCCGCCGAGCCAATTCAGAAGCCTGCAACACCACCGGCCGCGTGACCGTGTTGAGCGGGTCCACCGCCACGAACAGCAACTGCTGCTGTCCGTTAAGCTTGTCCAGACCTACCTCCACCATGCCCTCCTTGTTGGGCTTGAGGTTGGCCAGCAACACCGAACTGTGCGCCAGAAAATCCAGAGAGGAAAAATCGCCCAAGCTGCCGGGCGCGGGATTGGATGCCGGACGGTAATATTGATCCGACGTTGGATTCCGCAACGCCTCCTGCAACCGCTTGTATTCCTCGCCCGCGGCCGCATCCTGCCGGCCCGTGTTGGTATCACGAATCGCCCAAGGGTTGAGCAGCAAGCCGGGCCGCTCGAGCATGTTGCCCGGATACTTCTTCGCATACTTGCGATCCAAGATGTAGCGGTACTCTTCGCCAATGTCGCGCTCTTGGACATACAACGATCGCGGAAGAGCAACATCCTGCATGCCCGGCGCGGGCACACCACCAATATCCAGCGCAGAGTAAGCCTCATAACGCGGTTCAAACCGGGTGGCGATCACATGCAGGCGCGTGAACGGGGTTACGTTGCGCAGACGCACCACGGCACCTTGGCGGCCCACCATCAGGTCACTGATTTGCAGCGGCCGCAACACACGCCGTTCCAGAATGCGGTTGGATGAAAGCACATGGCCGTCGCGGCGCTCGCCATCAGTCACGCGCAGGCTGATGGCTTCGCCGGTCTCCTTGAGGTACAGGCGATAGTCGCCCGCTGGCAGGTCACTGATTTCCAGAAAGCCATCGCGGAAGGAGCCGGCCTTCACGTGGTCAGCCGTCACTGTGTTGCCGCGCATTTCCAGCAATGAATAAGTGGCACCCTTGGCTGCGTTGTCCAACATCCCCGGCAATGCCACCTGCACGCGATCGCCCGCCGCGGCATGGATCACCGATGGCTGCGCAATGCGCCCGTGGCGGGGCAGCGCAATCTCCCAGCGATACGCGGTGCCATCGTAGTGGCTCACGTTGATCCACTGGATGTCCTTCAAGGCTCCCAGACGAACACGGCCGGAGGGACCGCTCTTCAGCCTCACGGAATGTGCGCCGGTGAAGTCCCGATGCTTGAGCTGCACCACCACGGCGCGATCCGGCTTGGCCTCGCCATTCTTACCCAGGACATCAAGTACATAGCCGCCATCGACCCGCGCGAGATGCACATTGTCCACCTTCAGGGTCTTGTCGATCTGGTTCAGCGAAATCGTAGCCGCATCAGAAAGCTCCTGCTTGCTGCCGGCCGCCAGATTTTCCACGCGCGCCTTGAGCCGGAACTGGAGCTGTGAAAGCTTGTTCGGCACNGTAAAATTATGAACGAACGCCTCGCCATCGGGGATCTCCGGCACGGGCACTTCCAGCATCGTCGGAACGCCCTTGTGGTCAGTGGACAAGATGACCAAGCGCACATCCTCAAGAACTTTCAACGACACTGGTTGTCCGTTCAGCCGCAACACCGGGCGCACAACTACTTGGGCTTGGGCGCCTTTCACCAAGGCTTCGCGGTCAACGTACAGGCCGGCATCCAGTTTGTAGGTTTCCCCCCTGTGATGAAAGGTGGACAAGGCACTGAAGCTTCCGTGGCGCAGCACCACCGCCTGTTTGCCCGGGCGATTGGTGAAGGGCACGATGATGGCACCGTCCTCCCCGGGCTTGTACTCTTGGCCGGCGAGCCACAACGTGGCCGCCGGGCAAGGCTTGCTGTCCTCATCCANCACCCGNAATTCGTGCCCCGCCGGGCCCACCGCGCGCAGCATCCGCAAGCTGCCCTTGGTGATCAACGCNCGGCTGCTGCGGCCATTGCCNATCAACTCCACCACATACACACCACGTTCCTTCAACTCGGGAAAATCAAACTTGCGCTCCACGCGTCGAAGTGGAGCCTCGTCGTACTTAAAAACCTGTTCACGCGTCGGCGCCAAGCCGTCCAGATTGATGGCCGTATCGATGAGCTTTAGGTTGCGCGTGTAATAGTTGAAGGTGTTGATCTCGAACACACGCACAATGAGCTGCTTGACGTTCTTCACGTTGACCCGTAGCGACACGGGGGCTTGCGCGGGATAAAAGACCTTGTTCACCGCCGAGAAGTCCAGGTCAATGCGTTCGCGCAGTGCCTGCACCTGACTGGAGGACAACATGGAGTACCAGCGCTCCGCATCGCCCACTCCATTCACCAGCTTGGCCTCCGCAAAGAGCGCCTTCAGGTAGGTGTCCCGCACCACCGGCAGGTACTGGTTGAAGTCCGCGTCGCCCTTGAAGAAGTGCAGGAAAAAATCGCGCACCAGCCGCTCATCCGGGCCGATGGGCGGAAGACCGGTCACTTGGCGATAATCCGCATTCAGGTTCACGTCCGCATTGCCGGGCCGCTTTAAAAGTGCCTCGCGGTACTTGGGGTTGATATAACCCACCGGTCGCGGAAGCCGAAGGTATTGCATGAACAGGGCGCGGTCGTGTTTGCCTTGGCTTTGCTGGAATCGCAAAAGATTGAACATGGCGTTGGCCTTCAGCGAATTGTGGGCGGCGGACAAACGCTGGGTGAACTGGTGAATCCGGTTCAGGTGCTTGCCCCGTTCCTCCAGATCGAATCGCGTGTCGATGTCGTTTGATGGAGCCAGTTTGGTCAGGTAGGCATGGATGAAATTTGAATTGTCGATCAGCCCGGGCTCCAGTTGCAGCAGTTCGTCCATCTGATCATGCGTCAGTTGCCGGTGAATGTTATGCTGGCCAAAGCCGCGGCTGTACTTGTTGCGCAGGTCCTTGATGATCAACCGGGGCAACCCGGACACATCCGGCCTTTGGAGCCGCGAAAGCAAATGGCGCAGGCGCGTGGCATTCAGTCCGTCATGATCCAGCCTTTCTAGCCCGCGCGTCTCCACGCCCGACAAGTCGCCCGACCGAAAGGCCCTCGCCAAGAACGCCTCGAAGCTGATCAACTTCTGGTCCAGCGCCGTCGGATGCTTCGGCTTTTGGCCCTCGATAATCCGGCTGTGGTTGAACCCCAAGTCCAGCTCACGCTTCAGGTGCTCGATGGTTGCCGCCGGATTGTTCCCATAATCCAACAGTGCCTGCCGGTCTTGAATCTCCCTCACCCGCGCCGTCCGTCCATGCCTCTTGATCCACAGCGCCACCACCCGGCGCACCTCCGCGCCGTCGCCGCGCAACTGCGCATCCAGCGCGTGGTAATAATAAAAGTCGCGCGTACCGGGGATCAGCAGCTTCAGCACCTCCTTGCGATCCTTCGCCAAGGCGAATTTCTCAATGAACCCAATGTCCCCGGCTCGGGCCACCAAGCCCAGCGAGAACATTAAAGAGAGGGAAAGAATGCGGGTCGTGTTTTTCATGATGGTCTGTTGATTAAAATGAATGCTCGGGTCGCCAGCAGGCCGTCCCTGTTCGACGTGAAAACCCGGCCCATGCCCCGGTCCACGGCAAAATTCTACGCCTCTCCCGCAAATGCGCCACTGCAAAAAGAGTCCCATCACGCTATCCTCCGGCCATGGCCAAGACACTTGCCGACTGGCTCCACACCGCCAATCAAATGCTCATCTTCACCGGGGCCGGCATTTCCACGCCCAGCGGCATTCCCGCCTTCAGGGGGACCGGCGGCTTATGGACAACCCGGCAGCCTGTTTATTATCAGGATTTCATGGCCCACGAGGCGTCCCGCGTGGAGTACTGGGAATACAAGCTGGAAATGTGGGAAAAACACGGGAACGCCCAGCCCAACAGTATCCACCACGCCGTTGCCCAGCTTGAAAAATCCGGCAAAGTGGAGATGGTGGTCACCCAAAATGTCGACGGCCTCCACCGCTCCGCCGGGACGAGCGAGGATAAGCTCGTTGAGATTCACGGCACGGGCAGTCTTGTGGAGTGCCAAACCTGCGGCCACCGCGAACCACCGGGGCCCAGCTTCGAGTCCTTCAAGCAGGATCGCCAGCCGCCCCACTGCGGATGCGGGGGATGGCTCAAGCCCGCGACCATCAGCTTCGGTCAAAGCCTGCGGGAAGCCGATCTGGCCCGCGCCCACGCTGCGGCACAGACCTGCGATCTGGTCATTGCCCTTGGCTCCACCCTTTCCGTCAGTCCCGCAAACCTCATCCCCTTGGCCGCCACCGAGGGCGGCACCCCTTACCTCATCCTCAACCGCGACGAAACCGACCATGATACATTCCCCGAAGTCACCTTGCGTTTGCACGGAAACGTCGAGGACCACTTTCCACCCGCTGTCGAAGCGGTNCTAGGTTCATCAACCTAGTTTTTACCAAGNACAAAAAAAGCCCCTCCCGGCAAACCGGAAGGGGTGAAATAGGTTTCTTTGCTGATCTAGAATCCGTAGATCAGGTTCAAGAAGATCGAGTGGCTGTCCTCGATGTTGGTGGTCGGGTTATCCAACGTGGTGTAGCGATACTCCACGCGGGAGATAACGCCGGCCCACAGGTCGTAATTCGCGGTCACGGTCAGATCCCACGCATCACCCTGGCTGCTGCCAACGTTCAGGGCGTTACCGTCCTCGACGCGCTCGCCACGGACATTGAGCGTCAGCTTTTCGCTGGCCTCGTACTCGAGGTACACGCCCAACACAGAGTCAGAGCCACCAGCTTGGGTGGATTCCACCTCGCGGACATCCCACGCAACACCAGCGCTCAGCTTATCAACCGGCACGGGCACGGAAGCGCCAACGTAGAGGTTCGAAACGTTCCCAACTGTGTCCGTATTGCCCGTGTCGGTATCACCATCGATGTAGGCAATATCCAAGGTCGAGCCTGCCAGAAAGCCGAGGCTGTCCGGAGCAGTGAGGTTCAGGGCCACGCCCCATGTCTTGCGGTCCGCGTTTTTGGCAACGCCAGCAGACGTAGCCTCGATGGTGTTGGCCAACAAGCCGGTCACGCCGATATTGTCAGTCAGCTGGTAGCTGCCCTTGATACCTTCGTGGATGGTCGGCTCGATCGCGTATCCCCAAGAGTGGGAGAAATGCGGGTTATTGATATAGTCGACGGACTCCATGCCGAGGATGGTGTCAAAGCGACCGACATTCAGGTCGATGCCCTTGCCAACCGGCAGGTTCAGCGTGAGGTAGGCGTTCTTGACCGCCAAGCCCTCATCACCGTCCGCGCCACCGGCCACGCCCAAGTCATCGGCGTCGGTGCCAGCCCACAGTTGCACGTTGTAGCCAGCGCCCCACTCACCAGAGCTGGTGGGAGAAGCAAGGGTCAACGACACAACGTCCAGCGCGAAACGATTCGCACGGGCATCACCTTGGGTGTAAGCGTTGCCGGAATCTTCACCGGGCGTCCACTGATACGATGTGCTCACATAACCACTGAGAGTCGTGGTGGCCAACTTGGTCTGCACCTGATTGGCGTCTTGAGCCTGAGCAACAGAAGCGAGACCGATCACGCCAGCGGCGGCCAGTCCAACTGTCCATTTATTCTTATTCATGTGTATTGTTTCCTCCTGCGATATTTGGTTGTTAACTATTATACTGCAGTTTTACTGTGTGGAGCCTGTGCTGCAAAGCACGGCCCCGGCACCCTAAAAGGTGCTGCGCGGCGTTTATGCGCAATTCATGTGGATAAGGCAAGCAGAATTTCAGGTTATTTTTCCCGTTTTTTGCCTACCCACCACAGGTTCACTTCTGGTCTCACCAAGTCTGCCGGTCATCGAAAGTCCCTCGGTCCAACGCACCCTTCAAAATCCGGAAACAGACCGGTTGAAATCGGTGAATTACCTGTGAACTGCACCTTGACGTAAGCTAAAAAAACCATAATTCAAGTCGCCCCGCTCCCATTATTCCCCTGAAAACATAGCATTTCCCGCAAACTGATACGCACACATACAAAAAATTTGAATCCGTTGAATAAATTTGCCTGTTTGTAGTCTTAACTGACGAGAGCGAACCCCCACAGGTCCCTCTCAGAGGAGGATAGAACAGGTTGGGTAGCCCGTCGCTTAGCGGATTCGCGAAAGCGACGGGTTTTTTTGTTTCAACCGGTTTTTTCGTGGCACCCTGCAGGCCCGCCACTATCCTGCCGCTGCATGGCTGAACTCGACTCCCAACTCAAAAGGCACCTCCGGCAAGCCCCCAAGCTCGGCCGCGAAGTCTATCTAGCCAGCAGCGCCGTTGTCGTCGGTGATGTCACCATGGGCGATCAGTCCAGCCTCTGGTATGGCGCCGTGGCCCGGGGCGACATTCAGCGAATTGAGATTGGCCCACAAACCAACGTGCAGGACAATGCCGTCCTCCATGTTGCCGATGATTTCCCCTGCGTTCTGGGCGCATGGGTAACCATCGGCCACTCCGCCGTCATCCATGCCTGCCAAGTTGGCGATGAATGCCTCATCGGCATGGGAGCCGTCATTCTCGATGGCGCTGTGATTGGCGAACAATCCATCATTGGCGCGAATGCCCTAGTCACTCAGCACACCCAAATACCTCCTCGCTCCATGGTCTTGGGCTCACCGGCCAAGGTCGTCCGCCCACTCAAGGACACGGAAATAGCCGGCCTCAAAATGTGGGCGCAAAAGTACGTCGACAACGCCGCCTATTGCCTGAAGCACAAACTGAATGTCGGCGCCCCGTTGCCGACCTGAGAAATTCCAAACTTACCGCCGCCCGTCACTCTGTAAAGCACCCAGTCCTCTTTTCCATTCTCAAAATCCCTTCCCCTTGAATGGATGGGCTTCTTTCGGTGCCGTTGGTTCCTTTATCTCTGGTTCTGGCATCTCTCCCTCATCAGAATTACCTTCCCACTCACTTGCTGCCTCATCAATGGGAAAATTATCCTCCCACTCACGTATTCGCCGTTGGGCGGCTATTGCCGCACTGAAGGCGGAGTCTATGATCTGCTCGAGGCTGTTCTTATCCGCCTTGGACGTTTTTATTCGGGCCCAAATCTTCTGGGCACCCGCCTCAGTGTTCCAAGTCAGCGTTGCCAGCCCGAGATCCTCAGCTGAGTCCAAAACAAACCCCATCTCCTCATCGTCCCCGGCCAATCTGGCCAAGCTTTTTGTCAGTTCCTCAGAATCCACGAAAAGACCCGAGTCGTTGTCGGCCAGCAGGTTGTATTTCTCGCCGGAGATAGGATCGCCCACTGCACCGTTCTTTTCCAGACCACGTCGATCCTCCGGGGAGCAAAAGAAAAATGCGTTGTCGCGCATAACCAGACGGATGGGAGCACCTGATTCCTTCATCAGTTCCCTCGCGGGCTCAGCCAAAATTTTTCTCACTCGATCCTCGTCCTTGATAGTGGCTCCAAAAAGGATGGCCGGTTGGGGTGTGCGCCCACCCCACCGAGTCTCGACCATTTCAATGCCGGTGAGGGCAAACACCAAGTCGCCCCCAAACGCGCCCAAGACCTCTTCGAGCGACATGCCCAGCCCCGACTGCAAGGCCTCCTCCATGTCTCCCTTGATGCCCGGCCGGTCATCAAACCATTTCTGAACCACCTCCATGTCCATGGATTGGGAGAAGGCCATGATGGAATCCTCGGGGACGGCATTTAACAATTCGCTGCCAAGACCCCCGCCGCCCCAGTCCCCCAGCAGTTTTTCATCATAATACATCGCCATATCTCCGGTGATCTCACCCTGTCCAAAATGGATGCCGCCAGCCAGTTGGAAACTCTTGAGTTTTTCCAGATCACCCAGTTGCCCAAACTCATCCTCGAGTTCCTCAGCGGGAACCATCTCCATCAAACCGCCAAGGTTCACCCAAGCACCCACGTCAAACAGTGTCGTCTGGTGCTCATGGAAACTGTCATCTGCCGCCGCCAAACCTTNACCACCCTCAAGCACGGCCTCAGCCACCTCGGCCAGCACGCCTTCTTCCCTCGACCTGCGCTCGCTATAGGGGATGTCCTGAATTACCACCACGAACACCTCATCATTAATACCGAAAGCCACTTCATCCTCAGGTGAAACCGTATCCATTTTCTTGAGCTCATCAATGAGCTTTATCAATAGCCTATCCGGCCGCCCCTCGATGGTCACGATATCCTCAAGGCCATCCAGAAAGTTCTCCCGCGAGACAATGGGGATAGTGAAGACAAACGCCGGATAACTGGCCCCAAGGGGATCAGGCATCATGAAAAAATACACCGGCTCCATCATGTTCAGGCCATACTCGGATGGGCTTTCGAACAGATCCTCGATCTTCTTCCTGACAGGCCGGGGCATGGACATTTCCTGCAGGATACCTTTGCTCATCAGATCGCTGATCTTGCTTTTCTCAAGCAAATCCCCCACGTGGGCGGTCACCACCAACGCACTTTCCTCGGGCACATAGCTGGCGGTTTTGGGCAGGGGCCGGGAAGGCGTGTCAAAGAGGAAAATGAAAGTTGCCGCAATGCCGGTCACTACCACGACAGCCGCGATGGCCAGAAGCGCAACCTTCTGGCGGCGAACCGCAGGCGCGGCCGGAAGATCCTCAATTATCCGCGATGCATCGTCCACGGACGGGGCTGCTTCAACACTCTCAGGCGGCAAAGGTGGCGAAAGAATGGAGGAAAGCGGCTGCCACTCCTTCTCGCCCATGGCACAAACCTGATCCTCCAAGGTCAGCCCTCCGTCCCCAAGCTGTTTTTCCAGTTCATCAATAGTAAAGGGGCCCTCTGTGTCACCATCGCGGAAAAGCCAGAACTTCATGCCTCCGAATTTAACATTGCCACCAGGCAGACGCAAACGAATTATTAAAATATATTTTAATAATTGTTGCGCAACCGCTCCCGCGAGCCCATGCTTTAACGAGGGCTGGGGCCCCACACACCAACACCATGAAATTTAAACGCAAAAAAACCCTTGCCACCACCCTGGTCGAAACTCTGCCGCCCATTGGCTTGGCGGGCATTCTGGCCACTTCCATCCTGCCCGCNCTGTCCAAGGCCAAGGCCCGTGCGNNCCGCATCAAGTGCGTGAGCAACCTCANNCAGGNTGGCAGCGCCTTCAAGTCCTTTGCGAATNATAACGACAGCCGCTATCCGTGGTTGCTGTCCGATACCGACAAGATCGCTCATGGCAAGGGCTTTGGATTCGCCGACGGCTCATGGGTGTATGAGACGCAAAACCTGTTCGCCCATCCTGGCATCAAGTCAGACCTCGGCTCGGCAAAAATTCTTGTCTCCCCGCTGGATCCTGAGCGACAGGCGATAAACGACACCATTGACTTCGCCCAAGTCAAAACCAAGGTTGACAATGCCGGCCACAGCTACGGCGTGGGCTGCGGCGACGCTGGAGGCAAGGGCGCGGATGATCTCCGCCCCTCAACCGTGCTCATAATGACCCGGAACATCAGTGCTGAAAACCTGTCCGGATCCACCGGCAACGGTGCAGCTGCCACGATTAGTGTCCAAGCCAACTGGCTGGGAGCGGGCAAGCAGCCCACCAACCCACGCGTGATGGCGAGCCTGAACTCCAACGCCGGCCAGATCGGTCAATCCGACGGCAGCGCTGGCCTATCCAACGACTTAGACTTGGCTTGGAAGACCAAGGCCCATCACAGCGAATTGGGTGGCAGCTACAAGGGCAGTGCCTCCGGCGTGATTGATACCCCGAACGATTGAGCCGCAAAAGGGCGGAGAAATATGCCGCCTATTGCCTGAGGCACAGCCTGAATGTCGGGGCCCCGTTGCCGACCCGAGGAATTCCCATTTTACCGCCACCCGCCCATCGCACGCGGTTTTTAGCTCAATGGTAAAGCATCACCTTGGTACGGGGCTATTCCTCAATTTCTTTGCATCATTTTTTGTGATGCAGAAAATGGCGCAATCAAGCAGCTAATTTTTTACTTAATTTAGACCGATAAATTTTTTGACAACCGGGAGCGATGTCGGGCAGAAACCGAATCTCTAGTTGGAGTTGGTGAATGATTAGATTGTTGATTGTCTTGTTGGTTGTCGTGGGTTCAGTATTTGCGGCAAAGAAGCCCGATGTGGTGTTTATCGTTGTTGACGACCTGAACGACTGGATCGGCGTGATGGGCGGGCATCCACAGAGTAGAACCCCAAATCTGGACGCACTGGCAGCGCGTGGCGTTTTGTTCACCAATGCACACTGTAATGCGCCACAATGCGGCCCTTCCCGGACCAGTTTTTTGCACGGGCTCTATCCCAAAAGCACAGGGAGGTATTTTAACAGCACTCGCCGGCCGGCGTTTTTTGGCGATCAACCAATGCAGGGGGTCACCTCGAAAAACACGCCGAAGGATCCGATCATCTTACAACGACACTTTAAGCAGCACGGGTATCGCGTTGTCAGCGGCGGAAAAGTTGCTCATGGCAACACTATTAAACAGAAGGGGGACGTCGACGCCTATCTGAATCGCCCGCCAGATGTCCGCGGAAATTTCACCGATGAAAAAGCGAACCTTTGGGGCGAAGGCGGCCCACACAATCACGCTGAGGAAGAAACGGGGGACTATAAGGTAGCGCAATGGGCAATCAAAGAATGGCAGAAAGTTAGCGACCAGCCCTTGCTGATGACTATTGGCTTCTACCGTCCGCACCGCCCGTTCAATGCGCCCAAAGCCTATTTCAAAAAGTTTCCGCTTGAATCCATTCAACTGCCGTTGGTTCGGAAGGACGACTTGGATGATCTGCCGGCCTATGGCAAGGCACTAGCGCGCTCAAACGCGCATAAGGATTTGTTTAAGCCACGCACCGTGCACGAACAAATCTTACATCTGGGCGGCAAACGGGAGTGGAAATACATGGTGCAGTCGTACTTGGCATGCATCAATTACGTGGATACCCAGATTGGCCGCTTATTGGAGGCGCTCAAGGAGAATCCTCGCAAGCGTGAAACAGTCATCGTGCTCACCAGTGATCACGGTTGGAACCTTGGCGAGAAGACGCACTGGTGCAAGGCGGCCCTGTGGCGAAACACCACGCGCGTTCCGTTTATGGTTGTCTTGCCCGGCGTAACCAAACCCGGCACCCGCAACAATCAGCCCATCTCCCACATCGACGTGTATCCAAGTCTCTGCGACTTTGCGGGCATCCCCAAGCCAAGCCACCTTGAAGGCCGTTCGATTCTGCCTCTCTTGAAAGATCCGAAGGCAACACGCGATGTGGCCTTCCTCAGTTATGGCCCTGAGAATACCGCTGCGCAATCCGAACGCTATCGTTACTTACGCTACGAAGACGGCTCTGAGGAATTGTACGATCACCAAAAAGACCCACACGAATGGACCAACGAAAGCGGCAATCCGGAATACGCAGTCATCAAGAAAAAGATGCGCGTTAAGGTACTCCGCTTCCAGAGTGAGTAGCGAGTGGAACATCATTCACCGTCACACCAAAGGCATCCAGAGTATCACCTACGCTTGCTGAAACACAGGAGGAGACTTCAGTATAATTGGATTTTGGATTGAATTCTCTCCGTCTTTCCTCATTATCGCGGCTCCTCGATTGTTGCAGTGCATTTGTATTGCGGCAACAAGGCAAACTTCCCTTGAGTTTGTTTTTTCGGGGAAAAGGCGCGGTTAGCTCAGCTGGCTAGAGCACCACCTTGACACGGTGGGGGTCACAAGTTCAAGTCTTGTACCGCGCACCATTTTTTAACCCCCTGATCCTTCGATCGAGGTTCCATTCCCCGGTGCTGTCGCGTTGACATCCGGTAGTGTTGCATTGGCCGACGCCGGTGCGGGTGGTCTCGGCTTGGGCGGGGGTGCCGCCGAGTTGGTGCCCTGTGAATGCGGGTCGGACGGCGGAGTGCAGGCAGGGAGCACCAAGGCAAGTGCAGCGGGAAGCCAAGCTGGTTTGTTCACGGGCGGTTTTTATCGAGAAGCAACACCAGACGCAAGGAGCTTCAGGGTGTCACCAGCGTAAAAGCACCGCCATGCTCCTCGGCAAGTTGTCGGAGAGATCGGCTGCCAAAGTACCACTTGTTGCCGAAGCCGAGGGTGTTGATGCGCACCGCCCGGTTGGCGTTTAAATCCGCCGCCAGATTGTGCACGCGGCTCGAGAATTCGCCATCGCTCAACAACCAGATGACATCCGGCTCCTGCTCAAAGGCCTGCACCAAGGCAGAGGAGGGTCTGGTGCCGCCACGGGGTTCCTGCGATTCGATCCACGCCTTGATGGCGGCCACGTTGCCCGGCGTGGCGTTCAGCATCTGGGGCACGGGCATGGCATCAGTCGAGTTGTTAAAAAACAGGATATAAAATTCCTGGTCCTCCTCCATGCCGGCAAGAGTGTTCAGGAGCGCCTGCTTGGCCACGGTCATGCGCTGGTCTCCCACATCACGCCGGCGCATGCTGCCAGACTTGTCGATGACAAAGACATGCCGCTTCAATTCCTCCGCGGGAAAGCCGCTTTCCTCGAATTGCTTGGCGTTGACCACGCGCTTGGGTGGTGTCCCGCCATGGGCGAAGCCGATAGCCCGCAGGGTGACCTCACGCACACGCGTCTCCGCGCCCGCTCCCAAGCCGATCCGAATGCGCGCGCGGCGGGGCAGTAGATCGGGGGTCTTCCAGTCCGCTTGCCATCGCCCGGTGTCGGCTAAATATTCCAAGCTAAAGTGGCGCACACGGCGGGCGAGGACACGCGGGGCCGGGGGCGGGTTTTCCAAGGCACGGATGACAGGAGTTTCCCGTCGCACCAACTGCCACTCGCTGCCATCCGCGGAGGGCTCAACGGAAAAAGTCACGCGCCGAAAGAACTGCCGGTTCCTACCCGGTCGATCCCCTGGCAGATGCTGCACCAGGCTCAGTCTGGATTGGCCGTGAAGCGAGCCGCCCATGAGCTGATAGCGATCCTCGCCATCGGCCACGAGCACCGCCGCGCCCAAGGATTCCGCCACCTCGCGCAAAGCCACCCGCTCGCGCTGCACATTGGCAGCTGCTTCCTTGCCGGAATGGGTGGATCGCGCAATGGCCGTCCAACTGGAGTAGAGCGAACCCACCAGCAGGCCCAGCAGGGAAACAGCCGTCATCACCTCGACCAGCGAGAATGCGGAACGGAAATGGGCTTGGCTTAAACGCACGGGTTCCGTGAAAATTACGTCTGCGTACGATGAGAGGCTAGCGTGGGCCCGCGCCGGGGTCAAACGGGAAATGACTAGGCCTGCACCTCTGCGCCGGGCTGGGGTTGATGAATAGTGTGGGCGGCGCCGCGTTCCCGCAAGGTGGCCTCCATCCAGTCACGCGAGTCGGGGTCACCGTGGCCCAAGACAATAGTGCGAGGATCCAAACGAACAGCGAAATCAGCCAGCTCATCCCGTTGCGCATGGGCGGTGAGGTCGAAGGTTTCCATGGTACACTCGCGCGTCAGTTTCTCCGCGCTATCACTGAAATGGAAGGGCACCCCGGGCTGGCTAGCCTTGAAGCGGCCGCCGGGCGAATTGGGATCAGCGTAGCCCACGAAAAAGACCGATTGACGCGCATCGCCCGCCATGCGCACGGCGAGGTCATGCGCGGCAGTGTGCTCGCTCATCATGCCGGCGGTGCAAACGAACAGCTTGCCCCCACCGAGGTTCATTCGGTCCACGTCACCGTCACGCAACACCGTCAGGTTCAGCGCCTCGTGCAGGGAGAGGTCGGGATGTTGTCGATCAACGCGGTGGGACTCGAGGTCATAAATCTCGGTGAAGACACGCCCAAGGCCGCCAATGAAAACCGGCCGGCGTGGCAGCCTGTCCGACTGCATGGCCAGCGCGAGCAGGGCGAGCATTTCCTGCGTCCGGCCCAGCGCAAAGACAGGCAGCAACACGCTGCCATGTCCCTCCAAGGCCCGGTTGATGGCGGCAATGAGTCGGTCCATCTCCGCCTCGCGCGTCCAACCCGAAGGCGTGGGGGTGCTGCCACGGGTGGTCTCCATCAACAGCACATCAGCACGAACATCCTCAAACCGGGCGCCGTTTAAAATCGTCTGCGGCCCAAAACAGACGTCGCCGGTGTAGAAAAGAGATTCCTTCCGGCCGCGAACGAGGATGCCCGATGAGCCCAGCACATGGCCGGCGTCGAAAAATTCCAAGGTCGGCAACGACCGTTCGCCGACCTCGATGGGCACAGCCCACTCCACCTCGCGTCGATACTTGAAGCCTTGGAAAAGATGCGCCAACTCATCGACCTCGCGATGGTGGTAAAGAGGATACTCGGCGATCCCCAGCTCGGTACGCTGGCTTTTCATCACGTTCACGGAATTGTGCAGGACACGCTCGACGATGAAATAACTCGCCTCGGTCATCATCACCCTCGCGCGGGGAAAATGGCGCAGCGCAACCGGCAGCGAGCCGCAGTGGTCGTGATGGCAATGGGACAACGCGATGGCGTCGACCTCCAAGCCGGCCACCTGGTCGTACAACGGCAGCGCGGCGCGGCCCTCATGGCGCGGATGAGTGCCGGCATCGAGCAGAATGCGGTGGCCGTCAATCTCCACCAGCCAAGCGCTGGCGCCGATGTCGTCACCCGGGTTGAGATTGGTGATGCGCATGCGCGCCTATTATTTCTTGGAAGGCGGCTTGGGAATCCGCTTACGAGCCTGTTCCAGAATGGTTTTCAGGGAATCCGCCTTGCGATAACCCAGCGGGGGTTTAAACAACTTGGCCTCCGGCGCGGCGCGCTTCAGGTTCATCAGGCGCAGCCGCAATGTGCCGTGGCCCTCGGGCACCTCGAATTGCACGGGAAACCAGTCCATCGCCGCCGCCTGCCAGACCCGCGCCTGCACGGGCGCCCCGGAAGCCGGCGTCAATGTCACGCGCTTGCGGGCGCAGTTGAGCCCCAGCACCTTCTCCACTCCGTCGGCATTGGCGGCCAGCTTCGGTTTGGCCTTGAAAATAGCGGCGTCGTTCTTGGGCACGGGCATGTCGTAATACCAACGCAGCTCCGGATAGGCCAAACGCAGGGTGTTGGTCGCGGGCAAAAGAGTGAAGTGCGACCGCGCCAAGCCCAGTGCCTGCATCGCCTTGAGCGTCGCCGGCTTCAACTGCGCGCTGGTGACCCTGACCAGATCCATCTCCAAGCGCATCATGCCCTCGCGATAAGCAAAGCCCACCTCGGATCGCACGGCCACGGTGCCGTTGACATCGGCCAGTTCCAGTTGCGCCTTGGCGGTAAAGCCCGGCTGGCCCTCCAACATCCGCGCCACCACCGCCAACGCCCCCGTGCCCGGAGCCCCCGCCGGACTCGGCGCGGCCCCGGCCGAAAACACCAGCAGCATGGCCCACATAAATCGCATCGGCGCAACCTACCGCACCGCTTCCCGCGCGGCCACGCAAAACCGCCTTTCGCATTGCGCCGCCAGTGAATTTCCCGCATACCTCCCGCGGCATGGGACTTTTATCCGGCAAAAAAGGCGTGGTCTTTGGCGTCGCCAACAAGCGATCCATCGCGTGGGCCATCGCGCAAGCTTGGCATGAGGCAGGGGCCGAGCTGGCGTTCACCTACCAGGGAGATCGCCTGAAGGAAAACGTGGAGCAACTGGCCGCGACGTTCGGCGAAAACACCCTGATCACCGAGTGCGACGTGACTCAGGACGAGCACATCGACCGTGTGTTCAGCGAGGTGGGGGAAAAATTTGATGGCAAGCTGGATCTGCTTCTCCACTCAGTGGCCTTCGCACCGAAAGCGGCGCTGGAGGGCGACTTCGTCTCCACCAGCCGCGAAGCGTTTCAGGTGGCGCATGATGTCAGCGCCTACTCACTGGTTGCCCTGGCACGGGGCGCGGCGCCGTTGATGACCGATGGCGGCAGCATTGTCGGAATGAGTTATTATGGCGCCGAGAAGGTTGTGCCCCATTACAATGTGATGGGCGTGGCCAAGGCCGCCTTGGAGGCGAGCACGCGCTATCTGGCCTATGACTTGGGGCCCAGCAAAATCCGCGTCAACTGCATCAGCGCTGGCCCGATGAACACCCTGGCCGCGCGCGGCATTGGCGGATTCACCGGGATGCTCAAGCACCACGCGGAGCACGCGCCCTTGAAACGCAACGTCGAGCCTTCGGAACTGGGCGACACCGGCGTGTTCCTAGCCAGCGATGGCGCGGCGGCCATCACCGGCCAAGTGCTGTACGTCGATTGCGGCTACCAGATCATGGGCATGTAGCCGGGTCCAGATTGGGCTTGGATTGAATTCCCCTTCATTGTGTCATGGCTCCTCGCCATGGCAATCGTCTCCCATTTGGCCCCCTTCCCGCCTGGCTTCAAGCCGGAGTGGCGGGATATGCTGGAAAAAAACGTGGCGCTTTACCGGCGCATGCCGGAGGATCTGACCTTGTGCGTGGAGGAATTGGTGCCGTGGTTCATCGAGAAGGTGAACTGGGAATGGGCCCCATGGGCTGGGCCCAAACCCAACGAGGAAATGGCCAAGGTCTGCGTGTCCTTTCTGGCGTGCGTGATGGTGGTCAACCGCTCCAAGAAAGACCTCGCGCACTTTCACACGTTTGTGTTTCACCCTTCTTCACTGAAAGACGACAGCGGCACATGGGCGGGCTGGGCCTCTCGATCGGGCAAAATCGAACAAAGCTGGCCCTCCACGCGCCAGGGCATGGAGGATGGGGAAGATAATTACTGTGTGACCCTTCATGAGTTTGCGCACATGATCGATTATCGCGACCGCACGTTTGAAAGCGTTCCTCATTTCGATTGTTCCGCCGCGAGGCGGGAATATGAGGCGTTCCTGAAGTCGGAGTATCAGGATATTTGCGACGCATGGGAAAAGTCCAGCGGGTGCAACGCGGTCCGTAAATATGCCACAACGGATCCAGCGGAATTTTTTACCTGTGCCACCGAGTCGTTCCTCGAGACTTCGTTGTTACTCGAGTTTTTGCGTCCCCAACTGTATGACTGGATGAAGCGGATTTATGGGATGGACCCGGCACGGTGGCCGGGGAGAGTGAGTGTGGCGGAACTGGAGGACAAACGGTTTCACCGGTTAGACGACTGGATGCGAGGGCATAATTGGAATGGCAAAAGCGCAGAAATGGATCCTTGGCCAAAAGGAGTAGCGGCCAAGGAATATTTTAGGTGGGCCGAAGAAAAAAAAGGACGGGATTGGCTCGAGGAACGGGATCGCATTGAGCGTGAAACCAAGGCGCGTCTTTTGCGCAAGTTCGGGGAAAAGGAGGCGAGGAGCCGTAAATGGAAAGAAGAGGAAGAACGAAAGGTCAAGGAGCGGCACCTGCTGGAAAACCGGACCGTCATCGTGGAGTTTCCCAACGGCATGCCACAGCTCAAGTACAAGCTGGTGGATGGCCATCGGGAAGGCGTTGTGCAGCGCTGGGATGAGAATGCCGTGTTAAGGGAAGAGGTGGAATACACACGTGGCCAAAAGCACGGCAAAGTCACCTATTATCACCCCGAGGGCCACGTTGAGGTGACCGGCTTTTATCAAATGAACCAGCGCGCGGGCGTGTGGCAAGGTTGGCATCAAGATGGCACGCCCAGTTACCGCTCGGAATATCGTGACGGCGAGTTGCACACTTGGGAGCAGTTCAATGCCAACGGCGAATCGCGCACCTATGGCAAAGTGAAGAACCGGTTTGGAAGGTAAAAAGTGTAAAGTCGAAAGTAAAAGGCACAACACAAACATCAAAAGTGCCGTGCACTCGCGCCGCTTTTGAATTTTGACCTGCGGCTTTTACTTTTTACATTTGCCCTTTTACTTCCCCCAAAAATTTCTCCACATCCTCCAACGTGTTATACCCATGCACCGCCATGCGCAAGCGGCCGGCGTGGTTCATTACGTGGATTTCGGCGGCTTCCAACGCAGCGTGGATGGCTTCGGCGCGTTCGTGGCGGATGGCGAGAATGCCGCTAAAATTGCCTTCGCGCTGCGCGGCCATCGGCGTTTGGCCGAGCTCACGCAGGCCGGTTTCCATTTGGGCGACGAGCGGATCGGCATGGGCGGCGATGTTGGCGATGCCGACGTTTTCCAGATAACGCAAGGCGGCATTGAGCGCGTAGATGGCGGCGTAGTTGGGCATGCCCACCGAGAAGCTGGCCGCGCCTGGTTTCCGCACGGTGCGTTCGAAGCGGTCGGCTTCAAAGGCGTTTTGCAAATGAAACCACCCGCCNGCGTGAGTGGTGAGGTCGCGGCCATTTTCCGGCACCCCGACCACGCAACCGCCATGGACGCCGAGGGTCCATTTGTGCGTGCTGGAGATGAGGATGTCGAAATCCGTGCAATCCAGTTCCACGCGGCCAAGAGCCTGAGTGACATCCACCGCTACCATTGCCTGCGGCGCATGCTCGCGTACCGCCTCGATAAGCGGGGTCCACTCGATACGATGCCCATTAAAAAAACTGACGAGCGAAACCTGCACGAGGCGAGTGCGGTCATTGAGCAGCGCCGGCAGGTCGTTGGCGTCGAGCAATCCGTCGCGGGCGGTCCACAGGCGGGTTTGCGGCGGCTCGGCGGCGTTGAGCCACGGCGTGGCACCGGCGGGGAAGTCAAGGTCGGTAATCACCACCTCATCATTCGCGCCAAGATGCAGCGCGTTTGCGAGCAGGTTGTACGCCTCCGAACTGCACGAGCAAAACGACACCTCATCGGTTTGCAAGCCCACCATGCGCGCGGCGACTTCGCGGCAGGCTTCCATCGTCTCGTTGTGCGGCACGCGCCCGCGCATGCCTAGGCCTTTGTCGCGCGCGTACTGCGCCAGCGCCTCGTGCACGCTCACCGGCGGGATGCTTTCGGCGGCAGTGTTCAGATAGGCCATCTCGGCCAGCGCGGGGAAATCTAGTTGGCGGGTTTCGTCAGTCAGCATTTTTGGGCAACAATTTCTTGGCGAGGTTGAGATAAGCAGCTTCGCCCGCCTCAAGGTCGGCGAGCGAAATAAATTCATCTTTCGTGTGCGCCTGCGCGATGTCACCGGGCCCGAGTACAATGGTGGGGATGTCGCGCGCGGCAATCTTGCTGCCGTCGCAGCCGAAGGGCACCACCTGCGTTTCGTCATCGCCCACCACCGCGCACGCAGCCTGCACGAGTGGATGGTCAGGCGCCGTCTCGAAGCTCGGACTAAAATGCGTCGGCTCATCAAACACCAGCCGCACATCGCCGAGGTCGCCGCAGCGGGCGCGGGTAAATTCCTCCAGTTCCGACAGCGTGGCGTGCCAGTCNTGCCCCGGCACGGTGCGGATGTCGATGGAGATGGTGCAGCGTTCGGGCACGATGTTGATGCCGCTGCCGCCGTCAATCAGCCCGATGCTTCCGGTGCTCGGCTCAAAGCCCTCGGCGGTGTATTCGCCCAGCCGCGTGTCAAAAAACTCCGCCATCGCCGGAATCGCCTTGGCCATGCCCACGATGGCGTTGGCGCCGTTGCGCGGCTCGCTGCTGTGAGCGGCCCGGCCCTCGGTGTGGATGGTGAACCGGCAGCTGCCCTTGCAGCCGCGCACGACCTTTAGAGCGGTGGGTTCGCCGACCACGGCGAAGTCCCACGGGTCGTTGGCGTCGATCAATAACATAATTCCTCGATATTTGTATTCTTCATCGACAACGCAGCCGACGGTTAAAGCGCCCGACCAATCATCCTGCCCTCGCAGGCGCAACAGCGTGGCGAGCATCGCGGCAAGGGGCCCCTTCATGTCCGTGGCGCCGCGGCCCCAGAGTCGGTCCTCGCGGATTTCGCCGCCGGTGGGGTCGATGGTCATGCCGGCGATGCTGACGGTGTCGGTGTGTCCGTTGAAAAGCAGGTGCGGTCCGCCGCCGTTGCGGATGGTGAAGCTGATGTTGTCCCGGTTCTCGAGGCAGGGTTGGCGGATGGGCTCGAGGTCGTGTTTGCGTCCCCAGTTTTCGAGCCAGTCAACCACGGGTGCCTCTCCGGGGCTGTCGGCATCGTAGGCGGGGTTGACGCTGGGAAGACGCACCAATTGCTGGGCAATCTGGGTGGCGGCAACAGGCATGGGTTGTTGGTTCAACGGAAAATGAGATACAGGCTGGCGAGGATGACGATCAGGATGATGAGGATCAACAGGCTGTTGCGGGTAGAGACGAGCAGGTCGTTGGTATGGTCCAGCTTTTGGAGTAGGCGACGTTCAAAATCAGTCTCCCCGGCTTGTGGCTGCTCGTCTTTAGCCACGCGAACCCCGTCGGGGCTGAAGATAAGTTGATACACGGCAAACAACAGCACAACCCCAAGGGCGATCAGGAAAATGGTGTCATCCTCCGTTTGAGCCAGCATGGGCGCGATCACCGGCGCACTTTATGGAGTTGGCATTGGATTGAAAACGGAAATAATCCGCGCGTGGACCCTGTCGAGCCCTTGCCCACGCCGGATGTCCATCATTGGGAATCAGCCCAAGGATGGACCGTCCTTCGGAATGCCCGGGAAGCCTACGCGGAGCTGGAGAAAATCCGACCCGAACTGCAGGTGCACCCACTCGTGCAGTCAGCGTGGCTGGATGCCTGGATCACCGGTCAGGAGTGGGGCAAGGCGATTGACATGGCGCAGACCTTGACCACCGATTTTCCCCAAGAGCCGGGCTTCTGGCTCCATTTGGCCTACGCCACCCGCCGTGTTGAGGAAGGCGGCTTGGATCAGGCACTGGAAGTGTTGTCGTCCGTCAAGGATGAGTTTCCCCAGGAATGGATCATCCCCTACAACATTGCCTGTTACCTTTGCCAAATGGAAAACCTTCCCGACGCCAAGGCAAACCTCTCCCGCGCCATGGTCATCGACGGCAACAAAACCCGCGCCACAGCCCTGAGCGACGACGACCTGATGCCCCTCTGGCAATGGGTTAAAAAGCTCTAACCGGTCACCGCAACGATCGCAGATATTCCACCAAATCCGCCGCTTCCTGTGCCGTCAGGTTTTGAATAATGCCCACCGGCATGGCGGACAATTTACTGGGCCGAATGCTCTTGATATTGGTGAAAGGAATTTGATGTTCCTTCAAGGCGGCATCGCGCAAGAAAATTCCCTCCTTATCCCGGTGACGAACGAAGCCGGAGACGGGCTCCCCCTTTTTCAATTCCACAAGTTGCAATACGTACTCCGGATGAATGTGTTTCGAGGGGCGCAAAATCTGGTCCAAGATTTGCCCGCGATTGTGCCGCCGGCCAAGGCCCGTTAGATCCGGCCCAAAGTCGCGACCTTTCCCCTCAGCCCGATGACAGTTGAGACACAAAAGATCCGCACGCCAAAACAGTTGCCGACCGCGCCCTGCATCACCTTGCACCACCAAAATCTTCGAGGGATTGGGCGTGAACCCAATCTTATCAGACATCATAAGATGTGTTTGATAACGAAGGAAAAGATCGCTGATGTTCGGATCACGAATCTGGGCGGCCTCTGTGCGAGCGGCGCGAATGTTGAGTTGTTCGGGGTCCTCCCCTTCCAGTGCATCGGCGAGCAATGCGGCATTCTCCGGCTTGGCCAGGAGCGTATTGAGGGCGCTGATCTTGCCGGTTTGAAAGGCTTTTAACGTATCGGCCTGCGCGGAGGCGACGGGCTCGAGGCCGCTGGCGGGCATGGCGCTGATCCAGTCGCGCATGAGCTGGAGGGCGCGGGTG
>PBLV01000020.1 GCA_002721895.1 Verrucomicrobiales bacterium
GTTGGTTATCCGGCGGCACGGCGAGATCAAGTACCTCGATGGATTCATCATCAAGCAACCGATCGATGGTGCTGTGCACGGTGCCAATATTGTGCGCCTCCGCGCAGGTGGCGGCGTTGGCCTGCGTGCGACTGGCAATGGCGACAGGATTGAAGCCGGCCTTGCCGTAGGCCACGAGGTGGCAGTCGCTCATGATAAAACCGCTGCCGACGCAGCCAATGCGCCAGTCTTTGCGCTCGGGGAGTTCGGAATGAATTTTGAGGTTCATGTGGAGGCTTTTTCACCAGCGCCGGTCGTGGCGTCTGCGGCGGGATCCCAGAAATCGGTTTTGCTCTCGAACAGCTTGGCGCCCATTTCCTTGATGGCGGAGTCGGGCAGTTTTTCGAGCGGGGCGTAGCTTGGGTGATGGGAATCCTTGTAGGGATCATTGTGTTTGGTGTTGTAGCAGCAGATGAGCGACCAGCGCGGATCGGGCGAGGTGTTTTGGTCAGAGCGATGGAGGAGGTTGCTGTGGAAGAAGAGCGTGTCACCGGGCTCGAGCTCCACGTACACGAGCTCCATTATCTTCACGGCTTCTTCTGTGCGCTCGGGGTCAGCGCCGGTTTGGTCGCCGTAACGGCCATGTTCGATACGGCCCATTTTGTGGGAGCCTTTCAAAACCTGCAGGCAACCGTTGGCGCGGGTGTTGGGATCGACGGCAATGAAGGCGGAGCCCATGTCGGGCCAGAGGCAGCCGTTTTGATACCAGTAACCGTAATCCTGATGCCAACTCCACGCGCCGCCGGTACGCGGTTGCTTGATGCTCATCTTGCTGTGGTAATGATACACCTCGTCGCTGAGCAGCGCTTCCATGGCGTCGACAACGCGTTCGCAGCGGGCGATAGCGCCCCAGAGATCTTCGCCGGCGGAATTCCAAAGCACGAGCTGCGCCTTGCCGCCTTCGCCGTCCTCGAGATCGTAGGCGTGGTCCTTGAAGGATTCATCGGCTTGCGCGGCGGCGCGAAGGATGCCGGCTTCCTCGGCATCAAACAGGCCGGGGATGATGAGATATCCGTCCTCCTCAAAGGACGCAATTTGATCGGCGGAAACCGAAGGCATGCGCCAACGATGCCGAGCAGTCCGCCGACTGTCAATCGTCCGTGCCGCCGGCCCAGTCGGGGCGTTGGCGCAGGTGATAGAGCCGCTCGCCGGCTTTGCGCTCAAGATACACGCCTTCGTCCTCGCGATCAGCGTAGTCTTCAATGTCGATCGTGCGATAATCGACGTAGCCGAGATTGATTTGCCGGCAAACCTCCTCCGGGATGCCGGTGGCGAGGGTGACGGTGGCGCGCGGTTGCTCGTTGCCGTTGGCGTCCACCGTGCCGATGCCCTTCACGTGGCCGCTGTGTGCGAGCAATCCCCAGGGGAAATCCTTAAAGCGATCCCAGTGATGGAGCAGATAAGCCGAGCAGTGGTAGCCGATCTGCTTGATGATATCGCCGTGCGAAAAACTAACCTCGGTGATGTGCGGCGCATAAATGATTAGCTCACCGCCATCGGCCAGCACGGGCTCGAGCTTGTACATGCATTTGCCGCCAACCCAAAGGTCATCGTACATCTTCGGTGCGCACGAAACGATTTTGTTGAAGGGCCGCTCCTTGTACGTGATGTGTTCGGTCGCCGACAAATCGCTGGCGGCATCCCAGGCGCCTTCCGGCGTGCCGAAGAACAGTCCGGCGAGGGTTTTATCCGGACGCACCACCATGCTGAAGCAGGTTTTCTCAATATCCACCATCGCGGCGGCGTGATCGACGACCTTGCGCACGGGGGTCCATTTGCTGCCGATGATCATCGGGTTGGTGACCACCGCGCCGAGCCAATGGAAAAAGTTCAGCACCTCGGGGCCGCTGATGCCGGGGAAAAGGTATTTGTTGCCGCCGGAAAAACCGACCACCTCATGCGGGAACACCGGCCCAAGGATCATCGCCTGATCGTAGTCGTAGATCGTGTGATTGATTTCCACCGGCACATCCATCTCAAACCGGCCACCGGACAATTCGCCAATCGTCGAGGCAGGAATGGTGCCGATGTTGCGCAGCATATCGGGGTTGTCCCATTCATGGTTATGAAAGGCGACATCGGCATACTGCCTGCGGCGTTCGTCGAGCGTGATCTCCAGCCGCTCGCAAATTGCCTCCTCGCTCATGGCGTGGTGCGTGCCGAGGGCGATCATCACATCCAGCTTGGCCGTGCTGCCGGCGATCTGCGCATGGATGGCTTTGAACAGCTGGCCCACGGGCGCCGTGCGCGTGTGGTCCGGAACAATGAGCAGAACCTTTTTGCTGGAATAATCCGCCGTCGGCAACGCCTCGGCCACGAAGCTGTTGACTTGGTCGCCGGTCAGTGGCGTGCCAGCGGGTGCGGTTTGGGAGATTGTGTTCATCGCTAAAGTGCTGCCGGCATCTTGCCGGCAGGCAGGCAATGCCTGCTTACAAAAGTGCGCGGAGGGGAGGCTTGGGATTCAATTTGGATTTCTGGGTTTTCATGAATTGATTATTGTGCGCGATTGGCCTGCCGGCAAGATGCCGGCAGCACATTAAATCGTCTGCGCTAAAAACCCGCCGTCCACCACAATGTCCGAGCCGGTCACGAAGCTGGCGGCCTTTTCACTGGCGAGATACACCGCGGCGCCGGCAAGTTCCTTGGGGTCACCAAAACGGTCCATTGGCGTGTGACCAAAGATTGCCTTGGCCCGATCGCTCGGCGTGCCGTCCTCGTTGAAGAGCAGTTTCTTGTTTTGTTCGGCCGGAAAAAAGCCGGGCGTGATACTGTTTACGCGCACGCCTTTCATGGCCCATTCGCGCGCGAGGAAACGGGTGGCACTCAGTACGGCGGCCTTGGAGGCGGAATAGGCAATCACCTTGGAGAGCGGCAGGTGCGAGGTGAGGCTGGCAATGTTGATGATGCTGCCCTTGCCGCGCTCGCACATGGCCGGGCCGAATTCCTGGCAGGGCAAGAGCAGTCCGCCTACGAGATTGAGGTCAAACACCTTTGCCCATGCGGGCAGGGGGATGTTTTCAAACGGCATCTCGGGCGTGACGGTGGCATCGGGATGATTGCCGCCGGCGGCATTCAACAAAACCGTCGGTGCGCCGAGAGCCTCGGTAACCGCCTCGTGGCAGGCCTTGAGGCTGTCCGGACCCATCGCGTCGCAGCTGAAAAATTGCGCTGTACCGCCGGCCTCGGTGATTTCGCTTACGCGCGCCTCGCCGCGTTCGGCGCTGCGGCCCACCACGGCCATTTTGGCACCGGCCTCGGCCATCGCCACCGCACAGGCGCCGCCGAGGGCGCCGGTGGCACCGATCACCACAGCCACTTCATCAGTCAGGTCAAACAGGCTCATGAGCTGGGGATGGTGCGTGATCGTCCTTAACACGAAAAGGAAAAAGCGGGAAACGCTTGGCGACGAGTCGTTGTCCGGCTAGTTTCCGCCCATGAATAACTTGCCCCAACCGGAGGTAGTGATCACGCATGAGAGCGACCTAGACGGATTTGTCTCAGGACACCTTCTGCAGCGCTTGGCGAAGGCGCTGTTTGACAGGGAGGTGCCGCTGCAGGCGTGGAATTACAACAATTGGGAAAGGCGCCCGTTACGGGAACAATGCGCCTGGGTCTGTGACTTGAATTTTGCCGCGCGCATGGACCGCGAAAATTGGTTGATCGTGGACCATCACGCGACTGATGTGACACCCCAGCACTGCCGACTGGTTCATGACACCACCAAGTCAGCCTCGCTACTTTGCTATGAACTCTGCAAGGAACATAACCTTGGCAATGAAGCGCTCGACCGACTGGTCCATCTCACAAATGTCGGCGACCTGTTCCTGACCGGTGACCCTGAATTCGTGACCGCGATTGATTACGGAAGCCTTGTTAAACAATATTTTTTCTGGAACCTCCACACACTGGTGGGAAACGACTTGGAATCCCTGGTGGATCATCCGCTTCTGAAGGTAGTTGCCACTCGCCGCGAAGTGGAGAATCCACTTGGTTTTGCTCATGCCAAAGCAAACGTGGAGCGCATTTCCGACAACGTAGGCTTGGTGGATGTGCCCGTGGGCGATAGCAACACCATCGTCCACGAACTGCTGGACGACAACGCCGTCCCCTACCCTATCCTGGCTACCATGAGCACGCGGTTCCGCACGGTGAACATCAGCCTTCGCAGCAGAAACGGTGAGGCACTTCCGGTTGCCAAGCAGCTGCAAGGCGGAGGCCACCCCAACGCCTGCGGTGCCACGCTGCCGGGCACGGTTCAGAGAATCCCCGATGGAATTGCATANCTCAAGAAACTGCTAAACCCAGAATCCAGTGGCGACGGCTTGGGAAGTTTGGAAAATGCCCTCAAGGGCATCAACATCAGGTAACCTGCCGCAACCACTCAAACAGACCCTTCAGTGCGTTCGCACGGTGACTGATTGCGTTCTTTTCCGCTGCCCCCATCTCGGCGAATGTCTGATCATGCCCAGAGGGGATAAACAAGGGATCGTACCCAAATCCCTCCGCGCCACTTGAGGCCACTGCAATGGACCCTTCGCACCTCCCCTCGCTCAAATGGACTTCAGGGGTTTTATCACGCCCAACAATTTCCGCCGAGGCAATGACACAAACGAACCTCGCTCCACGATTTCCAGGAGGAACATTCTCCAGTTCCTTCAGAAGCTTGGCATTGTTATCCTCATCACTCGCATTTACCGAGCCAGAGGAAGCGTAACGAGCCGAATGGACACCGGGCGCACCGCCAAGGGCATCCACCTCCAAGCCGGAATCATCCGCGATTACAAACCTGTTGCTATGCCCTGCCTCAGCGCCAATTAACTGCGCCATCGTCAAGGCCTTTAGCGTAGCGTTGCCTGCGAAACTTTCCGCGTGCTCTGGCACCTCCGGCAGCCCGGAAAAATCAGCCAGCGTCTTGAATCGAAATTCGTCCCCCAACATCGAGTACAATTCTTCAACCTTATGCCGGTTGCGGGTTGCCAGAACCAAGTCGGTCATGCTGCAGCCAGTTAATCGGCCAGCGATCGATATGGCAACCATCAACCCACGCTTGCACCCATCGTTCCGCTGGTTATTCTCTGCGCATGAAAATTCTCTACGTTCTTTTCCTGTGGCTTGCCGCCTCTTNCCTGACCGCCGCCAACTGGCCCATGTGGCGCGGCCCCTCGGGCACCGGAGAAACCACGGAACGCAATCTTCCCTTGAAGTGGAGCGCCACCGAGAACATTACCTGGAAAATCGAACTCCCCCAAAGAGGCAACTCCACCCCCATAATCTGGGGTGACAGGATTTTTTTGACCCAACCACTGGAAAAGGAAAATCAGCGCACCCTCATGTGTCTGGATCGCCGAAACGGCACGTTGCTTTGGCAACGCGCGGTCAAACATGAAACCAAAGAAAGAACGCACCGAACAAACCCCTATTGCTCAGAATCGCCCGCCACGGATGGGGAACGCGTCATTGCCATGTTCGGCTCAGCGGGCGTCTTCTGTTACGATCTGGAAGGCAAGCCGTTATGGAGCCGGACAGACCTAAACCCCATCTCCTTCGACTGGGGCAGCGCCGTTTCACCCGTCATTCATGAAAACCGCGTCTATATCTACCGAGGTCCTGCTCCCAAGGCTCACCTGATGGCGCTGGACAAACGCACCGGCAAAACCCTCTGGACCAGCGCCGACCCGCCTGTCCAGACAAAAGGCCGCACCGATGGATTTCGCGGCAGCCGCGACACCAGCAACTGGATCTGCAGTTATGCCACCCCATTGATCGTCCCCCATGGCAAGGGGGAAGCAATTGTAATGACGCCCCCCGGCCGCATTCGCGCCCATGATCCGGCTACTGGCCGAGTGCTCTGGCACTGTGAAGGACTCAACCCGTTGATCTATTGCTCCCCTATTTTTGGCGAAAACACGGTGGTGGCCATGGGGGGCTACTTTGGCACCAGCGTGGCGGTAAACATCGGAGGCACGGGCGATGTCACCACCAACCGGCGTCTTTGGCAAACCGTGCGCACCCCCAACCGACTGGGCAGCGGGGTGATTCATGATGGGCACGCTTATGTTTTAAACACCGCCGGCATTCTCGATTGCATTGAACTTAAAACCGGCAAGGTGCTATTCAGCGAACGCGCCCGCGGCAAGGCAGCCAAGCAGGAATCCTGGTCCTCCATGGTTCTCTCAGGCGATCGAATCTATATCCCCAACCAATCCGCGGAAACGCTGGTTCTGGCCGCATCACCCAAGTTCAAAATCCTGGGGATCAACCCACTGGACGGTGCCTTGACCAACGCATCCCTCGCTGTCTCCGACGGCCAATTCTTCCTGCGCACTCACACCCATCTCTGGTGTATCGGCCGATAGTCGTTCCGCTATTTATCCGGGAGGTAAAATCCCCCATCGATTACTTGATAACCCCAGCCATCAACGATTACTCGAAAGCCCTTGTGCATGCCGCCGGTTAAGCCGGTAATCGTCGAAGCCGCCAAGATTCCCGCTAGAACAGCTACAGCACAAAGTCTACCCCATCTCACCTGCAAACCTCTTGTTTCATGAACAAATATCGGTTCACGCTCTCTGAACTGCTTTCCGAACAAGGATAGCCTCCGAAGCTTCACCCAAGCCAAGGCAACCAAGAACATGATTGGCATGCCCATAAACAAGGTCGCTGCCCAAAAATATTCAAACCATCCAAACCTTGAATTTTCCGGAACGAGCAAGGCAATCAACATCCCTCCCGCCAGGATCAGAATGCCATTCTCGGCCAACACACTGCTCAACCTTAAGTCCGGTTTCGCAAGGCGGGATAAATTTCTGTTATCTCCGCTTTCTTCCCCGCCCTTCCCAACCGCCAAAATAAACATCCCTCCCAATACCACCGTGCCAATTCCCCATTGCTTGAGGCCGTAAAATACAAGGCCATTCTCCCATAAAACCAGCAACGCCCCCACAACTGCCGCCGTGAAAAGCAAATGCGGGGATTTAATTCGCCACCAACTCATAAGCCAACACTCATCACGAAAACCCCATGTCAATTGGCGACCTAGGGATGTTTTTTCTCCATTGAGAAGTATCATCCGGCAAAAGGACAACCCCAGCAATCCCAAGACGACGAAAGTGAATTGAACCCACACCAATCCAGTGAATGCCCAGCAGGCATACCCTATGACGACTTGTGCCCAAGCAACCGCGATCCATCTCGGCATATATCGAATAGCTTCCGGCTGGATCTTGGATCCCTTGGGCCACATCCATGACAGAAAGATGATTGCGATAATGAACGAAATAATTCCAATCTCCCTTACCATACTCACCGCATACTCGCTCGTTAACGACAATACCAATAAAAGTGTTACCCAAACGCCCCACCAAACCCTCATCGCTGACACATTATGAATAACCCTTCGCTCTATGAATTGCGCTGAAGTCTCAGGCAATCGTGGCGGTGGCTTGGAACCTGTCAAGGGCAACATATCAATCGCACAGATTGAAAATCCCGCCAAAAACCCAAACCAACCAAACAGATAATAAGCTGCCGCAATGAAAATAAACCGGGGGAGGTTTTGGATGGGCCACCAATATTTTTTTGATTCTTCCAACCCATTCCGGGGCGGCTTTAGGTCAATCTGTGGCAATGGATCAACTCCTTTCCCAAGAATCCACCAAACCAGTCCAACAGCCAGACAGAATGCCCAACCAAGCTCGACCAGATCCCAAAACAAAAGCGTCAACATGACCAGCAGGGGAAGTTTTCGGATCAGCATGTGGAATTCTGTCTCTTCGCAGAAGCCATCCGGCATCCGGGTGCCGGCGTGATAATTGAAGGCCGCAAACGGTTCCCAGCGAAACCGAGATACAATGTAAAGCAACAACACTGAAGCCGGCAGGCCAAACGCAATTGACGCGTATAAAACATCGCCTGCCCAGATGCCCGACTGATAAATCATCCATGCAAACCCAAGCACAAGCGGGCAAAGGACTAATCCGCCTATGGATTTCAAACTAACCTCCCCGTACCCGCCGAGATGAACATGCGCCGCTTTGCCGACAAACCCCCGTTCTTCTTCAGAAAGGCCTGCCATCCGTTTGCTCCAGCCCATAGAGGATACAGCCCAAAGAACGAACCAACCCACCATGCCCGCCAAAATTGCCCAGCCCATTCGAGAATTTTCACCCTTGGGACTAATCGGCAAATCAGCCTCTGCCCGTAACTCAGTGCCGAGGCCCTCAGTGATTTCAGCTGGCGTTCCAACGCCGTTCTCATAACACCATGCGAGGTTCATCATAGCGGGGCCATGACCTTCCTCGGCGGCAATCCGAAAATGATTAAACACTTCCGGGGCAAGCTCAGGGTTGCCATCCAGCTTTCCGGCCAAATGAACCCCCCAATCAAACGCCGCATCCGGATTCCCTTTCTGCGCCATCACTTGAACTTGTGAATTTGGTTTTGTCTCAGGAATCCTAGGCCATAAAGGCGCGGGTGGAGCTTTTTCCCCGTTGCCTTGAACCTTCGGTTTGGCTTCCTCCCTTAAACCACTATCAAGCAGACCGCTGACAACTCCGACCATTCCCCATGCAATCAACCCAAGGACGCCTAAACAAGCCGCACCAAATGCAACATACCGCCAAGAGATCTTCTGCTGAATTCCCGGCTGCGCTTGCCCAGAAATGGATGGCTCATGGATAGTTGGCGGAGACGTGTGTTCCACAACCGGCTCCGGCTCAGTCTCGATTGAGGGCTTCGGTCCGCGCTCCTTTTCCTTTGCTACTCCAAGCTGTCGGCGAAGCGCATCAATATCAATGCGCTCCAAGTCCTTCGCCTTGAACCGAAGGCGAATCTTGCGTTTGGGCGGGGATGGCTCCGTGCTTTTCATGCGCTTGGAGCGCGCTGGGTCATGAGGTCCGACCGAAATCAGCCCAAAGCTTGTCAAACATTCGGGCGAAATTTTTCAACAACCTCGGATCGCCACTAATAACAAAGTTCTCCTCATTGTTCAATGCGGCGGATCGAGTCCAATTATAACTGCCAGTCAACAAAAGCCGATGGTCAAAAATCGCGAACTTGTGATGCATGTGGTGCTCGGTGTTATCCACGCGGCAATCAATGCCCTGGCCGCGCAGCCGGCCCACGTCTGATCCCTTGTCAAAGGCCTTGTCATCATCGGAAATCACGCGAACCCGAACGCCGCGCTGGTGGGCACGCGCGATGGCTTCGGCAATGCGGTTGTCGGTTATGGTAAAGACACAGATGTCGACGGTTTGCCTGGCTTGGGCAAGAAGATCAATTATTCGGCCCACGCAATCATCATCCGGGCTGAACCATACCTCTGCCTCGACACGGTTGGCGTCCACACCAATGGGCTCAGCAGGGTAAAAGGCCTTGATGACGGCCTCCAGCCAATCCATGACCATGCGTCTTTGCTCAGCATCGCCGGCCGTACTCACCTCCCGGGCGATGTCAAAAGCCATGCTGCGATACAACGCCCGCTTCTGGTCGTTGACTCCACGTTTGCCCAGCAATTCCTGCAGGGCATCCCGCTCCTTCCGGACAAGCCTGCCGTCATCAAAAGTCTTTCGGAGATAATCTTTTACTTCGTGATCTTTCATGGCCACAAGAATCTGCGTGCGTCGGGTGATTCGATTGTAGGCAGCTTGAAGCCCACTGCCAATATGCAAATTTGACTTTTCTTTCTCGAGGCAAAGCCTAGGATTGCGGCACCCAGCGCCGTCGGCCGAAACCGTCTATATCAAACATCAAACCCGGGAAATATCATGGCGATCAGTTTCATCAAGAATCTTAAGGCAAAAGCGGAGAAAATCCGCAAGGCGGTTGAGGAGGGCTCGACCACCCTGCGCGAACTGCGGGAGGAGGTGGAAGGCACGGTGTCGGACCTAAAGGCAGACAACGAGGAGAAGATCATGGATACCCTGACGGAGATCCAGGAGTCGACGTCTGTTTTTGAGGAGGCAGGATATGAGTTGATCGGACTACGCATCGAGATGGGGTTCAACCCCAAGGTCGTGCCCAGTATTCGTCGCGTGGAAGACATTAGTGACCGCGCCTTCAGGAAACTGATTGAAAAGCATGAAGATCGCAAGGTGGTCAGCGCTCTACTAAAAGCCATCCGCAAGGCGGAACAGATGGAAGACAAGGTTAACCTCTCCTCGCTGGAGCTTTGCAATTTCGAAATCGAGGTAGGCGTGGTCCCAGCCATCCACATCAACTGGGCCAAGCCCGAGGAAGAGGCTCCCGCGGCCGACACAAAAACTCCTGCCCCGGAGCCCGCCCAAGAGACCCGGTCACCCTTTATTTCATCCTCAAGTTTCACCAAATCATCCTTCACCAGCAGCTTCGATATAAAGGACGATACAGAAGAAGAGCCCGCACCATTACCGAAACAACCGGAACCGGCTACACTGTCGGCACCCAAAGCCCAGCCGGCCCAGCCAACACCGTCTGCCACGGAATTGCCCGCGTCAAAGCCGGTCGTGGTTCAGGAGGAAGTCAAGGAAGACGGCAAGGGATTGGACCGTTGGATACAGTTCCCTGAGATTAAATAATCCCATCAGATTCTATTGTGAAGATTCGGGCTTGCCCGGTGAATCCCCTTCTCCTTCTTCCCGGAGTTGCTCAATCTGTTGAGAGATGGCGCGAAGGAGTGCCTCATTATTGTCGATCATTTCCTCGCTAAACTCCATCACCACCTCGGGCTCCGCCTCCTTCAGCCTGCCTTGAACCTGCTTGAGGCGTTCCCGGTTCTGCGCCAGCACGTCTCGAAGTCCCACGATACTATCCTGCATGGCTGACACCTGCTGCGAAATCTGGCTGGACTGCATTTGTTTCATGGCCTCCGCCATGTCCGTGCGAATTGCTGCCAGCCCCTCGTTCATGTGGGCCGCCAAGGTTTGGAGGTACTGGGCGGTTTCGCTGCCGGCCACGGATTGCGTCGACTCTTCACTTCGTGACAAATACGCCTCCACCGCCGAACGGAGGGCACCCAGATTCTCATTAATGGCGGAGAACTGTGGAGCTACCGGCTTAGCCGGGGTTTCACCCGCCTCGGATTGCGCAGTTCCCTGCGATTCCCTTGTCAGATAGTTTTCAAGCGACGCCCGCAGGGCCGTCAAATTCTCGTTCACCCCGCTCAGCTCAGGATTCTCCCTGGACGCCTCGGACTGTTGCTTCAGGTGTTCAGACACCGTTTCGCGAAGTGAGTCAATACTCTCACTCATCCCGCCTAATTCCACGTTGGTTGAACGAGCCTTGGAAAACTCCTCTTTTAAAGTGTCCTGAATATTTTCCAGGCCACCACTGAACAGTGAAAGCTGGCTGACGACGCGACTGACGGGATCGTTTTGGTCGCCGCCCTGGAGGTATTGGTTGCGGCCGAAGGTGCGTTTGATTTCCTCCCAGCGCTCAGCTTCCTCGTCAGTCATCACGCCGATGAGCTGCTTAAACTTCAGAAAATTCGCCTCGGCACCTGTAGTCAGGGTCTGACTCTCGCCCTTGTAGTGGTCGAGCACGAGATCCATCAGCTCCTGCTCGTTCATCATCGGCAGGACCTTTTCCGCAAGGCGGTTCATGTTCCGGTAGGAACCCTGCATTTTGAAAGCGGGTTCGGTGCGGAATTCATCGGCCTGACCGGCGCTCTCAATATAGAGCTGGTTCACCTTGAGAACCACATCGCGCAGCGTGATCAATTTCTTGATCACATTGATCAATTCCTCCTGTTCGTTGGCGGAGAAATTGCCCTGCAACTCGATGCCTTCGCGCTGGTCGGTCTCGGCCATGCGAATAAAGGCTTGAATATCCTTCTGCGCGGCCTTGGCCAGTGGTTGCAGCACGGGATTGGAGGTGATGGCGTTCTCGATGTAACTACCGGAGAAGGCGACCTCTCTGCCCTTCATGTCGTCACCAAGATTGTAAGTGTCGGCACGGTTGGCAAGCATGTCCGGAATGCGAAATTTCTCACCGCTCTCGGTGTAGGGGTTACCGGCCATCACCACCACTACGCGCCGGCCGCGCATGTCGTAGGTCTTCGGCTGGCCGCGCCACACGCCCTCAATCTTCCGCTGGGCGTCACAAAGCGAAATAAACTTCTGCAGAAACTCGGGGTGACAGTGCTGGATGTCGTCCACGTAGATCATCACGTTGTCGCCCATCTCCAGCGCAAGATTGAGCTTCTTCACTTCCTCACGCGCACCGGCATTGGGTGCCTCCTCGGGATCGAGCGAGGTCACCTCGTGGCCGAGCGCCGGGCCGTTGATCTTCATGAAAATCAGGCCCATGCGGTTGGCGAGATATTCCATCAAGGTGGTTTTACCATACCCGGGAGGCGAGATGAGCAGCAGTAGACCCATGAGATCTGTGCGCTTGGCATCGCCCGCAGCACCGATTTGCTTGGCGAGGTTATCGCCAACGATCGGCAAGTACACTTCATCCACCAACTGGTTCCGTACAAAGGAGGACAACACGCGCGGCTCAAACTCATGCAGGCGCAAAGCCTCCTTCTCCTCCTCAATAATCTTCTGCTTCAGCTCCTGATACGCCTCAAAGCGCGGTACGGATTCACGCACAAACCGCCCCAGTTTTTCCTGGAAAGACAAATAATCAAATTCGTACTGCCCACCCTCCTGCACCGCATCGTGCGCACCCTGGATGCCTTTGAGCACCTGTCCAGTGGCGGCCTTGACCACCGCCTGTCTGTGGTGGTGCCCACAGAAGATGAGCGCGGAAACTTCTTCTAGGTATTTGTTGGCCCCATTGCGATCCAACAGAAAGCCACGCACCCAGTCGCGAACAAGCTGGTAATGACTGTGTGGATCTTTTTGCAACGGTTTCTGCGCCTTGACAAATTCCGACTCATTACCGGACTTGATGAGGTGATGTTCAAATTCCGTGAGCAGGCTGTCCGCCTCCTGGCTCACCACCCAGTCCCGACCATTGGTGTGCTCGTAGAACAGGTACTCACCCGCGGGATCGGCATCAGCCGTTGGGAATAAACCCGTCTCTTCAATAAATGCCGCCACCATCGCGCGTAACTCAGCCACATAATCGGCCTGCGTGGGATCACCGGGAAACGCCTCATTGCGCGCGGCAAACCCTTCCAGCCGGGCCAACATCAGCTTTTGTATGTCAGCCTCGCAAAACTTGTGCCAGAAGACAGCGGCACAGGCGCGCGCGCGAGGGTAATAACGTGCCAATTGCAGCGCCGATTGTGTACTGAGCAGTGCGGCCAGAATCTTCTCGGCATCCTGATCATGAATTCCCTTCGTGTACGCCTCTGAGTACCGATCGCCCATGAAATCTTGAACCACCTGTAAACGGTCCTCGTCACTCATGGCTGCCACCGCAGTCATGCGATCGATGCCCTCCTGTTCCAGCTTCTGCCACAGCAGGAACGCGAGATACTCGGCGCGGTAAACCTCATTGTCCTCGGACACAACCGTCTGGTTCCACACCTCACGCGTGGCCAAGAACGCTTCATCGGCCACCTCGTCAAAGTATTGAGTACCGGTAAGGTGAAGGCTTTGATCCTCGCCGCGGCGCACCATAGTCAGGTCCAGCGGCTGGGCATTAACGGCGAACTTGTGTTTGCCGAATTGGATCACGTTCTGGCCATCGACGTAAAGTTCCTGTTTGTCCTTAATCTGCCGTACCGCCTCCTCGTGCACGCTCTTGAGTTGGCTCAGGATGCCTTCCGCCTCGCCGACCTTGTCGAGCGCCTGCAGTTCCTCCACCCGCTCACGGATCGAATCAATCATCCGGTCCCCGGCCATGTAGCCATTGATGTCATTAACATCCTCGAACGTGCCCAGCTTGTGCTCAATGCTCTTAAGCATGCGCTCGGCAGAGGACGCCAGCGCCGTGGCCTTGCGGTTGCGCGCCTCTTCCAGTTGCAGTCGTTTCTGCTCGAAGGCCGTCTCCAGCTCGCCGCGTTTCTCGTCCAACTGCTCGATGTATTCCGGGAAATCCGCAAAGTCGCCGCCCAGATCCTCCAGCTGATTGAGAATATTGTTGAAGTACTCGTCGCATTTCTCCGGCGAGTTGGACATATCCAGATAATTCGTCGCCGTTTGGCTCAACAGCAAAATCTGCGCATTGAACTGTGCCGCGCCCTCGGCGGTCATCAGGGTGCGCATCTTATTCTTGAGCGCCTCCTTTACTTGGTTGACCACCTGATAAATCGCCGTGATCGCCTCCACAATGCGCGTCTGCTCCGTGGTGTCGTCGATCTGCAAACTGCGCACGATATCGATCAACATCTCCAGATCTGAACCGGCCGTGGTGATTTCCTCTTCCAGCTCCTTGCCCTGCACCACCGTGGTCACGCCATCCACACGCCCGCGTTGTTCCTCCGCGCGTTCGCGGTATGGATTCAACGATTCCGGCTGCAGCAGAAATTCCACACATTTCTGCGAAAGCTCGTCCACCTGCTCCTTCACCTGAGTTTCCAGCGCCTCCATCGCCGCCTTGTCGATGAAGCGTACCTCATCGCGCAGCGTGATGATCTCGCCACGCATCCGCCGCAGCCCNCCGAGGTTGGCCACAAAGTCGTCCACCGACCGGAAATCCGCGCGGCCCACTTGACCGAAGAGCGTCTTTGCGCGCGCGGCAATATCGCCTGAGCGCTCTCTTGCCTCCAGCCGCAGCCGCCTTACCTTGTCAAATTCCGCCACCGCCTTTTCGGCCGTGCCGGCAATCTCCCTTAAAATCTCACTGACCCCCTGAGCTTCTTCAGAATTCAGCCATGAATAATTATCCGGAATGGCTTGCGCCTTGGAAGCCATATCGGCGTACAGGTCCGCGTACGGCGATTCCTTCCGGATGAGAATCAACACNTCATTGCATTCCGCCATTGCCTTGACNACCGCCTTGTTGCCCACCTGGAACAGGAACGATTCCCGCTCCCCGCTCTCCGGCTCAAATCCCGGCTGGTAGAAAGGCGACTGCCGGAGCTGCATCATGTGATGCTTGATAGCCTCTTCCTCCGCCCGAAAACTCACAATATCGCCGTTTGGGAAAAGTGAAAACCCGTTACACGCAATCCGTTCGGAAACCTCCTGCTCAATCAACCGATAGGGCATCAGCGCATACAAGCCACTCATGCGATTGAAGAAAACATACAGGTAATCCTCACCGTTGGGCGACGTCACCGTGCGCTCCAGCACCATCTCACCCATTTCACTCTCATAACGCTTCAACTCGCCGGTTTGCAGATAATAGCCGTCCGGGAACATCAATCCGTGCTCCTCCGGCAACATTACACAAGCCTGACCAATGGAATCCACCCGGTGCACTGCCTGCAGTTTCTCATTGAAAATGAAATACCGGCTTTCCTTCTCGCGATAGGGCGTCACCTTCAACAGGATCAGTGATCCTTGAATGGCATATTGAATCTCCGCGTCATCAACCTTCTGGTTACGGTCCTCCACTTCCTCAGCATAAATCCCCTCGCCCGTACTGGTATTGTCCTCGACCTTGATCGTCAGATCCCCTCCCACGCATTCCACAAACAGCCGCTCCTCGATTGACACATGCGGATTATCCCCATGACGAATGGCGTTGCGCGCCGGGGTGTGCCATTGGAAATTGTATTGGCTCGGGAATGCCTGTGCCAAATATTCTGGCGTGCTGCGATCATCCTCATAACTTAGAGCACCATCCTTGCAAAGCCACTTGAATACTGTGACATCATCCACCTTGGTTCCCGTCCGAAACACCATGTACAAGTGTGTCCCGATGATGGCAAATCGATGAAAAGTAGCCGCCTGGTTAATCTGGAAAAGTCGGGCAAAGGATTCCTCAAACTGCTCATCGCGCAAATCCTCCAAGTCAGCCTCAGTGAAAGATTGCTCAGCCTCGTCGTAATTATAGATGGCGAAAACATCCCCCAACTGACCCTGCTTCAGCCCAAGCTGAACATTGAAGCCAAAAAGGAACCGGTTGTTCCCCAACTGGATCATGTCCCGCGGCTCACAACTCAGCTGAGTGGACACACGGTCCATCTTCTTCAGCTCCAGCTTGCGTGATCCAAACACCAGCGCCCGACGCTCATCCAGCGCCCCGAGCTTGGCCCGCAACTGGCCGCCCTGATCGCTCAACCGCTGCTTGATCAGGTCATACGCCCCGCCTTCCAGCGCCGCCGGGGCGCCTTCCGCGGGAGTGCCACTGTCCGGAGATTCCGCCATGGTTCAAGCACCCACCCGGCCAACTCAAGCCGGGCTGCTACATTATTTTCCCGCCTTGTCGTCCAGCAACACACTGGAAACCACATCGGACAGACCGGCTTCCTTCGCCGCGCTTTGCGCCTGCCGGATCACCGACTTCAGGCCACTGTCATCAGCCTGACTGATTAACTTGGTGAGCAATGCCGAGATGGTGAGATTCTTCACGTCCTCACTGGAAACACCCAAATCCTTGATCCAACCGCGCAATTGCGTCTTGAAGTAATCCGGGTCGCCATTGAAAAAGGTGTTCTTCACGTCCGTGATCGTCTGGCTGTTGTTCACCAACCGGTCAACGGATTTACCGTGGGAAACCGAGCGTACAACCTTCTCGAAGAAGTCGTTCTCGCCACCCACAATGTCGATATTCGCGCTCTTGAGTGCCTCCCCCACCACGCGCGCCTGCGCCTCCGCGATATCTTTCTGTACATTGATACCTGCGAGATCCACCGCCTTGTCCTTGTCCAGTTGCAGGCGGAATTCCTCGTGATCCTGCGAGGCCTTGTTGAACAACTCAATCGCCTTGGCCATCTCGGTCTTGGACAGCGCCTCGGCCAAGCCCTGCTTCTCAGTGCCTTCCGCCTCGGCCAGCCGCAGCGCCTCAAGAGCCGAGGCTTCCGCGGTTCCCTTGGCGGAGACCGCCTTCGCCTCGCCTTCGCCCTCGGCAGCCTTGGCCAAGCCAGAAGCCTCGCCCTGCTTGGCAATCACCGTGGCCTCGGCCAATCCCTGAGCCTCCTCGGCTTCAGCATCCACCTTCTTGGCCTCGGCCTTGGCCGCAATCACCTTGGCCTCTGCCAGCCCATCCGCGCTCTTCAAGGCAGCGTTGCCCTCCGCTTCCTGTTGCATGGCGTGGTTGCGCTTCTCACTCGCCTTCGCCTCGGCCTCGGATATGGTTAATACTTCGTCCGCCTTCTTTTCCGCGGATTGACGTGATGCTTCCGCCGCTTGCACCTGCAGATACAAATCCTTGTCCGCAATTTCCTTCTGAGCCTGGTGCTTGGCTTCAGCCTGTTTCACTTCTTCCACCATGGCCGCTTCCGCCTGCGCGGTGGCCTTGACCATCAAGACTCGCTTGGCGCGATCGGCCTCCATATCCGCCTCCACATCCAGTCGCTGCTGGTGCTGGGTGGTCACTTCCTTTTCCTTGGACTCCAGACCCGCCTTGCTCTCGGCCACGCCAAAGGCAGCCTCAATAATCTTGGCCTCCTTGTCCTGTTCCAGCAATCCAACCCGCCTTTGCCGTTCCACTGAGGCCTGTTCGCCCGACTCAATTTTCTCCTGTTCCAACCGGAGCAGATCCTGATCCTTGGCGTAGGTGGCGCTCATCACGACCCGCTCCTCCTCAACCGCACGTTCCTTGATGTTCTGGTTGGCTTCAATCTCCGCCTTTTCGGACACCTCACGGTTCTTTTGCACTTCCACCTGGGCGGCGGCATTCTCGCGAGCCTTTGCCTCTTCCACAGCACGGGTTTGCTTAGCCAAGTCCTCCTCGTTTTGCTTGTCCAGCTCACGCTTCTCCATCTCCGCGCGCACGTTTTGGTCCTTGATCTCCACATCCTTCTGCTGAGTGCGCTTATTCGTGTCCTCCTCCATCTGCGCCGTGATACGGTTGATCTTCTCAATGCCTTGTGCGTCCAAGACGTTCTCCGGATCATGGTCGTCCCGAGCTGTTTGCTCCAAATAATCAATCGCCACGTCTTCCAACTTGTATCCGTTCAAATCCTTACCGATCTCATTGATGATCATGTTTCGGAACTCCGTCCGCTTGGTATAGAGATCGGCAAAATCCATTTGTTTGCCCGCCGCTTTCAGTGCATCTGAAAACTTGGCCTCAAACAAACTGCGCAGCAGCTCGATTTCCGAGGCCCTTTCACAGCCTACGGCCTCGGCCACTTCCTTAATGTTTGCCTCGGCAGGATCAACCCGCACATAAAATGCTACCTCAATGTCCGCACGAATATTGTCCTGACAGATCAACCCTTCCTTGCCTTTGCGGGCTACCTCCAGCTTCTTCACCTGAATATCCATAATGTCCCATCGGTGTACAAAAGGCATTCGCAACATGTAACTCTTGGTGACTTGCAACCCCCCCAGGCCCGTCCGCACACCCGCCTCACCCGCCTTCACCTTGCGCAGACAAAACATGGCCAGAAAGGCCCCAAAAACAGCCAGAGCACCCAACACAATCCCGCCGATGATGATTCCAGAAGATATACCGAGGATGGGTTCGATCATGATTTTAAGCCTTTGGTTGGAAGAANAATTTCAGTTTCAGTTTAAACTTTAAACACCATGTCCCGACATGTGGGTCGGGACATGAAACACCTGTGCGATGAATTGGGTCGGCACGAATCTAGGCAAACCGCCCATGGTTGGCTACTATAATTTTCAAAAAATTTTACCGGCGCAAGAAAGATCAATTAAATTGCTGCAAGACGACGCAAAAAGGGCTAGATTTAATCCATCAAGCCACTCCTTTCCATCCTGTTGCTCGCCGCCACGATGGTCCTTGCCGCCCCTCCGTTGCGCGACCGCCTAAACGACACCAATGCCAAGGGGCAATCCCTCTGGATTTACAATGATCTCCACAAGGCATTCGCCGAGGCCAAGCGCACGGGCAAGCCGCTCTTTGTCACCTTCCGCTGCGTGCCTTGCCATGCCTGTGCCGCGTTTGACGCTGAGGTGGCCAAGGGCAGCGACCGTGTTGCCAACCTGGCACGCAAGGAATTCATTTCCGTCCGCCAAGTGGAAATGAAAGGAGTCGACCTCACCCAGTTCCAGTTCGATTATGACCTAAACTGGGCCGCCATGTTTCTCAATGCCGACGGCACTGTCTATGCGCGCTACGGGACACAGTCCAGTGCCGGGCCGGATGCCTACAATTCCGTGGACAGCCTGATCAAGACCATGCAACACGTCCTGACACTCCATGCCAATTATCCTCGCAACAAGGCCCAGTTGACGGGCAAGCGCGGCGCCGCCAAACCCTACAAGACCGCCATGGAAATGCCCGGCCTTGAAAACAAGGCCAATTACCGGCTCCTGACACAGCGCAACAATTGCATCCATTGCCACAACATTCATGATGCTGAGAACCTGCAACTGATGCGTGAAAAGAAACTTACCCCTGAAAAATTATGGCGTTACCCACTTCCCGAGAATGTGGGACTGCATATCGACCCGAAAGATGGCCAGCGTATTTCCCGCGTCCTACCCAATTCCCCCGCGGCCCGGGCCGGGCTCAAGCCGGGCCAAGCCATCACCCATATGGACGGCCAAGCCATTGCCTCCATCGCCGACATTCAATGGGTGCTTCACAACCGAAAGAATGGCCAGGAGACCTTGAGGGTGCAAACGGCCAATGCCACGCAACCTCATCTTATCAGCACACAGCCCAACTGGAAGAAAACGGATTTCTCCTGGCGTGGCTCCCTATGGGCACTCCCTCCACGCATGCGGGTCTACACTCCGGAGGTCAAGGGCAATGAACTGGCCCGGCTGAAGCTCCCCGCGGGACAAGGTGCATTAAAAGTCAAGTGGATCAACACCAGCAGCCCCGAGGGCCGGGCCGCAAGAGCCGCCGGCCTGCGCCTGAACGACTATATTGTCGCCATCAACGGCAAGCCGGTGAGAGGACTCGACCACAGGAAATTTAATTATTGGATTAAGCAAAACTACAAGCCGGGGGACACGCTCCCCATCACCATTCTTCGCAATGGCCGGAGAATGAATTTCAACTGGCCCCTGAAATAGCCGCTAAGGACGCGGCCTCTTGAGAAGAAAATCGAAAATTTCCGGCCAGTGCCGCATTGCGACATCAATATGGCCGCCACCTTTTTCCTCGATATACAGATAGTCCATTTTCAGCGCCTTCATCCTCCCCACGCAGCCACGCGCAAAAATAGCCATACACAGCATGTCCTTCTCGCCCTGAACCAAAATAACCGGCAAATCCTTTATCTTGTTCAGGTCGCGCTTAAGACCAAACATCGCCGGCGCTATCGGCGCCAAGCCCGCCCAAAGCTCCGGATGCTTCGCGCCCAAGTGAAAAGTCCCTGCCCCGCCCATTGAGTGGCCGCCGAGATAGATTCGCTTTGGATCCACATTGAAGTCCTTCCGAACAATCGTCAGCACATTCATCACGTCCTTCTCGCTCAAGGCTCCCTGATTACGCGGGCCGCCAATACCCATTTTGCCGGAGCCACGACTGCCATACCAACTCACCCNGTCATACCCCATTGGACAAGCCACGACGACCCCATGCTTTTCCGCTTCCTCCAGCAAGCCCCCATACCGGATGACCTGATGCGGGTCACTAAACAGGCCATGCAATAAAACCAGCAGGGGCGCGGCCTTTGAGCGATCATAGCCCGACGGCACAAACACCGTGTAGACCATTTTCTTTTTCGCCTCCTCGAATTGATAGTGCCGCGTTTCAATCTGCCGCCAAAGCTTGGGCGCCGCCTCACCAATCATCGGAATCATGGCCAATAAGAGGACGTAAATTCGCATCCGCATGCACTCATGTAAAACCTGCCCCACGCCCCGTCAAGCTCACCGCCACTCCGGATCATTCAAGTGCCTTCGGATTTTCCAGTAGAACAAGCCCAGCGCCATGATCCCCATCGCGCCACCCACATAGAAAATATCCTGCGACGCCATCCCTGCATTTCTTAGGACGAAGAATAACGCGATGCCGCCAATCTCCAGCACCGAGTCTATTGCGTTTGCCGTGCCAATATAACGCCCGCGGGAATCATCCGGCGCCAATTTCTGGATCAACGCCTGGAGCGGGACAACGTACAAACCCGCGAATGTTCCCACCAAGAACAAGTAGATCATGACGCGCTTCACGTCACGATCGCGGGCCTTGATGGCATGCGCCGCCAATCCATCGGGCACGCCCTTGCCACTCACATCGCGAACCGTGGAGCCTTCTCTTTTCTCCAGCTTGATCTCCTGCAAACGCGCCGCGGGCATCACCAAGCCATCCACCTTTCCATCCGCCACCTGTTGCAACAGCCCTGACAAATCGCCCTTGCCCAGCTCCGGCTTTATGTCTGACCTCAACTCCTCGACCCGGCTTATAATTCTCTGTTGCCCCACCAGCACTTTTCCCTTCTCCCTGAGCATCGGCAAATTGCCGCTGTCGCTTTGCCCAGATTCAGCCGAATAAATCAGCATGTAACTCGATGGGGCAGCGGCCAGCAGAAAAAAACAAACCGTCAAACCAATGGCCCCTATGGGCACCAAACGGGGCTGGATTCCACCCCGCGACACAAACCCCGCCAGAATGCTCCCCACCGCGATGGAAACGCCAATAGTCCCGAACAACTTCAAGCTTACCTCCGCCTCGGGCAATCCGAGCACCACCGTATAATCCGCCAGAATCAGGATGATGATGTAGGCCAGCATGAAGAAGCTCGACCGCAACACCGCCACGGTGAGGATGGGCGTCCCACCGTCGCGCATATGCCGCAGGGTTCTCAGGTAGGGCGCGAAGAATTCCCACTTGAATTTTAAATCCGGCCGCTTCGCCGGCAACTCAGGCATGAACCNGACCGCTGCCAACCCCAAGCCCGCCACCAGCAACAGCAACAACCCCGGCAACCAAGCCATCGGCTCCCCAATATCCACTGGCCCAGCAGCCGTGTTCTTTTGGCCGGCAAATTTCTCGTAAAGCGGCCCCCCCACCACAATGGCCAGCACCGCCGCCACATTGGTGAGCATATTCACTATGCCATTGCCCCAGCCCAGTTGATTTTCCCTCACCAATTCCGGGATCACCCCGTACTTGGCGGGCCCAAAGAAGGCACTCTGCACCCCGAGTAGAAACATCGCCAGAAGGCAAAGCCAAACATTGCCCCACCAGAAACCCGCCAAGGCAGTCAGCGCGATCAGAAACTCCGCCTCCTTCACTCGGCGCGCCACCAGTTGTTTGCTGTACTTGTCAGCCAACTGGCCGGCCACCGCAGAGAACAAAAGGAAAGGCAGCACCAGACACATCGCCACCACCCCTTGCCCGCCATCCCCAAGCGCTCCTTTCCAGATTCCTGCCGCGGCGACACTGAAGGTGAGGACTTGCTTCAACAGGTTGTCATTAATCACCCCGAAGAACTGGGTGAAGACGAGGGAAAGAAATCCTCTGCCGGCCAGCGACTTGTGCGCGATTTTACTCACGGGGCGAGACACTGCCACAACTCGACGCAACACAGATAATTGATTTTATCAACACCTCGATCATGCCACTCAATGATACGTTCCCGCCGGCAACAAAAAAGCCGGGCGATTCCCTTTGCCATCGCCCGGCTCAATGATTAACCAGGCTCAGCCCCTCAGTGCCTTTTGCGCACCTTCCGCCGCGATGGCGAGGCATTCCTTGATATCCGGAATCGGGTTGGCCGCATTTTCCTCATACTCCAAACTCAACGCGCCGTCCGCCGGAAAGCCCACCTTCTTGAGCGCCTTGAAAACGCCCACCACGTCAAGGTGCCCCTTGCCGATGATGACACCCTTGGTGCGCTGCTTTTGCTCGGCAAAATCCTTCAGGTGAATCCCGTACAAACGATCCCCCAGACGGTTCACCACCTCCACCGGATCTTCCGCGCTACGAATAAAATGGCCAAGATCCGCACAGAACCCAATGCGCTTGTCGTGCCCCTTCACCGCCTTCAGGCAGTCCTCAATCTTGTTGTAGCGATGACCCGGGCCGTGGTTGTGAATGGCAATGCGGACGTTGTACTTCTCCACCAGCTTGTCCAAGCTCTCAAAACTGTCCGGCCGTGGATCCGCGCTGATGTTCGGGATGCCTGCCAACTTGGCAAACTGGAAAATCTTTTCGTTCGCCTCGTGGTTATTGCCAAAGCCATTGACCCCGTGCGAACTCACGCTCATGTCATGTTTCGCCAGCTTGGCATTCATCTCAGCGATCTTCACCTTGTCCGGCGTAATCGGGTAATGCCGTCCAAAAAATTCCACCCAGTGTAGGCCCAGATCATCAATCTTCTGCAATGCCCCTTCCTTGCCATCGATGCCAAACGCCCGCAACGAGTAACTCTGGATACCCATGGGAAACCCACCATATTTGCGAAGGGACTCTGCCCGCGCCTTGGAAAGCTTCACCGACTTGGCCAACAGTTCCGGCACATCAAACCAAGTTGCNCCCGCCGCGGCCGCGGCCGAAAGGGTGCCCTGCAAAAAGGAGCGTCTATTCGTTTTCATGGTGTTGGGCGAGGATGGTGCGAAGGCTCCCCTCTGGCAAGGGGTTTGTCTTTAACCACAGAGGCACCAAAACACAGAACGATCAAAATAAAATTCTCTGAACCCTCTGTGTTCTTGGTGCCCCTGTGGTGAATCAATTCACCCCATAAAATTTCACCGCATTCTTCCAGAACAATTTTTCGAGCACTTTATTTCCCTTCGGCGCGAAGAATTCCCGGATGATTGAAAGTTGCTCGTGATATTCGCCGCCTCGATCCGTCACCGGCCAGTTGCTGCCATAGACAATCCGATCTTCTCCGAACGCCTCCCAGACCACCTCAAAAATCGGCGCGTAATAGCTCAATTCCTTCGGCGCCGGCATCTTGCCGCTCCGCTGGAAAATCCCGCTCACTTTGCAATAGACATTCGGAAACCGTGCAGCCGCCCTCACTTTATCCGCCCATGCCGGCTCAGCCGGGGCACCCGTGATCATCAACCCCGTTACGTGATTGATCATTATCTTCAATCCCGGAACTTTCTCCGCGACCAACACAATGTCCTCCAAGCTGAAATTCGCCAGCAACACATCCAGCACGAGTCCCTTCTCCGCCAACAGCCTCAAGTCGCGCCAAACCGCGTCCGTAAAAAACGCATCCCCACCCGGCCGCTGCCGCATGCGAATGCCCACATACCGCTTATCCGCCGCCAATCGTTCCAGATGTCCCGAGAATCCTGGCGTACCAATCGGCAGGTTGCCTACCAGTCCAATGTAACGCCGCGGATTGTGCGCCACCAAATCCAACACCCACTGATTGTCCTTCACCAAGTCACTGGCTTCCACGATCACCGTCGCCGTAACGCCATTCTCCCGACAAACCTCATCAAAATGCTTGGGCAACGTCGGCCGATAAAGCACGTCATCATCTTCCGGGGGCCAAGGGACGCCGCCATCACGCGAGGTGTCATACAAATGGATGTGTGTATCAATGATCCGCGAAGGCGAGGAACAACNCCCCGCGAACAACAATCCCGCCACCAAAACCAAAAGCCATTCCCGTTGAAAAATGCGCATCCGCAGAATGTCCAATGCCATCGGTCGGTTGTCCAATGAATTCACGCAATTTGGGTTGCCAGCTAAGGCCGACGGTCTACACTGCTCTCTCAACCCGGTCGCCATGAAGCAAATCACCCTCTCCCTATTGTCACTCACACTGGCCGCAAACATCTTCGCTGAAGATTCCCCCGCCCCACCCACCGCGGCCTCAGCCTATCTTAAAGCTCCAAAGACAGGCGGCCTCAAATTTAACAAAGCCGGCAATCTCCACGCTGGACCCTTCGGCCTCCTGCTCGTTGCCGAGGCAGCCGGCTCAATTGTCGCCATCGACACGGGTGACCGGGGCGTATTCAAACCCCTCATCGGCTCCGTGCCCGACGTCAGCAAAAAAATCGCCAGTGCCTTGGGCGCTAAGTCCGTGACCATCAATGATCTCGCCGTCAACCCGGAAACGGGCACAATCTATCTTTCTACACAACGCAGCGACGGTCTGTCCGCGATCCTTACGGTCAACGCAGCCGGGAAGCTCTCTGCATTGGACACCGAAAAGGTCCAGTGGGTCCGGGCCAAATTGAACGAGAAGTTGAGGATATCAAGAATTGCGGACTTGGGCCTCGCGACCGGCCGCATTCTCGTCGCTGGACAAAGCAATGATGCCTTCCGAAGCCGCATATTCTCCCTCCCGCTCCCGCTTGCCTCCGGCACCGCTGGCAACACCTACAGCACGGACACCTACCACGTGGCCCATCGCCGCTGGGAAACCAAGGCCCCCATCCAGAGCTTCGTGCTCTACGAACAAGAAGGCGCGCCCTACATGGTTGGCTCCTTCGCCTGCACGCCCATTGCCAAATTTCCCTTGGAAAACCTAGAGAACAACGGGCAAGTCAAGGGCACCAGCGTCCTTGAACTTGGATCCGGAAACCGGCCCGTTGATATGTTCACCTACAAGAGCGGCGGCAAGAGTTGGCTGGTCACCCACACCATGCGTTTCCACAAACCGTTCGCCTACACCCCGAGCAAATACTGGGCCGCCCGCATCGACATGAAACACATTGCCGTGAGCGCCAAGGACANGACCAACGAAAAAGCCACGCGCCGTGACCGGAATGTCGCAAAGGATCCTCAAGGGATAGAGGTGGTCGAGGCGCTCCATGGCGCGATACAGGTTGATAAATACGGCGACCAACAGGCTGCTATCCTCCGTGAACGGGAAGGCAAACTCGATCTCGAGATCGTCCGGCTTCCCTGACCTTCATCTTCCGCCCTGCTGAACACAGAAACAGTACCCACCAAAGCCGGCCCCATCCTCCGGGGCCGGCTTTTTTGCGTAGCCATCTGGCGTTGAAGCAGAAACACTGGTTTCACCGTCCAAAAACACATGAAGATCGTCACCGCCATTCTCGCAATCATCGTTTCCGCCGCCCTGACAGAGGCCGCGCCCAAATCTCTCACCAAGTTCATCAATAAACAGAATCGCCAGCGCAAAGCCTTGGAGGAAAAACACAAGGCCGAGAATTTGGATTTGATCGAGCAACAGCTCGCCGATCTGGAGAAATTGGCCAAACAACTGTCGCCGCGCGATGCCATCCTGCCCCAAGCTGAAATTGACCGACTTTTAAGATCAACAGACGCCGGCAAGCGTTTCACGGCCGAACTGTTCGTTGACGCCATCAACCCCAAGAACCCCTCCGAGATCAAGGCCATGCTCTCCTTGCCGGAACGACTCATCACCTCCAAAAAGGACACCGGCGGACGCTGAGCCCGTGTGCCGGAGATTCTTCTCGGGGCCAGTATTTTTTCCGGTGACTCGAAACGCACCAATGGCAACGCCGACTTTGAAATCACTCGAACCGGTCGCGTTTACCTCGCCTTGAATTACGATTACCAAGGCAACAGCAGTGGCGGCTGGACCGAGGAACGGCTCTCCGCCGGCCAATTCATGGCCCGCGGCTGGGCTCAGGTCAAAGGCATGGAGATTATTGGCTGGAACAACCGCAGCCACCAGATTTTCACGCGCGAATGCCGCAAGGGCGAAACCTTTCGCTTACGCTGCAATAAGTACGAGCCTCCCTATATAATCCTGATGGATGAAGGTGCCGCCGCGGCCGCCGCGGTCAACTGACGTTTATTGCTGGATGAAATAGCTCAGGTTCTCCAGTTCAATCGCAAGGTTAACGTTGTTTACCATCACCTCGTCTGGAACCTGCAAAACTGTCGGCGCAAAATTCATGATGCCCGTCACCCCCGCCGCCACCAAGTCATTTGCCACCTCTTGAGCCTCCTCTGGCGGCACACAAATAATCGCCAACCGCACCCCGCTATCACGCGCAATTTCCCCCAGCCGCGCCATGGGCAACACCTCCAGCGCGGGACTCTTGGCTCCCTTCCCCACCGGGTCGATATCAAACGCGCCCACCACCTCAAACCCCTCCTTTTGGAATCCCCGATAGGACAACAAGGCCCGCCCAAGGTTGCCCACCCCCACCAGAACAACCGGCTGCAGGCTGCTGGTTCCCAGCAGATCCACAATCATCTGCGACAACTGCTCCACCTCGTAACCCAATCCCCGAGTGCCAAATTGACCGAAATACGTCAGGTCCTTTCGCAACTGGGTGGATTTCACGCCCGCCGCCCTCGCGAGTGCTTCACTGGAGACCGTCTTGATGCCATTAACCGCCAGTCGTTGTAGGCAACGGTTGTAAATTGAAAGCCGGTAAACCGTCTTGCGGGGAATCTCCGGCCGCGGGCCCTTTGAGTTCTTTTTCAATGCCATGTCAACAGACCATTCCCCGACCAGAAGGAAAGCCCGATTCTCCGCAAGCAAGCCCGCAGGTCAAGTGCCGATCCCACAACCTACCCTGCCAAGACCCGCAACACCCTACGCTCCACCCATCCTCGGGCCGGCAACACCCCCACCGCGTCCCCCTCCATTTCCACTGGAACTCGCCCCTCCGCCTCCATTTCAAACTCATCCCCCCTCAAGCAACGCACCCCCTCCATTGTGGTTACCCGATCCCGCAATACCGCCGAGGCATAATTAAATATCCGGTCCCGGCGCACTTCTTCCAAAATCACCAAATCCAGAATCCCATCATCCAGTTTCGCCTCCGGAAAAAATACGTGCCGCCCCCCATAAAATCGCCCGTTCCCCACCAAGGCCAACTGCCCCCGAACCGTCTCCCCCGCCACGCGCACTGTGATTTGTGGCAACTCTTCCCCCAGCGCCCGCCATCCCGCCAAAACGTAAGCCAAGTCACCCCACTGCTTCTTGGTCTCCCAATCCACCAGTTCCACCGCCCGTCCATCCAGACCCGCCCCCGCCAACTGCACAAAACAACGCCGCACCTTCTCCTCTCCCAGCTCCATCCAGCCCAAATCCACCAGTCGCTCGCTCCCTCGCAAGACCACGCCCCAAGCCTCCTCAAACCGCTCGGGAATCCCCAGTTCCTTGGCAAACACATTCACCGATCCCCACGGCAACACTCCCAGCCGTGCCCTCCCAAGCCCCTCGGCTCGCGCCATTCCATTCACCACTTCGTTGATTGTCCCGTCCCCTCCCGCCGCCACAATCGTCTCAAACCCATCCCACACCGCCGCCTCCGCCAAGGCCATCCCCTCTCCAGCCTCCGTCGTCGGCCGCAATTCACACCCTTCCCCCAGTCCTTCCAGCCTGGCCAGAAATCGACGCGCCCGGTCGCCCTTCGCCGTTGGGTTGAAAATCACGCAAACACGCACACGCCCCTTGAACCACGGACCCAAGAGAAAAACACGAAATTAATCAACACCCATCAGCGGTTCTCAAAAACGCCGCCACAACCCCCTGCGCCTTTTTCACCGCCGCCGCCAGCGAATCGCCATGCGCCAAACCCGCCGCCACTGCCGCTGAAAACCGGCATCCCGTTCCTCGCCAATTCCCTTTCACCCGGCCCGACACCAGCACCATCTCTTCCCGCCCATCAAAAAACATCTCCACCACCTCACGCCCCTTCAGATGCCCCCCTGTCACGACCGCCGCGCATCCGTACTTTTCAAACAATGCCCGCGCCGCAACCGCCATCCCTTCCCGGCCACGCACCTTCAAGCCCGTCAACACTTCCGCTTCCGCCAAGTTGGGGGTTACCAATCGGCAAACAGGAAGCAATCGTCTGCGCAACACACGAATTCCTCCCGCGCTCAAGAGGCTTCCTCCACTCGATGACGCCAAAACCGGGTCCACCACCAGNGGCACCCGCAGNCCTCCCCAAAAATCGGCCACCGCNTCCACCACGCCGCCCGAGAAAAGCATTCCGCACTTGGCCGCCTTCGGCTTGCGTCCCTGAAAAGCCGCCTCCAACTGCGCGGTGATCATTGCCGGGCGCGTGCCTTGCACGCCNAANACCGCCTTGTCACTCTGCGCCGTCACTGCAGTAACCACGCTGCGTCCACCGACGCCGAGTGCCGCAAACGTCGCCAAGTCCACTGCCACCCCTGCCCCACCGCTGGAATCCATCCCGGCAATCGTCAAGGCTACTGGCTGTTGTTTCGCGGGCATTCGCGGGAGGGTACGGATATATCCCAATGGACTCCACCCGATTCACGACCGTGGGTGGCCGGAAAAATCGCCGCCGCCGCCCCCTCCGCTAAAATATTAGCGACGATGACGACGACGACGCCCGCTGCCGAGGCAGCGGATAGATTCCTTCAAATCAGGAAAACGAAACTGGGCCTGTCGTTATTCTGCATCTTTAAAGCCCGCATCCAGCAGATCATCATATCCCGCCTTCAAAGGGCGAACATCGTAGCCCATTTTATGCAGAATGGCGGAAGCCGGCATCACTCGCCCACCTGCTGCGCAATGGCAATAGATGATTTTGTCCTTGGGCAGCTTCTCCGCCAGCTTGGTTGCATAAGCCTGATCTCCACCCTTTTCTTTTAATTCAGTCAAGGGAACCGACACCGCAACCTGAAGGTGCCCGATATTATTCCACTCATCCTGCTCTCGCACATCAATGAGAATCGCCTCCTCATCTGCAATGCGTTGTTTGATCAGCTCGATGGAATCCTTGGTGTGCGTTTTTGGTGGGGCTGCCGGCACTTTCGCCGCAGTGCCGTTGCTTTCATTATTGTCTGAGCCAATGGGGCTTTGGATATCTGAATTGGCACCGCCGCAGCCAATGCACACGGCCACAATCGAAAGCATTAGAAATCTCATGGGCGGGAGTGTACCCGTGCTTTGACGTACGTCAATCGGTTGCGCGCTACTTCTTCATCACCCGCCCCGTGTGCCGCGCATTCTGGCCGCGCATGGGCCACGGGCTTTTGGCGAGGCCTTTGGAGTTGGTCTTGATGGCATAGAGCTTTTTGTCCCTTGACCCGACGTAAACCATGCCATCAGAGCCGATGGC
>PBLV01000021.1 GCA_002721895.1 Verrucomicrobiales bacterium
CTCCAACCCGCGCGTGCTCTTGCTCTCTGTCTTGTGCAGCGCATTGAGCTTCGGCTTGGGATCAAAGGTATCCACCTGACTTGGCCCGCCCTCCATGAAAAGCATGATGACGGCCTTCGCCCTCGGTGCGTGCATGGGCTTCTTCGGCGCCAAAGGCCCGGCAGACTCCTTGGCGAGCAAATCGGTCATGGCCAGTGTACCCAGCGAGGAGCCTAAGCCGTACAAAAAATCTCGGCGTTTCAGTGCAGGAATATTCATCAGTAAACGTACATGAATTCGTTCGAATTAAACAAAAGTAAACACAAGTCTGCCAAGGCGCGCGTTTCGGCACTGACATCGGCAGGTTTCCTGTCGGCGACGTAATTTTCAAACACAGGCAAAATCTCCTCGTACTCAAAAGGTTGCCCGGTGAGTTCCTCGACAAGGGAACGCGTGATGGCTGTGGGATACTTGACCGGCGTCGGTTTGTGTGTGGCATGGTAGGCGCGCATCTTGACGACGTACTGCTTGAGGCGTTCCCACTCGACCTTGTCCGGTACGCGGCCGTAGGCGAGTTGCACGGCGCGCTTCACCTGCAGGTGTAGGGTGTCGAATTCTTTTTCCGTACGTAGCGCCAGCGCAATGGCGCGGTCGCTCATCACGCTGCTGTTGAGCAACGTGAACACTTGCGGCGTAACGGTCTCCGCAACGCGCGCCTCACAGGAGTCATTGGGGTTGGGCTGATTAAAGGTCTCGAGGAACGGATTGGCCTGGCCCCGCACACGGTAGGCGTAGATGGTGCGGCGATTGCGTTCGGCGGGCGTTCGTGAAGGCTGATAGGCGGGCGAGAGGGAAAACTGAATCATGCGCGGCTGCAGAGCGACTTCCATGTTGATCTCCGGCATCACCGGCAGACCGCCGAGCGCAGGATTTAATTCGCCGGTGGCTTTGAGCAAGCTGTCTCGCAATTCCTCGGCGGAGAGACGGCGTGGAGCCCGGAAGGCAAAGAAATGGTTGTTCGGATCAGCCACCGCCAGCTTCGCCGCCTGCGGATGGACGCCGGATTGGCGGTAGGTTTCCGACTGCATGATGAGACGGTGCAGTCGCTTAAATTTCCAGCCGTTCTCGACGAAGTCCGCCGCCAGCCAGTCGAGCAATTCCGGATGCGTTGGCTTACCTCCCTTGGCGCCGAAGTTATTCGGATTAGCGGCAAGCGGATGACCGAAGTGCTGTTGCCACACGCGGTTGACGATGGAGCGCGCAGTAATCGGGTTGGCCGGATGCGCAATCCACTTGGCCAAGGCCAGACGTCGGCCATCGAGGGCGTCCGGAATCTGGAACGCATCTCCCTCCGCCGCGCCGTCCACCGGAACGCCGAGGGCGCTTAACACGCCGGGCGTTACCTTGGCACCGGGTGCCTCCAAAGCGCCACCGCTGAGGATGCGGCTGTCCGGCCGCCATTTGTTGTTGGCGCGCGCGTTCATGCGCAGTTTGCGGGCGTTCAGAAATCTTGGCACGGGCCCGTTGTAGACCGACTGCGTCAATGGCTGATAACGCTCCAGACGGCGTTGCCAGATCCATTCGTCCTGTCGGCGCACCTTCTTGCGGCCCTGCTCCTCGGGCGACAGACCCACGTGGCGCGGTGGCTTTTCCTCATCGGGCAATTTCTGGCGCGCCTTTTCGTCGAGATACTTTGTGCCCGCCTTCGCGTACCACTCGCGCGCAGCGGATTCCTGCTTATTGTAAAGCGCGTTGTGTTTGTTGGTGGCGAATGCCAACAATCGTCGTGTGGCCGTTTGACCTTCCTTGAAGCCACTGCGGTTTTCGGTCATTAAAAAAGGCGTCGCTCGCTCGGCCAATTGCGTGGATTCAAACACCGCGTACATCCGATAATAATCACGCGTGGGCAGCGGATCAAACTTGTGATCGTGACACTTGAAACAGCGCATCGTGGTACTAAGGAAGGTTTCGCCGACGGCATTGACCACGTCGTCCAAGTAAATCTGGCGGGCCTGCGGGTTCTTCACCATCGCCGGATCCCAAGGACCCATGCGCAGGAATGAACTGGCCACAAGTTGCTCCGCTTCGCGCGCGTTGTAGCGATTGCCTTTCTCACGCGCCTTTTGAAACTCCTCCCAATTGGCGATGCGACTGCGTAACGAAGCATCGGCCAGTTCATCGCCGGCGATTTGTTCCCGGATAAATTCGTCGTATGGCTTGTCGTCGTTGAAGGCGCGGATGACATAGTCGCGGTAGCGCCACATGTTCGAGCGTTCGTAGTCGTTGGAGTAGCCACCGGTGTCAGCGTAACGTGCCACATCTAGCCAATGCTGCCCCCAACGCTCGCCGTAATGCGGACTGGCCAGCAGCTTATCAATCAATTCGCGCCAAGCCTTTGTGCGATCTTTGTCCCAAGCCAGTCGGAACTGGTAAATCTCGAACGGAGTTGGCGGCAAGCCGGTGAGGTCGTAATACGCGCGCTTTACCAAGGTCCGAAAACCGGCCTCAGGCGCTACACCAAAACCCGCTGCCTTCAATTTGCGGTTAACGAAGGCATCAATGGGATTTGCAGCGCCCTTCGGCACCTTTGGTTTCACCACTGGCCGAAACGCCCACACGTCCTCGGGCCGGTAACGCCGGTATGTCCAGTCCTCCGATGTGCCGCCGCTGGTCTTCACCAGCACGCCCTCGTCCGTCACTGGCTTGGCGCGTTCCTCGGTAATATAAAGCGCTTGCGTCTTCGCATCTGGCCACGGTGCGCCCAACTCAATCCATCGCTTCAGCACGGCCAACTGACCCTCGGACAAATGATCATTCTCCTTCGGTGGCATGGCCGACCAGTCATCCTCATGCTTCCGCGTCGCCGCCAAATAAAGCGGACTAGCCAACGGCTTGCCCGGCACCAGAGCCGCCTCCTCACTCTCGCCTCCCTTCAGCATTGCAGCGCGCGTGGAGAGATCCAAATCGCCCTTCAGCTTCTTCCCTTCCTCGCCGTGGCATGCCAGACATTTCGCATTGAGAATCCCACGCACCTTCAACGCAAACAACCGCTCCCCTTCGCGGTCCTGCGCAGACAGACAGACTGCTCCCATCCATAGAGCGACGATGAAACCCTCAATTCTCACGTTACTTGAGTACTTTTATCTGCAAATCCTTGAAATGTACAATCATTCCCGGGTCGTGGAGTTGCAGCTGGATCATGCCGCTCTTTAGGCGCTTGGCCTGCGGGAGGTGCTCAGTGAATTCGCTTGAGAGCTTGCCGTTGATGTAGAGCTTAAAATTATTGCCCTTGGCAATGATGTGCACGTGATTCCAGTCGCCCTTGCGAATGTCCGCCGCAGTGAGGGTGCCATCGATGGGTGTGATGGTCGGCTTGTCGTCCTCGGCGATCACCAGTCGGTCACCGCGGAAGCACCGATGCTCGCGCCGGCCGGGGGTGTGGAAATCCCACGCGCCCATCACATTCTTGCCGATTCCGAGATGGCCAAGATCTGCATGGTAGCTCTGGAAATCGCGGCGTCCCGTCTTATCCCGGATGGACCGGATGTTTACCCCACTATTGCCTTTGCCGGGAAAGCGGTAGCTAAACTTCATCTCCAGATCGGCCACATTCTTGTTCGGCGTATATGTGAGATAACCGCGCCCCTTGTCCCCATTGCCCACAATCATCCCGTCCTTCACCGTCCAGGCCGCTGCCGTCTTGCTCGGCGTGGCCTCCCAGCCTTTGAGCGTCTTGCCGTCGAACATGGATACAAACCCGTCCTTCTCCACCGCCTGCGCGGTGGTGAAGATCACAACGAAAAGTAAATTCGCAAAAAAAGTTTTCATGACACAAAAGTTCGCCGTCAATTCAACGGGCGAAGGGCGGTTTACGCAATCAATTCCTTGATCAGTTCGCCACCCGTTTGGCTGAGTTGCTTGAAGCGGCCGCCGTGAAAGTAGGTGAGCTTATTGTCATCCAAACCCAACAGGCGCAAGAGAGTGATGTGGAAGTCACGGATGGGATGAACGACCTCAGTGGCGGTTTCGCCAATCTCGTCGGTTGCGCCGATGATGCGACCCTTCTGCACGCCGCCGCCGGCTAGAAAAATGGGCATGGCGTTTTTGTTGTGATCGCGACCGAGTCGCTCTCCCCCACCGCGACGCCCGTTGTCAGGGGTGCGGCCGAATTCGCCGCACCAAACCACCAACGTGTCCTCGAGCATGCCGCGCTCCTTGAGATCCTTTAACAAGGCAGCAATGGGGCGATCGACAGAACGAATGCGTTCACTGTGCGACTTGGCAAGGTAATCATGTGAATCCCAACCCGCGGTGTAGGCCTGCACAAAACGCACGCCGCGCTCGAGCAAGCGCCGTGACAGCAGCAGGCGCCGGCCGAATTCCTTGGTGCGATCTTCGTTGAGCCCGTACGCCTCGCGGGTGGTTTCCTTTTCCTGCCCGAGATCAAGAATCCCAGGCACCTTCATCTGCATGCGGTAGGCCAGCTCATAGCTGTCCATGCGCGCGGACAGTTCCTTGTGGCCCGGACGCTTGGCGGCGTGGGATTGGTTGAGTTGCGCGAGCAGATCGAGGTTGCTGCGCTGTTGCCCGCGCGTGACGCCCTTGGGTGGATGCAGATCGAGAATGGGCGAGCCCTTCGCACGCAAGGTGGTGCCCTGATAATGAGGTGGCAAATAGCCGTTGGACCAATTGGCCGCGCCGCCCTGCGGATAAGCCACCTCGGGCAACACCACGAAGCCCGGCAAATCCTGATTCTCTGAGCCCAGCCCATACGTCACCCACGAGCCAATCGCCGGATCGCCGCCGAAACGGTTGCCGGTGTTCATGTGATAGTTGGCCGTGGGATGATTGATCGATTCGGCCTGACACCCGCGATACACGCACAACTCATCGGCCACATCCGCAAGGTGCTCCCAGTGCTCGCAAAGATCGATACCGCTTTGACCCGCCTTACGGAAGCCAAACGGGCTTTGCACGTAATAGCGCTCACCCGAGCCCATCGCGGAGAGAAACTTGCTCTGCCGCTGAAACTTTTTCAGGTGCAACTCCTTGAGCTTTGGCTTGGGATCGAAGGTATCGATATGGCTCGGACCGCCGGCCATGTAGAGAAAGATGCATCGCTTTGCCTTGGCCTGCGGAAAGTGTGCCACCTTCGGCACCAACGGCCCCTTCGTCTCCTCCGCCCGCAACATCGAGTGAAACGCCAGCGCGCCCAGCCCGCCGTTGACTCCATAAATAAATTCGCGTCGATTCATGGTTTAATAGATGTAGACAAATTCGTTCGAGTTAAACAAAACCAAACACAACTCCGCCAACGCGCGGGCATGCGGCTTAGCATCCCATGGTTTGAGATCGGGCTCGTATTCGTTGCCGGAATAAATATCGAGATCCTCCACCCACCAAAAATCGAGGCCGGTCATTTCCTCGACCATTTGGCGAATAACATATTTGGGCGACTCCACTTTCATCGGCACAGTAACCTGATGATGCGCCAAGGACTTGGCAATATGGTCACGACAGAACTTCATCTCAGCCGGCGAGGGCTGGCGTTGAAAGGTCAGCTGAAAGGCGCGGACGATTTGCAGGTTGAGATTATTCGGCTTCTCCTTTTCCAACCGCGCCGCAAAGGCCAGCGCCCGGGCGTGGTTGATCGGGCTGTTCATCAGCGTAAATGCCTGCGGGGCGATGGTCGCGGTTTCGCGGCGTTCACAGGAGACGTCCGGGCCAGGTTTGTTGAACACCTCCAACATCGGGTCGGCCAGCGTGCGAATGCGCTCGGCATAGAGCGTGCGGCGATTGCGCTGGGCGGGCTTGGGATCAGCCTGATACGCCGGACCGACCGAGCCCATGATGTGCCGCGGCTGCATGGCCACTTCCTCGTTGATCTCCGGATGTGCCGGAATACCGCCCAACGCGCGATTCAGTTCGCCGGACACCGCCAGCATTGCATCGCGCAGCTCCTCCGCCGTCAATCGGCGCGGGGTAAAGACTGCGTAGCTCGTTTTGTTAGGATCGAGCTCGGCCATGTTTTCCGGAGTAGGATGAGCCACAGCGCGTTGATAAGCCGCTGATGTGAGGATGATCCGGTGCAGTTTTTTGAAAGACCAACCCTCCTCCATAAATGTCGCCGCCAGCCAGTCGAGCAATTCCGGATGCGTTGGCTGTTTGCCGGTGCCGCCAAAGTTGTTCGGATTACCCGCGATCGCCTGACCAAAGTGCCATTGCCAGACGCGGTTCACGATTACGCGCGCCGTCAGCGGATTGTTCTTGCTGGCAATCCACTGCGCCAACTCCGTGCGGCGACCGCTCTTTTCCATCGTTACCGAGGCGGCCTTTTCCGATCCGGCGAACAGGCTCAACACGCCCGGACTCACGGCGGCCTGTGGCGATTCGATCGAGCCGCCTTTCAAAATATGAATACGATCATTTGCGCCATTGGCCACCGAGAAGGCCAGTGGATTGCTACGCTTGAGTTGGTAGTTGAGCTGTTGCTGACGTTTTCGGTTCACCTTGCCGTGGCCGATTTTTTCCGACTCCCGATCAAATACCTGCACCGGTCGATCATCTTCGGGCAACGTGGTAATGCTGCGGATCGCCTTTGTTTTCTGCAGGCGTAAATAACGCTCCCGATCCGTTTTGATGCCCGTGAGGTTTTCGTTTTTTTGCCACGGCAATTTCCGGTCCTGAAAACTCAACGAACCAAACACCGCCTGCATCCGGTAAAAATCCTTGGTGGGAATCGGGTCGAACTTGTGATCGTGACATTTCGCGCAGCGCAATTCGTTGGCGAGAAAGGTAACACCGACGGAGTTGACCACATCGTCCAGATACTGCTGGCGCGTCACCGCCGCTACGCTCATCGCCGTGTGTTCCCATGGCCCCATCCGCAAAAAACCGGTGGCAATCACATGATCGGCATCGTCGGGCTTCATCTCATCGCCGGCAATCTGTTCGCGCACAAACTGGTCATACGGCTTGTCGGTATTAAACGCGCGCACCACATAATCGCGATAACGCCACGCGTGCGGCCGTGGGTAGTCATTGGAGAATCCGGCCGAGTCGGCATAGCGCACCACATCCAGCCAATGCCGCGCCATCTGCTCGCCGTAATGCGGGCTGGCCAACAGTCGGTCAATCAATGCCATCCACGCCGTCTTCGAATCCTTTTCCCACGCCGCCACAAACTCAAACGTTTCCTTCGGCGTTGGCGGTAGGCCCGTGAGATTGTACGTCACCCGCCGAATCAACGCCACCGCCCCGGCACGTTTTGCCACCGCCAATCCCTTCGGCAACCGTGCATTAATAAACGCATCGATCGGGTGCCCTTTCGCCGGCACAGCCGGTTTGGATACCGGCTGATAGGCCCATAATTTTTGGGGATCGTATTTGCGATTGGTCCAGCCGGCATCCAGTCCGCCGCTGGTTTTCACCATCACGCCATCAGTCTCGCCCCAGGGATCCGCTTCCTTGAGGATGACCGCCACGCGCTTGGCATCCGGCCACGGGGCGCCGGCGGTAATCCATTCCTTGATATACCCGATTTGTTCAGCGGAAAGTTTGTCGTTCTCCTTCGGCGGCATGGCGGACCAATCGGCCTCATGCGCACGTGTCACCGCCAAATACAACGGACTGGCCATCGCCTTGCCCGGTATCAGAGCCGGTTCCTCGCTCTCACCGCCCTTCAGCAACCCTGCACGAGCGCGCATATCCAGATCGCCCTTGAGCTTTTCCGGATTGTCTCCATGACAGGTGAGACACTTAACCTTAAAGAGCGGCTGAATCTTACGCGCAAACAACACATCAGACGGCACTTCTTCGGCTGAGAACGAAATACATACAGAAAACCAAGCAAACACTAATGACATAAGGTATTTATTGGTCATTTTATGTTTTGTTTGATGGCTTTTTTGACGGCGAACAAGTCTCTTTTACTTATTGCTTCAACAATTGCTTCATGCTCCTTAAAACACTGCATATAATCCTCTAATTTTGAATAAGCAATCATCATTCTGATGGTTATACTTAGCCAAATCGATTCAAATTCCGCTGAGGCTTTTCGAACCCAAAATCGATGCATTGCTAGATCTGTCTCGGTTATTTTTTTTAAATCTTTCTGCTTACATGCCAATTTTAATGTTTCAAGTAACTGCTTGATCTTTTGATCATCCTCATCAACCCAATGTTTAAAAGATCTTTCTATGCAATGAATTTCAAGTTCAATACGAAGCCTTCTAAACAAATCAGAATCTTTTTTATTGGGTGCCGAACTCACTCGCACACCGCGATTTGGGCTGTAAACCAAAATTCCCTCTTGAGACAATTGCAAAAAGGCGTCTCTTACTGAATTCCGACTCACACCAAAACGGCTCGCAAAAGTTTGCTCCCTAATTGGCTGATTTTGAGTAAGTTTCCCGGCAATAATCTCCCCACGAATTGCGTCACATATCTGATCGCGCATTGTCAGTATGGGTTCTTCAACAAGTGGCATATCGACTTAATAGCCGAGGGCAAAAAATAAGTAAATGTTCAATTGTCGACAATTTTAAATTATCTGACCTGATCGCCTGATGGAGCAACCTCAAGTGCCAATCGTTCAGTCCTCGTTTATAGCCAACACTTAACTCATCAGTTTAAGTTTTAAATGGGGACACACTGGACAAATCACCGTACAGGCATATGATTCCTCACCTACGTTATGTTTGATTTTTTGGGCGAACAGGAGGCGTCGATTTGTGGCGGGAGCCACTTGAAACGGCGGGAGTTTCTGCAGGTCGGGGCGCTGGGCGCCGTGGGCTTGTCGCTGCCGCAAGTGCTGGCGGCCAAGGAGGCCGGGGCGGTGCGGGCGGGCCATGAGGACAAGGCCTGCATTATGATCTTTAATCTCGGCGCCCCCAGCCACGTGGATTTGTGGGATATGAAACCGGAGGCAGCCGCTGAGTACCGCGGACCTTTCAAGCCGATCCGAACCAAGTCCGAAGACATCGAGGTTTCCGAGATTTTACCGCAACACGCGAAGGTGGCGGATAAATTTTCGCTGGTGCGCTCGGTGCATCATGGCGGCGCGGCGGTACACGATGCGGGCTGGCAGATCATGCAGACCGGCCGGCGCTTCTCGGGCGGAGTGCAAACGCCCCATGCGGGCGCAGTGGCCAGCCATTTGCTGGGACGCAAGAGTGATCTGCCGCCGTTTGTGGTGTTGCCGGAATTGATGGGGCGCGGCGGTGGCAATCTACCCAACGGCCAGGCGGGCGGATTCCTCGGCAAGGCGCATGATCCGTTTGCGCTCAATGCAGACCCCTCCAAAAAAGATTTCAAGGTGCCGGACTTGCTGCCGCCGGATCAAATCGGCGCGGCGCGACTGGAGCGCCGGCGTAACATGCGCGAGATTGTCGATGGCGCGGTGAAGAGTTTTGAAGCTAGTGAGGATGCGCGCCTGCTCAATGACACGTTCCACTCGGCCTTTCGCATGATGACCAGCGAACAGGCGCGCGCGGCGTTTGATCTCTCGAAGGAAAAGCAGTCCGTGCGCGAGCGGTATGGCATGAACCGTTTCGGTCAATGCTGCCTGCTCGCGCGGCGGCTGGTGGAGAACGGAGTGCGTTTCGTGACATTGAATAGTTTCCTCACAGTCTTTAGCCAACTCTCGTGGGACATCCACGGGTCGAAGCCGTTTATGTCCATCAANCAAATGGCCGAGATCATCGCGCCGATGTATGATCAGGGTTATAGTGCGTTGATTGAAGATTTGCATGAGCGCGGACTGCTGGACAACACGCTGGTGACTACGCTGGCGGAGTTTGGGCGCACGCCGAAGATGAATCCGGCCGGTGGACGCGATCACTGGCCGCAATGCTTCACCTGCAGCTTTGCTGGCGGCGGCGTGAAGGGGGGTCGTGTGGTGGGCAAGAGTGATCCGGTGGGCGGCTTTCCGGNCGAACGACCGGTGAGCCCCGGNGATGTGGTCGCCACCATTTTCCACAGCCTCGGTCTGAATCACCAAGCCACCTTGCCCGGCCCTGCCGGACGGCCTTTCCCTCTGGTGGATTTCGGCGACGAACCGATCAAGGAGTTGTTCTAATGCGTATCCTGTTTTGTCTTTTTGCCGTTGCTTCAAGCCTATGGGCTGCGGATCGGCCGCTTAGTTTTCGGCATGACGTATTGCCANTGCTTTCCAAGGCTGNTTGCAATGGGGGCGGATGCCACGGCGCGTTGGCCGGCAAGGGCGGTTTTCGACTGAGTTTAAACGCGTATGATCCGGCGACGGACCATTATAACATCACACGCGAATTGCGCGGGCGCCGGGTGGAATTCAATGATCCGACCCGCAGCTTATTCCTCATTAAGCCTACTGCTGCCGTGCGGCACAAGGGCGGCAAGCGGTTGCATGAGGACTCTAAAGACTACCAGATTCTCCTGAAGTGGATTCAACAAGGTGCTCCCGGCCCGAGCGAAAAGGACGCCAAACTTGCGCGGCTGGCACTTACGCCCGGCAATGCGCGCGTGAAAAAAGGCGATACGCCGCAACTTAAGGTCACTGCGCATTTCAGCGACGGTACACAGCGGGATGTGACCGCGTGGGCAAAGTTTGATTCTACTGATGCCTCCGTGGCCATTGTGGATGCAAAGACCGGCCGCGCGGAGATCATCGGCTTCGGCCAGGGCGCCATCACTGCGTGGTACTCCGGCCAGATTGCCATTGCCCGGCTAATCTCGCCATGGCCCAACCAAATCCCCGACAAAGTGTTTGCCGCCAGCTCCAAGGCAAACCTCATTGACCGGCATGTGCTCGTGCAGCTACGCCAGCTCAACCTCAAGCCGTCTCCGGCTAGCACAGACAGCGAATTCATCCGACGAGCCTTCCTAGACACCATCGGCGTGCTGCCTAAGCCGGCCGAAGTGCGCGAGTTCCTTGCTGATCCGGCAGCTGACAAGCGTAGCAAGCTTGTCGACCGACTGCTTGCCCGGCCGGAGTTTGTTGATTACTGGACCTACCGCTGGGCTGATCTATTTCTTATCAGNGGCAAAAAGCTCCGCCCCAACGCGCTCAAGGCCTACTACAGCTGGCTGCGCGGCGAGATTGTCAAGAACACGCCGTGGGATCAGCTCGTGCGGCAGGTTGTCACCGCGCGCGGCGACAGCATGGAAAACGGCGCCACCAACTTTTACGCCGTGCACCAGGAACCGGAGACAATGGCTGAGAATGTCAGTCAGGCCTTCATGAGCCTCTCCATCAACTGTGCAAAGTGCCACAATCATCCACTGGAAAAGTGGACCAATGACCAGTACTACGCCTTTGCCAATCTCTTTGCCCGTGTACGCGTGAAGGGCTGGGGCGGCGATGCCCGCAATGGTGACGGTAAACGAACGTTGTTTACCGCCCCGCGCGGTGACCTGCTGCAGCCGCGCACCGGCAAGCCACAACCGCCAGCGCCGCTGGATCGCCCTGCCATTGCGGCCGATGCCGATCGCCGCACTGTGTTGGCCGATTGGCTGACCGGGCCGGACAACCCCTACTTCACCCGCTCAATCGCCAACCGCGTGTGGGCGAATTTTTTCGGGCAGGGCATTGTCGATCCCGTGGATGACCTGCGCGTGTCCAATCCCGCCAGTAACGAACCACTGCTCAACGGTCTCGCCGGGCATTTGATGAAAAACAAGTACGACCTGAAGTCGCTGATGCGATTGATCCTCACCAGCGACACCTACGCCCGCAGCAGCACGCCATTGCCAGAGAACATCGGTGACACCCGCTACCATGCGCGCTATTACCCGCGCCGCCTGATGGCCGAGGTGCTGCAGGACGCCATCACTACGGTCACCAAAGTCAGCCCCAAGTACGCCAACATCACCTTATCCGACGGCAGCACGGCCAAGACCGATTTCTACAAGGACGGCACGCGCGCCCTGCAGCTCTTTGACTCGGCGGTTACTTCGTACTTTTTGAAAACCTTCGGCCGCAACGAACGCGAGATCACGTGCGAATGTGAGCGTTCCAACAAGCCAAGCATGGTGCAGGTGCTTCATCTCTCCAACGGCAAGACGCTCAACGACAATCTGCGCGCCGACCAAAGCTGTGTCACCCCACTAATCGCTAAAGACAACGCTGTGCTTATTGAGGAAGCCTACCTGCTTTGCCTTGCCCGCCCGCCCAGCGCGGAGGAAATCAAACGCCTTGAGGCCGTTTTCAAGTCAACGCCAGTCACCGAGCGACGCGCCGTGATCGAAGACCTCTTCTGGGCCCTCATGACCAGCCGTGAATTTCTCTTCCAGCACTAAATGAAACACCTGATTCTTACGCTGCTTTTTTGCGCGACCGTCACCGCCGCGGCCGCCCCGAATTTCCATAAGGACATCGCTCCCATCCTGCGCGAGTACTGTGCCGGCTGTCACAACGATGATGAACTCGAAGGCGAGTTTACCGTGGAGACTTTCAAAAGCCTCATGGCTGGCGGCGACAGCGGCAAAGCTATCGCGCCCGGCAACGCCAAGGATTCCCTGCTCCTGAAGCAATTGACCGGCGCGAAAAAACCCTTCATGCCACCACGCAAGGAACCGCAGCCATCCCCGGCGCAGATCGAAACGCTGCGTGCTTGGATTGCCGCCGGTGCGTCCGGTCCCAAGGTCGACCGCTCCATCCTCACCACTTTGCACGTGCCTCGCGCCCAGCCCACTCCGTTGCGCCACCAGCCGGTCACCGCAATGACTATTTCACGTGAAGGCATCCGCGCGCTGGGAACTTATGGAAAAGTCACCATCGGGAAGCGCGCCTTTACCGGTCACGCTGGCAAGGTCAATGCGCTCGCCTTTTCCGCCGACGGAAATTTTCTATTGGCCGCCTCGGGCGTGACCGGCCTGCGTGGCGAAGCGGTGCTGTGGAATCTCAAGACCGGCCAGCGCCAGCACACTTTCAGCGATGGCCATCGCGATACTCTCTACGGCGCGGCCCTTTCGCCCGACGGCACGATTGCAGCCACTGCCGGGTACGATCGACGCATTCAATTGTGGAACACGCGCACGGGTAAACCGTTACGCACACTCGAAGGCCACAATGGCCCCGTACACGGCATTGCCTTCAGCCCGGATGGCACTGTGCTCGCCAGTGCCGGCGGTGATTCGGCCGTGAAGCTCTGGCATGTGAAGAGTGGCCAGCGCCTCGATACCTTTGGGCAGCCCACCGGCGAACAGTTTATCACCGCCTTCACGCCGGATAGCCAATTTGTTGTGGCAGCCGGTGCGGACAAACAAATCCGGCTTTGGCGTTGGGTGAGCAAAACCAAGCCCGCCATCAATCCACTTACGCTGGTGCGGTTTGCGCATGAGGATGAAATCACTGATCTTGCACTTAGCCGCGACGGCCGTTTTTTGGCTTCTGCGTCGGCCGATCACAAGGTGAAAATTTGGTCCCTGCCGAAGCTCGAGTTAATTTCACAGTTCGAGGATCAGTCGGATGTTGTCTCCGCGCTCGCCTTCGATCGCACCGGAAACACACTACACCTCGCTCGACTCAACGGTACTATTTCCACCGAGCGTATCCGTCAAACTGGCGACGCCAACACCGTCGCCAAAGCCCATACTCCGCGTACCATTGCCAAGGCCGAGACGAAAGATGCCACCGAGCAGGAACCCAACAATACGCCTGTGGAGGCTCGGCCCATTGCCCTGCCTGCCAAGGTAACCGGCCTTATTCACTCGGACACAGGAGCCGATTTCGACCTCTTTCGGTTTAGCGCCAAAGCCGGTGAGCAATGGGTTTTGGAGATTAACGCTGCGCGCAGCAAGTCGCCGCTGGATTCCAAGATCGAGGTGCTTACCGCTGACGGTAAACCCATCGAGCGCGTGCGCCTGCAGGCCGTGCGCGATTCGTGGCTCACCTTCCGCGGCAAAAATTCAGATACTTCCGGTGATTTTCGGCTCTTTAAATGGGACGAGATGAGCCTCAACCAGTACCTCTATGTTAACGGCGAGGTGGTGAAACTTTGGCATTACCCGCGAGGTCCAGACAGCGGCTACATCGTGTATCCCGGTACTGGCAATCGGCACACCTACTTTGACACAACGCCGCTGGCACATCCGCTTGGTCAACCGGCCTACATCGTGGAACCGCGTGCGCCCGGCATCCCTGCCGCTGCCAACGGCCTGCCGATGTTTCCCGTTTATTTTGAAAACGACGACGAAAGTCGGCGACGTTGGGGCAAGGATTCCCAGCTCACCTTCACTGCGCCGGACGATGGAGAATACCTCGCGCGGGTGTCAGATGTACGCGGGTTTGGCGGCAAGGATTTCAAATACACCCTCACCGTGCGCCCACGCCGGCCGAACTTCACCGTAACCCTCGGCGGCATCAGTGGTGGCGGCGTGCCCAAGGGTAGTGGCCGAGAGTTCAGCGTCACCGCCCAGCGCCTTGATGGGTACGAGGGTCCCATCCGTGTGGACCTCACCAGTGCTCCCAAAGGCTTTACTATTACCACGCCGATCATCATTCAAGCGGGTCAAACTCGCGCTTTTGGCGGGGTCTATGCTGCGGCCGATGCGCCACAACCACCAAAAGGCAAAGAACTGGCCAAGGTGACCGCCCGTGCCGAGATCGGTGACAAAACGATCACCCATCAGGTTAATGATCTGGCTAACCTGAAACCATTGGCCCCAGCGAAACTCAAGGTCACCATCCTGACTGCTGAAGGACGAGCCCCAGAACCGGGTCAACCCCTTGAACTCGAAATTGCCCCCGGCCAAACCATCGCTGCGCGTGTGCGTATTGAGCGTAATGGTCTCAAGGAACGAGTGAGTTTTGGTAGCCATGATTCAGGGCGCAACCTTCCCTACGGCGCGTATGTCGACAACATCGGCCTCAACGGTCTCTTGATCGTGGAAGAGGCCAGTGAACGTGAATTCTATATTACTGCCGACGCCGTCACCGCCGAGACCACCCGCCGCTTCCATCTCAAAGCCGCCCCCGAAGGCGGCATTCTCTCCCCGCCCGTGCTGTTGCATGTGAAGAAAAAGTAGAGGCGCCATTTAACGGACGCAGTTGTGAGTGGTGAAAATCTCACGAGCAAACATCCCAAAGTTTTCCAATCCCATCCAAATCATCACGCCTCCAAGTGGTATCAATATCAGGACTGCGATGATTATCTGGATGTGAAGCCAGTTCCGTTGTTTTCGCCTACTCATCCCTTGATCGCCGAGTGGGAATCTAATTCTTCGGCCGAGGTTTCGGTTTGCGGCCACCGCGCGGAACCGGCTTCGGATAAACTGCCAACTTGGCGGCGAGCGCCTTAACCAAGGCAGGCTTTTGAGAGGCTAAGTTTACGGTCTCTACCGCGCCTTTGGAATAATCATAAAGTTCGTATTCGGAGCGGGCGATGGGCTCGTTGGGGTTGCGCCATTCGACGAGGCGGTAGCGTTCCGTTCGGATGGCGCGGCCGAGGCGGCGGCGGGGGTAGCAGTGGAAGGCGTGGTCGCGCACACGGGCCTTGGGGTTTTTCAAAACGGGTACGAGGCTCTTGCCGTCAATGGCCTGTGGACCTTTCGGTGCGGGCAGACCGGCCAGTTCGGCGAGCGTGGGAAAGAGATCGACCGTCTCGGTCAATTGTCGCGTGGCACTGTCGGGTTTCGCCACGCCGGGGGCCACGACGAGGATGGGGATGCGGTTGGCCTGTTCGTAGTTTGTGTGCTTGGTCCAGATGCTGAGGTCGCCAAGGTGCCAGCCGTGATCGCCCCAGAGCACGACGATGGTGTTGTCCTCCAGCCCAAGCCGCTTGAGTGCAGCTGTCACGCGGCCGATCTGCGCATCCACGTAGGCGGTGCTAGCGTAGTAGCCGTGGATCAATTCGCGCGTGAGTGCCTCGCCCACTTGGCCGTCCACCGGCACCGGCGTGTAGGCGGAAATCTCGCCGGCGCGTTTCAGGGCCACTG
>PBLV01000022.1 GCA_002721895.1 Verrucomicrobiales bacterium
GGATGGCATCGAGCACGCTGCGGTCGCCGGTTTCGGTTTTGTTTTTGAACAACCGGTCAAACGCCAGCGCCGGGTACACCTCCAGCGGCGTGGGGGTGTTCGGGCTGCTCCACGAGATGTGCGAGCTGTAGAGCAGCGAATAGTTTTTGTGCACGCCGGGGTTCGATTTCTCACAACCCAGCACGAGGCTCGGCACCTTCGTCTGGTGCCCAATGCGTTTCGCCACGTACTGGTCCACGCTGGTGCCGGATTGAATCCGCCCGCCCGAGGCCAGCGGCGCGCCGGAAAGCAGGTTGCCCGTCTGCGAGCTGTGAATGTTCCCCTTCAACGCCTCCTTGTTGTACAGGCCGCGGATGAACACCATCTTCTCGCGAAAATCCTTCAACGGCGCGAGCACCTTGCCCAGCTCCATCGCCTTGCCCTCACCTTTCGCCCACCATTCCTTCGAGTGAAACCCGCAGCCCGCAAACAGAATTCCCATGCGCACCGGCGCCTCACTCGCCTGCTTGGCCGCCTTTTTCGTGTCGCCCCACACGCGCACGCTCTCCATCCACGGCAAAGCCATCGTTACCCCCAGCCCGCGCAACATCGTCCGCCGTGAAATATCGTGTTTCGTCATCGCAATCCCTTTCGCCTAGTCCTCCGAGTGTAGCTGTTGCGGCTTGTGTGTCAAACTTCCGGCCTACCACTCACCGCTCTTTTTGAACTTGGCTTGGGTATTGTCTCCAAACGCTTTCCCCGCACTTTTTATTTTGCCGAGCAAACTCTCAGTATCCAGATGTGCATTATCACGAGCGGCCGGGATGACCGTTTCACATTCATTGCGATCCATGAATACGGATGCTTCAAGCAAGCCTTTCTCCTCGCCGGACGGGATCGCCAGGAAACCGTGCTTGTCCGCATGGATCAACTGCCCCGGCTGAATCCTGCGGCCGAAAATCTCCACTTCGCAATTCCACTTGGCGGGTGCCGCGTGGGCATGTCCAACGCATAATCTGGACGCCAGTGCTTTAAAGCCGGCATTCGTCATCTCATCCACGTCGCGAATACAGCCATCCGTGATAGTCCCGACACAGCCCAGAACCCGGTGCGTGTTGCTGTTGACCTCTCCCCACAAGGATCCGACAAAGTTGGGCTTGTCGAGATCTTGCACCACGACAATTTTTGGCCCCTGGACATTGGCTATGTATTTCCGGCAAGCCATGATATTATCCGGATTTTTAAATTCATCTGAGGATGGCTTGATGACGATCGTTACCGCATATCCGATCATAGGTCCCATCTGAGGCATGAAATCGGTTGCAGGCTCCAGGTTGAATGCATCCGCCGCGGGGTCTCCCTTGGTGATTTGCTCCCAACCATTGTAGATCGTTGGCGTGTTCCAGCGTTTCAATTGCAGCAACTCCGAATGCGAAAGTGTGGTTCCATTGGCCATGCGCGAATCGTATCCCAACTCGCGTCCAGACGCAAAGCCGTCAGGAATCAATCTTCTCACTTCATACCCATGGCGAGAAAATAAATTGTGCCGCCTGCCGCCTTCCCTTAGGTTGCCCGCCCCGTATGATACTTGAGAAATACACCATTGGCGTGGGTGACCGGTTTGCGCACCAGGCGGAGGCGCAGTTGCAGGCTTGCGTAAAGCTGGCGGAGCAGGGCATCGACGTGATTCCGGTTTGGAACAAGTCCAACCGCGAGCACAGCTTTATCGGCTCGGAGCCGCAGAGCGTTTTTGATGCGGCCAAGGCGGCGGTGGAGGCGTTGGGCTGGGAGCGCGGCTGGCATGTGGATGCCGANCACATCAACATGGACACGGTCGACAAGTATCTGAGCTGCTCGGATTTCTTTACGATTGATGTGGCGGATTCCATTGGCCAAACGCCTGCTGAGGGCGCAGTGGCGACGTTTATTGAGAAACATCCGGAGCTGATTGGCAGCGTGGCGGTGACGGACATAGATGCGCCGCTGGAGATCACGCGCGAATACGTGGCAGAGGTTGCCGGTAAATACCTCGCCGCCGTGGCCGAGGCCGGGACAATTTATCGCCATATCGCGGCGAGCAAGGATGACTTTATCGCCGAGGTGTCCATGGACGAAACTGATGCGCCGCAGACGCCGCCGGAGTTGCTGATCATTCTTGCGGCGTTGGCCGATGAAGGGGTGCGGCTGCAGACGATTGCGCCGAAATTCACCGGCCGCTTTAACAAAGGCGTCGATTACGTGGGCGACCTCGCGCAGTTCGAAAAGGAGTTTAATGATGACCTCGCGGTGATTGCCCATGCTATTGCGGCGTACGGTCTGCCGGAGAATCTCAAGCTTAGCGTGCACAGCGGCAGCGACAAATTTTCCATTTACCCGATCATCGGCGACGCGATCCGGCGCACGGGTGCGGGCGTGCATGTGAAGACGGCCGGCACGACCTGGCTCGAGGAATTGATCGGGCTGGCCGAGGCCGGCGGCGATGGCTTGGAGTTGGCCAAGGAGATTTATGCCAAGGCGCTGGAAAACGTCGATGCCATGTGCGAGCCGTACGCTTCGGTGATTGATATCGATTCCGCCAAGCTGCCCACCGCCGAGGCAGTGGCCGGCTGGAGCGGCGATCAATACGCCAACGCGTTGCGCCATGTGCAGGAGCATCCGGAGTTCAATCAACATTTCCGCCAACTGCTGCACATCGCCTTTAAGCTCGCCGCCAAGGAGGGCACGCGCTACACCGATCTACTGAAGGCCAACGTCGAGGTGGTCGGCAAAAACGTCACCGAAAACCTGTACGACCGTCACTTCAAACGTCTCTTTGTCGCATGATCAAATCCGCTGTCACCATTTCACTGGTTAAAGAGGCCGAAGGCGGCCCGTTCGTTTTCTGGCATGANCTCGCTGCCGGCTGCGCCAAGGCGGCTGAACTGGGCTACGATGCCGTCGAGGTGTTTGCGCCTAATGCCGACGCCATTCCGGTGGAGGANCTGAAAAAACTCACCGCGGAACACAATCTCCAAGTGGCCGCCGTGGGCACCGGCGGTGGTTGGGTGATCCACAAATGGCATCTCTGNCAGCCGGACNCTGCCTCNCGGGAGAACGCCAAAAACTTTATCCGTTCCATCATCGATGCTGGCGCGCAACTCGGCGCGCCAGCCATCATCGGCTCCATGCAGGGTCGTTTCGAGGGTGAGGTGACTAAGGAACAGGCGCTTGAATGGCTGCGCGAGGCGCTCAATGACCTCGGCGAACACGCCAAGGCGGCCGGCGTGCCGTTGATTTACGAGCCGCTCAATCGTTACGAAAGTAATTTGCTGAACCGCGCCGAGGATGCCGTGGCATTTCTCAGTACGCTAGACACGGACAATGTGGTGATCCTCGCCGACCTTTTCCACATGAACATCGAGGAAACCAGCATCGCTGACGGGCTGCGCACCTACGGCGATCATATCGGCCATGTGCATTTTGTGGATAGCAACCGCCGCCCGGCCGGCTGCGGGCACATGGATTACGAACCGATCGCGGCGGCCTTGAAGGAGGTCGGCTACGATAAGTACGCTTCGGCCGAGGCGTTTCCTTGGCCGGATTCCGATGCCGCAGCCAAGACCACGATCGACGCTTTCAAACAACACCTCGCTTAACATGGAACGACGCAAGCTTGGTAATACGGACCTTGAACTGCCGGTGATTTCCTATGGCGCCTCTTCGCTGGGGCAGGAGTTTCGGCGGGTGACCATTGATGAAGCATTGCAATCCTGCCGGGTGGCGCTGGAGCTGGGCATGAACTTCATCGATACCTCGCCTTTTTACGGACGTGGCATGAGCGAGGTGCTGCTCGGGCAGGTGCTGCGCAATTTGCCGCGGGAAGAATTCATCCTCGGCACCAAGCTTGGCCGGTACGATCTGCAGCATTTTGATTTCTCCGCCAAACGCGTCGCGGAAAGCATCGACGTGAGCCTGCACCGCATGGGCGTGGATCATCTCGACATCATTCTGTGCCACGACATTGAGTTTGTGGACATGCAGCAGATCGTTGATGAAACCATTCCCGCCATCCAAAAAATCCGCGACGCCGGCAAGGTGCGTTACATTGGTTTCTCCGGTTATCCGATGAAGATTTTCCCTTTCATCATCGATCAGATCGATGTGGATGTGGTGCTTTCCTACAACAATTACCATTTGCAAAACACGCGCTTTGGCGAGTTGATCCCTTACTTCAAAGAGAAGGGTGTCGGCATCATGAACGCCGGTCCATTCTGCGCGCGGTTGCTCACCAACGCGCCGTTGCCCGAGTGGCACAAGGAACCGGAGGAAGTGCGTGTGGCCTGCAAGGAGGCTGCCGACCTTTGCGCCGCACAGGGCGTGGATATCGCGCAATTGGCCGTGCAGTTCTGCGTGGCCAATCAAGACATCACCACCACTGTCGCCGGTAGTGCCAACCCCGATAACGTCCGCAACTGGGCCAAGTGGGCCGACACACCGATGGATGCCGAACTCCTCACCGAAGTGCGCGCCATTCTCGAGCCCATCAAAGACATTGGCCACATTGAGGGGCTGCCGGAGAACAACTGATGGCGAATGAAATGTTTCCCGTAAACATCGTTCACGATAAGGCCGAGGCTGGCGGGCTGCAATACCTTGTAATCGGAGGACATGCAGTGAATGTTTATTGCGAACCGCGATCAACCTTGGATGTGGATTTTCTGGTTCGACGGGATGAATGCAAGCGGTGGGAAGAATTGCTCAAAGGAGAAGGATTTCAGCCGCGGTCCCATGGTGAGACGTTTGTGCTTTTCAATCCACCCTATGGTGTTCGTTGGCGTTTGGACTTGATGCTTGTTTCGGAAGATACATTCGGGAAAATTTTATCGGCAGCCAAAGAGGTTAAAATGCTGGGAGTGACCGCTCAGGTTCCGTCCATTGAGCATTTGTTGGCGATGAAAGTTCATGCTTTGCGGCATGGAAATCAGGAACGGTTTGAAAAGGACTTTGGTGATGTGTTAAACTTGATTCGCAACGCGGAATTCGGCGTGGACTCTGAACCTGTCCGTCGTGCATTCCAGCAATTTGGTACTGAAGAATTATATGAGCGCGTCAAGCAACGACTCGGCTGACATGGAGCCGTCGGAGGTTCGGGAAACTCCGGCGCCGTATGGATTTGAGCTTCCGGTGGATCCCGGTTATCGCGAGCAGCCGCCGCAGGGCAGTTGGGAGGATGGCCTGTGCCTCAGCGAAGCCGCGCTGGACATGGTCCAAGACCGTCCTGAAGTTTTCGTTCAACGCGACTGCAATCGATGTGCCGTGGAGTTTGTCCTTTAAATGGTTCGCTTTACTTGCCAAATGAAAGCCATCATTCTCGAGAAGCCGGAACACTTCACCACAGCCACCCTCGACGAGTCACCGGGGCCGGGGGCGGGGGAGGCTTTGGTGGAGGTGCATCGGGTGGGGATTTGTGGGACGGATGTCTCGGGGTACTTGGGCAAGATGCCGTTTTATACGTATCCGGTGATTCCCGGGCATGAGTTGGGGGTGACGGTTTTAGAGGTGGGGGCAGGAGTCACGAATGTCTCGGCGGGCGACCGGTGTTCGGTAGAGCCTTACATGAATTGCGGCGAGTGCTACGCCTGCCGGAAGGGGGCGACGAATTGCTGCGAAAGTCTCGAGGTGATCGGCGTGCACAAGGATGGCGGGATGCGCGAGCGGTTTGTGTTGCCGGCGCGCAAGCTGCATCCGTCGGTGAAGTTGACGATGGAGCAACTGGCGCTGGTGGAGACGCTGGGCATCGGTTGCCATTGCGTGGACCGCGCGGCACCGGCGAAGGGCGAGCGGGTGCTGGTGATCGGCGCAGGGCCGATCGGGCTTTCGGTGGTGGAGTTCCTGAAGGTGGCGGGTGCGGAGATCACGGTGATGGACATGAACGAGACGCGGCTGGCGTTTTGCGAGTCGCCGATGGGCGTGGATCACACGGTGGTTTTCAAAAATGACGGCACGGAGGCGGATCGATTGCGCGAAGTGAACGGCGGCGAGCTGCCGACCACGGTGATCGACGCAACGGGCAGCCATGTGTCGATGTCCAATGCGTTTCAGTTTTGCGCGTTCACCGGTCAGGTGGTGTACGTGGGCATCACGACCGACGAATTGCAGTTTCGGCATGTGGCCATCCATCGGCCGGAGATCACCATCAAGGCCAGCCGCAACGCCGTGTCCGGCGATTTCACGCGCATCATTTTGCTGATTGAGGACGGCGTCATCGACACCGACCCGTGGCTCTCGCACCACGCCAGCTACGACGATTTCATCGGCGAATTTCCCAACTGGCTCAAACCCGAGACCGGCGTCATCAAGGCCGTGCTGCACATGAACTGAAGCGTGATTGTAACCTGTAGCCATTGAGTAACGTATTTGCACCTGATATGAGTGGACGGGCCTTAATTGTGTTGATTGCTGCCGGCTTGGCTTTTCAAGGATTGGCGGATGACTCGAAGCCTGCCGGAGTAAAATGGAAAAATGTTCGCAACTACACGGTTGTCAAGCCGGCGGGCTATGACCCGGAGAAAAAATATCCCTTCATTCTCTCGCTGCATGGGTTTACTTCCAATGGAGCGGGCCAAGCCCGGTTTTTCCCGCTGAAAGATTTGGCGGACAAGTACGGTTTTTTGTACAGTTTTCCCAGTGGTTTGGATCGGAGTTGGAATGCTACGGATGCCTGTTGTGATTGGAGGCGGAAGAATGACGACTCCTCTTACTTGAGAAATTTTATTCTTTGGGCGCAAAAGGAGTACAGCATCGATAAGGACAGGGTGTATTTGACGGGATTGTCCAACGGTGGGTTCATGAGCTATCGGATGGCGACGGATCATGCGGACATAATCACGGCCATTGTGCCATTCGCGGGGGTGGGTTTCAGTAAATGGCCCCGGAAACCGGCAGGGCCAGTGAGCGTTCTGCATATTCACGGGACCAAGGATTCCACGATCCGTTGGCAGGGCGGCCGGATATTTACCAAGACTTATCCCTCGGCTCAGGAGAATTTTAAGATGTGGCGTGAGTTTAATGGCTGCGACCAGAAAGTGGAGGTCAAGGAAGGGAAAATTGACCTTGCCCGGCGTGTGCCCGGTAAAGAAACCGAGGTCACCCGATTTGTTAGCAAGAATGGTGGCGTGGTGACCGAACTATGGCGGGTGGAAAACGGCGGTCATGTGACGCCGCCAATCAAGGAGGCCCGCGAGCGAATCATTAAATGGCTTCTGGCGCGGTCGAAGTAGTTATCACTTCGTGTGCTTCGCAGCCCATTCGTCGTGCAGTTTTTTTAGGCGCTGAGTGATCTCCGGATGTTCGGCAGCCAAATTCTTCATCTCACTCACGCCTTGTTTCAAGTTTACCAAGAAGAGCCGGTCTTTGCCAGTCAATGGGGCTTTGTTGCTGGTGTCCTGCGGGTTGCCGAGCAGCTTCCAGTCGCCCTCGCGCACGGCCCAGCGTGGATTGTTTCCACGGCCGATTTGCCAGTGGAGTACTTTGTGTGGAGTTTTGGCATTGGCGTTCTTGATGATATTCACGAGGCTGAGTCCGTCGATGTCTTTTTGTCTTAGCTGAACACGGGTCAACTCAGCCAGTGTAGGCAGCCAGTCGCAGCTGTGCGCCACCTGGGATCGGATAGCGTCTTCGGGGATATGGCTTGGCCAGGTGATGATCGCGGGCACGCGCAGGCCACCTTCAAACATGCTGAATTTTGCACCGCGATAGGGACCGGAACTGCCGCCTCCATAATGGGCGCGTTCCTCGTGGCTGTGGCCGTGGTCGCTCTGGAAGACGATGATGGTGTCTTCACGCAGTTTCAGTCGATCCAGCGTGGCGAGCAGGTTGCCGATGGTTTCGTCCTGTGTGGAGAGAAATGCCGCGTAAAAATTGCGCGGATAGGGCAGCTTGGCGTAATGCTTCAGCCACTTGGCGTAGCCTTGGTAGGGGTAGTGTGGAGTGTTTAGCGCGTAGTACATGAAGAACGGTTTGTCTTTGTTCTTCTCAATAAATGCGCCGGCTTCATCGGCCATCATCTGCGGAAAATATTTGCCGTCCTCAAAGATTTCCTTGCCGTTGCGCCACAGGTCGTGGCGGTTGGGGCCTTGCCAGTAAAAGAAATGCGAGTAGTTGTCGATGCAGCCGCCCATGTGGCCGAAGGAATAGTCAAAGCCCTGACCATTGGGCATCGTCTCGGGTGTGTAGCCGAGGTGCCACTTGCCAATGTGCGCGGTGGCGTAGCCGGCCGCCTTAAATGTTTCGGCCATGGTCACTTCCGCCGTTGGCAGACCGGCGCGCCCCTTGATGGACCCGGCATTACCCGGCATGCCGGCGCGCACGGGGTAACGACCGGTCAGCAGCCCTGCCCGGGAAGGGGAACATACCGGGGCGGCTGCATAGAATTGGGTAAACCGCACGCCGCGCTTGGCGAGCGAATCCATGTGCGGCGTGGTGAGATCTTTGCTGCCATAGCATTTCAAATCCACCGAGCCCTGGTCGTCGGTGAAAATGATGATGACGTTTGGTTTGCGCGCCTCGGCAAGGGAAGTGAACAGGAGAAAAACAACGGAAAAGATGGCTTTCACGGGCCAAAGTTGCTGGGGTTCATGGACGTTGGCGAGGGGAAATTTTATTGACAATTTGTGAATAAGTGGAGATTTTGGCGGTGCTGGCAATGTTCGTCGGCTAACAAGGAGGGTGGAAATGGCAAGGGTTCATGAGGCGGCAGCCTCCATCAGGCGCGTGTTGTGCGCGTTTTTACTGGTGGTTGTGTCCTTGTCTGCTTCTGGATTCGTGTTGGTCGGCATGCATGGGACAGGCGCGAATAACACGGATAACGAGTTGCAGGTTCAGGTAGGGGCAACACTTTACGGCAATAATTTGTCTTCGGCAACCGGTGGCGGCACGGTTTTTGGGATGGGGGTGCCCAAGGATTTAAAGCGGTTTTTCCGGTGGAATATTCCCTACTTAGTGTATTCTTTTGATGCTTCATTTATCAATTATTTTGGGTTTGAGGGAATGGATGCTGTGCACGATGCAGTAGAGGTGTTGAACGACTTTTTTTCACCGAGGGACGGTTCGTACGATGGGGTTACTGCTTTGAATCTGTCAAGGCATGGGTTTGCTGGGAATTTTAATACAGCTTGGGTAAATACCACTGCGCAGAATTCTCAGATTTTAGATATTAAAAGTATGGTGCTGGGGATGATGGTGAATCACTTGGGCTTAGGGAATCCGCATCGTCACGCATTCACCCTAACGGGAGGATCGCAAACTCCGGGACTGCAGCAAGTTAACTTTCAAGTTAATTTGCGGAATTATGACCCGTACACGCTGAAGGAAACGGATGTCATCAATGGTGTGCAATATGCTTATAGGTTGATCCATGACGGGACGCCTGCCGCCGCGGGTTTTTTACCGGCAGCAAATGTAATTGATGTTGAAGAGTTCACTGCTGACACGTCTGGTAATGCTTGGACCTCGGTGGCGGCGATTATGGATGCCTTTTATGGTGAGACACGGATATACTGGACAGACCAGCCAACGCTTTTCAATTTCGGCGTTTATTACGATGAAATGAACGCCATGGGGGGGCAATACCAACCTCGCCATGCTTTAACGTTCGACGATGCTGGCGGCCTCAAATATTTATACAGTACGAATACTTATGCTTGGGAGCAGATTCAAACGAACTCGGTGTTTTTGGTGTCACCCACTCAATTCTTGCCCCAAAACCAGAGTGACATGAGGGCGTTGAGTCCTAACTGGTCAGGTATTCCAACGGCGTTGCATTTTCAAAATGGTACCGGCAAGCGGCTCCCGGTTTGGCCTAGAGGAGGGAGCTTGATTCCGGCGTTTCGGTATACTTTACCAATTTTCGGTCAGCCAGTGATCGGTACGGCAGGGAATCTTCCTGCCAATGCTTGGCCGCAGCCGAACCCAGGGCCTGTGCCAACAGGTGATTTTCATCCCGGCACAGTGTTTTTGCGGGGTGGAGTTGATAAGATTCAATTTTATCATCAGCCATTCGACTCATTGCTCGGAGTTAATTTCGTACCCACAAATTTTACATGGGGATCCACTTTTGTATGGAATAGCGGCTACGATATCGGCGGGCTAAAGAATATAACACCAGGTTCGAGCGCATGGTTGGGGCAGAGCAAATTCAAATTTTACACAATGAGTTTGGGCCGGGTTGTTGGCCAGCCAGATTTTATTTTTGTGGCGGACGATCTGGGTGTAACGGCAACTGATAACGTGCCTATCGCATATACCCGGGGGGGGGCACCCATGGTGAACAATTTTAGTGCAAACACGGGATACTGGGACGCGAATTTGACAGGGAACGATCCGGTTGGGCCGGGAACAATCAATCCAAATCCCATGCCGGCTGCGGGCAATCCCACGAGCATTGCCTACACTTTTACCAAATTGGATAAATATTTCGAACTCATCTGGAGTGGTGAGGCGACCGTGACGGGGAATCAAGAATCCTATTATTCCATTTGGGGACATGTTAAGGGGCCTGGCCCAAACGATTTGGTTGTATTCCCTCGAGACGCAACAATTTGGAGAGTGGAAAACGAGACAATTCCCGATGCCGCGCCGCCAATCATTACTATGATAAGTGACAATGGCGGGGCGACTCCCATTGAGCAGAACACCTATTCCCGCTCCGAGGAGGTTTTGTCCATTGTTGGCATCGAAATGGCCAGTGTGACATCCATCGAATTTCTTGATGGTGAACTGGTTTTGCAAACCATCAGTCCGGTGGATAAGTATATCCAGTCCAACAAGCAAATTGATATACCAGCAGGGGTGATCACGGATGCGGTTGAAGGAAATGGAATCGCCGTTCGAGTCTGGAACAAGGTGGGTGTCAGCGAAAAGGCACCGCAAAAATTCAGGGTGGAGACGGGGCGGCCGCGGGTCCTTTCAACAACGGCTGATGGTATTGTCTATGACCGGGCAGAGGTGCTGACGATTCACGGGTTTGGCTTCAAGAGCAAAACCGGCAATGGGGAGCTGAAATATATTCGTGTGGATGATTCACAAGGTTCGGCCGTCTATGATTCTGGCATCTCCTCCGGGGGCGCATCGGACGGCCTGCCTGTGGAAGCTTCTTTCGAAGTGGTGGATGATACAACCGCGGTGTTGACGATTAATGCGGTAAATTCATTGGCGGATGGATCGAGCCGGCGTATCAGGGTCTCGAGGGATGTTCCGGCGGCGGTATCCGATCTGAACAAACACCTTAGTCCCGGAACCAATCCTGTGTTTGCCGCCATAACCACAAAGCCGGTCATCAGCACATTAAACCAGCTTCAGTCTGATGGTTCCACCTGGGAAGACGTGTTGACAACAGGCATGTACAAGAGGGATCGCGTTGTTGAAATAAACGGAACCGCCCTGAATACATTGAGTACGGTTGAAATTGTCAGGGAAGATGGAACCTCATTTGCCAATCCGGTTTTCATTCAGCTTCCTAATCCTGCCGTGGTTGTGGAAGATAACGGAACCCGGGTGCGCATCGGTGCCAGTGCAATTCCCTATCCGGATGCGGATACGAATGGCACGGTGCGGCGGGCATTGCGTTTATACAATGCCGCGGGAAAGACTGACATGAATGGCTCTCTCTTGTTTGCCGTAAACACGCAGCCGAAGGTGACGGGCATGGGTGGGTTTGCCAATGCCGGGGCTTTTATCCGTGAGAAACTGACGGGTGATGACGTGGCGATCCACGGTTCAGGATTGCTGGCCGTGGGAGAGATTCATATTATCAAGCCGTCTGGGGCAGACATAAATGCGACTGCGGGCATCCCGCGCATCATTCTGCCGCATCCGGGTGTAACGGTATCAAACACCAGAATTTTTATTGATACCCAAATCGCCCAGTTCAGCAACGGGCCGGTTTCCGATTCCCTAGTGGGTGATTCGGAGCGTGTTTTTAAATTAGTGAGTGCAAGAGACAATGCCACTACGCCGTTGGTGGACCGGTTTACGGTCGGTGTGCCGCCGGTCTTTACGAGAGTGTCAAGTTTGACAAATTCGAATCATTACCGGCGCGATAGCGACGTGATGACAGTTGAAGGCGTGGGGCTGGGAATGGTTTCATCCATCGAGGTGGTGGACATGTTTGGTGTCAAAATTACGGGGGCGACAAGTGTAACAGTGAACACGGGCATCAATGTTTCAAGTGGCACCCAGTTAACTATTGATGCGAACGCCTCAGGCTGGGCGGCCACGGGTAACACCATGGATCATGTGACGGCCTTGGGGCGAAGGTTGTTGATCACCACACCGTTTGGCACGGTTACGTCGTATTCCAACGCAACGGGTGCATTCACTGTGTCGGCCAATCCAACTTTTTCGCCGGCAATAACGCCAGTTGCGCAAAACACTTTCCAAGGTGGCGGCTACAATGGCGCGTCGGGCACGAACGGTACGTATTTGCAAAGCGGCGGAAATTTGATGGTCAATGGGCAGAATTTCCGGGGTGTGAAAACGCTTACTTATGTTGCGGACGGCGTGGATCTTACGCCTTCAATTACAATTGACCCGAATAATCCACCGGCGAATTACGCCATCAATTCAGGGGGAACCCAAATTCAAATTACCGCAGCAGGTGTTCCAAACGGCTGGTTGACCGCAACGGATGCCCAAATCAAGTTGACATCGGCGGCGGACATCAATGGAACAACCCCGGTGATTGCAACGGGATTCTAGGAAAATTTCAGCCTGTGCTCAAGCCGCCAGCCGGGCGAGATCCTTGGCGGCTCGTGATTTGCGNCGGGCAGCGGTTCGTGCGTGAATGACACCATTCTTGGCAGCCTTGTCGAGGGCGGCGTAAAACTTTACCAAGGACTGCGCGCTCGACTCTTGATCACCCGCAGCGAGGGCCTTGCGCAGGGTACGCTTGATGTTGGCAATGCGAGATTTGGCAACCCGATTATTGTCGCGCTTGCGTTCATTTTTGCGCTTCAACAGCGCTCGGCGCCACGCGAGACGCTCCTCGGGGCTCCTGTCCTTTACCGGCTTTATTTTGCTTTCCGCCATGTGTGTGTCAAACGAGCAGGGGATAATGCCCAAAAAAGGTGCGATGTCAACGGTCGGATTGAATTTTTTTGGATAAAATCGACCAGGCCATTTCGGCGATGGAATCAGGATCCAAAGTTCCGTCAAGGGTCACAATTCGGTCGGCATGAGATTCGGCAATGGTTCTGTAGCCGGTCGCAACACGTTGGAAGAATGCCCTGTCAGCTGACTCAAATCGGTCGGATTTTCCTCGGGCGATTCGTCGTTCCTCACTGATTTCAATGGGGATATGCAGAAGCAAGGTGAGATCGGGGAACGTTTCCCCAATAGCTGTGCTGATGCAGGCTTGCACCAAGTCAGCGTTCAATCCGCGCCCATGGCACTGATATGCAACCGTCGAATCATGAAACCGATCGCAAACAACAACATGATTCGCATCGAGGGCCGGGCGGATGATCTCGCGGACAAGCTGCGCCCGGCTGGCATTCATTAGCAGCAACTCAGTTTCTGCGGTAAGTGAGTTGGGCCCGTGCTTGAGCAGTTTCCGAATCTGTTCGCCTACCTCTGTTCCTCCGGGTTCTCGGACGATGGTTGTTTTGTGCTTCTCCGCCGTCAACCGGTTTGCCAACCAACGAAGCAGCGTTGATTTTCCGGAACCTTCAGTCCCCTCGAGCGTCAGGAAAAATCCGCCCATAAATCAAATTCGCTTGGCGCGAGGCCCGTTGGGGGTATCTTCAATCGTCCAGCCGATCTGCTGTAGTTCATCCCGAATGGCATCGGCCTTGGCAAAGTTCCTGTCCTTCCGCGCGGCAGTTCTTTCTTCAGCCATGCCCTGAATATTGGGCGGCACCGATTCCTCTTCCTGACCGACACCCAGCACCGTGTCCATTTGGTCCCATGTGGCCAACGCGGCGGCAGCCCTTTTCGGTGATATTTGGGTGGCGAGTTGTNGGTTGGTTTCGCGTACCCAGTCAAAAACGGTGGCCCATGCGCTGGAGATGTTTAGGTCGTCGTCGAGTGCAGCGGTAAATTTTTCGATTGGTTCAGCTTGGGGATCGACTGGCTCATCGTCGGCGGCTTCACGAAGTTTCGCAATGCATTCATCAATGCGGGCAAGGGCGGTCTTGGCGCCGGCAAGGCCGTCGAGGGTGAAGTTGAAGGTCTCACGATAGTGGGTACTCATCATGAGTTGGCGAATAGCGCGTCCTTCATGGCCTTGCTCAAGGAGGTCGGCGAGCGTGTAAAAGTTGCCGAGACTCTTGCTCATCTTTTTCCCTTCCACAAGGAGGTGTGCGCCGTGGAGCCAATGTTTGACGAAGGGCTGGCCGGTGGCGCCTTCGCTTTGGGCGATCTCATCTTCATGATGAGGGAAGATGAGGTCTTCGCCGCCGAGGTGAAGATCGAAGGTGTTGCCCAGGAGTTTCATGCTCATGGCGCTGCACTCGATATGCCATCCGGGGCGGCCATCGCCCCATGGGCTTGACCAGTGGACATCCCCGTCCTCGGGTACGCGGGCTTTCCAGAGTGCAAAGTCGGCGACGGAATCTTTCTCGTACTCATCATTGCTAACCCGTTCGCCCTGCCGCATGGCGTCAAAGTTCAGGTTTAAAAGGCGGCCGTAGTTGCAGCCGCAGCTTTGGTAATTCTNGATGGAAAAATAAACGGAACCATCTTCGGCATGGTAGGCGATTTCCTTCTCGATGAGCCGGCCGATGAGATCGAGCATCTCAGGGATGTGTTCGGTGGCACGCGGGCGATGGTGAGGCTCGAGGCAGTTGAGGGTCTTTAGATCTTGAAGAAAGGCGGACTCGTACTTGGCGGTGTATTCGGGAAGTGGAATGCCGGTTTCATTGACGCGTCGGATGATCTTGTCCTCCACGTCGGTGATGTTCATCACGTGATTGACCTCGTGACCGCGGAACTGCAACACGCGCCGCACGAGATCAGCAAAAACAAACGTACGGAAATTCCCGATGTGTGCGAAGTCATGCACCGTNGGGCCGCAGCAATACATGCCCACAGGACCGTTAGGGTCCAACGGTTCAAACGGCTCCACATTTCGGGAGAGCGTGTTGTNCAAGTGCAACGCCATGTGCGCGGCAACCTAACGGGGTAGGGAAGAATGCAAAAGAGAAAATCATTCTGAGGCCGAATCGCTCTCTTTCCCGTCAACCGCGACCTTGATCAACTGATCTAAATCCAACGGCTGCGACCCAGTTTCTTTTTCGAGGGTTTCTGTTCCCTCCGTTTTTTCGTTATCCATGCTTTACCCTAGCAAGTAGGTGCCCGACACAATCTGATGTGCCTACATAAGTAGATGCGGAAACGAACCGTTTAGCTAGAAGATGTGTTCCAGATTGCCAGGATTGACCGCATTAGTACTAGTCAGCCCATTTTGAAGGACATAAAATGACGGCCATGAAGCAGATCCTTTTGATGATTGCGGTGGTGATGGGTCAATCCGTGTTGGCGGCGGATGTGGTTATCAATGACCCCATCGTTCGGGACATTGTTGCAAAGTTGCTCAATAAGCCTCACGGTAAATTTGCTCCACCACTGAAACTCAATGAGAAGGATTTGGCAAACTTCACTAAACTTAACTTGCGCGGCATGGCTAGAATCACCGACGCGGGCCTCAAGGACGTGGCCAGGTTGTCGAACCTCACCTACCTTGACTTGGGCTACAACCAAATCACCGACGAGGGTCTCAAGGAGGTGGCCAAGTTGCAGAAGCTCGAAGTGCTTTTCTTGATCGGCACCAAAATCACCGACGCGGGCCTCAAGGACGTGGCCAAGTT
>PBLV01000023.1 GCA_002721895.1 Verrucomicrobiales bacterium
GTTGGCGGAGTGGGCGCGGGTGTTGGCGGAGTGGGCGCGGGTGTTGGCGGAGTGGGCGCGGGTGTTGGCGGAGTGGGCGCGGGTGTTGGTGGAGTGGGCGCGGGTGTTGGTGGAGCGGGCTCAGGTGTTGGCGGTGTGGGCACCGGGGGAGTGGGCGTGGGAACGGGTGCTCCGGTTGGTAATCCTGTCTCAGGGTCAACTGCCGGCTGGCCGGGAGAAGTGGGCACAACAGGGGGATTCTCCACCGCTGGCTGTGTCAAAGCTGCAAGTTTGGTTTCCGCATCCTCAACCTCCTTCTCCAAGGCCCCAATCCGGCGGTCGAGCAAGTCTTGTCGCCGGCTAAGATCCAAGATCGGTGGCGAATCCTTGGGGAGAATCTGAAGCGAAGTCTTGATCTGCTCAAGCTCGTGTTGAGTAGCATTTAGTTCACCCCTGCTTTCATTCAACGCCTGCTCGGCCAATTCCAACTCGGACACCGAGCTGCAACCAGACAACCATGCCATGCCCACCGCGGCACACGCTGCAACCCAAACCTTCATTAACGAAACCATACGCGTTGGCACACCGTTTCGCAAGCCGGGAGTCAGGCTTGAATTTGTCCCACCGCAACGTACTCTATCTAAAGTCATGGCCAATCCCATTCGACCCGCCTGTTTCATCCTGCTTTTTGGCACCGTCGCCGCCATGACCGCCCAGAAGGAGCCCTTGTTCCCGGAAAAACTGAACACGGTCATCAAGCCGATCGGTACGGACAAGTCAGTGAAGTGGGATTACGACATCGTGTATGTGCGAGCGCTGCGGGCGGGGGATGAGGCGCACAAGCGGTTTTACACGGACTTCTCGGCACCGATCACGATGGAGCCGGGGGCGGACCTGATACGGCTGCGGCCGGATGGAAGTGAGGAGGTGCTGGTGCGCGGCGGCGACGGAAGCATCACGGACCCGATGGTGTCGTTTGATGGGAAGTGGGTCTATTACACGAAGATCCATTATCTGAAAAAAGCGAGCCAATGGAATCCGCCGGCGGCGGGCGCGGATATTTTCAAGATTCACCTTGAAACGAAACGCATCGTACGGCTGACGAATCAACAGTTTGCGCCGAATTTGGGTGCGGGCGATTGGGCAAGCGATTTTCGCAATACGGCGCGCAAGGAAAACCGCAAACATCACTTCGCCTATGGCGTATACAACATGGGGCCTTGCCCTTTGCCAAACGGGCGGGTGGTGTACACGAGCAACCGAGAGGGGTTCAAGCCGTCAAAAGGCTACCCGGCGGTGGCGCTGCAGCTTTTCGTGATGGACGATCGCGATACGGATTTGCCTGCGGACGAACGGCACCCGGCCAACCTCGAGAAGATCGGTCACCTGAACATCGCTGGCGCGCTGCACCCCGTTGTACTCGCCGATGGTCGCATCATGTTCAGCACGCTGGAGAGCCAGGGCATCCGCAGCCGCATCTCATGGGGCATTTGGACAATTCATCCGGATGGCTCGAACTGGGCGCCGTTGGTTAGTGCGTTTGATCCCGGTGGCGCGGCAAATGGGTTTCATTTTCAAACACAGCTCAGCGACGGCTCGCTCGTCATCGAGGAATATTACAACCAAAACAACTCCGGCTTCGGTGCGTACATCAAAATGCCTCCGCAAGTCACCTTCAGCCCCGCGTACCGCAATGACCCGCGCAATCCCGCGCTGCGCTTTGGCCGGCATTACAATGGCAAGGGCAAATACTATCGCATGGCGTTCATGCCCGAGCAGGCAGTGAGCCTCACGCCCTTTGCGCTCAATGGCGAGGGGCCTGCCGACCCCTCGGTGTTGGGCGACAAGAAATCGCCGGCCGTCGGCAAGTTCACACATCCCAGCGGCGCACCGGACAACCATCTCCTCACGATCTATACCCCCGGCCCGGCCAACCACCAGTACAAGTACCTGCCGCAAATCGATGGCGGCATTTATCTTTTGAAGAATGGTGCGGCCATCGATGAACCGGGCGATCTGTTGCTCATCAAAAATGACCCCAAGTATAACGAGAGCTGGCCTCGCGCGGTTGTGCCATACTCGCGCATCTACGGCATGAAGGAGCCCAAGCGCCTCGCGCCTGTGGCCAACATCGGCCAAGCCCACCCTGCCCTGCCTGCAGGCACGCCCTTCGGCCTGGTTGGCAGCTCGAGCATGTACAAGCGCGAGAGTTATCCCAATGGCATCGTGCCGCCCGGCAGTGTCACCAGCACTTACGCCGGCGGCCGTAACCCTTGGCGAGACCTCGATGCCTTTACCAGCCACGGCAACGGTATGCCGCGCAACTGGCACAACCAAGGTGCCGATGCCGGCTTGTATGACAACGCCGACATCCACGCCATTCGTGTACTGGCCATGGAACCCACCACCGACCGCCAACGCGGTGCAAACAATGGCCGCGGCTTTTTCAGCCACGCCATGGAACGCCTGCGCATCCTCGCCGAAATCCCCGTGCGCAAATTTCGCAACGGCAAACAACCCACTGACCCCGATGGCCAGCCCGACACCAGTTTCCTTGCCAAGATTCCAGCGGACACCGCGTTCACGTTTCAGACCCTCGACCGCGACGGCATGGTGCTGAACATGTCACAAACTTGGCATCACCTGCGCCCGGGCGAAATGCGCGTGGACTGCGGCGGCTGCCACGCTCACAGCCAAAAGCCCACCGATTTCAAACTCACCCTTGCCAGTAAACCCGATTACAAAATCTGGGACCTCACCGAAACCACGCCTCTGCTGACTGACCGTGCCCGCGACGAATCCAAGACCCAATGGGACACCAACACCGTCGGCGGCTTGCGCACCGCGAAACAACCCGCCACCACCGTCGAGTATTTTCGCGACATTCAACCCATCCTCAAGACCCACTGCACCGTCTGCCACACGAAGGAATGGAGGAAGCCCGCCGGCAACCTCGTACTCGACGACGATGACAACTGGATCAACGTCCCCAACCGCGGCAAATTTCCCGGCACTTACTTTCGCCTCGCCGTCGATGAGCGCGCGAAGTTCGGCCATCAGCCCATCGGCTATCCCTCGTGGGGTTACCCGAATGCCTCCCGCTACATCCGCAAACTGCAATCCCGCCGCAGCCTGTTGACCTGGAAAATCTACGGCCGCCGCCTCGACGGCTTTTCCAACGACGACCACCCCAGCGAACCCAATCCCGGTATCGGACATTTCGAGCATCACGGCAAACGCGTCGACACCGCCCACGCCCGCGCACGGTACGACCTCGATTACATTGGCAGCGCCATGCCCCCACCCGCCGCCATTCGTGGCACCTTCAAGAGCCCCGGCGGCAAACCCATTAAAGTGCCGCCCCTCACCGATGAAGCCAAACGCACCTTCACCCGCTGGATTGACCTCGGCTGCCCAATCGACCTCAACCCTAAATTCGGCTGGCACCTCGATGACAACCGCCCCGTCCTCACCCTTGCCGAGCCCGCCCCCAACCATGCCGGACCTCTCAGCCGCCTGCGCATCGGCATGGATGACTACGGCACTGGCCTCAATCTCGAGACCTTCACGGTCACCAGCTCGTTAAAAATCAACAGCCTCGCCCCCGGCGAAAACCTCGCCCCGCATTTCCGTAAATCCACCCAAGGTGTTTGGGAACTGCCCCTCAATCAACCCATCCCCTACCGCACCCACAAAACCGCCCACTGGACCGCCAGCATCAAGGACAAGCAAGGCAACGAAACCAAAATCGTCCGCATCCTTGAAGTGCCACCCACTCCAACCACCGCGCGAAAATGAAACTCATCATTCCAATTCTCATCGCCGTCACCCTCCACGCCGCCCCGCGAAACGCCACCAAGCCCATTCCGCTTGGCAAGATGCCCGCCCGCGTGCATGTCTTTGAAGATTACGAAACGGAAATCGAAAAACGCTGGTGGCTGCGCGGCGAACCGGTGAAGGACAATCTGCCACCAAGCCTTTCCGCCAGCCGACCCAATTCCCGCGCCAGCCGCGCCACGGACACGAAGGATTTCGACCGCAAACAGGGTGACCAAACCAAGCCATTCAAAGCTGTCATCTTTAACCCCGTGCCCGGCCCGCCAATGGGGACGAACACCTGCCTTACCTTCCGCTACTGGCTCAAGGGCACGGACACCTTGCGCGTGCAGATTTACAGCCTCAGTAAAAACTACCACCGCCACCTCATCCTGCAAAATCTGCCACAAAGCCAGTGGCAAACCGCTACTGTCGACATGACCAAGGCCCGCCGTCCCGATGGCTCCGGCGGACCGCTCGCCGCTGATGAGCGCATCGATGACATTCAGTTTTACATTTCGCCCAACGCGGAGCTGCGCATTGACGACATCGCTCTCTATGAAGCCGCCGCACAGGATGAATCCCGCCCGTTCCCTCGGCGCATTATATTCACCGGCTGGTTTGACACCGGACAACAGGGCAAGGAATGGCCCGGCGATTTCAAGATTGTACCACATGAAAAACCCCGCACTTGGGACGCCGCGCAGGCCGTGCCACACCCGGAAAAGAAACTTCCTTGGCTGCGAATACAATTGCGTGGCATGCGCGAGTTGAGCAAACAGAACGAATTGTATTTCAAGTACCTCGCTCAGGCCGGCAAGGATGCCAGCCTGATCGTCAAGCTGGTCAACTCACAAACAGGCAACCAATACGCCGTGCGCATTCGGAATCTGAACGACAAGGAATGGGACGAGGTGACCATCCCCTTCACCCCCAACCGGAGGCTGCCCGGTGACCGAACACCCACCATCGATGAAATCCACCTGATGCTGGAGTCGCCCGGCAAACTGCTGGTGGACGATCTTTTGCTCTACGAACCCGGCGGCGCGAAGCCCGCTCAAGACTCGTCGCGATAACGCTGGGCCACGGGAATACGACGGCCCATCCCGAATGCCTTGCTAGTCACTTTCAGACCCGGCGCAGCCTGCCGGCGCTTGTACTCGTTTAAATCAATCAAGCGCGTCACTCGTCGCACGGTGTCAGCATCAAACCCCTCCCTGATGATCCATGGTACTGATCGTCCGTCCACCACGTAGTGCTCCAGAATGGCATCCAGCACGTCATAGGGCGGCAGGGAATCCTCATCTTTCTGGTCCGGCCGCAATTCGGCCGAGGGCGGCTTGTCGATGGTGGATGCCGGGATAATCTCCCGGTCCCGATTAATCCAGCGCGCAAGTTGGTAAACCAAGGCCTTGGGCACATCACTGATCACCGCCAGCCCGCCACACATGTCCCCGTACAAAGTACAATAGCCCACCGCCAGTTCGCTCTTGTTCCCCGTGGTCAACACCAGCGCGCCAAACTTGTTGGACACCGACATCAGGATCAATCCACGCAGCCGAGCCTGCATGTTCTCTTCCGTCACATCTTCCTCGCGCCCTTCAAACACCGGCGCCAATTCACCTTTCAAGGTATCAAAAGCTTTCTCGATGGGCACGATGTCCAGCCGAATGCCGAGGTTTTTCGCCAAGACCTTGGCATCATCCACGCTGCCTTGGGAGGAATACTGCGAAGGCATGGCCACGCCGCGGACATTTTCCGCGCCTAGCGCCTCCACGGCCAGACACGCCGTCACCGCCGAGTCAATGCCTCCGCTCAGGCCGATGACCGCGCTTTCAAACCCACACTTGCCGAGGTAGTCCCGCACTCCCAGCACCAGCGCACCGTGCAGCAATTCCTCATCGCCACTCTCCCGCGCCTCAACCACGCCTCCGGCCAGGTCCACCATGATGAAATCTTCCGCAAAACGCTTTCCCCGCGCCAGCAAGCCGCCATGGGCATCAAGCGCCACGCTGCCCCCGTCAAAAATCAATTCGTCGTTGCCGCCCACCGCGTTGCAATACATGAGGGGAAGCCCCGTCTTGGCGGCCAAGCTGCCCAGCATCTCGCGCCGCATGCGGTCCTTGCCCAAGTGCCAGGGCGAAGCAGATACATTGAGAATCAACTCCGCCCCCCGCACAGCCAATTGCTCCACCGGATCGCCGTGATAGCGCCGGTCCCGCCAAAAATCCCCGTCGTTCCACGCATCCTCACAAATCGTCAGGCCCAGTTTGCGCCCCTTGAAACTCACCGGCTCATTGGCGCGCGCCGGCTCAAAATAGCGATCCTCATCGAAGACATCGTACGTGGGAAGCAGCGTCTTCGTGCGTGCCGCCGCCAGTTTGCCTTCGTGCAAGAGTGCCACCGAGTTTGTAGCCGCACGGCCCGGCTGTTTTTCATTGCACCCCACACAGCCCACCACCAGACCAGCCTCACCAATATCCGGCGCAAGCCGCTTCACCATCGCCAGACTGTTCTCAACAAAACCATCCTTTAAAAGCAAATCACGGGGCGGATATCCCGTCACCGCCAGCTCCGGCGTCACCACTAAATCCGCCCCCGCGGCCACGCCACGCGCATAAGCCGCCCGGATCAGCGCCTCATTGCCCACCAAGTCGCCGACAGTGGTGTTGATCTGCGCCAGCGCAATCTTCATCATTCATCCGGGAAAAATACTTCCATCAGCGATCCCCGCTCCGTGGTGATCTTGTGCGCCTGCGAAATGCCATTCTTTTTAAACCACCCCTGCGGCATCTCCAGCACAAACCGAATCAAGTCGCTCTGGGCCTCCACCGCCGTTTCATTCAACGGTTCCAAGTCATGCAACTCCATGATGCGGCCGCTCGAGCCAAGGTACGCCACCGTCAAGGGCACCTTTGTATTCTTCATGTAAAACGCCGCCTTTTTGGCCTCGGCAAAAATAAACAGCATCCCCTCATTCTCGCCCATGGATTCTCGATGCATCATGCCCGTGGCAATCTGTTGCTGTGTAATGGCCAGTTCGGCAGTGATTTCCCGGGACGGCTCACCCACCAGTAGTTTTAATGTGCGCAAGCGGGGCTGCGCCTTGGTAATAGGCGCGTTGGGGTTCCATGGCGCGGGCGTGATAGGGGCAACCTTGGCGCTGGCCGGCGTCTTGGGTTGGGTCGGTGTCCCACCGCCGGATTGCTTGGCCACCCCCTCCTTCTCCCCATTGCCACTACAGGCAGCCAACAGGCACATCGCCATCGTGGTTAAAACCAACCGCAAACTCATGCGCAAACCTTGGCCAAAGCCCCGCCCCGGGGCAAGCCTGTTGCCACCTCAACCCGCCGGCGCAAGACAATCCGGCGCGTCATGACGCGCATTGTTCACCCGCGCACCCACCGCCATCCCCGCCATTTCCTCCGCGGGAAAAGGTTTCACGAACGCCTTTCCTTCATTCAACCACGCCTCGCCATCCTCCGGACGAAGCATCACCGGCATCCGATCATGCAACGACGCCAGCAATGTGTTCGGTTCCGTGGTCAAAACCGTGAAGTTCTCCACTGGTGCCGGCTCAGCAGCATCCATGAACAAATCCCCCTGTGGATCAGGCGGTCGCACCCAGGAATCCCAAAGCCCCGCGAAACAAAACTGCGACCGATCCTTCAGGTAAAAGTGCCAAGCCTGCCGCCGCCCATCGCGCCTCTCCCATTCGTAAAACCCATCCGCCGGCACCAGGCAACGCCGCTGCCGCCAAGCCTCCCGGAAAGCCGGCTTATCCGCCGCCGTCTCCACCCGTGCATTGATGAAACGTGCACCCACCGAGGCCTCTTCCGCCCAGGACGGAATCAGTCCCCACCGCATCTCCTTGAGAACCGCCCCCTTTTCCTCGAGCGCAATGACCGGCGCAGTTTGCGTGGGTGCAATATTGTAGCGCGGATGAAAATCGTAGGTACACGCCTCCAGAGCCAGAATCACCGCCAGTTCCTCCGGATTGGTCGTGCCCGTATACCGCCCGCACATCTGCCAAGCATGGAATATACCCCGGCAAAAAGCAGCAACAGAGTGGCGGTTGCCTTCGTCCGCCCAATGTGATTGGCTCGCGGGCATGGACCTGCAGCTCAAGGACAGGGTGGTCATCGTCACCGGCGGTTCAAAAGGCATTGGCGCTGCCGCCGTGCGTGCCTTTGCCGCAGAAGGCGCCCGCGTCGCCATCGCCGGCCGCAGCCCCACCGAGGGACAGGCATTGGCCAAAGAATCCGGCGGCATCTTCATTGAGGCCCAACTCGCCGAGGAATCCGCCTGCCGCCGAGTCATTGAGGAAACCCTCGCCGCCTTCAACCGCATTGATGTCTTGGTCAATAACGCCGGGTTCAATGACGGCAAGAACCTCGATACGTGCCCGGAGGAGTTCATGACCTCCGTAAATCTGAACCTGTCTCACGTCTACACCCTCACCCATCTCTGCCGCGAGGAACTTATCCGCAACAAAGGCGCCATTATCAACGTCAGCTCCAAGGTCGCCGCCACCGGTCAGGGCCAAACTTCCGGCTATGCCGCCGCCAAGGGCGCCATGAACGCTCTCACCCGTGAATGGGCCATCGCCTTTGCCTCGCACAACGTCCGCGTGAACTGCGTGATTCCCGCCGAGTGCATTACGCCCCAGTATCAAAACTGGTTTGACACCCTTAAAGACCCCGCCGGCACCCGCGCCGCCATTGAGGCGCTTGTCCCGCTCAATAATCGCATGACCACTCCCGAGGAACTCGCAGACACCATTGTTTTCCTCGCCTCCCCGCGCAGCAGCCATACTACCGGCCAATTAATCTATGTGGACGGCGGCTACACTCACCTCGACCGCGCCGCCAGCGCCGATCACTCCAAGTGGGGCTAGACGGACCCAGCCCGCCCTGCCCACTGTGCACGGCCGAAAGCGCCTTCTTCCATCGCGACTCACATCGGCCCTATCACCAGTGCACTCGGTGCCGGCTCATTCACGTTCCCTCATCCCATCACCCGTCTGCACAAGAGGAAAAGGCTCAGTACGATCTGCACGAAAACACCCCGCAAGACACCGGCTACCGTCAATTCCTCAGCCGACTCGCCACCCCACTTCTCCAAAAACTTCCTCCGCATAGCCAAGGCCTCGACTACGGCTGCGGCCCCGGCCCCACACTCTCCGTCATGTTGGAAGAAGCCGGCCATGTGATGGCTCTGCACGATCCCATTTACCACCCCAACACCACAGCCCTGAGTCAATCATACGACTTTATTACCGCCACCGAAGTCTTCGAACACCTTCAATATCCCGCCCGGGATCTGGAAATCATATACCGCGCCCTCAAGCCCAATGGCTGGCTCGGCATCATGACCAAACGCGCCCAAGACCCTGCCGCCTTCGCCCAATGGCACTACATCCAGGACCCCACCCACGTTTGTTTTTGGACCGACCAGACATTCCACTGGCTGGCCAATCAATGGCAAACAAAAGCACAATTTCCCGCCGCCGACGTGGTGTTAATCCAGAAGAAATGAAACTGGCTCCAGAGGTAGGACTCGGCGATAATTGCTGCCAATCTGGGGTTAAGATAACCCGTGATTTTCGACTAATCAAGGGAGCTTAACGTCTAACCTCTTACTGCCGCACTCTACTCTTTGCTGGCTATTCTGCTGACAGTTGTTTGCTGATGCAAGCCGATGGATGGCTCGTCGAGGATATAAATGACCCCAACCAATCCCGCGCCAATTTGGGTAGCCAATCGAATTCGCTGGGCTTCGCCGCCACTGAGTGTGCCGCTTTCTCGGTTGAGCGAGAATTGCGACGCGCAGTAGGCGTGTTGAAAAAGGACGTGGCCAAATACAAGGCGCGCAAACAGCCGGATTTGCTGAAGGCTAGCGGGCGCGAAAAGAAAGACTAGCGCACCAGCTTCAATTGCACCGGCTGCTTTGCTTTCGGAATGAGAAGCGCGGAATAAACTCCGATGTGCACTGGCCGCGCGGCGGGGTGTTCTCGCGGAAAGGTCACCGTCACCGTCGTTCCCTTGGCGTTACTGTTCACCGCCTGGAACACCGGTTTGGTCATTGATGGACGGATCGAAACGAGGAGGGTGCTTTTTGTGAAATCAATCTTCGGTGCCTTGCGAAGCGGGTCGTTGTTTTCCGGTGCGGGTCGCGTACGGGAAATTTGCTTGGCGGGAATCCTAGCGAGCAAGTCCTTGTAGGCCCTCTGATTATTCACCACAAGCAATGGCGACTCAACTTTTGGCTGCGGCTGGAACGGGTTGCGTTTGATCGTAATAATGCCACTCCAAGTGGGAGCAAGGGCCGGAGCCTTGTCGCGCGCAACGGCCGGAAAGAGAAGCGCACTGGCCAGCAACGTGATGGCGAATTTTGTCATGCCAAAAACTAATCTTCGATTGTCGGCTCCGCAATGGGTTTGTGGCGTGGCACCTGTCATGCAAACTAATACCCAGCGGCTTGTCCGTCCTTCCGCGATTCTGACGCGCCAAAGTAGACTTTGTTTTTGGCGTCCCATAGGATCGCCTGATAGCCGCCGTGACCGGCACCGCTGACCTGAATTTGATGCCCCATTTTTTTGAGGCTTTCGATCGTCTTAGCGGGAAAGCCAGTTTCCAGGAGAACGGTGCCGCTGCCGGCTGCATTGTCGCCGCGAGGTGAGCTGCTGCCAAAATGGCGGATGCGAGGGGCGTCGCCAGCTTCCTGCAGATTCATGTCGAAGTCGATGAGGTTCATCAAAATCTGCACGTGACCCTGCGGCTGCATGTCGCCGCCCATCACACCAAAGCTCAGCCACGGCTTGCCGCGCTTGGTAACGAAAGCGGGGATTATTGTGTGAAAGGGGAGCTTGGCGGGTTCGTAAACATTGAAGTGACCGGGCTCGAGGGTAAAAAGGGCGCCACGGTTTTGTAGGGCGAATCCGAGCTTGGGCGGGGTGATGCCGCTGCCGAAGCCGTAATAGATGCTCTGAATGAAACTGACCATGTTGCCCTCGGCATCGGCGGTGGTGAGGTAAATGGTGTCGCCATGCGTGGGTTCGCCGGCGGTGACTTTGGTGGCGGCGCGTTTAGGATCGATAAGCTGGCGGCGTTGGTCGGCGTATTTTTTGGAGATGAGCTGCTTGATGGGCAGCTTGTTGAAGGCGGGGTCGCTGTAAAATTTCGCGCGATCCTCAAACACAAGTTTCTTTGCCTCCACAAACGCATGCACATGACCGGCGCTGCCGAACCCCATTTTTTTGAGGTCGTACGCCTCGAGGAGATTGAGCATTTGCAGTGCTGCAATGCCCTGGCCGTTTGGCGGCAGTTCCCAAACGGTGTGTCCGCGGTACGTGGTGGAAACGGGCGCGATCCATTTGGATCGATGCTCAGCGAGATCCTTGGCGGTCATGAAGCCGCCGTGCTCTTTCACAAACCGCGCCATCTCTTTGGCCACAGCGCCCTTATAAAACGTATCACGCCCGTGTGTGGCGAGCTTGCGATAGGTGGCGGCGAGCGCGGGGTTTTTGAAAACCATTCCCTTGTGGGGCACCTTGCCACCCGGAGTATAAATTTCGGGCCAGCCGGGGTATTGCCGGTAGTGCCCGACCGAACCGGCCATGCCGGCGGCGATGATCTCGGTGAGCGGAAATCCCTTTTCGCCGTAATCGATGGCGGGTTGCAAAATTTGTTTCATCGGCAGCTTGCCGAATTTTTTGTGGAGTTCGAACCAGCCATCCACGCAGCCAGGCACGGAAAGGGACAACGGGCCGTGCGTGGGGATTTGCTTGAGCTTTTGTTTTTTAAAATGCTCGAGGGTGAGCGAGCGCGGCGACCTGCCACTGGCGTTGAGACCGTGGAGTTTTTTGGATTTGGCATCCCACAGGATAATGAAAAGGTCACCTCCAATGCCGCAACTGGCGGGCTCGGTGAGTCCCTGCATGGCGTTGGCGGCGATGGCGGCGTCGATGGCGTTGCCGCCGGCCTTGAGAATGTCCAGTGCCACTTGCGTGGCGAGCGGCTGGCTGGTGGCGGCGATGCCGTGTTGGGCGACAATCTCCGAGCGCGTGGCGAAGGATTTGCCAACGGGCCGATCAGCGGGGATGGCTTCAATGGCGGACATGAGGAGGCAAAGTGTGATGATGCGTTTCATAAGCGCTGTCCATTCCCTAGTTATTTGAGCCGATTCTAGGGAAGTTCTCCATATACTCAAACCTCATCTGCACACGCTAACTCCTCCTAGCATTGGAGATTTCATTGAAGGTCAGCGGTTTTAAGCGCAGTTCCGACCCAAGGAGAAATCAAACGTCCCAGAAATACAGGGGTGATTGAAACTGGCTCCAGAGGTAGGACTCGAACCTACAACCCTGCGGTTAACAGCCGCATGCTCTACCATTGAGCTACTCTGGATTCAGAGAAAGGCGGGAGGGTAGCGATGGAGCGGGTTGGCGTCAATGTGTTTTCAGCCACGCTGACATGCCGGACAGTAGTAGGTGCTGCGGGCGGCCTGCACAATACGACGGATGGGGGTACCGCAGTCCAAACAGGGTTCTCCGACCCGGTTGTAGACGCGCAATCGTTCCTCAAAACCGGCGGGAGCCCCCTTGGCGCGTCCATAATAAAACAGCCCGTCGCGCTGGCCATCACCTGCGAAATCAAGGGGCACCGTGCTGCCAGCGGCAATAGCTTCCGCCAAGATTTCCCGAAGGGCGCGAACGAGGCTTTCGCATTGTGCGCGGGTGAGGCGACCGGCCGCCTTGCACGGAGAAAGGTGTGCGCGATGAAGGGCTTCGCTGGCATAGATGTTTCCCACACCGGACACCACAGATTGATCAAGCAGTTTGAGCTTGATCGCCTGGCGACTCCGGCGCAAGCCAGAATGAAGCTGTTCCCCGTCAAAGGAGTTGCCCAAGGGTTCGGGGCCCAAAGTAGCCAGCGGTGTCGGATCGAGGGTCAGTCGGCCGAAGTAACGGGTGTCCTCAAAAATAAAATGTTCCCGGCCCAGTTCTAGGACAACAGCGACATGCTTGGGATGCGGTCGTCGTGCTGGCTGGAGATACATGCGCCCCGTCATCCCAAGGTGTCCCAGCAGGGTAAAAGGCCGGGCATTGCGCCCGGGCGGTTTCACCTCGAACAACAGATATTTGGCCCGCCGCATGACGGAAAGGAACTTGGCGCCAACAAGCCGCTCACGAAATTGACGCACGGAGGTGGGGCGGATGCTTTTGGTGCGGTTAACTCGCACCCCGCGGACAGTCCGCCCAGGCAACAAGGGGGCCAAGTGTCGGACAAGAATCTCGACCTCGGGAAGCTCAGGCACACCTAATGGTGCCGGTAGGGACGGGCCAAGGCAAACGCGTTCGGCAAGTGGCGGATTTCACGCGGGCGCCCATCACCCCACAGCACTTCCACGATGTCGAAGCGGAATTTAACTTGGCGATCCTTCAGTAATCGCACGTACTCCATCGCAACCTTGGAAAGCCGGCGTTTCTTGGCGGCATCCACCGCCGCAGCAGGCCTCGACCACTCTTCCGAGGAGCGGGTTTTCACCTCGACAAACACCAGGCAACCCTCGTCGCGAAAGATGAGGTCAATCTCGCCGCGCCTTGTCTTGAAGTTGCCCGTCAGGAATTTTAATCCCGCCCGCCGGAGATGCCGTTTGGCCGCGCGTTCACCAAGGCGACCCCGCCGCAAATGCTCGGCTTCTGGTCGCCCAAACCTCGCGCGCAGCCAACCATCCCAATCCATCGAGGAAATTTAAAATCCCGCGCGGGATGCGCAAGGGCAATGTGCCAAACCTGTCTGGCCGCCTAGACATGCGACCGCAGGCCATTGCGGGCCGCAAACTGGCCCGCGCCCGCCCGGCATAGCTGCACAAAGGTTTCTTCCGCCCAGCCAAACGGTCGGCTCTTCCAGTGGACCACCCCCCACTTGCGCTTGAGCTTGCGCCGCCCCAAGGGCAAAGCCACGAGTTCCTTGCGTCGCAACTCGTCCCGTGCAACCCAAGGCGCAAGAATGGTGATGCCCAAGCCGAGCTTTACCAACTCCTTGATGGCGGACATGCTGCCCATGTCAATGACGGACTTGATGACGACATTGTCGGCACGGAAATACTCCTCGATCTGCTCGAAGGTGCGACTGTTTTTTAAATAGAGGATGTACTGTTGGCGCGGAATATCCGTGCGCAGGGCTCTACCAGCCTCGGCCCACGGATGCTTGGGCTCGGCCAGAAACATGAGTTCATCCGTGAACAGCGGCTGGAACTCAAATTCCGGCTCGTTGCGCGGTTCCAGTGTCACCCCAAGGTCGATTTGGTTCGCACGAAGCGCAGCTGTGATCTCGGCCGTATCACCAGGCTCAATGCTCAGGAGGCACTTGGGGAATTTCTTTTTAAACTCCCGCAGCACCGGCGGCAGGATGAATTGACAGGCTGCGGTACTCGCTCCGATGCGTAAGCGACCCTGCCCCCATGCACTCATGCGTTCAATGGATTCACGGGCGGCACTCATGCGTGAAAATATTTTTTCCACATGCTGCAGGAAAGCCTCGCCAGCCTGCGTCAGCAGCACCTTTTTCCCCACCCTGTCCAAAAGGCGACAACCCACGTCCTCCTCTAGTGACTTCATGGAATGGCTTACAGCGGACTGCGTGAGGTGCAATTCCTTGGCCGCAGCCGTGAAGCTGCCCTTGCGGGCCAGCATCAGGAACGCCCGCAATTGGCGGCTGTCCAGCGGGTTGTTAGTATATGAATTTGTTTCATTCATTTTTAGAAAACAATGAAAAGCATTTTTCAGGCCAAAACGACACGCTTGGCATGAAACCGGCTCGGGCGCGTGCCCGCCGAAGACCAAACAACCATGGGAGACACTGGATTTAACCTACTGAACCTGCGCAGCCCAAAGATTCGCACCCTGCATTTCACGTGGTTCGCCTTTTTCCTAACCTTCGTTGTGTGGTTCAACCACGCGCCGCTTTCCAAGGTGATTACCGAGGCGTTCAAACTCACCCCGGAGCAATGGAAAGCGCTGCTGGTGTTGAGCGTGGCCCTCACGATTCCCTCGCGCGTAGTGATCGGCATGCTGGTGGATAAATTCGTCCCGCCACCGATGCTGAGAAAGCTGAAATGACGAATTCGCGCGAGGAGGCCTTCGGATGAGCACCCGTGCCTTCCACAAAATCTGCGCGCTCGAGGACATCCCGCAAAACACCGGCGTTTGCGCCCTCGTCGACGGCCAGCAAATCGCCATCTTCCGCACCGGCCCGAAAGACCTGCACGCTGTCAGCAACCACGATCCCTTCTCCAAAGCTAATGTGTTGTCCCGCGGCATAGTCGGCACCAAGGGCGACACCCCCAAGGTCGCCTCACCGATTTATAAACAGCAATTCGACCTCACCACTGGCCAATGCCTCGACGACCCCGAGGTGCGGATACCCACGTTTGCCGTTCGTGAACAGGATGGGGCGGTGTTTGTGTGTTCGCAAGAGGGCCAATAGGTTCTATACGACATATAAGTCATATCCCGTAGACTCAGGGCAAGGCTCGCGGTATCCTCCCCCCATGAGCGGGGAATTCCGGCTGGTTTCGGTGGCGGATTTGCTGTTGGAGAATGGCGTGGCGGTGGGCGATCGTGTGCGGCTGCAGGGCTGGGTGCGCACGAGGCGTGATTCGAAGGCGGGGTTGTCGTTTGTGCAACTGCACGATGGCTCTTGCTTTGAGCCCGCACAGGTGGTGGCGCCGGGTGAGTTGGAGAATTACGCCGCCGAAGTGCAGCACCTCACCACGGGCTGCTCGATGATTGCCGAAGGCGAAGTGGTTGCGTCGGAGGGCAAGGGGCAAAGCGTTGAGCTGATGGCCACGCGCATTGAGCCGGTGGGCATGGTGGATGATCCGGAGACATATCCTATGCCGGCCAAGCGGCACACGTTTGAGTATCTCCGCGAGCAGGCGCATCTGCGCGTGCGCACCAATGCCTTTTCTGCGATGGCGCGTGTGCGGCATTGTTTGGCGAATGCCATCCATCGTTACTATCACGAGAACGGTTTCTACTGGGTACACACGCCGATTGTGACCGGCAGCGATTGCGAAGGGGCGGGCGAGATGTTTCGCGTGAGCACGCTGGACCTCGAAAACCTTCCGCGCTCCGAAAACGGCGCGGTGGATTTTGCGCAGGATTTTTTTGGCAAGGAAACCAACCTCACGGTGTCCGGCCAGTTGAACGTGGAGAGTTACTGCCTCGCCTTGAGCAAGGTGTACACCTTCGGCCCGACCTTTCGCGCGGAGAATTCAAACACTTCGCGGCATCTCGCGGAGTTTTGGATGATTGAGCCGGAGATTGCGTTTGCCGATTTGTCCGACGACGCCGACTTGGCTGAGGATTTTCTCAAGAGCATTTTCCGCACGCTGCTCGATGAACGCGGCGATGACATGGCGTTCTTCCAGCAACGCGTCGACAAGGGCTGCATCGAGCGGCTGGAGAAATTCGTCGAGGCCAGCTTCGAGCGCATGGATTACACCGACGCCATCGCGCGCCTTGAGAAGACGGTGGCCGACGGGCACCAATTTGAGTTCCCCGTGAAGTGGGGCATGGACCTGCAAAGCGAACACGAACGCTGGCTCACCGAGGAACACATCGGCCGGCCGGTGGTGGTGATGAATTACCCAAAAGACATCAAGGCCTTTTACATGCGCATGAATGACGACGGCAACACCGTCGCGGCGATGGACGTGCTGGCACCCGGCATCGGCGAGATCATAGGCGGCTCCCAACGCGAAGAACGCCTCGACGTCCTCGACTCTCGCCTCGACGAAATGAACTTGGACAAGGCCGATTACTGGTGGTACCGCGATTTGCGAAAGTACGGCACCGTCCCCCACGCCGGCTTCGGCCTCGGCTTCGAGCGCACCCTCATCTACACCACCGGCATGGGCAATGTGCGGGATGTGATTCCATTCCCGAGGACGCCCCGCAACGCGACGTTTTAATTCTCACGCGGAGGCGCAGAGACGCGGAGAATTAATTGAAAACACTCCGCGTCTCTGCGCCTCCCCGTGTGGTTAAAATAATGGGGTGATCGACCGGACTCGAACCGGCGACAACCAGAACCACAATCTGGGGCTCTACCAACTGAGCTACGACCACCGTTGGAAGCCGAACAGTCTACCTGCGCTTGAGGGGCGGGTCAAGGGTTGAGGAATGTCCAATGACCAATCTCCAAGGAACAAGGAAATCCGAAAACCCAAACGGCCCACATGTTGGGCTTTGAGACTTGGCCATTCCTTGGGAATTGGTTCTTGGGCCTTGGTCTTTTTTCCTGTTTACAAAATCGCGTCGACACATTCACCGGCCTTTCGGATGATTCCACGGTGAATCGCATCAAGCTGCTCCCGGAACAGGTGGCGAACCAGATTGCCGCGGGGGAGGTGGTGGAGCGGCCGGCGAGCGTGGTGAAGGAGCTGGTGGAGAATGCGCTGGATGCGGGGGCGGCGAAGATTGAGGTGGAGGTGCAGGCGGGGGGGCGCAGCTTGGTGCGGGTGGTGGATGACGGGGAGGGGATGAGCCGGGATGACGCGTTGATGTGCCTGGAGCGGCACGCGACGAGCAAGATCACGCGGGCGGAGGACTTGGCGTCGATCGGCACGATGGGGTTCCGTGGGGAGGCGGTGCCGAGTATTGCGAGCGTAAGCCGGTTCACGCTGACGTCGCGGCCGGAGGGACAGGAGGCGGCGACGCGGGTGGTAATCAACGGTGGCAAGATGGTCTCGGTGAAGGAGGCGGGCGCAGCGCGGGGAACGGAGGTGGAGGTGCGGTCGCTGTTTTACAATTTGCCAGCGCGGCGGAAGTTTTTAAGAACGGAGGAGACGGAGCGGGCGCATGTGCAGCAGGTGTTGACGCTGGCGGCGTTGGGGAATCCGCGGGTGGGGTTTTCGTTCACGCACAACGGGCGGCTGGTGTGGCAGCTGCCGACGGAAGGCGGCGAGGGAGCAGAAGCGCTGGAGCGGCGGCTGCGGGCGCTCTGGGGGGAAGGGCTGCGACTGGTGAAGCTGGAGGCGTCGGGGGAACTGCCGCGGCGGGCGTTTGATGAGCCGGGGACGCCGGCGGCGGGGGTGCGGCTGTGGGGGTTCATCGGCGCGCCGGGGGTGAGCCGGTCGTCTCGGGAACACCAGCACGTGTTCGTGAACCGGCGGCCGGTGGACAATCGCGGGCTGAACTTCGCGCTAAAGGAGGGCTACCACACGGCGCTGATGAAGGGGCGGTTCCCGGTGTGCTGCCTGTTCCTGGAAATCGACTCGGCCGAGGTGGACGTGAACATTCATCCGGCCAAGCGCGAGGTGAAGTTTCACCGCGAGCGCGAGGTGCGGCGATTCGTGGCGGAGGCGGTGCAGGNGGCGTTGATTGATTATCATGAAGACGGNTCACGGTTACCGATTCAAGATTCTCGGTTGGATAGCGCGGATGACCCGATGGATGTGACACGGCCGCTGGAGGCTGCCTTGGTGGNCCGGTTGGATGGAGGCGATGATGCGGATGAGCCATCGGCGGAACAGGGGAATCTGGCGATGGGATTTTCGTTACCACGTGAGCCGATGCCCGTGGATAAAGCCGCGCCGATTGTACCCGCCTCCGAATCTAATCCGCCCTCCCTTCAACCCCCAACCTTCAGTCCTCAACCACCCCCGGCGCAGCCGCTGCTTTCGGTGCCGCTGAAGATCATCGGCGTAGTCGGCCGCCTTTATGTGCTCATCGAATCCGATCGGGGGCTGGTTTTAATGGATCAGCACGCGGCGCATGAGCGGGTGCTGTACGAGCAGATGTTGACGCGCATGGAAGCGCACGAGACGGCTTCACAAAAACTACTGTTGCCGGAGACGGTGGAGTTGGCACCCAAGGACGCGGAGTTCGTGGCGGGCAACGCGGAAACGCTCGCACAACTAGGTATTGGCTTGAGTGAGTTTGGGGAACGCACCTTTCTGCTGGACGCGCTACCGCCGTTTGTGAAAGTGCGAGACCCGAAAGAGTTCGTGCTAAGCATGATCGATGAACTTAAGGCTGCCGGCGCAGGCGTGAACAGCATGCGTCTGGGTGAAGACATGGTGGCCAAGACTGTTTGCCGCCATGCGGTGAAGGCCAATGACCCCTTGGCCGCGCCAGAGTTGGACGCGCTACTGGAAGATCTGCGCCGATGCACAATGCCCTACACTTGCCCTCACGGCCGCCCAACCTTGATTGAGATGAGCTACGCGGAGTTGGAAAAGAAGTTCGGCCGTGCTGTTTGAAGGTCAAGTTCCACTCCCAATACCCCCAAAAGTGCTTGCCATGGGGGTTTTTGGCGGTATGTTGCCCGTTCGCCTGAACACCGCGGGTGCGGTGCTTCGTCAGGGCGCTGTGTTTATTGATAACTTATTAACAACAAAATTCGCTGTTTGATAAGTGGCTCAAGCCGCTGGATTTCAGTGATTTATTTAGACTTGGCCGGATTCTTGGCCGAGTTTTCCCCAAAGGATTCACAGGATATGTTGACCATGGAAGAGGCCCTCAAGCAGAGCGATTTGCGCTTTGCGGAAGAGGAGATTGTAAAGGGCAAGATTATTGAAATCCGCCAGAAGGAAGTGCTGGTGGACATCGGCTACAAGAGTGAGGGGTCGGTGAACATCAATGAGTTTGACGAGGACGAACCGCCAAAGGAAGGCGACGAGATCGAGGTGTTGATCGAGCAGTTGGAGGATCGCGACGGGATGGTGGTGTTGTCGCACGAGCGCGCGGAGTTCAAGAAGAACTGGGACAAGATCAACTCGATCTGCGAGGAAGGCGGCGTGATCAAGGGCAAGATCAAGCAGGCGGTGAAAGGCGGCCTGATCGTGAACATCGGCGTGGAAGCGTTCCTGCCCAGTTCGCAGGTAGACGTGGTGCCACCGAAGGACTTGAGCGAGCTGGTGGGCCAGTCGCATGAGTTCAAGATCGTGAAGATCAACCAGGAACGACAGAACATTGTCTTGAGTCGGCGCGAGTTGATCGAGGAGGAACGCTCGAAAGCACGAGCGGAAATTCTGGAAACGATGACCCCGGGTGATGTACGCAAGGGCGTGGTGAAGAATATCACGGACTTCGGTGCGTTCATTGACCTGAATGGACTCGATGGTCTGTTGCACATCACGGACATGAGCTGGGGCCGGATCAATCACCCAAGCGAAATGCTCAACGTGGGTGACGAGATTGAAGTGGTGGTTCTGGATATCAACAAGGAGAAGGAGCGCGTCTCCCTCGGCCTGAAGCAGAAGACCCAAAACCCGTGGGAATTAATCGAGAGCAAGTATCCCGTGGGCACGAAGATCCAAGGCAAGGTGGTGAACCTGGTTTCCTACGGCGCCTTTGTCGAGCTCGAGCCCGGCGTCGAAGGCCTGGTGCATGTGACCGAACTCTCGTGGACAAAACGAATCACCAAACCGAGTGAGGTTTTAAAGGCTGGCGAAGAGGTCGAGGCGGTTGTCTTGGGCGTCAACAAGGACGAACAAAAAATCAGTTTGGGCATCCGCCAACTGGACGCCAACCCATGGGACACGGCGGAGCAAAAATACGCTCCCGGCACAATGGTCAAGGGTCAGGTCCGGAATCTCACGAGCTACGGCGCCTTTGTGGAACTGGAGGAAGGTCTCGATGGCATGATTCACGTAAGCGACCTCTCCTGGACGCGCAAGATCAACCACCCCTCGGAAGTCCTGAAGAAAGGTGACGAGGTGGAGGCCAAGGTGCTTGAGGTGGACCGGGAAAACCAGCGGATTTCCATTGGCGTCAAGCAACTGGATGAAGATCCGTGGGCGGGCATTGATGAATTGTACAAGATCGGCGATCTGGTCACGGGCAAGGTGACCAAGCTGGCCAGTTTTGGCGCCTTCATTGGCTTGGAGCATGACATGGACGGCTTGGTGCATATCTCGCAAGTGAGCGAGGACCGCGTGGAACGAATCAAGGATCACCTGAAGGTGGATGACGAGGTGACCGCGCGCGTGATCAAGGTCGACAAGAACGACCGACGAATCGGCCTGTCCATCAAGGCTGCGAATTACGACGAAGACCAACTGCAGGAAGAGGCCAAGCAACTCGACAGCCTGAAGCCGGGCGAAGACTTGGTGGCACTGGAGCACGCCTTCGATGAAGCTGCGTTGAAGCCGGAAGAGTCAGCCGAAAAAAGCGAGAGCTAAAGCAAACCAAATCTCAGGGCGGGCCTATCATGGCCCGCCTTTTTTGTTGGCGCACATGCGACCGGATGAGACGATATGGCCATGACGACACATGTCCTTCTCCCCATCGCCATTCTCGTGACATGCACCGCCTCGGCTTGGGGTGCGGAAAAGATCCTCCGCGCAGACAATGTATTTCTGCCCACTGGCGAAATCAACGACCGGGCAATCCTCGGGGAGTTAAGCCGCAAAACCCAGCACTTGCGCGACAACAAGAACACAGTGAAGGCGGCTAATTTGATAAAGCAACTCAACCGTGACAAATGCAAACTGACCCTACCCAAGCCCGGCCACAAAAAACTCACTTCTGTGGAAATCATGGGAAAATATCGCAAGGGAGTACTGGTGGTATCCGGTTTTTACAAATGCTCACGCTGTCCCAACTGGCATAACGGTGCAGCCAGCGGATTTATGCTCACCGAGGATGGAGTTTTTTGCACGAGCTACCACGTCGTTGACAAAAAAAATAATGACACCATGGTGATCATGACCGGAGACGGGCGCATTGCGCCGGTTGTTGAAGTACTTGCAGCCAACAAGGCAACGGACCTGGCCATCCTGCGGGTCGCAGGCGAGGGCTACACTCCCCTGCCCCTTGCCACGGGCGCAAAACCCGGGGAAAAAATTCGTGTACTGAGTCATCCAGACCGTCGCTTTTACACGCTCAGCGAGGGAATCATTTCCCGGCNCTGGCTGGACCAAACNCCGGGAAAGGGGCAGCGCAGTATGCTGACCATCACCGCGGATTTTGCCAAGGGCTCCAGCGGCGCCCCGGTGTTCAACGAATTTGGCGCGGTCATTGGTAGTGTAAACAACACGCAGAGCACCTATTACAATGTCAACAAAGGCGTGAAGGACAACCTGCAGATGGTGTTTAAAAACTGTGTTGCCACCCGACACCTTCTGGAGCTGATCGAGCAGGAATAACCTTTGACCTTGTTCGATTCGGACTCCTTCGCCTTAATGCCGCGCACATGAGCATTCTGGACGAACTGGCTTGGCGCGGGTTGATCAACGACTGCACCGACACCGAGGCGCTGACCAAGCGGCTGGGTGAAGGGCCGGCTGTGCTTTATTGCGGGTTCGATCCCACCGCCAACAGCCTGCACGTGGGCAATCTCGTGCCGCTTATTGCCCTGCGTCGTTTCCAAAACGATGGCCATGTGCCCATTGCGCTGGCCGGCGGCGCCACTGGTGCCATTGGTGATCCCAGCGGCAAATCCGCCGAACGCAACCTGCTCACGCGCGAAACGCTCCAGCAAAACATCGCCGCGGTGAAGGAGCAGCTGGCCAAGTTGCTGGATTTCGAGACCACCACCAACCCCGCGCAACTGCTCGATAATGCCGACTGGACCGCCGGCGTGTCCTACCTCGATTTTCTGCGTGACATCGGTAAGCACTTCACCGTCAACAGCATGGTCGCCAAGGAAAGCGTGCGCGCGCGCATGCAGGATCGCGAGGCAGGCATCAGCTACACGGAATTTTCCTATATGCTGCTGCAGGCCTTTGATTTTTATCACCTCAAGGATGCGCACGATTGCGAGCTGCAAATCGGCGNCAGCGATCAATGGGGCAACATCACCGCCGGCATCGAGCTGAGCCGCCGCAAGCTCAACGCCACCGTGTTTGGCCTCACCCTGCCCCTCATCACCAATGCCGACGGCACGAAATTCGGCAAAACCGAGGCGGGCGCCGTGTGGCTCGATCCCGCGCGCACCAGCGTTTACAAGTTTTACCAATTCTGGATCCGCACCGATGACCGGGACGTGGTTCGTTACCTCAAGTACTTCACCTTCCTTTCGCAGGAACGCATTGCCGAACTGGAAGCCAGCCACAACGAAAACCCCGGCGCCCGAGAAGCCCACACCGCGCTGGCCGTGGCCATGACCGATCTGCTCCATGGCGAAGCCGCTACTGCCGAGGCGCAAGCGGCCAGCAAGATTCTCTTTGGCGGCGGGCTCGAGGGCATCGGCGAAGGCACGTTTAACGAAATCGTCGGCGAAGTGCCCACCGTGGATATCGACCGCGCCCAGCTCGAAGGTGACGGCGTTCCGATTCTGGAGCTGTTCGTCACCAGCGGTCTGTGCCAATCCAACGGCCAAGCGCGCAAAGATCTGCAAGGCGGCGGCATTAACCTGAACAATGAACGCCAGTCTGACCCCGAGCGCGCCATCACGACGGCAGACCTGCTCTTCGACAAACACCTTCTACTTCGCAAGGGCAAACGAAACTATTCGGTGATCACCACGGCATGAAGCCGCGCTGGCCCATCGTCGTCACCTATCTCATCCTCTTTGCCATTGCCATTCCGTGGTATTGGCAATGGTTCGGAGCTGCTGCCACGCAACCCGTTCTCGGTCTGCCGCGCTGGGTACTGGTGAGCATCTTGGGTTCGGTTGGCATCTCCTTGCTCACGGCGTGGCTCATCCTGAAACATTGGCCGGAGGACGCTGACGAATGATGGCCACCCTGCCCTTCGGCCCAGGCGCACTGACGTTCATCAGCCTGTACCTGCTCTCGCTACTGTACCTCGGCTGGCGCGGCAGGCAGGCGCAGCAGGAAAATACGCTCAAAGATTTCTACCTCGCCGGCAGCGGCATTGGCTTCGCCGTACTGGTGTTCACGCTGTATGCCACGCAATACAGCGGTAATACGCTTTTTGGTTTCACCGGCAATGCCCACAAGAACGGCTTCGGCTGGCTGGTGTCCGTCCATTTCATGACGGCCATCATTGTGTGCTACCTGCTTTTCGCCCCTTGGCTCCATCAGCTGGCCAAGAAGCACAGCTTCATTACGCCGGCCGATTACCTCACACACCGCTTCTCCAGCACACCAATCAGCGCATTGGCCTCGGTTGTCATGATTGTGGCCGCCGCCAATTACCTCCTCGCCCAACTCATTGCCATGGGCACGGCGGTGGAGGTGCTGCTGGTGTTTGATGTTGCCCAGGGGACCATCCCGGACGATGCCGCCACACGCCACACTGCACACATGGCATTCATCATCGGTGTAGTGTTACTGACCATCATCATGCTTGCCTACGAAACCCTCGGCGGCTTCCGTGCCGTGGCGTGGACAGATGCCATCCAAGGAGTGATCCTAGTGGTCGGTTTCCTTGTCCTTCTAGGCTTGGTCATCAACCGCTTGGGTAGCCCAGGGGATGCCGTCGCCATGCTCGCAAAATCGAAGGAGAAACTGATCCAACCTCCGAACACCAAAGGCGCGTGGACGTGGTTGAGTTGGATTCTTGTGGTGGGTATTGGCGGCGCGCTTTACCCACAGGCCATCCAGCGCATTTACGCTGCCAACTCCTCAAATTCCCTGCGCAAGAGCCTCGCCGTAATGGCCTTCATGCCGCTCTTCACCACATTGTTTGCCCTGCTGGTGGGTGTGATTGGCGCCGCGCAGCAATACGACTTGGCGAAAGACACTTACCTTCTCCCAGCCATCATGCGCGACATCATGGCCAGCTCGCTGGTCGGCTATTGTCTCGTGGTGGTGCTGGTCGCCGCCATTATGGCCGCGCTGATGTCCACGGCCGATTCGGTGCTGCTGATTATTTCCGCCATGATCACCAAAGATCTCTATTCCCGATTCATCAACCCCGATGCTTCCGAAGCGCAGCTCACCCGATTGGGCAAGTGGATTTCCCTCGCAGTCGTCGTGCTCATGGCCGGCCTCGCGGTGGGCCTGTACCATTTCCGAGACAACAATATTCTGATAACACTGATGAAATTGAAGTTCGAAATGCTGCTGCAACTCGCACCCGGTTTCATGCTCGGCCTGCACTGGAAGAACCTCCCCGCCCGCGCTGTATTCGCTGGCATGTGCGTGGGCCTGCTCGTTGCCGTGGGTCTGTACCTGGGTCGTCTCGGTGGTTTTAATTTTTATTCGCAAACTGGCGTTCACGAAGGCGTGTGGGGATTGCTCGCCAATCTGGTTGTGGTGATTGGTTTTATTCTTCTCACCACGGAAACACAAAGGGCACAGAGATCAAACTAAATCATAACCATTGAGCAATGCCCCACCCCTCCGGCAATCCTGATCTTGCCGGAGGGCCTCGGTTCGTTGTGCGGGTTCATGGGTCTCAGGTCAACACGGGCGGCACATCACCTTCGAGCTTGGGGTTACGGCCCTTTTTCCTCATGCGATCGAAGTTGTACATGTTGAAAAAATGCATGGCGCCCAGCACGAGCAAGACCACGCCCAGCTTGGTGGTGGCATATTCCACGCCATCTTCCACTCCGGCCGGCTTGGTGCCGAAGCGCAGGAACAGCAGAATGAAGCCAATGTTTACGAGATAAAAACCCACCACAAGCAGGTGGTTGACGCTATCAGCCATTTCTTCCCGGCCCTTGAAGGCTTCCAGCAGGAACACACGCCCATTCCTGTAAAGTGTGCTGGCCACCCAAACCGTCATCGCGATGCTCAGGATCGTATAGACGGCATAGATATAGACTGCGGTTGTCATGTGTTGTTTTCCTTTCGTTTGGGGTTATGGGTTGGGGTTAAATCCTCTCGTCCACAGGCGTCGGCACAGCCCAACCCGTGACTGACGCGATACCGGCTTGCCGCAAATCGGTCATACACGAACCTGATCAGCCAATGCACACCGGGCAGTTTGTCCGCCAACCACAAAGGCCAGAGCCACCAGACATGACCCCAAAGCAAGACTTGCGCATCCGCCCCGCTCATCATGCGGCCATCAGGCAAAATCACGCGTATTGCCCGCAACAACTCCTCCTCCGGCAAAGCCAGCCGACGGCGAATCCAATCCGCCTGTAACGCCACGAACTCAAATCCGCGCGGCTCCCAAATCGGCCGCATCCAAGCCACCCCCCGCATACACACCGGACAATCACGGTCAAACAACACCTTGATTCCGTTATGTTCTGTTATTTCAAAAAATAATGAAATATTATGGCGCATGGTTTCCAGTGTTTACGGTGGTCTTGGTTAAATCGGCAGCAGATTAAGGAGTTTATCGCCCATCTTGGACAATTTTCTGAGTGTGGAGGTCGGCAGGCTGTTTGCGCGGTCAAAGCAAGCCGAGACGTTGTCAAAGAATTCCTTCATGTCTCCCAAACGCTTTTCCATGTGCGGATCTGCCTTGCGGGCGGCCTTTTGCTCGGCCAAACACTCCGCAAGCATCGTCATGGTAGGATCAATCTCCCGCCGCTTACGCTCCGCCCCGACAATCCGAAACATTTCCCAAGGATCCTCAAAAGTCTCAAAATGCTCCTTCCGATCCCCCAATTTTTGGACTGTTTTCAACAGGCCCCAGCCGCTCAACTCCTTGAGGCTGTTACTGACATTGGAACGCGCCACCGACAGCGTGTTCGTAATATCATCCGCATTCAAAGGCTCCGGCCACACGTATAGCAACGCATGCACTTGGGCGACCGTGCGGTTGATCCCCCACCGGGTGCCCATTTCTCCCCAGTGCAGAATGAACTTCTTTTGAATCTCGCTGAGCCTAAGCATTGTTTCTTTAATTTCTGTTAATACAGAATAAAACAGAATTCAAGGGCATGCAAGGGGAATTTTGAAATATTTTTGGTCAAGGGGCGGCACCCCACTGTAGCCGGGGCCGTTGGCCTCGGTTAGATCATCCAGTCCGCTTCCAAGCAACGAGTACATCTTGTCCTCATCAAAAATGAAAGGCCCTTGTGCTGTCGGAAAGATGCCAGCAGCACGATGAATACACTTTTTTGACAAAACCGGGGCCAACGGCCCCGGCTACAGTGAACAAAATTCCTGTCATTGGGATAACTGCGGCTTGGCGAGGGATGGGAGGAGGGCCTAGCTTGCAAAGATGCTTGTGCGTGAGAGGATGGATGCGGAGGTGGAAAATCGGGAACAAAACGAGGCGCCGCTTGAAGCCAGCCCTACCCCATTCGCGCATCGTCACATTGGCCCGGATGCTGCCGAGGCACGAGCGATGCTGGAGGTGGCGGGCCATGAATCTCTGGACCAACTGGTTGAAGCAGTGGTGCCCCCTTCCATTCGGCAAAAACGGGCGCTCGATTTGCCGGATGCGTTGACGGAGACACAAGCTCTGGCCCGTTTGCGCTCCATGGCCGCCCGCAACCAAGTCAACCGCACCTACATTGGAATGGGCTATCACGATTGCATCGTGCCACCAGTCATTCAGCGTAACCTCTTTGAAAATCTGGGCTGGTACACCCAGTATACCCCTTACCAATCGGAAATCTCACAGGGCCGGCTGGAGGCACTTTTGAATTTCCAGACGATGGTGTGTGACCTCACGGGCTTGGAAATCTCCAATGCCTCCCTGCTGGATGAGGCCACGGCGTGCGCGGAGGCCATGGTGCTTTGCCACGCGGTCAAGGGGCGCGCCGGACGCAGCGTGTTTTGGGCAACGGCAGACTGTCATCCCCAGAATCTTGAGGTACTGCGGACGCGCGCCAAGCCGCTTGGCATCGAGGTGCGAATTGGCGAACCTAAGTTTGACGAAGATGTATTCGGCGTGCTGTTGCAATATCCAGCGACTGATGGGGCCGTGTCGGACCCATCGCCGACGATCAAAGCGGCCCATGAAGCCGGCACCATGGTGGTGTTGGCCGCGGACCTACTTTCCCTGACACTTCTCAAGCCGCCCGGGGAGATGGGGGCGGATGTGGCCGTAGGCAGCGCACAGCGGTTTGGAGTACCGCTGGGTTACGGAGGGCCACATGCAGCATTCTTTGCCACCCGGGACATTTATAAGCGGCAGATGCCCGGCCGCATCGTCGGGGTTTCCAAGGATTCGCGGGGCCACCCCGCGCTCCGGCTATCCATCCAGACACGCGAACAACACATCCGGCGAGACAAGGCGACCAGCAACATCTGCACGGCCCAAGCCCTGTTGGCGAGCATGGCGGGAATGTATGCCTGCTATCATGGGCCAGAGGGGCTGCACCGAATTGCCAGCCGCGTACACCGGCTCACGCAACTGCTGACGGCTGGTCTGGAACGGCTGGGCCACAGAGTGCGGCACGGGGCATTTTTTGACACGCTCGCCTTGGAGCACTCTTCGGAATGTGCCAGAGACATGCTGAAAATTGCCGAGGCGTACCGCATCAACCTACGCCTCTTGGATGAACGCGGCGTTAGTGTGGCGCTCGACGAGACGACTTCCAAGGCAGATGTGACCGAGCTGTTGCAGGTGTTTAATAAAGGCCGCGATCTGCCATTTGAGCTGGATGATCTTGTGGCTGGCGAAGGTTTGCCGGTGGAGCTGCGCCGGGAAAGCGCCTACCTGTCCCATGAGGTGTTCCACAAGTACCGCTCAGAAACAGAGATGATGCGCTACCTCAAGCGGCTCGAAAGCCGTGATCTTTCCCTAGCCCAATCGATGATTCCCTTGGGTTCCTGCACGATGAAACTGAACGCCGCGGCGGAAATGTTGCCGGTTTCGTGGCCGGAATTTGGACGGCTACACCCGTTTGCGCCGCTGAAGCAAACTCGCGGCTATCAGGATCTCTTTGCCGACCTGGAGCATTGGCTGGGGGAAATCACGGGCTTTGCAGGTGTTTCACTCCAGCCCAATGCGGGATCGCAGGGGGAATACGCCGGACTGCTGGTTATCCGCGCTTGGCACCAGAGCCGAGGAGAAGGGGCGCGCGACGTGTGCCTCATTCCCATGTCCGCCCATGGCACCAATCCCGCGAGCGCCGTACTGGCCGGCCTCCGCGTGGTTCCCGTGAAGTGCAATGGCGGCGGCGACATCGACATTGTTGATCTTCGCGCCAAGGCTGCCGAGCACGCCGAGTCGCTCGCGGCAATGATGGTCACATACCCATCAACCCACGGGGTGTTTGAGGAAGGCATCGGAGAGATTTGCGAAATTGTCCATGCCGCCGGCGGACAGGTTTATCTCGACGGCGCGAACCTGAACGCGATGGTGGGCCTTGCCCGGCCCGGTGAATTGGGCGCGGACGTGTGCCACATCAACCTGCACAAGACCTTCTGCATTCCCCATGGTGGGGGTGGCCCAGGGATGGGGCCAATTGCAGTGAGCGAACACTTGGTCGATTTCCTACCGGACCATCCCGTGGTGAATCTCGGCGGCGAAAGCCCGATTGGCGCTGTCAGCGGCGCTCCGTGGGGCAGCGCAAGCATCCTGCCCATTTCGTGGATGTACATTGCCATGATGGGCGCTGAAGGTCTGCAGACCGCCACGGAGCACGCTATTTTAAACGCCAACTACATAGCCCGGCGCCTAGATGGCCATTACCCCGTACTTTACAAGGGTATCAACGGATTGGTGGCGCACGAGTGTATTCTAGATCTGCGCCAGTTCAAGATCGTGACCGTTGAAGATGTTGCCAAGCGGCTGATGGATTATGGATTTCACGCGCCGACCATCTCATGGCCCGTTGCGGGCACCATGATGGTGGAGCCAACTGAGAGCGAATCAAAGGAGGAGCTGGATCGGTTTTGCGATGCGATGATCCTGATTCGTGCGGAGATCGAGGCCGTGGAAACAGGTGCCGCCGATACCGCAGACAATGTGCTAAAGAATGCCCCGCACACGGCGGATACCGTAGTAGCGGACAGTTGGCCACACGGCTATAAACGGGAGCAGGCGGCCTACCCCGCCGATTGGCTGCGCGACCTCAAGTTTTGGCCCGCTGTTGGCCGCATCGACAACGTGTGGGGAGACCGCAACTTGGTGTGTAGTTGCGCGGGGATGAACGAACCGCCCGGAAGTTGATGCTCCTGCGACCCTTCCTCTTTCCGAAACAGAATGATGCGTTTACCCAGTGTGGGCTTGGGCTATAGCAGCCCGAATCCTTCATCCGCCTCGCCTTCTAGGAAGCCCTGAAGCTGACGCAGACGGGTGGGGTGCCGCATTTTGCGGAGAGCCTTGGCCTCGATTTGCCGGATGCGCTCGCGGGTGACCTTGAATTGTTTTCCAACTTCCTCCAGCGTCCGGCTGTAGCCATCGGTGAGGCCAAAGCGGAGTTCAAGAACCTTGCGCTCACGCTCGGTCAGTGAATCGAGCACATCCTCCAGTTTCTCCTTGAGCAGCGAATAGCTGGTCATGTCGCTGGGATTCTCAGCGGTCTTGTCCTCGATGAAATCGCCGAAGTTAGTGTCATCACTGTCACCCACGGGGCTTTGCAGGCTGATGGGCTGCTGGGCCATCTTCATAATGGCACGCACACGCTCAACGGGCATCTGCATCTCGTCGGCGATTTCCTCGGAGGTGGCTTCACGGCCAAAGTCCTGAACCAGTTGCTTTTGCACACGCATCAGCTTGTTGATCGTCTCGATCATATGCACCGGAATGCGGATGGTGCGCGCCTGGTCGGCGATGGAGCGCGTGATGGCTTGGCGAATCCACCACGTGGCATACGTCGAGAACTTGTAGCCGCGGCGGTACTCAAATTTCTCAACCGCCTTCATCAGGCCCATGTTGCCCTCCTGAATAAGATCCAGAAAAGACAGGCCGCGGTTGGTGTACTTTTTGGCGATGGAGATCACGAGGCGCAGGTTGGCCTCCACCATCTCGGTCTTGGCTTTGTGCGCCTTGCGGCCAAAGTGATGGAGCTGGCGAAATTCCTCCAAGTAATTCTCGGCGGACATGCGCACAAAAAACTCCAGCGCATGCAGCTTTTTCCTCTCAGTATCAATGATGGATTTGCTAGCCGCGGTCTTGCGCCCCTTGCCCGCGTCTTCAATGGCCCGGGTGCAGGCCTGAACTCGATCCTGAACGTTCTCCGCCACGGTGGACATTTCCTCGATGACCTTCTGCTTGTAGAAGAATTTCGGGAATGACTTCTGCAACTTTCCGTTGTTCTCGTTGAACGCCTTCTCGGCACGCGTGCGGGCCGACTGGTTCTTAGCCTTGTTGATGGAGAGATATTTTTCATCCACCTTCTTGTCCACCGTGCGAACATCCTTGACGAGCTTGCGCAGCGTCTTGAGATGGCGGTCGCGGCTCTCGATCTTTTTGTCCACGATCACCCGATCAAACCGCTCCTTGGGCGGCTCGGAAACCAGTTTTTCAGCCAGCGCAATGTGCTCCTTGCCGGTAAAGCCAAAGCTGTAAATGATGCGTTTCACTTCATTCTCGGCATCCTCAATCCGCTTGGAAATCTCCACCTCCTGCTCGCGGGTCAACAGCGGCACCTGACCCATCTGCTTCAGGTACATGCGCACGGGGTCATCTAGGATGTCGAGTTTGTCTTTCTCCTTTTCCTTGGCTTCGTCCCGCTCCTCACGGCCACCTGGCAGTACATTGTCGATATCCGCTTGGTCCACAATGCGCACCTCGTGCTTGCGCAATTCAGTATAAACCTTGTCCAAGCGATCCTGATCGGTCTTGTTGCCATCGGGCATACTTTCCTCGATGTCATCATGGGACAAGTAGCCCTGCTCCTTGGCCAGCTCGACCAGTTCCTTGATCTTACCCTTGAAATTAAACTCCACCATCAAGCCGTTGCCATTGGCCTCGGGAGCGGCCACAGCCGCCTCGGCCACGGATTCCGCCTTTTTGGGAGCTGTGGGGGAGGATTTCTTGGCCGCAGCCTTTTTCGTCGGGGTCGCTTTGGGTGCCTTCTTAACCGCAACCTTCTTCTTGGGGGCGGATTTCTTGGCCGAGGCTTTCTTGCTCTCCGCCTTTTTGGTAGCGGTTTTAGGGGATTTTTTCGAAGACGCGGCTTTTTTTGCTTTCGCGGCAGTCTTCTTCGGCGTGGCTTTACCCTTTGCGGATTTGGAAGTCTTCTTCTTGGCTGTCGGCATGTTTTACCCTGTCAATTCAAAAAAGGCCGTGAAATATGGTGGCGAACCTGTCCAAAGTCAAGGGGCGCAGAGCACTTTTTTTGACTTTTTTTTCACAAGTTCCTCCCTATTTAAGATGGTTTTGACGCCCGCCTTGTTCGCGCCAATCCGAGATTGTGAAATTTTTCACAATATCTCTTGACCCTCATCCGGCCCCTCTCTACCCTCAATTCACTGCCGATCTTGCGGATTTTTCCATATGAGTGCGACCACGGAAATTGGCTACAACACGAAAATCGAGGGGGATGTCGTCCATACCCAACTCGACGCGGCGCTCAATTGGTTTCGCAAAAATTCGCTGTGGCCGATGCCGATGGGGCTGGCTTGCTGCGGGATCGAGCTGATGGCGGCGGGTTGCAGCCGGTTCGACATCTCGCGGTTCGGGTCGGAGGTGATGCGGTTTTCGCCGCGGCAATCGGACGTGATGATCGTCGCCGGCACGGTCACTTACAAGATGGCGCTGGCGGTGAAGCGCATTTACGACCAAATGGCCGAGCCCAAGTGGGTGATCGCCATGGGTGCCTGCGCGAGCACGGGGGGGATGTACCGCAGCTACGCGGTGTTGCAGGGGGTGGACCGGATCATCCCGGTGGACGTGTACATCGCCGGCTGCCCGCCGCGGCCGGAAGCGCTGCTGGAAGGGTTGATGAAACTGCAAGCGCAGGTGGAGACCGAGCCGGTGGGCAAGGCCATCGTGCCGGCTGCGTGATTTTACAAGCCATGACCTCCCGCAAACTCGCGCAACAACTTCGCCAACACCTCGGCGATGGCCTTTCCAAGCCGGAGGAGTTTCGCGGCGAGACGACGGTGGCGCTGGCGGACCCCGCGCGCATTGTCGAGGCATGCCGGTTTGCGAAGGAGGAGCTGGGGTTTGATTATCTCGTTGATCTCTCGACGGTGGATCATTACGGCGATGATCCGCGCTTCGAGGTGGTTTATGAATTGTACGGCATCGGGCACGGCTGCCATCTCCGTTTAAAAACGCGCGTCAGCGAAGAGGCCGGCGAGCTGCCGAGTGTCACCGGCGTGTGGCGCACGGCCGACTGGCACGAGCGCGAAGCGTACGACATGATGGGCGTCAAGTTCACCGGCCACCCAAACCTCACGCGCATTCTCATGTGGGAAGGCTACCCGCACTTTCCGCTGCGCAAGGATTTCCCGCTGGAAGGCAAGACCACCGACGCGCCCGACGTGGCCTTCAGCGAGCCCGCGCCGATGGACGGCGGCCCGTTTGTCACCGTCGCCGGCGGCGAGGACACCATCGCCCGCGAACCGCGCCGCCGCAACCCGGAGGACTGGCAGGAATGATTTTAACGCCCCACGTGCTGCCGGCATCTTGCCGGCAGAATCCCCGCCCCCCTGCCGGCAAGATGCCGGCAGCACGCTAACCCATGCCCGCAACCACTGACATCGAGATTCGCGAACCCGCGGCCCGCGCAGCGGATGAACTGCGTGATGTCGGCGGCGAGAAGATGGTGCTCAACATGGGTCCGTCGCATCCCGCCACGCACGGGGTGTTGCGGCTGAAGATTGAACTGGACGGCGAGACGATCCTCACCGCGCAGCCGGACGTCGGCTACCTGCATCGCGGCGACGAGAAGATCGCCGAGAACATGACCTACACCCAGTTCATCCCCTACACCGACCGCCTCGACTACCTCGCCCCGCTGGCCAACAACGTCCACTACGCGCTGGCCGTTGAGAAGCTGCTGGGCGTCGACGGCCAACTGCCCGAACGCTGCCAGTACATCCGCGTCATCTGCTGCGAGCTGGCGCGCGTCTCCGCCCACCTGCTGGGCCTCGGCGCCTTCGCGATGGACACCGGCGCGTTCACCGTCTTCCTGCACACCTTCACGGAGCGCGAGAAAATTTATTACCTCATCGAGGCGCTCACCGGCGCGCGGTTCACCACCACCTACACGCGCATCGGCGGCCTTTCGCGCGACCTGCCCGAGGGCTGGACCGGTGAACTTAAAAAGTTTCTCGACGAGGTGGAGCACAATTTTGACGAGACCGAGAAGCTGCTCACGCGCAACCCCATCTTCCTTGACCGCACGCGCGACGTGGGCGTGATCAGCCGCGAGGAGGCCATCGACTTCGGCCTCTCCGGCCCCAACCTGCGCGGCAGCGGCGTCGATCACGACCTGCGCAAAGCCCATCCGTACCTCGTCTACGACCGGCTCGACTTCGACGTCCCCATCGGCTCCAAGGGCGACGCCTACGACCGCTATCTCATCCGCCTGGAGGAGATGCGCCAGAGCGTCCGCATCCTCCGCCAGTGCCTTGCCCAGCTCCCCGCCGGCCCCATCAATCTCGACGACGGCAAGATTGTGCTGCCGCAGAAGGAGAAGGTTTTAACGAGCATGGAGGAGCTGATCCACCAGTTTATCCTCGTGACGCAGGGGCAGAATGCGCCCGCCGGCGAGGTCTATTTCGGCGGCGAGAACCCCAAGGGCGAGCTGGGATTTTACATCCACAGCAAGGGCGGTGGCACCCCGCACCGCATGAAAATCCGCGCCCCCTCCTTCGTCAACCTCAGCATCCTCAGCCACATGTTGCCGGGCCATTTGATGGCTGACATTGTTGCCATTCTCGGCTCACTGGATTTCGTGATGGGGGAATGTGATCGATGAGCTTTGAACCCTCCAAGTCGCTCAAGGCCGAGGTCAAGGAGCTGCTCACGCATTACCCGAAGAATGAAAAGCGCAGCGCCTCTCTGATGGTCCTGCACGCCATTCAGGAGGAGCATGGTTACGTGGAGCCGGCGGCGATGGAATGGGCCGCAGGCGAACTGGGTTTGCAGCCGATAAACCTCTACGAGTTGGTGACGTTTTACCCGATGCTGCGCGAGGCGCCGGCGGGGCGGTATGTTTTAAAAGTGTGCCGCACGCTCAGTTGCGCGATGGCCGGCGGCATGAAGCTGCACCAGCACCTGTGCGACCGCCTGAAGCTCGACCCCCAGCAGCACGGCCTGCAGACCAGTGCCGACGGCAAGTTTTCCGTGGAGTTCGCCGAGTGCCTCGCTAGTTGCGGCACGGGCCCGGTGATGATGTGCAACGACGACTTTCACGAGGCGGTCTCCAGCGACGAGGCCGACCAGATCATGGAGGGCTGCGAATGAGGAATTCCAGTTTAAAGGAATGGTTGCCCGACAAGGATTTGAACCCTGACAAACAGAACCAGAATCTGCTGTGCTACCGTTACACCATCGGGCAATCGGCGGACGAATTTAGTGCATTTTAGCCGCCAGTCAAGCCCATGCCCAAGGAACACCGCATCATCCTGAAGCACGCCGACGCCCCCGGCTACTCGAGCGACCTCGAGTGCTACGAGCGCCACGGCGGCTACCAGACGCTCCGGGCGGCGCTCAAGCGCAAGGCGAAGAAGGACGCCGAGGGTAACGCGCTGACCCCGCAGGCGCAGGTGCGCGAGGAGGTGAAGGCGTCCGGCCTGCGCGGCCGCGGCGGCGCGGGCTTTCCGTGCGGCGTGAAGTGGAGTTTCATCCGCCACCCCAACCCCAAGCCCGTCTACCTCATCTGCAACGCCGACGAGTCCGAGCCCGGCACGTTCAAGGACCGGCAGATCATTTACAAGGATCCGCACCAGTTGCTGGAGGGCATGATCCTCGCCTGCTGGGCCAACCACGTGAATCTTGCCTACATTTACATCCGCGGCGAGTTCACCGAGGGCGCGCACATTTTAAACCGCGCTCTGGCCGAGGCGCGCGAGGCGGGCTATCTCGGCAAGGACATCCTCGGCAGCAGCCACGACCTGGACATCTGGGTGCACCGCGGCGCCGGCGCGTACATCTGTGGCGAGGAGACCGGCCTCATCGAGAGCCTCGAGGGCAAGCGCGCCTACCCGCGCATCAAGCCGCCCTACTTCCCAGCCGCCCTCGGTCTCTACATGTGCCCGACGATCGTCAACAACGTCGAAACCCTCTGCAATGTCCGACACGTCCTCGAGCTGGGCGTGGATACCTTTAAAAAACTCGGCATCCCCAAAGCCACCGGCACACGGCTCGTGAGCTTGAGCGGTGATGTGCAGCGGCCGGGCTATTACGAAATCGAAGCGGGCAAGGTGACGCTCGGTGAACTGATCCACCACAAAAATTTCGGTGGCGGCCTGCGCGGCGGCCGGCAACTGCAAGCCATTATCCCTGGCGGCTCTTCCGCCAAAGTCTTCAAGGCCGGCGAGGTTTTTAAGCTCAAGGAAAAGGACGCCGCCGGCAACGACATGGAGAAGGAACTGGGCGTGCTAGACATTCCGTACGACTTCGACACACTGATGGCCTGCGGCAGCATGTCCGGCAGTGGCGCGATCATCGTGATGGATGATAGCCGTGACATCGTCGAGTGCCTCGCCAACATCGCCGAGTTTTACGCCCACGAAAGCTGCGGCCAATGCACTCCCTGCCGCGAGGGCGCCCTGTGGATGAGCAAGGCACTGCATCGCATGACCCACGGCGAAGGCCGGCCCGAGGACGCCGATCAACTCCTGCACATCGCACAGAACATCCAGGGCCGCACCATCTGCGCCTTCGGCGAAGCCTGCGCGTGGCCGGTCCTGAGCTTTGTCGGCAAGTTTAAAAAGGAATTCAAGGCAAAGGCCAAGCGAAAGGAAGTGGCGGCCTGATGCCGGCAAAGAAGACAGACACGCCCCCCGAGACCGTCACCGTCAAGGTCGATGGCCGCGAGGTTTCGGTGCCGAAGATGACGCCGGATTGGCAGGGGGATCCCGCGCCAACGACGGTGTTGCAGGCATGCCAGCATGCGGGCGTGGAGCTGCCGCATTACTGCTACCACCCGCGGCTGCCGGTGGCGGGCAATTGCCGGATGTGCCTGGTGCACGTGGGCATGCCCGGGCGCCCGGGACCGGATGGCAAGCCGCCGATGGACGAAGACGGCACGCCGAAGATTTTCCCGATGGAGCTGCCGTATGAGCCGGGCACGGCGCGCGGGGTCATCGGCTGTGCGACGGGCATCCTGCCGGGCATGGAGATTTACGCGAGCAGCCCGGAGACGAAAGAGATGCGCGAGGCGGTGCTGGAGAGCCTGCTGGTCAACCACCCGCTGGACTGCCCCATCTGCGACCAGGCCGGCGAGTGCAAGCTGCAGGAATACAGCGTCGAGCACGGGCAGGCGGAAAGCGAGTTTGCCGAGACCAAGGTGCACAAGCCCAAGGCCGTCGACCTCGGCCCACGCATCACGCTGGACGCCGAGCGCTGCGTCCTGTGCACGCGCTGCATCCGGTTCACCTCGGACATCGCGGACGACGACGCGCTAGGCATCGTCAACCGTGGCAGCTACAACACCATCGCCACCTTCCCCGGCAAGCCGTTTGACAACAACTACACTTTAAACACCGTGGACATCTGCCCGGTGGGCGCGTTGACGTCAAAGGATTTTCGTTTCCAAATGCGCGTGTGGTTCCTGAAAGAAACCAAAAGCCTCTGCACCGGCTGCGGTACCGGCTGCAACACGCTCATCGGCTCGCGGGAAAACAAAATGTACCGCTACGAGCCACGCGAGAACGACGCGGTGAATGCCAGCTGGATGTGCGACACGGGCCGGCTCGATTACAAGTGGATTGGCCGCGAAGACCGCTTGGGCGAGGTACTGGCCAACGGCCAGAGCGTGAGTTGGAAGAAGGCGCTAAGTGAAATTTCGGAGAAGCTTGCAGCTGTGGAAGCCGGCACGACGGCCATTATCGCCAGCGCGCGACAGACCAACGAAGAGCTGTGGCTTCTGGCTCAACTACGCAAGAAGCTAAAGGCATTTACCGACTGTGTCCCGCGTCAGGGTGAGGGCGACGGCTTGTTGGTCAATGCCGACAAGAACCCAAACAGCACCGGCGCGCGGCTCATTGGCCTGACCACCAAACGACTGGGCCTACGCCTCAAGCGAATTGCCGAGGGCATTGAGTCGGGTGATATCAGCACACTCATCGTGTTCGGCGAGGACGTCACCAAGCACGGCATTGCACCGAAGCTGCTGCGCAAGCTAAAGCTGCTGGTGGTCAGTGATATCCTGCCCAATGCCACCACCGAACGCGCACATTACCTGCTGCCCGGCTGCGCGCACGCGGAGAAGCGCGGCAGTTTCACCAACGTGAAGGGCCGCGTACAAAAGTTCATGCAGGCACTGCAACCACCGGGCAATGCTCGCGCGGAATGGGAGTTTTTACACGAGCTAACGGCCAACGTGACCGGCGCCAATGGATTTAACAGCATCGAAGGTCTTTTTAACCAGATGGCCGCCGACGTGCCCGCCTTTCGGAAGGCAGAACTGACGTGGGCGGCGCTGGGCGACACGGGGGCCACGGTGGAGATTTGATGGAATGGATTAACAACCTGACCCCGGCTCAGCAGTTTGCGCTGTTCAGCCTGGTGAAAATTGGCATCGCGGTGTTCGCGGTAGTGCTGCCAATGGTGGCGTACTCCGTGGTCGCCGAGCGACGCGTGTCGGCGTGGATTCAGGACCGCGTCGGGCCCAATCGCGTGGGCATTCCGTTCACCAACATCAAGCTCTGGGGGCTCGGCCAGCCGGCGGCGGACGGCGTGAAGTTCATCCTCAAGGAGGACTTCACCCCCGCGCATGTGCGCAAGGTCTACTTCTGGCTGGCGCCGGCGGTGGCGATGGTGCCGGCGCTGCTCACGCTCGCGGTCATCCCCTTCGGCTCCAACCTCGGCTCGCAGCAGGCGGTCATCGCCGACCTCAACGTCGGCATCCTGTACACCTTCGGCATCGTCTCGCTCGGCGTGTACGGCATCGTGCTGGCCGGCTACGCGAGCAACTCCAAGTACCCCTTCCTCGGCGGCATTCGCTCCAGCGCGCAAATGATCTCCTACGAGATCGCCATGGGCATGAGCGTCGTGCCCGTGTTCATGTTGGTAGGCGACCTCAACCTCGGCAAGGTCATCGCCTACCAAGCCGACGGCGCGTGGCTCGTCTTTAAACAACCGCTCGCCTTTGTCATTTTCCTCATCGCCGCGTTCGCGGAAACGAACCGGCTGCCGTTTGACCTGCCCGAGTCCGAGACCGAGCTGGTCGGCGGCTATCACACCGAGTACAGCTCGATGAAATTCGCTCTGTTCTTCCTCGGCGAGTACGCCGCCATGATCGCCGTCAGCGCCATGATGGTCGTGCTGTTCCTCGGCGGCTGGACGCTCCCCGTCGCCGGTCTCAACGCCCCCGCCGAGACCCTCGCCGTAGGCCTGCTGCAGGTCGGCATTTTCATCGGCAAGCTGCTGCTCTTCATGGGCCTGTTCATCTGGGTGCGCTGGATGCTCCCGCGCTTCCGCTACGACCAGCTCATGGACATCGGCTGGAAACGCTTCGTGCCCCTCGCGCTGGCGAACATCATCGTCACCGCGATCGTGCTGTACTTTTTAAACGCGAAATAAAATGGCCAAGGTTGTCAAGAGAGCCAAGCTGAGCCTGTTCGAGCGCCTGTACCTGCCGGCGCTGTGGAACGGCTTCAAGGTCACGCTGCGCCACTTTTTCTCGTGGAAAAAGTCCGGCGTCTACGCCGACAAGAACCGTGACAACCAGTTCAAGGCCACCCTCAGCTATCCCGAGGAACTCTGGACCGTGCCCGAGGGCTTCCGCGGCGCGCCCTACCTCGTCAGCGATCAGGACGGCGCCACCAAGTGCGTCAGTTGCCAGCTCTGCGAATTTGTCTGCCCGCCCAAGGCCATCCGCATCACCCCGCCCGGCGAGGACGGCGAGCCCGCCCACCGCGCCAACGCCGAGAAGATGCCCGCCGAATTCGAAATCAACATGCTCCGCTGCATCTTCTGCGGCTACTGCGAGGAAGTCTGCCCCGAGGAGGCCATCTACCTCGCCAAGGACTACTACAAAGGCTACGACGAAAACCTCATGCGCCGCGACTACGCCCTCACCGGCCAATCCCGCGACGAGATGATCTTTAACAAGGAGAAACTCCTAGAACACGGTGGCACCCACGCGGATCGGATCAAGAAATGGGCCAAGAAGGAAAAGGACGCCGGCGCCCAAGACACTTTCCCCGTAAACGACTAATGGCCGACACCCTATTCTACATCTTCAGCGCCCTCACGCTCCTCTGCGGCCTGCTGGTGGTTTTCAACCCCTTCAGCCGCAATCCAGTGACCAGCGCCATGTTCCTGGTCCTCACCATCATCAGCCTTTCCGGCCTCTTTGTCCTGCTGCAAGCCTACTTCCTTGCCGCTGTCCAGATCCTCGTCTACGCCGGCGCCGTCATCGTCCTCTTTCTCTTCGTCATCATGCTGCTGGATTTAAAGGAAGCCGAGCAGCGCCGCTACCGCAAGTTCGCCACGGGTATCGGCGCCTTGGCTGTCCTAGGGCTCGCCTTCGTCATCGCCGGCACGCTGCGGGGCGCACAGCCATTGGCCAGCGAAACCATCGCCGGCGAAACGGCCGACCTCGGCAAGCTGCTGTTCACCGAGTACCTGCTACCCTTTGAGATCGTCTCCGTGCTCCTGCTGGTGGCGATGGTCGGCTGCATTCTTTTAAGCAAACGCGAGGAGGCCCCCGAGTGACCGTCGGCCTCGACCATTACCTCGTCGTCAGCGGCGTGCTCTTCTGCCTCGGCCTGCTGGGCGTCGTCACCCGCCGCAGCCTCATCGTCATGTACATGGGCCTGGAGCTGATGCTCAACGCCGCCAACCTCGCCCTCGTCGCGTTCTCCCATTTCAACGCCGACCTGCATGGACAAATCCTCGTCTTTTTCATCATCACCGTCGCCGCGGCCGAGGTCGCCGTAGGCCTGGCCCTCATCGTCGCCCTCTACCGCAAGCGCCAGACCACTGACGCCACCGACCTCACCGAACTGAAACTGTAAATGCCCCTCCTGCTTGCCAGCACTGGAAATGCCGACGCGGCCACCGCGCCGTACCTCGTGCTGGGCCTCCCGCTGCTTGCGGCCGTGGCCATATTGCTGTTTACCCGCAACCGCCCGGGCACCAGTGCCACCCTGTCCATTGGCGCGATCTTGACCAGTTTCATCATCTGTCTAAACCTTTTCAGCGATTATAAGAATGAACCTATCACCGACCATGTAACTTGGCTTGCCATCGGACAACTGGACCTGACATTAGGTTACACTCTCGACCGGCTTAGCCTGTTGATGCTCCTGATTGTTACGGGCGTTGGCGGTCTCATTCACATTTTCTCTTGGGGTTATATGCACGAAGACAAGGCTGTGCCCCGTTATTTTGCCGGCCTCAGCCTATTCACCTTTTCCATGTTGGGAATCGTGTTGGCCAACAATCTCGTGATGCTGTTCATCTTCTGGGAGCTTGTTGGTGTCTCCAGCTATCTCTTGATCGGCCACTGGTTCCAGCGCCCGGCCGCCGGTGATGCCGCCAAGAAAGCCTTTATCACTAATCGCATCGGCGATTTCGGTTTTCTTTTGGGCATCCTCGTAGTCTGGGATCAGACTGGCAGTTTGGATTTCGAGTCACTCAAGGCCAGCGGCACCGTCACCACCTTGGGCGGCCTCTTGATCTTCTGTGGGGCAGTGGGCAAAAGTGCTCAGTTTCCGCTGCATGTTTGGCTGCCTGACGCCATGGAAGGCCCTACGCCCGTCAGCGCGCTGATCCACGCCGCCACCATGGTTGCGGCCGGCGTCTATATGCTGTGCCGGCTTTATTTCATTTTTACACCCGAAGCCCTCGTCGTCATCAGTTGGATTGGCGGCTTTACCGCCCTTATGGCTGCGCTAATGGCCGTCCAGCAGGATGACATCAAGCGCATCCTCGCCTACTCCACCCTCTCACAACTTGGCTACATGGTCATGGCTGTTGGTTTGGGCGGCCCCACCACAGCCATGTATCACCTCACCACCCACGCCTTCTTCAAGGCCCTGCTTTTCCTTGGGGCCGGCTCCGTCATCCTCGCTGCCCATCACGAGCAAAACATCTGGAAAATGGGCGGGCTACGCCACCGGATGCATACCACTTTCTGGACCTTCCTTGTCGGCACCCTAGCCCTGTGCGGCATCCCACCCCTTAGCGGTTTCTTCAGCAAGGACGCCGTTCTTGCACAGGCATTTGTGGGCAACAAGATTCTTTTTGCCATCGCCGTCTTTGTTGCCGTGCTGACCGCATTTTACATGTTCCGTCTACTCATCGTTACCTTCTTGGGCATGGCTCGCACTAATAACGTGCGCCATGCTGAAGAATCTCCCGAGGTAATGACTTTCCCTCTGGTCGTGCTCACCCTTCTCAGCGTTGGCGCCGGTTTTCTCGGAATTGACACCTTTATCGGCAGTCAGTTTGCAACCGCCCCCATCGGTGAAGATGCTCAAACCAATGGCATGATTGCCGGGCTCTTGGCCGCTGCCATTGGCATTGGCTTGGCTTGGCGATTGTATCGCGGTGTCGATAGTGATCCTCTACCCGAAATTCTTGGCAGCCCATCCCGCTGGATGCGCCAACGGTTTTACATCGACGGCCTGTACGCTGCACTCAATCGCCACACACAGGAAGCCATGGCCACCGTCACCGATTGTCTCGACCGCTGGGTCATTGCTGGCTTGGGCGTCAAAGGCAGTGCGGGCATCACGTTCGTGACCGGCAGTCTCCTGCGCCTTCTGCAAACCGGTAACTTGCAAACCTATGCCCTGCTTCTGCTGCTGGGCGTGCTTACCCTGCTTTACTTCGTGCTGACCTGATGTCTCCCCTCACGCTCATTTTTTTAATCCCGCTGCTCACAGCCGTCGCGCTGTTGTTTGTGCCTACGCGGATGGAGCGCGCCGTGCGAGGCCTGACTCAGGCAGCCACCGGAATATCTTTACTGCTTGCCTTGGGAGTATTCGCCCAATTTCAGCCCGGCCTAGGTTACCAGTTTGTTGAGCAACATGACTGGATGCCTTCTCTCGGCATCGGCTATCACGTTGGCGTCAACGGCATCAATATCGGGTTGATTCTCATGGGTACACTCGTCGCCTTTGCCGCCGCCTGCTCCACAAGTGAAATTACCCAGCGCGTCAAGGAATACCACATCCTGCTGCTCTTCATGACCGGGGGCATCCTGGGCGCATTTGTTTCTCTGGATATCTTCATGATGTATTTCCTGCACGAACTTGCCCTCGTGCCCACCTTCATCATGATTGGCGTGTGGGGCCATGGCGAAGACAAGAATTTCGCCGCGTTCAAGATTACCCTGTACCTCAGCTTGGGTGCACTCTTGGCCTTGGCTGGCCTCATTCTGCTTTACACTCAAATCGGTGCCAACAGCTTTGACCTCCTCGTGCTTCTGGACCACGCCTCCGAGCATAATCCCGGCCTCAACATCCCGATGCAGAACACCATTTTTGGCCTGCTCCTTTTCGGCCTCGGCATCCTGGTCAGCCTTTGGCCCTTCCACACATGGGCACCCCTCGGCTACAGCGCTGCCCCCACTGCCGCCGCCATGATGCACGCGGGTGTCATCAAGAAGTTCGGCCTCTACATGCTCCTCACCGTTGCCTTGCCGCTCCTGCCCGATGGTGCAACGGGGTGGGCTTGGGTGCTTGCCTTGCTCGCCTTGGGCAACCTCCTCTGGTGCGGCCTAGTTGCCCTCAAGCAGAAGGATTTCACCCTCCTGCTGGGCAACTCAAGCGTCGCCCACATGGGCTTTGTGTTCCTCGGCATTGCCAGCCTGAACCTAATCGGCATCACTGGAGCTGTCCTAGTCATGATTGCCCACGGACTCTTGGCCGGGCTTGCCTTTGGCCTCGCCGGCTGGATTCGCCAGCACACCGGCTCCACCGACATGGAGAAACTCGGCGGCCTCCTGCAAACCATGCCCTTCGTCGGTGGCGCCCTCCTGATGGCCCTCATGGCCGGCTGTGGTCTGCCCGGCTTCGCCAACTTTGCCGGTGAGATCGCTGTGTTCTTCGGCGTCTGGCAATCCGACTTTAAGATCATCGCCGTCGTGGCCGCGTGGGCCGCACTCGTTATTGGCGCCGTCTATATGCTGCGCGCCGCGCGCAATCTCCTCCACGGTCCTCTACCCGCCATTGAACTGGGCGGCGAGGATGCCCACTGCTGCGCCCGGCTGCCCTTTGTCCTCCTGCTTGTCGCCCTGCTGCTCTTTGGCCTCTGCCCCCATCTACTTACCAACAAGATCACTCCGGCCGCCAAGACACTCCTGCCACCAGCCAACCGCGCCGTGCAGTCCGCCCATAACCAATGAACCTTACCCTCGTCCATCAGGAAATCTGCATCACGCTTACCGGCGTGCTGATCCTGTTGCTCGACCTCTGCACTCCGCCCGCTCATAAGACCAAGCTCGGCTGGCTGGGCATCGCTGCCCTCGCCCTCGTTCTCCTCAGCGGTCTGGGCCCGTTACCCGCCATTGAACCCGGCGATCAGGTTTTCCACCGTGGTGATGCCGAGGTGCTAACCGTCACCCATACCCAAGTCATCAACGGCCACGACCACCTCCACTGCACCCGTCCCGGTGGCCAACCACTCGACCGCACCATCCCCGCCCACGAGACGCTCCGTTCCGGATTCCACGGCGGCATCACCCAGGATGCCCTGGCCCAATATTTTAAAACCCTCTCCCTCACCGCCGCCATTCTGGTCCTTCTCCTGGGGATAGGCTTCGCCTCACGGCTTCGTGACGGCGTGGGTGAGTTTTTTGCGCTCACCTGCTTTGCCTTGGTGGGCATGATGTTCGCCGCCGGCGCGGCAAACTTTGTTGTTCTCTTTGCCGCCATCGAGCTCATCACCATCACCTTTTATGTCCTCACCAGTTTCCAGCGCCACCGCCTCCGTTCACTGGAGGCCGGCGTGAAGTACCTGATCCTCGGCGCTGCGGCTTCCGCCCTCATGGTTTACGGCATTGCCCTCATCTACGGTGCCACCGGCACCATGAGCTTTTACGCGCTCCAGACCCCCGCTGGTGGCAATGCACAAATCTTCAACCTCGGCCTGCTCCTGCTCCTGGCCGGGCTGGGCTTCAAGATCGCCGCCGTCCCGTTCCAAGTCTGGGCACCTGACGTCTATCAGGGTGCCCCTGCGCCGGTCACCGCCTTTCTGGCCATTGGCTCCAAGGCCGCGGGCGTCGTGCTCCTGCTCCGGCTGGCTGCCACTGGATTGCAAATCCATACCAGCCTCCTGTGGCCCCTGTTCAACTGGATTGCCGCCGCCACCATTGCCTACGGCAGCCTCTGCGCCTTACGCCAACGCAACCTAAAGCGTCTCATCGGCTACGCCGGCATCGCCAGCGCCGGATATCTGCTGCTCGGCATCGTTGCCCTTCGTACCGGTCATGGCCATGAAGGCTCCCAAGCGATCCTTTACTATTTGGCTGGCTATCTCTTCGCCATCATCGCCGCTTTCATGGTCATTAGTCGCGTCACCCGCGAAGCCGATGATGAAGACCTCTCCGTCCTCGCCGGCCTGCACCAACGCTCACCCCTCATGGCTACCGTCCTGACTCTGGCCATTGTCTCTCTGGCCGGCATTCCTCCCCTCGCCGGATTTCTGGGCAAATTCCTGCTTATCAAGCCAATCCTCGCCGGGACAGCACAGGGAGCCGAGCACACCGCTCTCATCATCGTTGCCCTCGCGGGCGTAGTCGTCTCGCTCTACTACTATTTCGCCGTGATTCGAGAAATCTACTGGTCCGCCGGGATCAATCCCCACGATCGCCCTCAAAAACTTCCGGTCTTCGAAATTGACTGGGCCACCCGGCTGGCCCTGATCATCTGCGCCATCATGCTCGTTGCCCTCGGCCTCTTCCCAGAACCCCTCCTTGCTTGGGCTCGCGAAGCTGTCACCGTCCTCGCCCTCCACTAATCACCATGAGGCAGGCTCGAAAACCTGCGCTACTTCGCCGAGGCTCGCCTTTGACAATTTGCGGGATTCATTGGAGCCTCGGAGCATGTTTCCCTACACGACATCGGCCAAGGAGAAGAATTGGCAGGCTGGCCCTTACGAAGGCGTGGAGTTGAAGATTTTGCATCGGGATGAGGCCACGGGAGGGGTCACGGTGTTGCGGAAGTTTCATGCCGGCACGATGGTGCCCGCCCACATCCATCCCGAGGCCAATGAAACTGCCTATATCCTCAGTGGCGAATGGGAGGAAAGCGGCGCCGTGCATCCCCCCGGCACGCTGTTCCACGCCGCCAAGGGAGAGCCCCACGGCCCTCACAAAGCCCGCACGGAGGTCGTCAGCCTGACTGTTTTTGATGGCCCCCTGACGGTGAAGGGTGTTGAGGATTGATTCAGGCTCGCGCGGAAACCCGAGTTTCAAACCACCTTCATCTGGATTGAGTCGGCGATGGACTCGACGGCCAATTCGGAGCTGATGACGACAGTAGTGTCGCCTTTGTTCAGGATTCTCCTGTTCGCCAGTTCTTTCAGGGCGCGTTCAGTGGTTTCGTCGGGGTCGCCTTGATCCCAGGGCAGGACGATCGGACGAACGGCACGGTGCAGGGCCAGGGCGCGGGCGATTTGATCGTTCAGGCACAGGGCCAAGATGGGGGCGTGGCGAGGGCGCATGCGAGCGGCCTCGGGAACCATGCCGCCCACGCGAGTAAAGACGACGAGCGCGGCGGCATCCAAGTCGTTGGCCATGCGGACGGCGGAGTGGGCGAGCTTTTCGCGGGGGTCGTCCAATTGGGCGGTCTTGTGGTAGTTGGCACCACCACTACGCTCGATGCGGCGGGCAATGCGGTCGGCCACCTCAACGCAGGTTTGTGGGAATTTGCCGACGGAGGTCTCGCCGCTGAGCATGATGGCATCGGCTTGCTCAAAGACAGCGTTGGCAACATCGGTAACCTCGGCGCGGGTGGGGTGCGGATTTTCAATCATGCTTTCAAGCATGTGGGTGGCCACGATGACGGGGCAGCCGCGCTGCTGGCAAAGCTTGGAGATGCGGCGCTGGATGATGGGGAGTTCCTCGTAGGGGCACTCGACGCCGAGGTCGCCGCGGGCGATCATGATGGCGTCGGTGGCCTCGAGGATGGGGTCAAGGTGCTTGACGGCATGTTGGTCCTCAATCTTGGCGACAAGGCGCGGGGGCCGGGGAGCATCAGCGACGGCGGCGCGCAGCTCGGCGATGTCCTTGGCCTCGCGGACGAAGGAGAGGGCAATAAAGTCCACCTCCAGCGCCAGCACGCACTCGATGTCGGCGCGGTCCTTTTCGGTGAGGGCGGGGAGATTCACCTTCACTCCGGGGAGATTGATGTGGCGACGGCTGCCCATTTCGCCCCCCACCAAGACTTCGCACTCGATGGTGCCGTCTGTCTCAGCGAGGACTTTCATGCGAATCAGACCGTTGTCAATGAGAATGGAGTCTCCGGGGTTAAGGTCGTTTGCCAAGCCGGGATAATTTACGCTGACGGACTGGGGGCCGGGAGGACGTTGATCGGTGTAAAATATGAAAGGCTGCCCGGCTTCGAGCTGAAAGGGGGTTTCCACCGTGCCGGTACGGATGGCGGGGCCTTGCAGGTCAGCCAGAATGGCAATGGGGCGGCCGGCGGCGGATTGGCGAATGTGACCGACCACTGTGGCGGCCCAGTCGTGCCGGGCGTGGGACATATTGAGGCGGAAGATATTCGCGCCGGCCTCGATGAGGCTGGAGATGGCCTCGGGGGTAGCGGTGGCGGGACCGAGGGTGGCAATGATCTTCGTCTGGCGCGGCCATTCCATGGGCGGGAAGGTAGCGGAATCGGCTTGCTTTTCATACGGAAAACCGGCACTTTCCCGCCCGAGAATTAAATAACATGGCGGAAAAAGAAGACAGATACGAGGATAACGCGCAGGGCAAATACTACTGCGACAGCCAGTGCATTGACTGCGACCTGTGCCGCGAGACGGCACCGGATAACTTTACGCGCAATGAGGATGGCGGCTATTCCTTCGTGTTCAAGCAGCCGGAGAACGAGGAAGAAGAGGCGCTTTGCGTGGAGGCCATGGAGGGCTGCCCGGTGGAAGCCATTGGCTCTGACGGAGCGGACGACTAGACGCAATTTTCCACGAAAATTCGAGGCCCGTCGGGATGGCGGGCTTTTTTTGTCCACCGCAAGTCAAAGGGCGACCGGCGGCGGATTCCCTACATCCGCCCAAGCAATTCGCTGGCTTGACTCGGATGCCTTCCTCCCTATCATCGCCCCCCCTTTGACATGACGACCATTGTAGACATCCACGCACGCGAAATCCTCGATTCCCGAGGCAATCCCACCGTTGAAGCTGACGTCATCCTGGAAAATGGCGCCCTCGGCCGCGCCGCGGTCCCCAGCGGTGCCAGTACCGGTGAAAACGAGGCTCTTGAACTGCGCGACGGCGAAAAGAAACGCTATCTCGGCAAAGGTGTCCAAAAGGCGGTCAAGAACATCAACAACAAGGTTCGCACGAACCTCCTTGGCCTCGACGCCACCGACCAGCTCGCCATTGACCGCGCCATGCTCGACCTCGACGGCACGCCCACCAAGGCCAAGCTCGGCGCCAACGCCATCCTTGCCGTCTCCCTCGCCAACGCCAAGGCCGCCGCCGACGCCCTCGGCCAGCCGCTCTACAGCTACCTCGGCGGCCCCAACGCCAAGGTGCTGCCCGTGCCCATGGCCAACGTCATCAACGGCGGCGCCCACAGCGATGCCCCCATCGACTTCCAAGAATTCATGATCATGCCCAAGGGCCTGCCCACCTTCCGCGAGGGCCTGCGCGCGATCACCGAGATTTTCCACGCGCTCAAGGGCGTCCTGAAAAAGCGCGGCCTTTCCACCGCCGTCGGCGACGAGGGTGGCTTTGCCCCGCAGCTCGACAGCACCGAGGACGCCATCGAGTGCATCCTCGCCGCCACCAAGGCCGCCGGCTACAAGTCCGGCAAGCAAATCTTTCTCGCCCTCGACGTCGCCAGCAGCGAGTTCTACGATGCAAAAAAGAAGCGCTACATCTTCAAAAAGAGCACCGGCGACAAGCTGACCGCCGATGACATGGTCGCCTTTTACGACAAGCTGACCAAGAAGTACCCCATCATCAGCATCGAGGATGGCTGCGACGAGAACGACTGGGCCGGCTGGAAGAAACTCACCGACAAGATCGGCGACCGCGTGCAACTCGTCGGCGACGACCTCTTTGTCACCAACGTCAAGTTCCTGCAGAAGGGCATCGACAACGCCACCGCCAACTCCATCCTCGTCAAGGTCAACCAGATTGGCTCATTGACCGAGACACTCGACGCCGTTGAGCTGGCGCACATCAACAACTACACCTCCGTCCTCAGCCACCGCAGCGGCGAGACCGAGGACGCCACCATCGCCGACCTCGCTGTGGCCACCAACTGCGGCCAGATCAAGACCGGCTCCCTCAGCCGCAGCGACCGCACCGCCAAGTACAACCAGCTCCTCCGCATCGAAGAGGAGCTCGGCAGCAACGCCATTTACGGCGGTCGGATGTAAGACACGCGGCAGCCGTAATTTAATCGTGCGCAAAGATTTGCTGCTGCCGCACGACGTGGTTTCGGGTTTGCCCGTGCGGCCCGGATGCATAGACTCCTCCCCGTGAAATCCCCTTTGCCGATTCTAATGGGGCTTGGTCTCATCATGGGCTGTGCCTCCCCCAAGCCCCGCCCCATCACCTCCGTCCCCCAGCCCCTCGCTGTTTTCCCGGCTACCAATCCCACCGTCATCCTGAAAGATCCCTCGGGCGGAACCCCCGTGAACCCCATCAGTTCACTGCTGTATTTCGTGCACCTCATTTCCCCCGAACCTGTGGAAATCTCGGCCAGCGAGGGCAATACCCAATCCTCCCGCATTCTCTCTCTCTCGAATCAATCAGGAGATGAAACGCTGACTGTTATTTGTGATTTTGAAATCACCGGCGAAGGCACACAGCAAAACCTCTTCGACCAATCCGCCGCCGCACGCCGCTACGCAGACCATCTCGCGCAAGGCAACACCCTCAAGCGGCGCCTTGACTTCATCAACATCCGCGGCGCGGGCCAAGGCCGAATTATCGTCAAGGGCAGCCTCGTCGACAGCAGGCCGGTCGCCGAGGAAATCACAATGCGCTTCAACATGCGCGGTGCCAGCACACCCGTCTCCATCGGCATCAATGACATCCGCCACATCGACGGCCAACCGCACAAGGTAAACAGCCAAGTAGTGGAGGTAAACTCCCTCACGTTCCGCCGTCAAGAGGGCCGCCCCAAGATGGAAGTCTCCGTTGCCTCCATTCGCGCAGGCGGCTCCAGCGGCGTCCTCAGCAGCCTTGCCGGCCGCATCAAGGGCGCGGTGGCCAACCTATTCATCCCTCCCGTCCCCATCCGAATCACCGGAAACAACGCCATGCTCCAGTTCGCCCAAGCCCTCTTGGAAAAACGCCCCGCCTACACTTTTCCAGCGCCCAACTGACGCCCCTCAGATCAGGCACACTTCACGCACAGCACGATATCCGGCGCGGCCTCCAGCCGCCCTTCGTCAATCGGCCTCTTGCATTTGCCACAGACGCCATAGCGCCCCTGCGCAATTCGCTTGAGGGCATTCTGAACTCGTAAAAGGCGGTTCTCCTGGCGCCGCCGCAATTCCAGCGCCATTTGCTGATCTTGCATGGCGTCCATCCGCGAGAGGCGACCAATAGCAGTATCCAACTCCACCACTTCCGCCGCGTTCCGGCTGGTGTCCAAGTCAGTGCGTATCTCCTCCTCCAGAAACTCCAAACGCCCGCAAAAAAAAGCCAGCCGCTCAGGGGTCATAATCCAATAAAAAGCCCACCGTTATTGGGCAACTTTCTGGAAAAAAATCACGTGCTGCCAGGGAAGTTTCTTGTAAGTCTCCACGTGCTTGAGCTGGAAGAGGCTGGCTTCTTTTTTGACCTGTGCCTCGCTCATCTTGTGCAAACGTTTGATGGGCACCTTGGGGTCTTCCGCCCGGTACTCCACAAAGGCAACGCGCCCGCCCGGCTTCAGAGCTTCCACAATGCCGCGCATCATTTCATACGGATGCGAAAACTCGTGGTACACGTCCACCATGATCACAAAATCCAGCGAGTTGGCCGCCAGCTTGGGATCGCTGATGGTCCCCCGAACGCCCCTCACGTTTGTAATGCCCGCCTTTTTCATGTTTTTGTCCAGCAACTCCAGCATCTCCGGCTGGATATCCACGCCAAACACCGTGCCCTTGGGGCCAATGACCTTGGCCATGCGCCGGGCGATGTAGCCCGTGCCCACGCCGATGTCGGCCACTTGGTCACCGGGCTTGAGCTTGAGGCACTTGATCATTTCCGAGGTGTTTTCCTCACGCTCACGCTCCGGCCGCTCCAGCCACGCCGCGCCTTGATGGCCCATCACGTGCGATATCTGCCGCCCCATATAGAATTTGCCGATGCCCTCAATGTTGGACCGGAGAATCTGCTGATAAAGGGGAGCCGTGGAGGAAAGCGTGACGGACACACCGCCAGCCTTGTCGGCCGCGCCCAAGGGGAGAACACAAAAAAGCGCCACCGCCAGACTGGCGGTCGCGCTGAAACGGAGCTGTTGCTTCATGCGCGAATTGTCGACGCGCACGGAGCATTCGTCAAATCACATCTCCTCGTCGTAAAATTCGCCCAAGCGCCGGGTGAACGTGTAGTGGTAAGGATAATCCACCAGCTTGCGCTTCACCTCCTCCGTCCCGCCTGCGGGCACGGTAAAAGGCAAGCTGACCACATAAAACGCAGACCCCGCCACCAAAGCAACCAGACCCAGTGGTCGACAGACAATGACATCCGCCACAATTGCCGGCACACCACTGCCATCGCCGGCAGGGTTGGCTTGGACATCCGCGTTGAACAGAAACATCAGGGCAAGCACAAGCGCCCATCTTTTGCTGGATTTCATAAACACCTCCTGCCCCGGATAGGACCACGGAACTGTCCAAAAGTCAATCCAAGCCCACTACAGCCACAGTCATCCCGACTTGCCACACAAGCCGCAGCCCGCTAAACCGGCGGCGTGCAGCCACAGGAACCGCCCGCCAACGACCACACATGGATCGTGCTGTGTCATGCCAGCGCCCTTCTGGTGCTCGTCCCAGTGGTGCACTACGGCGCACTCGCAGGCCCCCTGATTGTTTGGCTGGTAAAACGGGACTCACTCCCCGACGTCAACAGTCATGGACGCGCCGCCCTAAACTTCCAGATTTCAATGACCCTCTACTCCATCGCAGCCGTTACCGTGCCTGCATTCTTGATTGGCAACATGCCTGTACTGAAGCTCCTGCCATGGGCACTGGGCTGGGTTCTCCTGCTTGCCAACCTAATCTGTATCATCACCGCCAGCCTCAAAGCCGGGCGCGGCGAACTCTTCCGTTACCCCTTTGCCATCCCTTTCCTGCCCGCCAAGACCTGAGGGCTTGCCCGATTCGCACCCCGATGGTAGAGACTCCCAAGCCTCATGCCATTCACTCGCATAAAAAAACTGATCTCCCTCTGCGCCGCGCTCGCCGGCTCCATGGCCAACGCTCAGGAATCGCCCCCGATGGAAAAGCCCGGCGAACACCACGCGCATTTGAAAATGATGGCCGGCACGTGGGACGTGAAATCGAAAATGTTCATGATCCCCGGCCAAGTCATGGAGGGCACCTTCGTCGAGAAAGCCCGCATCCAGCCCGGCGGATTCTGGCTGATCTCCAACTTCTTGGGAAAATTCATGGGTATGCCCTTCCACGGCCACTCCGTGCTCGGTTACGAGGCGCACAAGAAACAGTACACCGGCATCTGGGTGGATTCTCTGGCCAGCGTGATGGTGCACTCCACAGGCCACTGCGAAAAAAACGGCAAGCTCAACGTGATGACCGGCAAGGGCTACGACCCCATGAAAAAGCGCAACGTGACCATGCGCCAAATCACCGAGATCAAGGACGCCAACACGAAAATCTTCCGCATGTTTGACGTGCAGGGAAAGAAGGAGAAGCTCATCATGGAAGCCGTCTACAAACGCCGCGACGGTAATAAAAAGCCGAAAAAAGACGCCAAACTCGAGGCTCCCTTCACCCACACCATCGCTGGACTCGGTGGCACGCACTATTACCTCACCGGTCCGCAACAGGCTCGACCGCCCGAAGGCAAATTCAAGACCGGCACGCGCGTGCGGCTGGTGCGCGGCGCAGGCAGCTATTCGGTCGTGCAAAGCGAAACCGGCATCACCGCCCACGTCGCCACGGCGGCGCTCAAGAAAATCGCCAAATAAATGCGAGTCGGAATCATCGGCGGCGGCCTCATGGGGCGCGAGGCGGCTTCCTGTTTCGGGCGGTGGTTTGCGCTCACCGACGTGCCCGTGCGCGCCGAGTTGCTGGCCGTGTGTGACCTCCGTGAGGATTTGCTCGAGTGGTTCGCCCAAGTGCCCACCGTGCAATTGCGCACCACCGACCACCGCGAATTGCTTGCGCGCGACGATGTCGACGCCGTTTACGTCGCCGTGCCCCATCACCTGCACGAGTCGATTTACTGCGACGTGCTGGCTGCCGGCAAAGATTTGCTCGCCGAAAAACCATTCGGCATCGACCTTGCCGCCGCCCACCGCATTGCCGAGACCGCCGAGGCAAGCGGGCGTTTCGTGCGTGTGAGTTCCGAATTCCCCTTCGCCCCCGGCGCCCAACGCGCCATCGACTTCGTGCAATCCGGCAAGCTCGGCCGCGTGCTCGAGATCCACTCCGGCTTCCTCCACAGCAGCGACCTCGACCCCGCCAAGCCCGCCAACTGGAAACGCCAATCCGCCACCTGCGGCGAAATCGGCGTGATGGGCGACCTCGGCATGCACACCGTCCACGTCCCCTTCCGCCTCGGCTGGAAACCGCAGCGCGTCTTTGCCCAATTACAAAAAGGCTACGCCCAACGCCCCGACGGCCAAGGCGGCACGGCGGTATGCGACACCTGGGACAACGCCACCCTCAATTGCGACGTGGAAATCGAAGGCCAAAACGTCCCCCTACGCCTCGAGCAAAAACGCCTCGCGCCCGGCCAAACCAACTCGTGGTACTTCGAGGCCATCGGCACCGAGGGCGGCGTGCGCTACAATACCCGCGACGCCAATTCGCTGTTCACCTTCGACAACGCAAAATCCCCCGGCTGGACCCACGAAGACCTCGGCCATGCCACCCCCTTCCCCGTCATCACCGGCGGCATTTTTGAAACTGGCTTCCCGGACCTCAACCTACAAATGTGGGCCGCCTACGCCACCGAACGCGCCGACCAACTTGGCAACCGCTTCGGCTGCGCCACAGTTGAAGAAGCCGTCGCCAGCCACGAGCTGTTCGCCGCCGCGCTGGAATCGAATGAAAAGAAAGCGGTGGTGGCGTTTTAGCTACGCGAGCATCTTCTTCACCACTTCACCATGAACGTCGGTCAGCCTATGATGTCGGCCCTGGTATTTAAACGTCATCTTTTTGTGGTCAATGCCGAGGCAGTGGAGCATCGTCGCGTGAAGATCGTGGATGTGTACGGGATCCTTGGCGATGTTGTAGGAGAAATCGTCCGTCTCACCAATGGTCACGCCGCGCCGAATGCCCGCGCCGGCCAGCCACATTGAAAAGCAGCGGGGATGATGGTCGCGCCCGTAGTTGTCCAGCGTGAGCTTGCCCTGACAATACACCGTGCGGCCAAACTCCCCACCCCACACCACCAAGGTGTCCTTGAGCATACCGCGCTCCTTGAGGTCGTTGAGCAATGCCGCAGTCGGCTGGTCGGTGGCCCGCGTCATCTTCGGCAGGTCCGTGGGCAGGTTTCGATGCTGATCCCAGCCGCGATGAAAAAGTTGCACGAACCGCACCCCGCGCTCGCACAAACGCCGCGCCAGCAAACAATTCGCCGCAAAGGTGCCACGCTGTTTCACGTCCGGACCGTACGCCTTGGTGACCTTTTCCGGTTCCTTCGAGGTATCGAGCAGTTCCGGCACGCTGGTCTGCATGCGATAGGCCATCTCGTACTGCGCGATGCGCGTGGCGATTTCGGGGTCGCCAAATTTCTCGAGGTTTAGCTGGTTGAGCTGGCCGAGGTCATCGAGCATGCGCCGCCGCGTTCCGGCATCAAGTCCGCTGGGATTGGATAAAAACAAAACCGGATCGCCCACCGAGCGGAATTTCACACCCTGAAATTTCGACGGCAAAAACCCGCTGCCCCACAGCCGGTCGTACAACGGCTGCCCGCCCGTGCCCGACACCAACGCCACAAACGCCGGCAGGTTTTCGTTGAGGCTGCCCAGCCCATAGCTCAGCCACGACCCAATGCTCGGCCGGCCCGCGAGCTGTGCGCCGGTTTGGAAAAAGGTGATCGCCGGATCGTGATTGATCGCCTGCGTGTGCAGCGTGCGGATGAGGCACAGCTCGTCGGCAATTTTCCCGGTATGCGCCAGCAGCTCGCTGAGCTCCAAGCCCGAGCGGCCGTGTTTTTGGAATTTATAAATCGATGGCGCCACCGGGAAATTTTCCTGCGTCGCCGTCATGCCCGTCAGTCGCTGCCCTTTGCGGATGGAGTCCGGCAAATCCTGCCCGCGCCGCTTGGCCAGTCCGGGTTTGTGATCGAACAAATCCAACTGCGATGGCGCCCCGGACTGGAACAAATAAATCACCCGCTTCGCCATGGCCGCAAAATGCGGCAGCCCCGGCAACGCCGCACCTGCCTCCCGGTGCGACAGGCCCGCCAACGCCGCCATCCCCAGCCCCATCCGGCCAAAGAAATAACGGCGGTTGATGTTCAGTTGATGGTCGGCAATCGGGTTCATTGCTTCGTGATCACTTCGTCCAGATTCAAAATCAAACTCGCCACCACCGTGTACGCCGCCAATTCAGCGGCATCCATGCCTTTGGGCACTGGCGATTCGCCAACGGCAACCAAAGCTTTCGCAGCCTTGGTGTCACGGTGGTAAAAACCCAAATGCCGCGACAGACCGGCGCTCAGGATTTTCAATTCAGCCGCTTTCGGATTTCTGGATGTCGCACGATAGAACGCAAATCGGATTCGACCTTCCGGCGTCTCACCGCCCTCGCGAATCATTCGCTGCGCAAACACCCGCGCGGCTTCCACGAAGATCACGTCATTCATCAATGCCAGCGCCTGCAGCGGGGTGCTGGTGCGAGTCTCGCGCACCACGCAGGTTTCGCGCGGGCTGGCGTCAAAGGTGGCCATCAACGGCGGCGTGACGGTGCGTTTCCAAAACGTGTACAGGCTGCGCCGGTACAGATCCGCGCCTTTCGCCTGCTCATATTTTGTGTCCGACGCAATTTCCTTCCACAAGCCTTTCGGCTGATACGGCTTCACCGACGGCCCGCCGACTTTCTCTTGCAACAACCCGCTCACAAACAACGCCTGATCGCGAATCATGTCCGCCGAAAGCCGCATGCGCGGGCCGCGCGACAGCAGGATATTTTCCGGATCATTCACCCTTCCACCTTCCGCCTTCCGCCTTGCACTGCTTTGCCGATACGTCGCGCTGGTCACAATGAGTTTCTGCATCGCCTTCACGTCCCAGCCAGTGCGCACAAACTCGGTTGCCAGCCAGTCGAGCAGTTGCGGATGGCTCGGCCACGCGCCCTGCGAGCCAAAATCCTCCACGGTCTTCACGATGCCGCGTCCAAAGTACATTTGCCAAAACTGGTTGACCGTCACGCGCGCGGTGAGCGGGTGCTTGGGGTCGGTCAGCCAACGCGCGAATCCCAGCCGATTGCGCGGCGCATTCTTCGCCATCGCCGGCAACGCGACCGGCGTACCCGCGGTGACTTGTTCGCCGGGGTTGTCGTACGCACCGCGAATCAATACGCGCGTTGACCGCGGCTGCGCCATCTCGTGCATCACCATCGTGGTAGGGAATTTTTCAATCATGGCCGCGCGCTCTTCGCGCAGTTCGCGCACTGTGGCGAAGAAATCGCGGATTTTCTTCGGTGCAATTTTTTCCAAAAACGCTAACCGCAACGCTTCCCGTTGCGGTGCAGTCTGTTTCTCCATCGACGCCAGCTTGCTCAAGCTGTCCGGCGCGGCAAGTGCGATGGCTTCGTGTGGATACAGTGGCCGATTGTAAATGCGCACCTCATCGATGGCCCCCTTGAAGCGCGGCACCGGTCCACCTCCCGCGCCGATGCGCAGCGGATCGGCATTCGCAGCGAAATCCTGATTCAGCATGTCGAGGTTAACGCGCAGCTTTTGCGCGCGGCCATTCACGAACACCCGCACGCCCTCGGGGATGGGATGACCGTTAAACGTCACCGCAATGTGATGCCATTGGCGCGGCTTGAGTTTTTTGATCGTCTCCAGCCGCAAAGAATCGTCCAGCCAGCGTTTCACGAAATTCACCTGCACTTTTCCATCGACCAGCCAGATGCCCCAGCCGGTTTCCTTCGCTTCATCCTTGGTGCGCGTGAGCAGCGCGCCATCGCTCTCCGGTCGCACCCAAAGGCTGAGGGTGAATTTATCAAAATATCCGAAGTCCGTTTGCTCCCCGACCGTCGCATTCGCGTCGATGAACCGGCGGCCATCAAACACTGCGGCGTTTCCCACGCGCCCTTCATCAAAAACAGGTTTCCCATCAATGAAGGTCATGTCCTTCGCCTCATCCAATTTCAAGTGCGCAACCAACCCGCGAGTGGGCGCCCAACCCGGGGCGATGCCTTCATCCAACGCCATCGCCTTTTCCCACTCCCGCTGCTTCGCCTCCACCTCCGGCATCATGCGCAGCGCGGCGTCCTCAGCGGAATCCACACGTTTGGTGAGTAGAGCCAGCTCGGCCATTTGCGCGCGCGTGGGCGTCTTGAGGAACGGCGGCGAGTTGGCGTACTTCAGCGCGCGGCCGTTCTCGGGGATGTTGTTGAAAAAGGCGTACAGCTCGTAAAATTCCTTTTGCGTAAACGGATCGTACTTGTGCTCGTGACACCGCGCGCAGCCGAGAGTCAACCCCATCCACACCGTCGCGGTCGTGTCCACGCGGTCCACCACGTACTCCACCTGAAACTCCTCCGGAATACTGCCGCCCTCGGCATTGCCGCGATGGTTGCGGTTAAAGCCCGTGGCAATGCGCTGCTCGAGCGTCGCGTTCGGCAGCAAATCACCAGCGAGCTGCTCGATGGTGAAACGGTCGTAGTGCATGTTGTCATTGAACGCCTCAATCACCCAGTCGCGCCAGCGCCACATTGTGCGCGGACCGTCGGTTTGGTAGCCGCTGGTGTCCGAATAGCGCGCGGCGTCCAGCCAGCGAAACGCCATCCGCTCGCCATAACGCGGCGAAGCCAACAGCCGATCGACCGCCTTTTCGTAAGCATCCGGCGCCTTGTCCAACAGAAAACCCGACACCTCCCCCGGCGTCGGCGGCAGCCCAGTCAGATCCAGCGACACCCGCCGTAACAGCGTTGCGCGATCTGCTGCCGCCGACGGCCCGAGCCCTTCGCGCTCCAGCCGCGCCAAAATGAAGTGGTCAATGCCATTGCGCGGCCATTTTTTGTCTTTCACCTTCGGCAATGCCGGCCGCTTGGGCGTGATAAACGCCCAGTGCCCCTGCCACTTGGCGCCCTGCTCGATCCACTTTTTGATGAGCGCAATTTGGTGCGCGGAAAGTTTGCGCTGCGAATCCCGCGGCGGCATTTGCTCGTCGGGATCGGTCGAGGTGATTCGCGCGAACAGCTCGCTCTCGATCAAGTCCCCCGCCACCACCGGGCGCACGCCCTTGGCTTCGCGAAACAATCCCTCCCGCTGATCCAGCCGCAGCTTGGCCTTGCGCTGATTGTTGTCCGGACCGTGGCAGGTGTAGCAGGTGTCGGCAAGGATGGGCCGTATGTCGCGGTTGAAATCGATGACTTCGGGCAAAGTCCCCGCGGCGTGGATGACTGTTGAGGCAAAGAGAAATACCAGCCCGATCGATTTGGCAAACTGGCAACTGAGGCTGGTTCGCGGCGGCATTGTCATTTGACTGCAACCATTGGTTTACTCATTCAAAAAGGCGATGTCATCCGATTCCAGCCGGAATGCCTTCGGCAGCGCCTTTGCGTCGAGCCGTACGACGATGCGGTGTTTGCCCGCAGGCAGTTTTGCGGTGAAGGTGTTGCCGCGCTTGAGGGGTTCGCCGTTGATCCACGCCTCAGTCACCAAGCCTCTCGGCAGGCGGAAGGTCACGTTGCCCGGCTTTTGCACCTCGAAATTGGTGCCGGCGAAAATGTGTACGACGGCCACGTATCGGCCGGTCGCCGTGGCGGTGGTGATGTCGTCGGCTGGCAGGTCGCCATTCACGCGGGCGGGGACCGTTTGCCAGCCTTCGACCTTTCCGCGGAAACCAAGAACGTGGTGGGTCCATTTTTTGTCGAAACCAGCCTCGACGATTTTCTCAATGCCATATTGCTCCACGCGATGGGTGCCCGGCAGCAGCTTCCACGTGCGCGCCACGCCGGTCTTGGCGGCGTCGAACGGCCCCGCTTTGCCCAGCTCGGCGAGGAAACGGTACAGGTGCAGCTGCTCGTCCTCAGGCAAACCCGCGATGAGGCCGGGCGTCATCAGCGAGACCGGCGCAGCATTCTTTTTGCGGATTTGATTTTTCGGGATGGAAACGAGCTTGTTGGCGAGGTCGCGCAACACCAGCTCGCCGCCCGCATCGCGCACCGCCACCCCGGCGATCGTGCGGTTGTCTTTCGTCTCCACGACGGTCGTGTGATAGCCCTCCTTAATTTTCCGGTTCGGGTATAATAACGACTCAATAATATAATCCGGCTGCGCACTGGCGCCCAGCGAGGTAAAGTCCGGCCCGACCTGCCCGCCGGCGCCGCCGATGGCATGGCACACCGTGCAGGCCAGCTCGGCGCGGCGATAGATGCGTTCGCCGGCGAACGGGTCGCCTTCCTTCATAGCGCGAGCGGCCAGCACCTTCAATTCGGCGGCGGTCAATTGCTTTGTGAGCAGCGACATGTTTTGCGAACGCGCCAGCGCGGACACCAGCGCCTTTTCATTGCGACCGCCCTCGCGCGCGGCGCGGATGCCGGCGGTGACGACCGCCTTGGGCAGTTGCGCCGCCGCCACGCCTTCGGCCAACGCACCACCGGCGCCCTTGTGCTGCAACAGCGCACGCCACAGCTCGAGCGCCTGCGTGGATTCTTTCGTGTCCTTCAGCACCGCGAAAATGGTCGGCAGATTGCCGCGCAAATTAACTGCCGCCAAAGTGCGGGCAGCAGCTTGGCGGACGTTTAATGGCTGCTCATTGGCTGCCAATCCGCGCAGTCCGTTGATGGCTTTGCCGGTGCGAATTTGGCCGAGGCTGGCGAATGCCGGACCGTTACCCGCCTTGGCCAGTCCAAGGAGGGCATCGACCAGCGGATCGCGTTTCCACGCGCCGGCCAGTTGGATGGCGGCATCGCGGGTGGCGGCGTCCTCGGCGTTGACGAATGTCTCGAGCCCTTTCAGGTTGCCCGCCGGCCGGGCATTGCGCAGGCGAGCGGCGTTGGCGAGGGCGTTGAGGACGCGCGGATGGGCGTTGGGCGCGAAGCCATTTTTAATCAGCTGCAGATACAGCGCGCGCAATTCCACGCCGCCACCGGCTGCGCCGATCAACTCGATGAGCGGCCCGCTGCCGTCCTTGGGCAGGGGCGCCTTGGCGACGAGTTGGTTGACCAACCGCGCGGCTTTGCCGGCGTCGATGGATTTCAGCGCGAACGCCGCGTGGGCGGGATTGTCCGGCAGCTTGGCTTGGCCGGTGGAGACCGCCTCGAGCCAACGATCGCCATGGTCGTTCATGGTGAGCCACAGGGCGTAATCGACAAAGCGGTCAACGGGCTGGTCGAGCACGCGGAGAGCGGTGTTCGCCGCGGCGACCTCGGGCACGGCGCCCAAGCCCCGCGCCGCCTCAAGCCGCACGCGCGGATGCTTATCCGCCACAGCCATCGACTGCGCATTGAGCGAGTCGTCGATGCGGTCGGCCCAATGATTGAGCACGCGCGCGGCGGCGGCGCGGATGCGGTGGTCATTGGAGGCGAGTAATTGACGCAGTAATTTTTCGTTCACGTTGTCGACCGCCTCGTGCAGCCACAACGCCTCAAGCCGCGCCTTGTCGGTAGTTTGCTTTTTCGTCCATGCGGCGAGGTCGGGCAGAATGGCGGCGCCCTTTTCGTGGAGCACACGACGGGCTTGGCGTTTCTCGTAGAGATTTTCGCTGAGCAGCGTGTCGAGGAGCTGCGCGTTTTTGAGTTTCGGGAAATTGGTTTTCTTCGCGAGCAGGCGGTCCTTGAAGGTCACGCGCCAGATGCGGCCGTGGACCTTGTCGCGGCGTGGGTCGCGGAAATCGACTTCGCCGTGCTGGATGATGGGGTTGGACCAGTCGGCGATGTAGAGCGCGCCGTCGGGGCCTTGCTTGATGTCGATGGGGCGGAAGCTGGTGGCGCTGCTGCGGATGAAATCGCCCTCATGCTTGGCGGCAAAGCCGGCGCCGCTTTCGCTGAGGGTGAAGCGCACGATCCGATGCGCGCGAAAATCGCAGGTGACGGCGACGCCGCGAAAGTTTTCGGGCAGGTGCGGGCTGTTGATGATTTCGAGCCCGGCGAATTTCGGGTAATTGCCCGGGCTAACGCTGCCCATGATGCGGCGCGCGCGGGCGTAGGTGAAATACATCGCGCCGGGAATGGCGTAGCTGATGCCCTGGAAGCCGGCGCCGTCGGTGACGAAGGCCTGGCCGAAGTCGTCGAAATGGTGACCCCACGGATTGCACCAGCCGCGATAGGCGATGCCGGCGCGGAGGCTGTCCGGGCGCAGGTGCCAAATGCCGCCGCTCTTCAGGCGCACGACGCCGTGGGGCGTCTCCACGTGGCTACGTATGTAAATGGACTGATTAAAATATAAGCGACCGTCATGCCCCCAGCGCAGGGTATGCAGCGTGTGGTGGGTGTCCTCGGTGCCGAAGCCGGAGAGGACGATGCGTTTCTGGTCCGCCTTGCCGTCGCCATCGGTATCGGCAAGGTGCAGCAGCTCGGTGCTTTGGGCAACGTATGCGCCGCCATCGCCGGGCTCAATGCCGGTAGGGATAAAGAGACCATCAGCGAACACGGTCGTTTTGTCCGCCACGCCGTTGCCGGTGGTGTCCTCGAGCACGACGATTTTATCATCAGCAACCTGCCCGGGCTTCACCTGCGGATAAACCGACGAGGTGGCGACCCACAGGCGTCCTTGGGGATCGAAGTTCATCTGGATTGGCTTGGCGAGCGACGGGTTTTCGGCGAAGAGTTTTACTTCAACGCCCGGCATGGTGGTGAATTCGGGGAGTTTTTGCGGTTTGAAGGGAACGGCTTGTTCGGGCAAGCGCGGCTTTTGACCATTCTTGGGTGGCGTGACGCCAACTTGCTTGGGCTTTGGCAGGGGAGCCTCGGCGGGCTGTTTTGGCCGGGAATTTTTAGGTGGCTGAAGGTCTCTTAGGGCGGCGATTTTCTTTTCCTCGGCGGCGATGAGTGGGTCGAATTGCGGAATCTCGACGGCGTTGTTGCCCTGCTCATGTTTGCGGAAGCCGAAAATGTACGCCATGTTTTGTGGGCGCGAGCGGTCGAAGAAGAGTTCGTTTTTGCGGTGAATGATTTTGCGCAGCAGGATGGCCTGACCGGAATGAAGGCGCGGATGCTTGGGGATGCCGAGATCGGTGCCGATGCGGTCGGCGATGGTGCGGTAGCCGGCGTCGTGGGCGTGGATGCCGTTTTCAGTCAGTGGCGGGCGTTTGCCGGCGTGGACGCGGAAGAGGTCGACGTAATAAGTGCGCCGGGCGGTGGCGAGCTGGCGGAGTTGCGCGGTGTAAGCGGCGAGCTGGGCATTGTGATTGGCGGGATCGGGCAACGCGCCGCCAAGCGCCTCATGCCGCAGCGGCGAAAGGATGACGAATCGGACGCCCGGCGCGAGCTTGGCAATGGTGTCCATGAGCGCCTCCATCTCCTTGCCGAACTGCTCCGGCTGTCCCTCAAACGAACTAGCCATGCCGTAGCCGAGGAACACGATTGTCGGCTTCACGAGCTGAATCTGTTTCTGCAACTGCTGCCAGCCCTCGTCCGCCGGCTCGTAGCCCGCCTGTTTCAGGCTGAGTCCCGCGCGAGAGATGCCGCGCGGCGTGTCGCCACTCCAGCCGAGGTTGCGAAAAATGACTTGCCGCTTCGGCCAAGCCGTCGTGAGGCGCAACTCGATGTGGCCGTACACCTGCGCCCGCTCCATCAGCGCATCACCAAGGAAAGCGACGCGGTCACCATCCTTGAGCTGTAGCGGCGGGAGCTGAAACGCCTGCAGAGAAAAAGTGAGGAGGAAAATCACCAAAGACCAAGTTCTGAGGCCCATGCACCAAGGTTGTGTTTCGCTATAACGGGTCAATTGAGATTTGGTCATTAAAAATCCTTGATCATTAAGAACTGGAAATTGGTCGTTTTGAACTCGCCCCATTCAATCGTGCCTTTCGTTACCTTGCAATTTCCTTTTGCACATCCGCCGGGGTTGGGTCAGAATGAGGACGTGTTAGCCATGAGTCACCCCCATGCGATAGCTGTCTTGGCGATGGCTGGAGCTGCAGATTGGGTGGCTTGGATCATGCTCGGCTTGTTCCTGGGCGTTCTGATTGTGGCGGGAGTTTTCTGGGTATTGGCGCGACATGAAGTGAGGCAAATGCGGCGGCGCGCCCCTCGGCCTTCCTGGGAGCCTCTGCCGGATTTCAGTCTGCCCTCGCAATGGCTGGCCATCCGCAGTGGCAATGTGGCGGCGGTCCAGCAGGCGCTGGGACTGGCCAATCCGCAGCAATGTTCCTGGGCAGAAGGCTTTTCCGTCTCGCATGGTCAAAGGCTGTTCATTGCGCCCCCGGTTCAAGGCTGGATTCTCGTGGTTGGCCCTGCACTCCCAGTGCCGGAAGATGACATTGACCGTTGCTTTTATTTTATAACCCGACTCAGCCACCAACTGGGGCACGTCCAGTTTTTCAGCCGTAACCGTGCCTTGGGCCATCACGCCTGGGCGCGTGCTCAAACGGGCCGTATCGAGCGGGCCTATGCCTGGGCTGGTGAAACGCTCTGGAACCAAGGCGCGGCGACCCGGGACGAAAAAGAATTGAACATGCGCTGTCAGCCATACGGCCAGACGGTTGTGGAGTTGGATTATCGCGATCTGGACCGACTAACGGAGAACACGGAGAATGTCCCGCGTCTGGCCGCGCGCTGGAGCATGGACCCGGCCTCGCTGCCCGGACGAATGCGGGCAGTCGAGCCGGGCATCTCAGGTGAAATTGCCGCAGCCTGAGTTGCCACCGTGATTTAAGGCAAAACACAGGCGTGCCCTGCGCGCCGCAACCTGTTTTAAAAAACATGTCACTTGAACTCGCACTAAAGCAAATCCCCAAAACCATCAAGGCCGATGACGGAATCGAGCTGCAGGTCCGCCCGCTGGAAAGCAGTGATGAAAAGGCCCTACTGGGTTTCTTTAAGAAGCTCCCGGAGCCGGAGTTGATGTTTTTCAAAAACCGCGTGACTGACCCGGAGATCATACAAGGCTGGTGTCAGAATATCGACTTGGGGACGAACCTGCCGCTGCTGGCCATCGACAATGGCGAAGTTGTTGCCGTGGCCACGCTGCACCAAAAGTTGGGTGGCTGGAAACGCCACATCGGTCGCGTCAGCGCGAGTGTGCTGACGAAATACCGACAGAAAGGAATCGTCGGCCAACTGGTCGATGCGCTGGTCAACTGCGCGCGCATGAGCGGCTTGAGCAAGGTGGAGGCGGAGTTCATTGGCAAACAGGAAGGCGCGCAGAAGCTCTTTGCCATGCAAGGCTTCACCCACCTCCTGAAGTTGGAGGATTATGTCCAAGACATGCAGGCCATCACGCATGATTACGTGTTGATGGGCATGGACCTGAAGACTGATGAGGAATATGCCGGGATGGGGTGATGCCGCCGGCCTTTTGCCCCAGTTGCGGAGCGGCAATTCCCGAGGATGCCATAGCTTGCCCTGAGTGCGGTTCCGATGAAGAAACCGGCTGGAGCGTGGATGCCCACGCCCAATCCCTCGGCCTACCGGATGATGATTTTGATTATGACGAATTTGTGGGCCGAGAGTTTGGGGATGAACCGCGCGAGCTAAAACCACGCGGCCTCCATTGGTTTTGGTGGCTCGTGGGTGCGGGCTTATTGACAGTTCTCGTTTGGATGTGGGTTATTCGATAATGGGTTGGCCGTATGTGGTTTAATCATTCGACAGCAATCCGGCCACTGGATTACTCTGGACAGATTCACGCCAAACACTCCCTGAAACATTAAAATGAAACCCACACTGCTTCTGCTTGCATTAGCCTTTACGCTCCATGCGGAGGACTGGCCTCAATTCCTCGGTCCGCGGCGTGATGGAAGCTATGCTGGCACGGGGCTGGCAGCGCGCTGGCCGGCGGATGGACCGAAAATACTCTGGAGAAAAAACGTCGGCACCGGCTGGAGCGGCGCGACGGTGGCGGAGGGCAAGGCGATCCTGTTTCATCGCAGTGGCAACGATGAAATTGTTGAATGTGTGAGCGCCGCAAGTGGGAAAGTGCTTTGGAAACATTCGTACGGCTCAGACTATCGCGACCAGTTTGGCAAAGACAATGGACCGCGTTCCACACCGGCCATCGCAGATGGACGGGTTTACACCATGGGCGCGGGCGGCGTGGTTACTGCCTTGGACTTCAAGACAGGCAAGGCGTTGTGGCGGGTTGACACAGCACGGCAATTTCGAGCCAGTATCGGCTTTTTCGGACTGGCCTGCTCACCATTGGTTCATGGCAAAAACCTACTGTTAAACATTGGCGGAGAAAACAACGCGGGCATCGTCGCGTTTGACACCCGTTCCGGGAAACTGCGCTGGAAGACATCCACGGACAACACAAGCTATTCCTCACCCATGATTGCCAAGCTGGACGGCCAAAATCGCGCCTTGTTCTTCACCCGCGCGGGACTGGAGGCGGTTGCGCCGGACACGGGCAAAACCATTTTCAAATTTCCTTGGCGGCCGGCCATCCAAGCCTCGGTGAATGCCGCCACGCCGCTGGTGAGCGGCAACTGGGTTTTCATTTCGACCAGTTATGGAAAAGGCGCTGCCGTGTTGGCGACAAAGGACGACGCCACCGAAACCGTATGGGCTCGTGATGGTGTGATGAGCAACCAATACGCAACCTGTGTGCTTCAAGACGGACACCTCTATGGCTTTCACGGGCGAGCGGATGTGGGTGGCTGCGAGCTGCGTTGCGTGGAATTAAAAACCGGTACGGTTAAATGGAGCCAACCCGGCCTGCAGTCCGGCACTGTCACCCTTGCAAAGGAGGATTTGCTTGTCTTGACGGAACGCGGCGAATTATTGCGCGCGCCCGCCAACCCCGCGGGATTCCGGCCGACCGGCAGAGCCCAGATCCTAGGCTTTAACACCCGCGCCTATCCCGCCCTTGCCAATGGGCTGCTCATTGCCCGCGACAAAAATCAGTTCATTTGCGCCGATTTGCGCCAGGCGGAATAACGGCTTGGCCGCCCCACATGATCGGGCTAGCCTTTTGCCCGCATGAGAATTCCCGCTCTCCTCTGCCTGGCATTGACCCTGTTGCTGACCGCTTGCGAGGCACCACCAAGCCCAACGCCAAGGCCTGCACCGACGCCCCCTGCACCGTCCTTCCCCTCCATTGGCGCTGTGGAACGATTGGATTCCGCGCTGGACAGCCTAATTTCCACCAACGCCGTGATAGAAAAACTGGGGAGCGGCTTTAAATGGGCGGAAGGCCCTGTCTGGGTGCGCACCTCACAGGGAGACCGCTTCATCCTCTTTTCTGATATCCCGCCCAACAAGATTTACAAGTGGAGCGAAACGGGAGGACTGGTCGAATTCCTTCACCCCAGCGGCTATACGGGCACCACACCGCGTACGGGGGAACCCGGCTCCAACGGACTGCTGCTGGATCGATTCGGGCGGCTGGTGCTTTGCCAGCATGGCGACCGGCGCATCGCGCGCCTTGGCATTTCCCTCAACAACCCTCGGCCCGTGTTTGAAACCATTGTGGACCGTTATCAAGGCAAGCGCTTCAACAGCCCCAATGACGCGTGTTACAGTAAAAACGGAGACCTATATTTCACTGACCCTCCCTATGGACTGGAGAAGAGAATGGCCGATCCTGCCAAGGAATTAAGCTTTCAGGGTGTTTACCGGCTCAGCCGGGATGGGGAATTGAAGCTGCTCACGGACAAGATTGCTTATCCCAATGGCATCGCCTTGTCACCGGACGAATCAATCCTGTACGTTGCCGAAAGCGGGCCGGACACTAAAATTCACGCCTTTCAAGTAAAACCGGATGGAACGATCGACGAGGGCAGGATATTTTTTGACCCCACGTCATTGCGGCAGGCAGGCCGCCGGGGGGGCTGTGATGGATTAAAAGTGGATGTGAACGGCAACCTGTTTGCCACGGGGCCGGGCGGGGTGCTGATCCTGACACCAACCGGAAAACACCTTGGCACCATCAACACAGGCACGCGCATTGCCAATGTCGGCTGGGGGGATGATGGAAGCACGCTTTACCTCACTGCACACATGCACTTGTGCCGAGTTCGCACGAAAACAAAAGGGGCTGGATTTTGAATGAAAAGTACATTTTTAACACTCTCAATATTTCTGGCTGCCTCCACCGCGCTGGCGGATGATTGGCCGTTTTTTCTCGGGCCCACGGCGGACAACATCTCCAAAGAGGTCGGCCTGCTCGATGCCTTCCCGAAGGACGGCCCGCGCGAGGTGTTTGCCAAGCGCATCGGCACGGGGTACGCGCCGGTGTCCGTGCGGGACGGCAAGGTGGTGCTCTTTCACCGCGCCAGCAAGCTGCTGAAGATTGCGCCGGACGACACGTTTGCCAAGGTGATCGCGTACATCAACGGCGAGCTGGCTGCATTCGGCGCCAAGGAGCGCGTCACCGAGGCCAGCATCCGTGCCGCGCAGGCGAACAACAACCGCCGCGGCTACCTCGTGATGCCCGCAGCTATCCAGAAATTTTTTGACCAGGAAATAGTCGACTGCCTTGACGCCAAGACCGGCAAGCTCATCTGGCGCCACGCCTACCCGACCGCCTACGAGGATCCCTACGGCTACAACAACGGCCCCCGTTGCGTCCCCGTGCTCACCAAGGACCGCTGCATCACCTACGGCGCCGAAGGAGTGCTGCTTTGTCTGGATCTGAAAACCGGCAAACCCATTTGGCGGCGCGATATTGAGAAGGATTTTAAGATCGTCAAAAATTTCTTTGGCGTCGGCAGCACCCCCGTGCTGGAGGGCAACCTGCTCATCACCATGGTCGGCGGCCAGCCCAACAGCGGCATGGCGGCCTTTAACTTGAAGGACGGCAAAACCGTGTGGACCAGCGTGGGCAAGGATACCTGGCACGGCACCGCCAAGCTCGGCTGGCCTGGCGAACCCATCATTGACTGGCTGGGCGTGGAGAAACAGGCCAGCTACGCTGCGCCCGTGCTGGCCACGGTACACGGCCGGCGCGTCGCATTTTGCTTCATGCGTCAGGGCCTCGTCGCGCTGGATCCCAAGACCGGCAAGGTGTTTTTCAAGCACTGGTTCCGCGCGCGCGTACCTGAGAGCGTGAATGCCTCCAATCCCGTCGTGTGGAAGGACATGGTATTCGCCTCCTCCTGCTACTACGGCGAAGGCGCTTTCGTCTTGAAAATTAAAAAAGACCTCTCCGGATACGAGGAAGTTTGGAGCACCCGCAAACGCCGCGCCGCCAACCGCCGGCATGAGGAAGTGCTTGGCATCCATTGGATGACCCCCATCCTGCACGAGGGCCAGCTCTACGCCAGCAGCGGCCGCAATGAGCCGGACGCCAGCTTTCGCTGCGTGGATTTTCTCACCGGCAAACTC
>PBLV01000024.1 GCA_002721895.1 Verrucomicrobiales bacterium
CAACAAAACCGGTCTTGATGTCGCCCGTTTGCGTGCGCGTCATCAGCGCGGCCGTTTCCTTCTTCAGCACGCGCTGACCCTTGAACGTGCCGCCGTTGAGCATCATTTGATAAAACCGCACGACATCCGCCGCCGTGGAATACAACCCGCCGGCCGGGTAGGGCGTGCGTTTGCGGTTGGAGAGACCGCCCTTGAGAAAATACACCTCGGTCCGTTCCAATTGGCCGTCACGGCCCGGGCGATAGCTGGTGGCGATGCGCTTGGCTTGGGCGGGCATTGGCCAAAAGGTCGTGTCCTTCATGCCGCACGGATTCAGCACGCGCGCTTGGAGAAACTCGGCAAACGGCGTGCCGCTGACAACCTCGACAATACGGCCGAGTACGTTGATGCCGGCGTTGCTATAGCTCCAGCGGCTACCGGGCTCAAACTGCAGCGGCGTCTTGGAATACGCCATCGTCAGCTCAGCCAAAGTGCTCTCGGCGCGCGGTGAATTCGTGTTGGCCAAACCGCTCGTGTGCGTGAGCAGATCGCGAATGGTGATCGCGCGCGCCGGTTTCTTGAGGGTCAGCTTGCCCTTCGCGCGCGACTCGGTCATCCATTGGCCGGCAAACTCCGGCAGATGTTTTTCGACGGGATCATCGATCGACAGCTTGCCCGTCTCCTGCAGTTGCAGCACGCACACCGCCGCCATCGGCTTGGTCATACTGGCGATCCAAAACATCGCGTCCGGCGGCATAGTCGTTTTCTTTTCCAAATCCGCGAAGCCCGTCGTCTCAAGGCTGAGGATGTCGGACTTCGTGGCCACTGCCGTTACACTGCCGGCGATCACCTTGTCCGCCACAAATCCATTCATCACCACCCGCACCGGCGACACCGGCGGCCGGGCCATGACGGTCCAATCCAAAGAAACAAACGAGAGGAGCAGGAGAGGAATTAGTTTTTTCATTTTAGTTCGTTACCCGATGGGTTTTGTGCACGGCGGCTTGGGCCACGCATTTGATCAAAATTTCGTCGATACACACGTGCGGCGGGCGGGTGGCCATCCAGATCATGGCCTCGGCGATGTCCTCAGCCACGAGCGGGTCGAGGCCCTCATAAACCTTGTCGGATTTTGTTTCGTCGCCCTTGAAGCGCACCAGTGAAAATTCCGTCTCGGCCAAGCCGGGATCGAGTGTGCCCACGCGCACGCCGGTGCCGTTGAGCTCCAGCCGAAGCGATTGGGTGATCTGTTTCTCCGCCGCCTTTACTCCACAATACACCGAACCGCCCTCATACGCCACGCGGCCGGCGATGGAGCCGATGTTGATGATCGTGCTGCCGGCGTTTTCCACCATCAACGGCAGGCACGCCCGTGTCACGCGCATCAGTCCGAGAAAATTTGACTGCACCATGGCATCCCAATCGGCGTCCTTGCCTTCGGCCACCGTGTCCATCCCGTGCGCGCCGCCGGCGTTGTTCACCAACACATCCAGCTGTGGTGTGAGTCCCTTGAGCCAGTCGACGCAGGCATTCACATTGTCCGTGCAGGCGACATCCAGCTCGTGCACATGCGCCGAAGCTGCGCCGAGCTGTTCGCACTCGGCGGCGACGGCTTCCAGCCGATCCACCCTCCGCGCGCCCAAAATGACGTGCGCGCCTTCCCGCGCAAAATGCCGTGCGCCTTCCGCGCCAAACCCCGCCGAGGCGCCTGTGATAAACACCCACTTGTCCTTGAGAGAAGTATTCATGCGTGGGCTTGTTGTACTCGCTGCGCTCGCCTTGGCAAATGTCTTTTCCTCAACTCCCTTGTTCGACATTCGTTGTTCGAACAAAGCCAAACTGAACACCGAATACCGAACAAGAAACTCCGAAGTCAGAATTGATTCTCATCCATGCGCCCATACAATCGCGCCATGCGACACCTCACCCTGATTTTATCCGTGCTAATCTGTGCCATCAGTGTCTCCACCCAAGCCGCCGAACGTCCCGTGGCCACGTATTCCATCGTGGCTTTTGATCCGGCCACCGGCGATCTCGGCATTGCCGTGCAAAGCAAATTCTTTGGCGTTGGCTCCGTGGTGCCGTGGGCCAAGGCCGGAGTGGGCGCGGTCGCCACCCAATCGTACGCCAACACCACCTATGGCCCGGAAGGCCTGAAGCTGATGGCCGCCGGCAAAACACCCGAGGCCGTCCTCAAACAACTCACTGCTGTCGATCCCGCGCGCTCTTTGCGACAGGTCGGCATGGTCGACGCCCAAGGCCGCGCAGCCAGTTTCACCGGCAAGCGCTGCACTCCCTGGGCCGGACATCATGTGGGCGATCATTACGCAGTCCAAGGTAACCTGCTCGCTGGCGAAGCGGTGGTAAAGGACATGGCGGTGGCATTTGAAAAGGCCCGCAAGCAGCCCGATAGCCAACTAGCGGATTGGCTAATTGCCGCCGTCACCGCGGCCGAGGCCGCCGGCGGGGACAAGCGCGGCAAACAATCCGCTGCCCTGCTGGTCGTGCGTGCCAAGGGCGGCTACGCCGGGCTCAATGACCGCTTCATCGACATCCGCGTGGAGGACCACAAAACTCCCATCAAAGAGCTGACGCGCCTGCTGGCTCTCCATAAAAAATTCTACGCCCGTGCCCACCGCAACATGCCTGTGCGCCGTAAGGTTGAAGATTGATAGTTACTTTTGACCTGCCAGTATCATAAATCAATGTAGACTTTCGCCGTGCAAAGGAGGATTCATCGTGTGCTGCTGGTCACGCCTGCCTGATGGCCCGGCACTTTGCCGAGGCCGGCGTGCGGTTCATCCAGTTGAACCACGGCTTTTGGGATCACCATCGTGATCTCGAGAAAGGCATGACCCAGCATTGCCTTGAAACCGAGCGGCCGATTGCCGGCCTGTTGAGCGACCTCAAGCAACGCGGGTTGCTCGACGCACGCTGGTGCTGTGGGGCGGCGAATTCGGCCGGCCGCCGATCCTCAACAAAACCCTCGGCCGCGATCACAATGCGCGCGGGTTCACCATGTGGATGGCCGGCGGCGGCGTGAAGGGCGGTCTGCGCCACGGCGCCACTGATGAAACCGGCATAACCGCCACCGTCGACAAAGTGCACCTGATCGGTCTGGATCACGAAAAGCTCACCCGCCGCTACGGCGACCGCGACTTCCGCCTCACCGACGTGCACGGCCGCGTGGTGAAAGAGATTTTGGCATAGGCTAGTGTGAACTCCACATATAAAATTTGAAATTCGGTCTACACCAGTCTCCACTGTAATAACTTAAATTACTTAATTTTATCATAATCCAAGTTTCAGAGCAGGGTGTGACGGAATTAAAGCGTACGCTGCCATATTGCAGCATTAGCACACTGCGTTACGCGCGTTCCATGTACTTACGATTGCGTACGTCCACGCGAATTTTCTCGCCGGTCTTGATGAACAACGGCGCTTGAATGACCACACCTGTTTCGAGCGTAATCGGCTTTTGCACATTGCTGGCAGAATCGCCCTTTACGCCCTCGGGTGCGTCCTTCACCTCCAGTACCACCGAGGCCGGCAATTCCATCGTTGCCAGAGTGCCGTTGACATAGGTGGCGGTCAGGGGCGTGTTCGACGTCATGAAATCCTTCACCTCAGTCATGATTTCCTCGGTGGCCTTTTCCTCGTCGTAGGTGTCGGGATCGACCAGCACATAATCCGTGCCGTCCATGTAGCTGAACTCCAGCTTGCGAGTGGTGATGGGGACGACCTCGACGCTCTCGGATGAGTTAAAACGATGATCCGATGATTTGCCCGTTGAGAGGTTTCGCATCTTGGCTTGGATGTAGGCCGGCCCCTTGCCCGGCTTTACGTGATTAACTTCCATGATCACGCACACCGCACCGTTGAAACTGATTGCGTTGCCGCGTCGAAGATCATTTGCATTTGCCATGATTGAAATCCCTTTGGAAAGGACGGGAAAGTAACGCGGCGCGGGGTGAATGCAAGCCCGGAGTCCGGCTAGGGTCGGTGCGGGTCGGGCTCCTCGAAGCGCACCACCGTTTCCCCCGGCTTGGCCAAGCCCAGCTTTTCGCGCGCGAAACGCTCCACCGTGCCGGGATCATTGCGCAACGCCTCGATAGCCGCCCGATTGCGCCGCGCCATCTCCTCTTCCTTTGCAATCTCGCCCTCAAGCCGCAGGATTTCCTGCCGCATCCGCTCGTTTTGCTTGATGAGCGGGAGATACCAAACCGCGACGGCCACCATGGCCGCGAGGATTAAAAGGCACACCACGGCCTTTGTCAGCTTGTCCCAAATCCCAAGGTCAACCCTCCTCTCGCGCATGCGCGTCTTCCAGTAAACAGAAAAAGGCCCTGATTTCAAGGTTATTCACTGCCCGTTAACAGACTGTAGATGGCTTTCCGCTTTGACATTTACCTCGCGCACCCAAAACTTGTTTCCACCATGAACACCCTCTCCACCCGCCGGCAGTTTCTCATAAACTCCATGCTGACTACCGGTGCGCTGCTTCACGACACGCACGCCGCCGACAGCGCGGAGCCCATCATCGACATCCATCAACACACCCACTACCACGGACGAACGGATGTCCAGATGCTCAAGCATCAACGGGCCATGGGCGTGAGGACCACAATTCTGCTTCCATCCGGCCGCCCAGTTAAACGCCCCTCAACGCATGAGGGCAAAAGCAACGGGCTTGCTGCCAAGACCGGCGGCAATGAAACCGTAATGGCCATGGCCAAGAAACACTCTGGGGAATTTCTGTTTGGCGCCAATGAAGTGCCTGACCTGCCGGGTATGCAAAAGGAACTGGGAAAGTACCTGAAAGCCGGCGCGGTGATCATTGGCGAACAGAAATTTGGCGTGCCGTGTGATTCCAAGTTTGTCTGGGCTGTGGCCGAAGTGGCGCAGGACTTTGGTGTCCCCGTTCTCCTGCACTTCCAGCACGGCCGCTACAATCTCGGTATCGAGAACTTTCACAAGACACTCGAGAAGTTTCCGAAAGTGAATTTCATCGGCCACGCCCAGACGTGGTGGGGCAACATCGATGCCAAGCACGAGCAAAAGATCCTGTACCCCAGGGGCAAAGTGACGCCCGGCGGCATCACCGACAAGCTGCTGGCCAACCACGAAAACATGTTCGGAGATCTGTCTGCCGGCTCCGGCCTGAACGCCTTGATCCGCGACGAAGACCACACGAAAGAATTTTTTGAACGCCACCAAGGCCAGTTACTCTATGGCAGTGACTGCGCCGACACCATCGGCCGTGGGCCCGGTTGTCAGGGCAGTCGCACCATTGCCGCCGTCCGTCGCAACAGCAAAAACAAGGGCATTGAGCGCAGGCTGTTGTTTGAGAATGCGAGGAAGCTTTTTAAAATTTCATAACTGGTGAAGAAGTTCCAATGTCCATTTCTCCGTGAGACTTACTTCTTCAGGGCAGCTTCAATTAAACCATACGCCTCCTCACGCATATCCTTGGGAAAATTGTGGTCGTAATCAGGGTGTTTGATCACCAAGCCGCCCTTGTTTCCCAACAAGTTATAGATCGGCTGTGCTGCCCTGGCACAAGAGTCCGCGCTCTTCCAGCGAAAATTGCCGTCGCGCAAAGGCGCATGCACAAACACCGGCCTCGGCGCCAATGCACCGAGAAGCTCCGGAAAATCAAAAGGGATGGTCTCCAGTTTGCCCCGATAATTGCTCAGCCGCGGCATGTACCGAATCTGGCACCAGCCCCGGCCAAAAAACCAATTCCGCTCCGCGCCATCGTAATAATCCGGATACGCATCAAACCCGCAACTGCTCGCCAGAACCGTGATACGTTTATCAAACACCGCCGTGTAAATCGCATTATGCCCTCCCAGCGAATGGCCGATGGCGCCAAAGCCGGGCTTGGCGTTCACGTAAGGCAGCGTCTCCAGCAAATCCAGTGCGCGCGTGTTGTCATAAATTGCCTTCATAGTGCCGCTCATATAACCGAGCTTGCCAAGGTTCGGCCAATAATTGGCCAAGTGCGGATACGCCGGCGCAATCGTCACAAAGCCCCGCCCCGCCAACTCAGATGCGTAAGCTCTTCCCTCACGACCACCCAAGCCGACGACCACCTTGTGTCCAACCTTATTGTCCGTGGGATGCAGGCACAACACCGCCGGCGCCTTGCCCGATTTTAAAACCGCCTTGGGAATGCACAAATAAGCCGGCGTCCGTGAGCCTGGCTCCGATTGGTAAGTAATCAGCCGTCGCAGATACTTCCCTGCATCCGCCTCCTCCTCAACCTTCACCGCCAATTCCACCCGCCGCTCCCTGCCCGGCAACCGCCCCATCACCGACTCCATACCCTTCAAAATCTCCGCCCTTCGCTTCCCCCAATCCGCCGCCGTCTCCACCGGTCGGACAACTCCCGCCTTCTCCCGAAACTTCAGCAAATCCAGCCGAGGCAACCGCTCCGCTGCCCCCAGCCCAACCGAGAAACAACCCCAAAGAAAAAAGCCAACCCACCGAGACATGCCCCGATAGTCAACCCAAGGCCCCCGAAAGCAAGCCGTAACGCAGACTTCCCGGTCTGGTGTGGCGGATGTTTCCAATCCTGCGGAACGAACGAATTGTCGGTGCTCCTAGGCAATATCGAAGGCCACAAATCCTCCCCACCACGCAGGCTCGGAGGCCTGCGCTACAGCAGGTTTGGAAACCTGCGTTACCGGATTTGGTGGAATCGCCAATTTTTTTGTTTTTCTTCGTTTTCTGCAAAACAACACGTTGTTTCGCCACTGCAACACGACTGTACAGCCCCATCACCCCCTGAAAATGGGGGAAACCCTGTAACGCAGGCCTCCGAGCCTGCTGTAGCGCAGGATTCCAATCCTGCGGAACGAACGAATTGTCGGCGATCCAGGGCAATATCGAGGGCCACAAATCCTCCCCACCACGCAGGCTCGGAGGCCTGCGATACAGCAGGTTTGGAAACCTGCGCTACGGGGGGGTGCGTTGCGGGTTTGGGGGATTGGGTTTTATGTGGGGTTTGGGGTTAAAAACGGGTTGCGTGGGGGGGGATTTGTGCTAAAGTCCCGGGAAGGTCGGCCGATTTTAAAAGTGTCCCCGGCTGGTTCCGGGCTTTTTGTCATGGCGAAAATCAAGCAGCAACTGCGGCAATTGCGGGAAAACCTGCAAAACGCCCATCGCGACGAGGAAGGCGCAGCCTCCTTGGGCGCGCTGTTTTTGCTGTTGGGGGTGATGGTGTTGCTTTCACTGGGGGCGGGGTATATCTTTGGCCAATCGGTGCCGTTAACCCCGCCTCCGGTTTCTGCTACACCAATCCAGCTCCAAACTTTCAGTTTCTCTCCTTCAACTGTCACAATCCCGATCAATCCAAGCACTGGAGCGTATGGAACGGCAACCGTGAAGGCTTCAGCCTCACTCAAGGCGTTTCCATGGTCCGTTCAAGATCAATCACAGACTACCTTCAGTGGTGCACCTCCCGGAGCGATTGTACCTTTAAGGAATCTTGCATCGGTCCGCCAATATCCGTACTTGCCACGTGACTATGATCCAACCAAGCAAGCTGCAAGTGGATATATAAATTTTAATTTAGGTTCAGCTGACAAAGGAACGCACTCAGTTAAAGCAACATTTGTAAATACAATTTTGGGCAAAACATACACATCCACTAAAACTGTTCCCCTGACAGTTTTGCTCCAAGGAGTTGGGACGCCAAGCACNCCGCCAAGCACACCGCCAAGCACACCGCCAAGCACACCAGGAGNGCAAACGACCAGAATCCGTTCGGGCATTTTTATTAAGCGACCGACCCCGGTAGTCATCACAAGGCCTGCCACTCAAAATTTGACCCCTTCTCAACTGCGGGCAATTTTTCGCCAAGGCCGCATCACTGGCATTCGCCGATGAATGCCTCCGGATTTTTGACGGCCTGATTTCAGACGCTAGAGATTTCCTGTTCTGCATTCTGGGTTATGCTGTTCCACGTAAAGGGCGATGACAAAGAGCGGCCCAAGTCTGGGAATGTCTTCAAATGGGCAAATGTTTCAGATTTTTGCCGTGCCGCCATTGCTGTGGTGGTGTTGGGGTCTCTAGTCGTAAGCGGAGTGGGTTGGTTCACCGGCACATCTGGATTTCCGAAGCATCCATGGAGTGGAATGTGGTTCATGTTCCGTCAAAAGCATCCACATGGAGGGCCCGTGCGCATGTTTATCAAGCGCGAGGATGGCAGCCGGGAGGAGCTGGACATGAACCGGTGGTTCAAGTTTAAACCCTTTGGAGAAAGGAACCGTTTTGATGAAGTGTTTTGGACCGAGCAAGCGCTGGCCAAGGTGGGCGAGTTTGTGGCCGCCAAGCTGAATGCGGCGGGCCAACTGGATGGGGATGTGACTGGGTTTGAGATCGTCCGGCAGTGGTGGGTCGTGCTTCCTGATGGCGGGGTGCAAGACGGCTCAATCCAGGAGGTGGTTCATCCAATCGATTTTCATGACTGAAGTTTCGGGCACAATGAACGGGTGGAGACGTGTGTTGGAGTTCTTCAACGGGCCTGTTTTTGTACGGCCGCTGTGCCTGTTTCGAGTGGGGGCTGGCTTGTTGGTGGCTTGGCAGGGGTTTCACTGGCTGCCGCATGCAACCGAACTTTTCTCCAGCGAGGGATTCCAGATTCGATATCACTGGGATCTCCTTGTTTGGGATCATCTTGCGCCGTCACCGGCATTGGCCAAGGTGCTTTGCTGGGCGTTGGCCATGGGAGGCATGGCCTTGTCGGCTGGACTGCTCACTAAGTTGGCGCTGGTAGCGGTGATATTGGTGTGGACCTTTTTGGCTGGCTTGGATCATGTCGCCAATAAAGAGCTTTTTTTTGGGTGGCACTTGGTTCTGGTCTTGTTGTTGTTCACGCCATGCGGGCGATTTTACAGCTTGGATGCATGGCTGTTGGACAAGTGGAAGCCAAGCCGCGCCAAGCCGGAGGAGATGATGCCGGGGCTGATGTTCAGGATGTTGCAGGTTGTTTTCCTGCAATACTATTTCTTCTCGGGACTGGTGAAGTTCATGGAGCCCACGTGGCGCAACGGCACAGCCTTGGCCAGCACCATGGTGTGCCGCATGGCCACGGATTTCGGGCTGTGGATTGCCAGTTGGATGCCGATGTTTGGGTATGTGGTGTTGTCCCTGGGCATCATTTTTTATGAGGTGACCGCGGCATGGGGTTTGACCTCCCGGCGTTGGCTGGGCTGGTATGTGCTGGCCGGGCTGACCTTTCACATCGGCATCCAACTGACGCTGGATCTGGACGTGGGAACCTTGGGGCCCATATTCATGCTGGCGCTGGTCTGCCTGTTTGCCATTCCCGGCGGCCTGATCTGGCCCCGGCATTTCCTCCCCAAGTCCACCGGGGATAAATTCGCCCTGTAACGGAGTTTCCCAAACCCGCCGTAGCTCAGGTTTCCGAGCCTGCATGGGTTGGGGAGCTTGGGTGCTTTGGATTTTGCCGGAGGTCGCCGGATTTCGTTCGTTTCGCAGGTTTGGAACTTGCACCACAGGGGATTGCTGTTCGGACCCTTCGGAACGACTGTGAATAAGTCCGGGTTGAATGTTTTAACAGGGTGTGAGTTAGTAGCCTTCCGAAAGGGGGATTCCTTTTCAATTAAGGAGGTTTTTGTGAGATTGGCTTTTTTCAGGTGGGCTTTGGTCTTGGCTATTTTTCTTGGGGGCGGTGATTTTGCCCGGGCGTTTGTGTTGATGGGCACGCCTGAGGGAACTGAGACGGGGCAGTTCAACTACTCGGATGAACTGGGGGCACCCAAGGACTTGATGTACCGCGGCGGCAAGCGTTTCTTCCGCTGGAATTCACCGCATTTTATTTACTCCTTTGATGCGAGTTTCATTCAATACTTCGGACAGGAGGGGATGGATGCGGTGCATGACGCGTTTTCGGTGATGAATGATTTTTTCGTGAACGAGGATTATGAGGGGGTGACTTCGCTGGACTTGGCCAAGCATGGGTTTGTGGGGAATTACAACACGACGTGGATCAATACGACGGCGAAGAATGCGCAGATCATTGACATCAAAAGCATTGTGCTGGGCATGTTGGTGAATCAACTGGGGATCGGCAATCCGCATCGTTGGGCTTTTTCGATAACGGGGCAGAGATCAAATGTGATCAACAGCCAGGTGATTTTTGAGACGCGCCTGCGAAACTATGATCCCATCACTCAGGCGCCTTCGGACAGCATCAATGGGGTGAAATACAGTTACCGGTTAATCCACAATGCCACCTCGCAGATTGGGGTGCTGCCGACGTTTCAGTTTGCGGACATGGAGGAGTTTACGACGGACACGGGGGCGGGGGCGTGGTCCTCGGTGGCGGCGATCACGGATGCATTCTTTGGCAACACGTCGTTGTGGTGGACGGATACGCCTTCGTTGTTTGATTTCGGAGTGTATTACGATGGACGCAACGCGATGGGAGGCCAGTTCCAGCCGCGGCATGCATTGACCTATGATGACGCGGGCGGTTTGAAATACCTGTACTCAACGAACAACTACATCTTTGAGGATCTGCCGAATACCATCGTGGGCATAGAGCCGGCACAGTTCCTGCCGCCGCATTTGGCGGTGAATTATCGGAATCCATCTGGGCGGACATTGCCCTACTGGCCTCGGCGTGGTGCGCCGGCGATCACTCCGGCCGTGACCCTGAGCACAACCTTTAACGGCATCCCGGGGATTACTCCCGCAGGCACGGGCATCGTGGGTCAGGCGATGCGGGGGGGCATTGATCGCATCCAGTATTATCATCGATCATTTGACTCGTTGTTGGGGCAAAACTTCTTTCCCACGAATTTTATCTGGAAGGACACGTTTGTGTACCAGAACCCAAATCCCGATACGGTGAATGTGACCGATGCGCGCGGCAACCGGGTGGGCGTAATCAACAACAGCCGGCGGGGCATCCAGTGGCTGGTTCCCGGCGCGGATCCCAACGGGCTGAGCTTTTGGCAGCGGCCGGAGAATGACTTGCGGTTTCTTACGCAGACGGTGGGCCGCAACGTGACGGCGCCGGACCTGTTGTTCATGGCTGATGCCCTGCCAAACTCGGCGGACGGTGTACCCATTGGCTGGCAGCGGCCGACGAATGTTTACAGCAATCTGGCCTCCATCAATCTTGGCACGACCAATGCCCCGGTGCCGGTGGGGCCGGGCATTATCTCCGGCCTGTCGGGCAACCAGATTGTGTTCAACAGCTCGTTCACGCTGGACAACAACTTCGAAGTGATCTGGAGCGGTGAGGCGACGGTGGTGGGCAACCAGGTGGGGTTGCCCTCGTTGTGGGGCTGGATCAAGGGGCCGGGCCCCTCGGACATGGTGACCTTCCCGCAGACCCGCAACCAGTGGATTCTGGAAAATTCCGTGCTGCCGGATGTGGCGCCCCCGACAATCACGCTGGTTAGTGATGATGGTGGTGCGACGCCAATTGACGCGCAGTCACTGACCCGAACAGAGGAGACCCTGACCTTGATTGGTGATGAACTGGCCAGTGTGACGGCCATTGAGATCATGGATGGGGATTTGGTGGTGCAAACGATCATGCCGGCGGAGAAATATGTGGTCTCCAACCAGCGCATCGACATCCCGGCGGGAATCATTAACGACAGTGCCGAGGGCACGGCGCGGACCATTCGCGTGTGGAACACGGTGGGGGCGAGCAAGGTGGGGCCGCAGAAATTTGGAGTCAGCACGGGTCGGCCTGTCATCGGGGGCACGGACTATGACAACTCGGTGTTTGACCGGGCGCAGGTGTTGACGTTGTACGGGTATGGATTCAAAAGCCGAACCTCGGGAGAAACCGAGCTGGCCTATATTCGGGTGGATGACAGCACCGGCGCGGCGGTTGACGACAATGGCACTTCCCTGAGCACCACAAGTGACGGCCAGCCACGCACGGCAACGTTTGATGTCGTTTCCGACACGATGGCGATCCTGACCACCGAGGCCATTCATGCCCGCGCGGATGGCTTCAACCGCCGTTTGCGGGTATCGCGCAAGGTGGAAGCCACCGCGCAAAACACCTCGAAGCACTTGAGCCCCGCCACGAATCCGCTGTTTAGTGCCATTACCACCAAGCCCGTGATCAATACCCTGACCCAACTGGAAACGGCGGGGACATGGACGGACCTGATTTCCAACGGGGCGTACCGGCGGGACCGGGTGTTGGAGATCAACGGCACCGCGCTGAACACCGCTACGGTCATTGAGGTGGTGCAGGAAGATGGCTCCTCCTTTACCAACCCGGTGTTTATCCAGTTGCCAAGCCCGGGCGTGACGGTGGATGGCAACGGCACCCGGATGCAGATCAGTGCGGACTCCATTCCCTATGCCGATGCCGATACCAACTCCACAACCAAGCGTGGATTTAAAATCTACAACGCCGTCGGCAATACGGATTTGAACGCCTCGCTTATGTTTGCGGTGAACAAGCAGCCAGTGGTTGATGGCATCAGTGGCTTCAAGCTGGCGGGACACTTCAACCGGGACAAGCAATTTGGGGATGACTTTGCAATCTTTGGATCTGGCTTGAAGGCAATTAGTCAGGTTGTTTTCACGGATGCCAACGATACCGCCCAGAGCCGGTTCACCATCAGCCTGCCTTCGCCGGGCGTGACGGTGACGGACACGCAAATCTCCATCGATACCTCTAGTTTCCAGATCGGTTCCGGGGCGGACACGGATGTCAATTCCAGCCGCCGAATCGTCAAGCTGACAAGCGCACGCGACGATGCATTGAGCGGGGTGGCTCAGCGGTTTTATGTGGGGGCACCCCCGACCATGGGCCAGTTGGCTGCGTTTGGGACGACTGGCAGTTATCGCCGGTACAACGACACGCTGACGATCACGGGTGGATCCGGTTATGGCCATGTCACGCGGGTCGAAATCGTGGATGCCAACGGCCAAACCATTGCCGGCTTGCCGGGCTTGGTGAGCGGCGCGGATGGGACCGGTGGCACGGGTCTGAACATTAGCAATTCCACGGCCATCAGCGTTGATGCCAATGCCAGTGGCTGGGTGACCGTTGCTCATCTGTTGGACGATGTGACGGCGGAAAGCCGGCGGGTGCGTATCACCACGCCATTTGGCACAGTAACCTCGGCTGGAAATTCCACGGGTGCGTTCAGCTTGTCCGCCACGCCGGAATTCCAGAACACGGCTCAAGCCACGTTTGCAGGTGGTGGTTACACGGGGGACTTGGGTGGAGTGGATGACGCCAACGGCACCTATGACAAGAGCGAGGGCGACCTTGTGATCAACGGCAAAAACTTCCGTGGAGTGGCGACCGTTTACTTTGGGCAGGGTGACGGCGCGAATTTCTCGACGATCTCCACCGTGACCATCAATGCCCTCGCGCCACCACAAGGATTTTCGGTGAATGCTGACGGGACGGCTTTGACTATCGATGACACGGTGATCCCGGCCGGCTGGATTGGCACAGACGGAAACTATACCATCCGCCTGCGGAGTGTTGGTGAAATGAACGCCACAACCCAGGAAATCAACACGCAGGAGTAGGCTGTTTCCAACGCTGTAATCTTGCAAAAAGGGTTGCCGTGGATGGGTTGCCGCCGAATAATCGGGCGGCATGAAACCACTTCGTATTCTTTCCCTGTCGTTTTTTGTTTTTGCTTTTTCGTTTGTCCAAGCGGGCGATTGGCCGCAGTGGCGCGGCTTGAATCGTGACGGCCTGATTGCCGGGGAGGCACCGCTGGAGGGATTGAAGAAAGGTGCCGTGGCTTGGAAGGTTCCGGTGGGCAAGGGGCAGGGCGGATTGGTGCTGGCCGATGGCAAGTTGTTGATGCTTCACGAGACTGAGGTGGGGGGCAAATTGATGGAGACAGCGGTCCTGTTGAATGCCGCCACGGGAAAACCAATTTGGCAGACACCTTATGCCGAGTCTTGGCAGTATCGAAACATTTATGGTCCGGGCCCGCGGGTGGCCCCGCAGATTGATGGTGATCTGGTGTTTGTTCAAGGAGTGACAGGCACCTTGGCTTGCCTGACCCTGAAGGATGGCGAACTTCAATGGAGCGTGAGTTATCCCAAGGACTTTGGCGCGAAGTGGTTTGGCGGCAATGCGCCGGGCAGTGGCGGCACGGCCGCGAGCCGTCATGGGAACAACGGGCCGCCAGTGACTGACGAGAAGCATATCTACGCACCCGCCGGTGGTCACAATGGCGCCAGTATCGTCTGCCTCAACAAGCGTACGGGCAAGATGGTTTGGAAGAGTGGCAGTGATTATGCGGCTTACGCGGGTTTGATGTTGGCCAAGCTGGGCGGGGAGCAACAGGTGGTCATGTTGACGGCCGCGAACTTGGCGGGATACCGGTCGAGCGATGGCAAGCAGCTTTGGAGTGTGCCGGCGGTGTCCGGCGCGGCGCGCAACATCGTGACGCCCATTATCAACGGTGACACGGTGACGGTGGCTAGCCATACGTTCGGGACATTTCAGGTGCGCATTCGCAAGTCGGGGGATGGACAGGTGGCTGAGGAGTTGTGGCGTAACAAGGATGTACGCACCAACATCACATCGCCCGTGTTGATTGAGGGGCACCTTTATGGCTTGGGGACAACGCGCGGTAAAAACTCGGATTTTGTCTGCATCAACCACAAGACCGGCAAGGTGGTTTGGGAGAAGAAGAGCGTGTTTCCCGATTACGTGTCGGTTATCGCGAATGGGAAGCAACTATTGGTGCATGGCTCCAATGGCAACCTTTGGCTGCTGGCCGCGTCGCCGAAGGGCTACAGCGAACTGGGGCAGATCAAGGCCAGCCAAACGTCCTGGAATCATCCGGTTTATTCCAACGGCATCCTCTACGTGAAGGACGGCAAACGCGATGGAGACAACATGCTCACCGCATTGAAGCTACGCTGACGTGCGCGGTGGAGTTTGTTGGTGACACCGGCACGAGTTTGCCGGTAAATGTCGCCGTCCGTTTAATACCTTGAGCGCAACCCAAGCATATTTGGAAAGTGCCACCGGCAGCAACCCGGTGGAGATTCATCTGCTGGTCAATCACATCGTCCAAGACTCGCTCGATGCGGGTGCCAGTGACATACACATCGAGCCTTGGGATGACGTGCTGGGTGTGCGTGTCCGGGTCAGTGGCATATTGCAGGAGTTGGTGTATATTCCCATGGAATACCACCCGCAAATCTGCGGCCGCATCAAGGTGATGGCCAATCTTGCCAGTCACCTGAAGGATGTGCCCCAGGACGGCAAGGCCGCTCCGCCGGAGTTCGATGGCGTTCAACTGCGTGTTTCCATTTTCCCCACGGTCAAGGGTGAAAAGATTGTTATCCGGGTTTTCAATCCCCAAGCGCGCACCTATGACATCAACAGCCTGGGTTTTGATGAGGAAACACTGGAACGCTACACTCGGGTATTGAACAAGCCCACCGGCTTGATTCTCCTGACTGGCCCCACGGGCTCAGGCAAAACCACCGCCATTTACGCCTCCATCGGCTTCCTGCTTGAGAAACACCAGAACACGGTTGCCATCGCTTCGGTGGAGGATCCCGTAGAGCAGAACCTCATGTGGGTGAACCAGGCCCAGCTCAACCCACCACAGGATTTCACCTATGTCGCTGCCCTTCGTTCGCTCATGCGGCAGGACCCCGAGGTAATCATGATTGGTGAGATTCGCGATGTGGACACCGCCACCATAGCGGTGACCGCCGGCATGACCGGGCACCTCGTGCTGAGCACCATCCACAGTGGCACTACCTCCGGTGTCTTCGCTCGGCTCATCAACATGGATATCGAGCCATTCCTACTGGCCTCCAGTGTCATCGGTATCCTCGGTGTTCGCCTCGTGCGCATGAACTGCACCCAATGTGTGTCCGCCTATACCCCGGATGACTACGCCCTGCACCATCTTCGGCAGCATGAGTCCGATGACTTCGTGGAACGGGCCTTGGCCAGCCAACTGTTCCACTGCGGATGGGGCTGTGAAAGCTGCCACAACACAGGCTTTGATGGTCGCGGCATGGTCACGGAATTGATGGCGGTGGATGAAAACGTTCGTGAACCCGTGATGAACAAACGTCCTACCCGTGAGATTCAGCAAGCAGCTGTCAATGGCGGCATGCAAACTCTGTGGGACGGCGGTTTGCGCCGCGTAACAAGCGGCGAAAGCACCATCGAGGAGGTGCTCATGAAGGTTGCCGCCGAGATGCTTTAAAGAGCTGGGTTATTCACCTTGATTGCTTCCCTGTGTTAAAAAATAGCCTGCCATCATTGCCTTGACACAATTAACTTTGTATTACAAAGTGGCCTTGTGAGTCCGGGCTGGGCCGAGGAGAATCTCAAGGTAATCCGCACACTAATGGAGCGGAGCACGGTGTATCGGCGTGCCTTGGCGCCGATCATGATCTACGTGGGAGTGATGGGGCTCATAGCCGCCTCGGTGGGCGAATGGTACAAGCTGTGGCAACTCGACAAGTTTGCCATGTATTGGCTGACCGTTGGTCTGGTGACCATGGCTGGGGCCTTCACGCTCGCCCGACGGCAGGCCATTGGGGATGAGGAGCCTTTCTGGTCGCCTCCCACTCGCCGGGTTTGCCAGTCGGCTGCGCCGTTGCTTTGCGTGGGCGTGTTTCTGGGGCTGGCGGAAATCTTTTGGTCTAGCACACTAAACAATCCCCTTTATAACAGCGACCCTACTCATCCCATTACCCGCCTTATTGCGCTTTGGTTAATGTGCTTTGGCGGGGCGATGCACGCGGTCGGATTTTTCATGAAGCGGGGGATCAAGCTCTTTGGATGGCTACTGATTCTCGCAGGAATGTCCCTGTATATCGCGCTGAATATTCCGATTTTGGTGGACAAGATGCCGGCTTGGCCGGGCGGCGTCCCCACGCCTGACCGCGTTGGCAATTTGTTGATGGGGGCATTGTTTGGCGGGTCACATTTGGGCTATGGCATCTATCTGTATTTTACCGAGGAAAAGACGGAAGCGGAGGAAACCCCTGAAGAGGATCCGGATGGAAAGTGAACGCGAAACCGTTTCAGCAAATCGACCGGGTGATCCACGAAAGAGGGCGCATGGGCATCATGTCCATGCTCGCCGTCTCGGCGGAGCTTTCCTTTATTGAGTTGCGCGATACCTTGGACATGACAGACGGCAACCTGACCACCCACATCCGGACGCTGCAACAGGCGGGATATGTGGTGGTGTCCAAGAGCTACCATAACAACCGGCCACACACGACGTGCGGGTTGACAGCGGAAGGCCGGAAAGCTTTTGGCAAATACGTTGGATTGCTAGAGAAAATTGTCCAGCAAGCCAGGGAAAAATATAAATGACCCGATTCAGCCAGCCATTGAGCCCATTACTTTGTACCGCAAAGCTTATTCACATCGGGCCAATAACCGGGAGATCAACATGAAAATTATCAGGGCGGAACATTTGGGCATGTGCTTTGGTGTTCGCGATGCCATTGCTCTGGCGCGGCGGGAAGTGTCCGCCCAGCCGCTGACTGTGTTGGGTGAACTGGTGCACAATGAGACGGTGCTGGACGACTTGGCTGGGCGTGGAGTGCGCTTTGTGAGCGAACCGGTTCAGGCCAAAACCCGCGCGGCGATGATCACCGCCCATGGAGCTTCAGACAGGGCAAGAGCCCGCGCGCAATCTGCGGGGCTTGCTCTGCGGGATGCTACCTGTCCGCTGGTGCATTACGCACACGAGGCTGTGCGTGGGCTCGTGAAGGAGGGATGGCATCCAGTGATTGTCGGTCGGCGCGGGCATGTGGAAGTGCGTGGATTGACGGAAGACCTGGGTGAACATGACATCGTCTTGAACGAGGCGGATGTAATGGCGTTGAAGAAACGAATGCGCTTTGGGATAGCGGCCCAGACGACGCAGCCAATCGCTCGCGTGCGGGAGCTGGTGCAATTGTTACAGGAGCGATTTCCGGATTCCGAGGTGCGGTTTGTGGATACCGTTTGCCGGCCCACCAAGCAGCGGCAATCGGCGGCGGTGGAATTGGCGCGGCGTTCGGACGTGGTCATAGTGGTGGGTGGAGCGAACAGTAACAATACAGCTGAACTGGTGCGCACCTGTGGACGGGATTGTGAAAGGGTGCATCACGTGCGTGATGCCGGCGACGTGGATTCCGCGTGGCTATCGGGCGCTGGAGTGGTGGGCTTGACAGCGGGGACGTCAACTCCGGATGAGATGATTGATGCGGTGGAGGCGCGGCTTCGGGAATTGGCCGTCCAGCATTCGGCGAAGGCTGCCTGAAATCCTATCGGTGCTGGCCGGCGAGAAGGTCTGTTGATTTCAGGTCCAGATCCATGGGGTATAAGGGCATGGGCTGGTCGTGTTGGAGATGGTCCTCGCAGATTCCAAAAAAATCGGCCTCGGTCTGGGCACGGCGAATACGATGGAGAAAATCGCCGGTGGACTCGATGCCCAAGCCGATGTAGTTCATGTATTTTTTCATCTTTTGAACGTGTGATTTTTCAGACAGTCCAGGAGGCCGAACGGTATGGTAGAGATCACGGAGGTATGCAAGCACGTCACGGCCACTAGGAAGGGCTTGGGTCTGTCCGCCCAGATGCCGGCGAATTTGTTGGAACAGCCATGGGTTGCGGATGGCGCCCCGGCCTATCATGAGACCGGCCGCGTTGGTCTCGGTCAGGACACTTTCGGCCTTGGCGGCGGAGTAGATGTTGCCATTAGCGAGGACGGGGCAGGGCAGGGTGTCGACCGCAAGCCGAATGAGGTCGTAGTGTACGGCGCTTCGATAGCCTTCCTTTACGGTACGGCCGTGGACGGTCAGAAGGTCGAGCGAGTGGCGGGCGAAAATGGTGAGGAGCTGGTCGAAGATTTCCGGAGTGTCGAAGCCGATGCGGGTTTTGACGGTAAAAGGAATCTCAATGGCCTCACGGAGGGCACCGAGGATGGCATCGATGCGCGCGGGTTCGCGGAGCAGGCCGCCCCCGGCGCATTTTTTATAAACGATCGGGGCGGGGCAGCCAAGGTTCAGGTCAATGGCTGCGACGGGATGTTGCTGGAGTTGACGGGCAGATCGAATGAGGGAGGGAATATGGTTGCCGATCATCTGCGCAACGGCGGGCCGGCCGGTGGGGTTTTCATCGAGTGAACGCAGGATGGGTTTTTCCAGATGCGATTCGGCATGGACGCGAAAGTACTCGGTGAAATAGAGGTCTGGTCCGCCGTGCCGCGACATGAGTTCCCAGAAGGGAAGATCTGTGACGTCCTGGATGGGGGCCAATGCCAGCACGGGTTGAGGGCTGTCGAGGAATTGCCTGAATTGAGCTGGCTGATCCACGGGATTTTGCTTGGTCGATGAGTGGCCGGGCGTTATTTTCCCCGCCGCCACTGTCCGGTGGTGTAATGGTAGCACAGATGGTTTTGGTCCATCCAGTTGGGGTTCGAATCCCTGCCGGACAGCCACTTTTTCCTCGCTCGATTGTCTCCCTTAATCCTCGGCGAAGAGGAATTCCAGATCGCTCTTGTCGAGGCTCTTGGCAAAGCCTTCCTCGCCAAGCACGTCCTTGATGGTCTTGCTTTTGGCCTGCTGGAGGTTCCAGATTTTCTCCTCCACGGTGCCGGGGGCGATGAGTTTGTAGGCGTTGACGGTGCGCGTCTGGCCGATGCGGTGGGTGCGGTCGATGGCCTGGGCCTCGACGGCGGGGTTCCACCACGGGTCGTAGAGCACCACGTAGCTGGCGTTGGTGAGGTTGAGGCCCGTGCCGGCGGCGCGCAGGCTGAGCAGGAACACACAGGCGCCCTCGGCCTCGGAGAAGGCGTTGACGACCTCCTGCCGGTCCTTGGTTTCGCCGGTGAGCATGTGGGTGGGAATTTCACGGGTGCCACAATCCTTCTCCAGAATCTTCAGCATCTGCACAAACTGACTGAAGACAAGCACCTTCTCGCCCTGCTCCACGAGCGGCTCGAGCAACTCGAAAAGCGCCTCGGTCTTGCCGGACTCGGAGTCGTTGCCTACCAAGGAGGGGTGGCAGCAGATTTGCCGCAGACGCGTGAGTGCGGCGAGCACCTGCATGCGGCTCTTGGCGACGCCCTGCTTGGCGATGGTCTGCATCACCTGGTCGCGGCTGCGGCGGAGTTCGGTAAGGTACAGTTTGCGCTGCGAGGTGCCCAAGTCGCAGTCGTGCCGCTGCTCGATGCGCTCGGGCAAATCCTTGGCCACCTGCGACTTGAGCCGGCGCATCAGCAGCGGGCGCAGGCGCGCGCCAAGCCGGCGCCGGGCGATGGCGCGGTTGGCGATGGCCTCGTCGCTGTCGCCGGGCGGCTCGTAGATCTCGTGAAATTTCTTGGCGCTGCCGAGGTAGTTGGGCTGCACAAAGTCCACGATGCTCCAAAGGTCGAGCAGCCGGTTCTCCAGCGGCGTGCCGGTGAGGGCCAGTCGGTGTTCGCTCTCCAGCTGCTTGACCGACTGCGTGACCTGCGCGCCGGGGTTCTTGATGAACTGTGCCTCGTCGAGGATCACGGCGCGGAAATCAAACTTCTGCAGCGCCTCCAAGTCGCGCCGCATCAGCGCGTAGTTGGTCACTACGATGTCGTGCTGCGGGATCTTCTTGCGCAGACCGTGCCGCGCCGCGCCACTCTCCAGCACCAGCACCTTCATGTCCGGCGTGAACTTCTCCGCCTCGCGCCGCCAGTTGTGCATCACCGATGCCGGGCAGATGACTAGGCTCGGCTTGGTCTTGCGGCGGTGATGCTGCTTCAGCCACGCCAGCCACGTGAGCGTCTGCAGCGTCTTGCCCAAACCCATGTCGTCGGCAAGGATGCCGCCCAGTCCAAGCGTCTGAAGGTGGCAGAGAAAATTGAAGCCCTGCACCTGATAGGGCCGCAGATCGGCGTTGAGTTTGTTGGGCAGCTTGGTCTTGGGCAACCCGTCAAACTTGTCGATGCGCTCGCGCAGCTTCTTGGCCTTGGCGGACTTGCCGAAGCTCTCTAGGGAATCCTCGTCCAGATGCACCGCCTGCTCCAGCGAGACACGCTGCTCGCCGGGCTCCAGGCCGTTGATGCCTAGGTCGGCCATCGTGCCCTGCGCCTTGCGCGTGGCATCGACATCCAGCTCCACCCAGCCGCCGTCGGGCAGCTTGTGGAACCGGCTGGTCGCCGCGGCCAGCGACTGCAGGTCATTGGCCGTCAGCTTCATGCCTTCCTCTTCCCACTCGGCGCTGACGGCCAGCCAGTCAATGCCGCTGCCCTTGATCACCAGCTTCGGCTTCAGGCGCTTGGGCTGCAGGAAGAGCTGCTGAAAATCCTGGTTGCCCAGATATTCCGCCGCCTGCGGGCGATCTTCCCAAACGCCAGCCAGCACGTTCAAAAAATTCTCGTTGGCATCGCCAATCCACAAGCCTGGCTCCGGCGTGAACCAGTCGAGTTGCCGCAGCCACTCGATCGCCGGCTGCAGGCGCGCGTCGTCCAGGAACTGCGGCTTGCCGTTGCGCTTGCGGCTCTTGGTTTTCAACTGCCACTCGTGCCCCGTCCATTCCCACAGGCTCTTGTCCGTCTCGCTCTTGGCCTGCAGGCGCAGCTCCACGCGGTCGCCGTTCATCTCGAACACAAACCGCGGCAGCGCCGTATGCGAGGTACATAGCTGGTCCCAGTCCACCGCGCGGTCGGTGTGCGCCTTGCGTAGCTGGGTGATGAAGCGGTGGCTCAGCTTGCTGACCGGCGCTACCGGCTTTTTCACCCACGCGCCGAGCAGCGACGCGGGCGGGCTGTTGCGCAGGAAATAAAATACGCTGCCGGCCAGCACCAGTGTCGGCTGGCCGGAGAAGAACACGCACTCATCAAGGTCCACCAACGCGCCGTCCGGCAGCCGCAGGCGGTGTGTGAAGGCCAGATCGCGCTTGCCGTTCCGTAGGTCCGGCGCCAGCTCAGCGATTTGGCCGTGGAAAAAAATCGGCCCGTCGGTGGCCGCCAGCCGCAAGCGGCCACTGGCACCCCAGCGGGCAAGCCAAGTGAGCAGCTCCTCGGCATTGAGTACCAGCGTGGTCTCGCCATTGGCGTCGCTGGCGTAATTGTCCACCAGCCACTCGATAAACTCCCAATCGTCCACCGGGAAGAGCTCCTGCTCATGCGCCGCGCGCACGATGAGGTCGCTGATGTTGGAAAGCGATTTCTTGCGGTCGCCGGTGCGCGGTCGCTTGACGATGAAGCTGACGTTGAGCGTGTGCAGTCCTTCCGAGGTGTCGTCGGCCACCGGTTGGCAGGCGCAGCGGACGGACGCCCGCGGTGAGTCTAGGTGGTTCGGCTCCGGCGGGAACATCCAGTGCTCCAGCTCCGTGAGCATGTCGCGCTCCTTTTCCTGTTTTTTGATCTCCGCGAAGCGCCGCTTGTTGGCGTGCTCGTCCAGCTCCGCTGGCATTGGGCGGCCCATGCGCAGGAAAACCATCGACAGCGCTTCCAGCCGCTTCTTGCCCTTGTGCTTCACCACCTCGCCCCACCAGTCGTCCCCCGGGAAATCCTTTCGCGCGAGCTTCAGCTTGGTGAAGTAATCCTCCAGCAACAACCAACTGCGCTGTGAATCGGCGCAACTGGCGAACATGTCCAGTAGCTCGCGCCGCTCCGTCGCATCCGATTTAGTGCCCGAGAGCTCGCGCCGCAGGTCCGCGAGCATGCCATACGCGTCATCCAGCGCGTTGTGGTGCGCCTCATACTTTTCCGCGGCACCCGACTTGGGCGCGGCGCGTTTTTTCTTTCGAGATACTCGTGGCATCGTTTTGTTTCCAGCAAATGGGAAAGCGTATCTCTACCTACAAGCGGCTTTTGGTCAAATCCAAAATCAAAAAAAAATGGTTGTCTGAAAAAACGAAAAGCTTGACGCAAGAAAAATGTGAAGTGTGCCGGTAGTTTTGGGTTCTCCCGTTCTTAGTTCACGGTTCAAGTGATCCCATTAGAACGAGAACTGAGAACTAGGAATCAGATAACCCTAGGCTTCAGCCGTTTCCTCGGCGGGTTTGGGTTTAGAGTCGCAACACTCCTCTTCAGTCTGGATCGCTGCCTTTGCCTCCGCTAAGTGCCCATTGCCGATGGTGCAGCCGTTGTGCGCCTCCACTTGCAGACCGGCCTTGTCGATGGCCGGACGCGCGCCGAAGTTGTACTTGAAGTTCTTCCAGTTGTCCCCGCTCTCGTAGCAGGTGCCCAGCGCGCCGCTGGGGTCGTATCCGCAATGCACCATGCAATTCTCACAGCGCGGGTCGCGCGCCTCGCCGTCCACCACACCAAAGCTCTCCCAGTCCACATCCTCCAGCATCTCGGCGTAGGTTGGATAGTGCCCCTTCGTCTTCGTCACGTCGGTCATCAGGTAGCACGGTGCTTTCCAGCCCGCGATGTTCCGTGTGGGGATGGCCCAGGCCGTGCAGGTCAGCTCCCGCTTGCCCGCTAGAAATTCCTGATATACCGGTGTTCCGAAAATCGTGAACCGCTGCCCCCACTCTTCAATGTTCGCAAACTTCTCCCGTGTCATTTCACGCGTCAGGAAAAATTCCTCCGGATCCTTCCCCAGCCGCTTCACCATGTCCTTCTTGGCCGCGTCGTAATCGTACCCCGGCGAGATTGTGTGCCCGTCCACCTCCATGGCCGAGAAGTACTGGAACATCTGTTCCACCTCCGCCATGTCCGTCTCCTTGTAGACCGTGGTATTCGTCGCTACTTGGTAGCCGAGGATTTTCGCCATGCGAATGGCCAGCACACATTCCTTGAACACCCCTTCGCGTTCCACGATGAGATCATGCGTGTACTCAAGTCCGTCAACATGCACGTTCCAGTACATCCACTCCGATGGCCGGATGACCGGCTTGCCGCTGTGGTCGCCCTCGCGAATGTTCTCCGCCTCCTTTTCCGTGATCAACCCTTCCGTCAGCAGCTCCTCCAGCGTCGGCTCCAGTGTCGGCGCGTACACCGCCGCCAGGTAATCGCGCATCTTGCGCCGCATGAACATTCCGTTGGTGCACACGTACACGATGCGCCCCTGCTCCAGGATGCCCTCGATGAGCGCCTCGATCTTCGGGTAGATCAACGGCTCGCCACCGCAGATGCTCACCATTGGCGCGTCGCATTCCGCCGCGCTACCCAGGCAATCCTCCAGCGACATCATGTCCTTGAGGCTGGTGGAATACTCACGAATGCGCCCGCAGCCCGTGCACGTCAGGTTGCACGTGTGCAAAGGCTCCAGCTGCAGAACCATGGCAAATTTCGGCGTCCGCTTCAGACGATGCTTGATAATGTGGCCGGCAATCTTCGCCGAAAGCGCAAGGGGGAATCTCATGAAAAAAGATCACCGCAGGGCCACATGAGGCTCTTTCGCGGCGGGGGATTTTGGCGGCGTCTCATTCTTCACGAAACCCGGCAACAGGAATGTCCAAGGCGAAATTGAGCCCGAGGCTCGTATGCCCGTGCAACCCGTGACCAGAACTGACGCCATCGCCAACATTGCAAAAAGTGAGAATTTGCGCTTCATTACCACCCCCAAGGCATTATGGGCAAGACCGGAGTCAGCGCAACGAAATCTTGTTCAGCCCGCGCCGCGTGGCTGGCCGCCGCGCTTTTAACGGCTGGTTGTGCCGAGCCCAACAATCCTCCTTTGCCCCCACCCAAGGCCAAGGGAAAAGTCGCCGCCTTTGATCCCGTGGCCCACGCTACTCAACGCTTGGCGGTCGCCCGCGAGAAATTCAAAGCCGCTCAGGCGATCGACGACACCGCCTGGCACTTGGGCCAAGCCTGTTTTCAACGCGCTGAATTTGCCAGAGACAACGCCGAGCGAGCGCGACTGGCTCAGGAAGGCATCGATGCCTGTCAAAAGCTCATCGACACCCAGCCCAAAAACCCCGGTGGCCACTATTACCTTGGCATGAACCTTGGCCAAATGGCTCGCGTCAAGCGCTTCTCTGCTCTCGGTCTGGTCAAGGATATGGAAGATGCCTTCGGCTCCGCGCGTAAGTTGAATCCTCAGTTCAGCCATGCCGGCCCCGATCGCAACTTGGGCCTGCTCTACTTCAAGGCGCCGCGATTCATCAGTGTTGGTGATGCTGCCAAGGCACGCGCTCACCTTGAAGCCGCCGTCAAGCTCGCCCCCGATTATCCCGCCAATCGACTGAACCTCCTGGAAGCATTTATCGAATGGGAGGACATTCCCGGCATCAACACCCAGCGGGCTGCCCTAAAGACGCTCCTGCCCGAGGCACGGAAGAAATTTACCGGCAACGACTGGGCTGCGGACTGGCTGGAATGGAATCGGCGCTGGGCTAACTTGGGCCGCGAATAATTCACAACTTGTCAACAACGCCCCATTGACCTGAAGCTGCGTTCATTTAATCTCCCGCGCAAGGAGTAAGGGGAGGTATGAAGACTCAACTTTTTGCGGCAGTGCTTTGCGTGTGCCTTTTGCCCGGATGTAAAATGTTCAAGGGCGGTGAGGCGGAAACGGGCCCGGCCAATTCCAATACTGGTGCTGGTGAACTGCCCCGCCCAGCCTCGCTCCCCGGCGGCCAGCCCGTCGCGGGCAAGACTGTCCCTACCAAGGCCAGCCGCGGCAAGGTGGCCCATGTTGATGCGGCACTCGGATTCGTGGTCATCGATTTTACCTTTAGCGCATTGCCGCCCGCTGGATTGCGGTTTGGGGTCTTTCGCAACGGCCTGCGCGTGGGAGAAATAACCACCACCAAGATGGTCGATGAAGCATTTCAGGTGGCCGATATCAACAAGGGGGACATCCGAATGGGCGACGACGTTCGTCTGGACTAGGATGGGTGGTAGAAAGCCCCGGGGGAAACTCCGGGGCTTTTTTATTTGCCCGCCGGTTGTCGCGCCTGTTTGTAGGGTGAGTGAAGGTTGAAATAAATCCCGCACATGGGCAGTTCGTGGTCATCCACCTGGCTGAGGATGATGGTCACCTGCGTATCCAGCGCAATGCCGTGGCGTAGGCCCGGTCCGCGGTTAACATAAGCTTCCAGCGCCTTGCCCAAGAGTGAATCCAGCGAAGCCCGGCATTCCTCTGGGGACTTGTCCAGACAAACAATGTGCCGGTCAAAAGAGGCCGCCGCCGCCTCGACTTCCTCCGCGAACATGTCCGCCGTCAATTCCATGCGGCGCGATTGAAACAGAAACCGCAATTCGCGACAGCATTAAAATGGTTTGACTGTCTGCAATCGTTTCCCCTAGCATCGCCCGCGTATGAAAAAACTCTGCTTATTCATTGTAGCGGGCATGCTGGCGATTGCTTGTGGCGACGGCACTGGTGGTGACGGTGGCGGCGCTGGTGGTGACGGTGGCGGCGGCGACGGCGGCGGTGACGGCGGCGGTGACGGCGGCGGTGACGGCGGCGGTGACGGCGGCGGTGACGGCGGCGGTGACGGCGGCGGTGACGG
>PBLV01000025.1 GCA_002721895.1 Verrucomicrobiales bacterium
CTGCCTGTTGATCGGGCACAACGAACAGACCTCGCAATTGCCACAGTTTGCCACGGACAAGACGGGCAAGGAGCTGGACTTTTACAACTGGCGCCGGCGAGGCTTCCTCACGCACATCGGCACGCGGCCGGTGGTGGTATTCGCGGAGGAGGACGTGATGGAGTACGAAGGTGGCATGCGGCTGGAGAGCATCCTCGTGCATGAGTTTGGCCATGTGGTGCACGGGGTTGGGTTTGATGAAGTGCTGCAGAAACGGCTAACTGCGACGTTTGAAAACGTGGCCAAGACCGGCATCTGGAACGACGGCCGCGCCGCGCAACGGTTTCGCCGCGTGCAAAGCAAGGAACCNGTGCGGTTGCTCGCGGAGTTGAAAAAGGCCTTTCCGCTTGAGTCGNTNGAACTGCTCAAGCGCGCNCTAAATGAGGGCGATATTCTGGTGAACGGCAAAAAGGCCAGCGCCAGTGTGAAAGTGACGCGTGAGGACAAGGTGCTGATTGTCTTCGGTGGCCCCAAACGTTGCTACGCCTCACGCAATCGTGCCGAGTATTGGGCGGAGATTTACCAGTGCTGGTTCAACACCAACCGCACGATGGACCACGACCACAACCACATCCACACCCGGGTGCAGCTGATCAAGTACGATCCGATGGGCGCCAAGCTCTGCGAGGACGTGCTCGGCAAACCCGACTGGCGCTTCGTCTCCCCCCGCGACCGCGCCGGGCAGGCCCACCTGAAGAACTACGATCCCGACAAGGCCCCCAAAGTGGAAGATCTGCCCCACATCAAGCAGGCGGCCAACGATTACTACGACAAATACTGGAACGATTTCTGGCAGCGCCTTTACGACAAGCACAAGCTCGCCAGCCCACAGGACCGGCGGGATTCAAAGGGGAAATAACATGCGCCTCCTGCCTGCCCTGTTGCTGTTCGCCCTCACCGCCCTCACGATGTCTGCCGCCCCGTTCAAGAAAATCACGAACTTGCAGTACGCAAAGGTGGACACCCACACACTGGCGCTGGACCTGTACTTGCCGGAAACGAAAAACGCGCCGTTGATCGTGTGGGCACACGGCGGCGCTTGGCGCGCGGGCAGCAAGGATTTCATGCCGCTCACCGCCTTGGTGGAAAGCGGCTACGCCGTGGCCAGTGTGGATTATCGCCTGAGCACGGTGGCGAAATTTCCCGCACTGATCGACGACTGCAAGGGCGCCATCCGCTGGCTGCGCGCCAATGAATCTAAGTACGGCTACAACGCCAAACGCATCTGCATCGCGGGCAATTCCGCCGGCGGCCATCTTGCCGCGCTCATCGGCACCAGCAATGGCGTCAAGGAATTGGAAGGCACCGTTGGCGGTCACGGCAATCAATCCTCCGGTGTACAGGCGATAGCGAGCTACTACGGCGCCAGCAACCTGACCAGTATCCTCAGCCAATCCACCCCGCACGGCCTCAGCGTGCGCGTGCCGGCACTGAAGCTGTTGCTTGGGGATACGCCCGATCAGGTGAAGGAACTGGCCCAGCTTGCCAGCCCGGTGTTTCACGTGGATCGAACCGATCCGCCGCTCCTGCTGCTGCATGGCGATCAGGATCCGCAAATGCCCATCAACCAGGCGCACGAACTGCACGGCCGTTATCGGGCGCTGAAACTGGACGTGGCCTTCGAGGTCCTTCATGGGGCCGCCCACGGCGGAGCCATGTTTTACGATGCCCAACGCAACGCCGTGGTAAAGGCTTTCCTTGACCGGATATTGCGGAAGTGACACAAATTTGCGGCAAGTGTAGGATTAAACACGTGAAGGCTTTCCGCGGATTCCTTACTCTGTCTCTTTGTCTGTTGTTGGGCTGCGGACCGAATACTCCCGGGCACCAGACCAATTTGCCTGACTACAATACACCGGCTCGATCCAAAGGAAAGCGGATCAAGGCCCAGTTAACACCCGGTATGGAGGCGGCCAAAAAGGCTCATGATACCGGCCATTTTCGGGAGGCGATCCGGCTGTATAACAGGGAATTGGCGGACGAGGAGGCCAAGCACGCACCCAGCTGGGTGCAATTATCCTATCTGCACAGTGAATTGGGAGTGACTTTGGTTTCTTCAGGACAATACAACAAAGCACTGGAACATCACCGGAAATCACTGGTGATTACGCTCAAACAACTGGGACCAGAGCATCCTGATGTGGCCACCAGATACAACAATATCGGGCTTGTGCACCATCTGATTGGCGAGTACGACAAGGCACAGGGGAATTATCAGAAATCACTGGCGATAAATCTCAAACAATTTGGACCGGAGCATTCTCAAGTAGCTCTCAGCTTCAACAACATCGGGGGGGTGCACCTTCAAATGGGCGAGTACGACAAGGCACTGGAGCGTTTCCAAAAAGCTCTGGCCATCCAACTCAATCAACTGGGGCCAAAGCACCATGATGTGGCTCAAAGCTTCAACAACATCGGGGGGGTACACCTTCAAATGGGCGAGTACGACATGGCACTGGAGCAATACCAGAAAACACTCGCAATTTTTCTAGAAAAACTTGATCCAGAACACCCTCGTGTGGCCACCTGTTACGGCAATTTAGCTTTGACCTACACCGCCAAGAAGGACCTGCCCAAGGCAAAAGAGCATTTGGGGAAAGCTCATGTCATCTTCCTCAAGAAGCTGGGGCCTAGTCATCCCAAAACCAAGGCAATCAAGGCAGAACTAGACAAGTTAAAGGAGTAATGGGCGCTCCGGACCCTTGGTCCGGCTCATAAAACTGGCTTTCCCGTGCTCGGGATGAAGGGTTTTGCGCGCCCGACCTTTGTTCTTGAGCTCCGAACCATTCATTCCGAGCTCCCTACCCTTCATCGCGCTCACAAAATTCTTCGTCACGCCCGCAAAACCCTTGGTCTGGAGGTCAAAACCTTTTGTCCCGAGCGCAAAACCCTTGATCCCGCGCTCCAAACCTAAGTTTCTTTGCACCAGAAAAGCCCGTTTTTCAGTAGTTTTTGAGTCTCGATAAAAAAATTTGAAAATTTTTTAGAATTCTGGGGGCGTGATCCATATGATACAATAGAAACCAATTTATGTCTTCGCTGCATCCAGCGGCAAGGAGCCTGATGGTTCAGGCTCGGCGGAGCAGATGAGGTTCTTGGAGATTAATAACATGGTAATTAAAAATAAGACGGTTGAGCGGGCTCACCAAATGAAAGCAGCCCTCGAGAATAACAACGCCACCGAGGTGGATTTCGCGGGGATGACCTATGCGAAGTTTTGTTCCGGCGTGGCACCCTCGTTCACCAAGCGTGAACAATACGAGGAAAGCTTGTTGACTGCTGCCGGTCAACGACAGGAAATCGACAATGCCGACCTCGATACCGCCGAACACGTGGCACACATGCGTGACGCCATCCGTTGTCATCCGGGCTACGGCCCTAACAGCGCCCTTTATGTCCAATGCGGTTATGTGGCGGACAACCAAAAGAAAAGTGGGCTGACCAGGTCTATGGGTAAGGAGCAGGACAAATCCATTCCATCCACCAACTTGGAGGAGTAATGCTCGCCCAAATTCCAACACTGACGACAGGCCCTCGGGCCTGTTGTCCGATGGAGGGAGATGATTGTTTTTTAGGCGGGATCGGTGATCCCACTCCCTGTCACTGTCCGGGGTTACGGTGGATGTGGCAGTGAAAAATGGGCAAACCACCTTTTTAAAGCACACGCAGGGAAGAATATGGTTTCTCCGTGCCTCCACGTGAGGCTTAGGTTCCGACTAGCCAGTAATGAAGGCCGGTGCTTTAATTTGCGGATGAAACCATTGGCTGCCCTCGCTGGATTCTTGTCCGCCGCTCATCTCATTGCCGCGCCGAAGGTTTTGTTTCACCACGATTTTGATGGCGCCATTGGCGAACCGCGCGTGGGTGTGGGAGCCAAGATAGCAACCGGTGCTGGCGTGCTGTTGCGCGAACCGGCGATGCGGGGGAAGGCGGGGTGGTTTGCGGAGACGGCGGGGGAGGCTTCGATGCGTGTGGAACTGCCGGCGATGGCGGAGCTGGATGAGTGGACGGTGGCGCTTTGGCAAATCCTTGAGGTGAAGGAATGGCTGACGGCGCCGGAGGAGAATTTGCTGACGTTGCTGGACGCGGATGGGAAACCAATCATCAAGCTCTCCAAGAGTGGCGGTGTGTTTGTGCATGAGGAGGGCAAGGTGGTGCATCTGGATTGCTTTGACGCGCTGTACTGGGTGCAGGGCAGCCGCGAGCATTTGGCGATGACGTGGGAAGCGGGCGGCAATGCCGTGCCTTCACCGGTCGGCATGCTGCGCGTTTACTGGAAGGCCCGGCCGTACGCGGCGCTGGCGCTGGACTTGAAGCGGCGTCCGGTGGCGATGGAGATTGGCCAGCCGATGGCGGGGTTGGCGGTGGATGATTTGTTTGTGTTCGACCGCGCCCTCAGCCTGCGCAGCTTGTGGGAGTTGATGCAATTCAAGGGCGGCGAAGTGCAGGCGCTGGAAACGCAGTTGGCCGCGCGGGAGAATATCGAGGCCGATCGCCCGACGGCCAAGCGCCGGGCGCAATGGGCGGCCTTGGCGAAGGACGGGCAATTGGTGGAAGCGGGCGGCGGCGAAGTGGAGCGCGCGCCGGAAGCGAAGGCGGACAAGAACGGGCGGTTCGCCGCGAAGAATAACAACGCTGCCACGGCGTCGGGGCGGGCGNNAGTCGCTCCGGGGACTGATGAACTGACGTTTGATTTTGTGGTGGCCAAGGCGGGCGAACGTTGGCTGGCACTGCGTTATGTGATGGATCGGCGGATGCATCCGCTGTGGCCNCAGGGATCGAAAGCGAAAACGCCGTGGACNGAAAATTTTGCGGAGGTGGAGGTAAAGCTGGACGGCAAACCGCTGGGTATCCAGCGACTGTATCCCACGGGTATCGCNGGNGGGCATCGCGGTGATGTGGAGAACTGGGCATGGCACGCGCTGGGCGGCAAGGTGCGGCTGGCGAAGGGCAAACACCGGTTGAGCGTGCGCTTCAAGAGCGGGCTGGCGAAGCCGGTTTATGATGCGCTTTTGATTTCGGACAAGGCTGGGCCGAGTGAGCCGCATCCGCGTTGGGTGGATCAGTACCGCATCCCGCCGGCGTGGTGGGTNGCCGCGCATAAGACCACNACNGNCAACAANCAGCGGGTNGANACNTACACCATNACGTTGCNCAATCGCTGTGGTGAGCCGTGCAGTTACGAGTTGCTGACGGATAACACTCGCATCTCGCCGCAGGNGGTGCGCTCAANCGTGAACCGCATCGTACTGAAGCCGCATGAGGAGAAGTCNTTTCAGNTCACTTTTCGCACGCCGGTGGCGATGAANGGAGTGTCGGGTTGGGCGAACATTTNCCTNTGGAACGANGACGTGGCGCTNCGGCAAAAATATCGGCTGTGGAATCTNATNCCNACNGCNGTGCCNAANCATCCNGTNCTGGTGCCCNCGCCGGANNANANGNNNCGGGCNGAGTTGCGNGNNTGGNTNAAGGCGCGNGANCCNGAAAAGCTNACGCCGGCGCTGAAGGAATGGACGCGNGGNCGNAACATCCAGCTCAGCACNTACGGGCCGGTGAANGGNTTGCCNTCNTCNTTNTCNGGCGAACGGCTGGCGGCNCTNGATGCGTGGATGAANATGAGNGCCAAGGAGATTGAGCAGTATTTGCCGGACGGTCCTTCNGAGCACAACGGCTANGGCAGCGGCTGGGAACGCGCGGGGCTGGAGTACTCGGGCGTGTGGCACAANCAGCCNAAGGTNGTNCGGCTGCGGCCGGCGGGGGANGTGGACCTNGTNACNGCGATGGATTTCGAGGGACCGCCGCANAAGGGCAAAACGGAGACTTATCGCAAGACGTACGTGGCCGGCAAGGANACNGACATGATTGGCAGCATGCGCGANACGCGCTGGAAGAGCATGATGGGCCACGGGCTTTCCGGCGCCGCNCCGTATGGCGACACCCCGCTNGGCCGCNGNGCCCANACGGGCATNACGCTGNTGGCCGAGGCGTATTATTTAACGGGCGACAAAAAATANGCGAANAAGGCNGTGGAGATGGCGCGCATNTTTGCCCGCAAATACACCGGGCTCACNAAGCATTTNAACTACAACCTCCANCGCGAGGACCGCGACTGGTGGGGCGGGCGNATCGGCGGGCGNTACCTGATGAAGTTNGGCCCGCGCTATTATCACGCGATGGGCATCTACGTGCTCGACNTGNTGTGGGACGCCCTCACNCCCGCCGAGCGCACCATGCTNGAGCACAACATCGTGCGTTGGGGCATGTACGAGGGCATGGCCGGGCCGCTCTTTGAGGAGCCGGCGTATTTTGCGGCGGTCAACAAGGAGGACATGCCGTACCTGCCGATGGGCCGCGTGCTGGGCGATCCCGCGCCGAAGCAGGGTCTGCAGTTTTTTTACGACATCTTCCGCGGCGTCGTGCTCGAAGACGGCATCCACCAATGCTCCCTCGGCAGCTACGGCGGCGTGGGTGGCTATGTGAGCTTCATGCAAAAACTGCACGGGCACGGTCTCGATGTATCCGCCAACAAGGCCCTGCGCAACAGCTTCCTCGCGCACCCGAGTTTTATTTTCTCCGGCGGCGGTTTGCCGAACATCGATGACGGCGGCGGCGTTAACCTCAACGGCCTCGGCGCCGGCTTTGGCAGTCCGAGCGCCACGCAGTATGAATGGGCGCGTAAACTGTACATCGACCCGCGCCTCGAGCAATGGCCCAAGCTCATCGACGCCGCCAAGCGCATCAACAGCACGCCGCAGGAAACGAAGGCCACCGTGATGGCTGCCGAGTACGCGGCCGGCAAGCAGCCGCTCGATGCGTTGTGGCCGCCGGTGTACATCGCGCCCGTCAAGGGCCTCGCCATTTTGCGCAACCGCACGGCGCCCGAGCCCATCGACTGGACGGAGGTCATTTTCGATTACGGCCTGCACGGCGGGCGCAGTCACGGCCATGCCGCGAAGCTCGCGACCATCCCGTCATTTCACGGCCAGATTGTCTCGATGGAATACGGCTACGGCAAACTCGGCGAGTTGATGAGCCTTTACACCAGCAGCTACGCGCACAACGTCGTCATCGCCGACGGCAAAAGTCAGGCAGGCGGCAGCGGGCCGGTGCCGATCGGGCAGTTGCGCGGCCAACACAGCGAGCCGAGCCTGCAGTGGATTGATGCCGAGTCCGATCGCATTTACAAGGGCATCCACATGCGGCGCACGGTGTTCAACACCGACTTTGGCCTTGTCGATATTTACCTGTGCCGCAGCGACGCCGAGCATCAGTACGACTGGATGTTTCATTCCTTCGGTGAGGCCAAGCCCGAGGCGCTGACGCTCAAGCCAATCGCCAAGCTCGGCGACGGCGTCCTGCGTTTCGCCCGCAATCCGCGCAGTGCGCCCAGTGCCAGCACGGTCGCCATTCGGTGGGACAACGCCCCGCGCACCAAACCGCCCAAGAAATCCGCCACCGCGATTTTGCACGAGAACGCCCACGTGCGCGTGTGGGCTGCGCCGCAGAAGGGCACGACGGTGACTCTCTTCGCCATTCCGATGAACGAAAATGTCGGCAGCGAAATCGATTATCTTATGCTTCGGCGCCGCGCGAAAAACACCGTCTTTGCCACCGTGCAGGAACCGTGGCGCGCCAGCACCAAGGAAAAGGTTCGCGAGATCACCCGCCTCCACGTCCGCAACGCCGCCGGCCAGGCCGTGCCTGACCACGAAGCCACCGCCCTCGAGGTGAAGCTCATCGACGGCACCCGCCGGGTGTTCTTCGTGAACCACACCCCTGGCGAAAAGCGTATCGGCCACGCTCGAACTGATGCTTCCGTCGCGACGTGGCACCTTGACCAAGGCGGTGTGGTGAAGCAGGAGAATTTTTCGAAAGGGGCGGTGTTTCGGAAATAGCCTCACGCAGAGGCGCGGAGAAACCAAAAATGGGGCAAGGTGGAACTTGCCCCTCCCGGGAGGGACGAGTTCCACCTCGTCCCTTACATAATACGACTGGATTCATGAAGGCGTTCGCCTCACACTCGGTGCGTTGTGAAAATTTTCTTTGTTTTCATCATGAGCATGGTGGTCGCTATGGCGGCGGATTTGGGACCGGTGTTTCGGGCGATTTCGGCGGATCAGGCGCAGGCGGGGAATCCGGCGATTCATGTGCTGGATGCCAACGCCAACACGCGCTGGGCGGCGCAGGGGCGCGGGCGGTGGATTCAGGTGGAGTTCAAGGCGGCGCGCGAATTGACGGCGCTCGGCCTCGGGTTTTCGCGTGGCGAACGTGATTATGCGTTTGAGATTCAGTTGTCCGCCGATGGCAAGAGCTGGGATGCGGCGCGCAAGTTTCAGAGCGGCGGCAAGGGCGAGGGAGTAGGCGAATTCAAATTTCCGAAAACCACCGCGCGGTTTGTGCGCGTGACGGTGCGCGGCAGCAACGCCAATGACTGGGCGAACATTCACACGCTGCGCGTGCCGGGCGTGCAGCCGGTGAAGGTGGCCGGGCCGGGCGGGGTGGTGGTGACCACGTGGTCCAAAGCGCCGGAGACGAAGGGCGGCGTGGGCATCTCGGTGGATGATCACGGGCGCGTGTATGTGGTGCGGACGACGCGGCGCAAGGTGAGCAGTCTCGATATCCGCGGGCATCAGGATTGGGTGAAGGATGATCTGTCCTTCGAGCACATAGAGGATCGGCGTCGGTTTTACAAGGCGGGCTTCAAGGGCCTGTTTGCGCGCGGCTGGCAGCCGGCGGATCGCAATGACGACGGCACGCGCGATTGGCGTGATCTCATGGTGCAAAAGGATGCAGCGTTTCAATTCACCGACACCGACGGTGATGGCAAGGCCGATCGCGTGAAAACGCTCGGCGAATATCACACGGAGGTGACCGGTATCGCCGCGGGCGTGCTGGCGGTGGGCGACGATGTGTACGTGGCGGTGGAGCCGGATGTGATCCGCTACCGCGATGCGGACGGCGATGGTTTTCCCGAGAAGCCGCAAGTAATCAGCACGGGCTACTCGCTGCACATCGGGCAGGGCGGCCACAACCTGAGCGGACTCGCGGTGGGGCCGGACGGGCGCGTGTACTGGTCGCTGGCCGACAAGGGGCATTCGTTGACCACGGCGGAGGGCGTGAAAATTCACGGGCCGAATCGCGGCGGTATTTTTCGCAGTGAACTGGACGGCTCCAACGTGGAACGCTTTTCCAGCGGCGAACGCAACGCGCAGGAGCTGGCTTTTGACGCGCACGGCAATCTGTTCAGCATGGATAACGACGGCGATTATCCCGGCGAAAAGGAACGCGCGCTGTACATCACCGAGGGCAGCGAACACGGCTGGCGGCTCAACTGGCAGTGGCTGCGCAAGCAGGACTTCACGCGCATCAGCGGCCTGCCTGCGTACAACCCGTGGATGGCCGAGCGCATGTTCCTGCCGCATCACGAAAGTTTCCCCGCTTACCTCACGCCCACCATCGGCAACTTCGGCCCCGGACCGTGCGGCTTCACGGCCAATCCCGGCACGGCGCTGGGCAAGGCGTATGTCGGCCGGTTTTTCATGACCAACAACCAGAATCAGGTGCGCGTGTTTCAGTTCTTACCAGCGGGCGCGTCGTTTCGGTTTGAGGAGGAAACCCCGATGAAAGGCGGCCTCGCCAACACCGGCTTGGCCATCGGCCCGGACGGCGCGCTGTATGCCTCCTCGTACGCGAACGGCGTGTATCGGTTTGATTTGCCGAAGGAAGAACAGCATCCGTTGCGCGTTGAAACCCAAACGTTTCTTGCCAGCAACTCAGCCAAACAACCGATCGCCACGCTCGTCAAGTGGCTGAACCACGCCGATCAGCGCGTGCGCATGAAGGGCCAGTTTGAACTGACACGGCGCGGGGCGGACGGCATGGAGGCGTTGGTGGGCCAACTGCAACAGGGCATGGCACTAGGTAAACTGCACGCGGTGTGGGGCATTGGCATGATGGCGCGGCGCGAACCGGCGCGGTTGATCGGTCTGTCCGCCGCCTGGCAGGAGGCTGATCCCGAAGTGCGCGCGCAGGCCGCCAAAGTGACGGGCGAATTGGGCACGCGTTCCAAATTGTTTGAGCCTGAATTGCTCGACGGCCTCACGCATGAATCGCCGCGGGTTCGGTTCTTTTCCGCGATCGCTTTAGGCAATCGCAAGGCCTCGGCGGCCGGAATGGCATTGGTGAAATTCATCGAGCGCGACGGGAGCGCTCCTTACCAACGCCACGCCGGCATCATGGGTTTGGCCGGGGCGATGACGCCAAAGCAATTGGCGGCGCTCCACACCCACACCGATCGCAATGTGCGCTTGGCGGCTATCGTGGCCTTGCGCCGGTTGGAGGCACCCGAGGTGCGGGCGTTTCTGGCGGACAAAGATGAACTGGTGGTGCTCGAGGCCGCACGGGCGATTCACGATGACCTGTCCATTCCGGCTGCCTTGCCCGATCTCGCCGATGTGCTGCGCCGCGGTGAACTGAAAAACGAAGCTCTCATGCGCCGCGCCGTCAACGCCGCCTTTCGCGTGGGCACAAGCGAGGCATTGCAGTTGCTGATCGGCTACCTCGAGCAGCAACCCGCCAGTGCCGCGCTGCGACGCACCGCGCTGGCATCCATCCTCTGGTGGGCCAAACCGCCGGTGCTTTGTGCGGTGGAAGGACGTTTTCGCAAATTGGCCCCGCGCGATATCGCGCCGGTGCATGCGGCCGTGAAACAATTGCGTCCGATCATCGCGCGCGATCCGGAACTGCTCGAGGTGCTGCTCAATGGCACGGGGCAACTGGGCCATGCGGCGTGGCTGGAAGGATTGGAGGGCGGTTTTGCCGATTGGCCGGCCAAGGTGCAGAGCCGATTTTTGGATGCACTCGGGCGCACGCAGCATCCGCAGTTGCGGGTGTACGTGGTGCACGGGCTGGCCTCCGCGGATGCCAAGGTGCGGGCGGCGGCTCGGGCTCATGCAGCCAAGGCGGGCGTGCCGGTGGTGGGTCTGTTGATGGCGTTGATTGAGGATGCCAAGGCGCCGGGGCGCGGCGCGGCGGTTCGGCAAATGGCGGTCTCCAAGGAACCGGGGGCGGCGGCGGAATTCGGCCGGTTGGTCACGGCTTATTGTGCCGGCAAGCTGGATCCGGCACTGCGGCTGGACGTGTGGGAGGCGGCGAAGGGATTGGGTGAGACATTGCCGGAAACAGCCGACCGCTATGCGCACGGCGGCGATGTGACTCGCGGCCGGGCAGTGGTGATGAATCATGCTGCGGCGCAATGCATCCGGTGTCATCAGCTTGGCAAGGTGGGCAGCAATCTTGGGCCGCCGCTGGATCTGATCGGCAAAAAAGACGCTGCGTACTTGGTGCGGTCGATGCTCGAGCCGGCCAAGGAAATTGCCGAGGGCTACGGCACGGTGGCGTTGGTGACCAAGGGTGGCAAACAACACACGGGATTTCTCGCCAAGAAAACGGCGGACACATGGACTCTGCGGTTGCCTGATGGCAAGCAAGTGGCGGTGCCGGTGGCGGAAATTAAAACGCACACGCTGACGACCACGATGCCGCCCATGGGGGCGATCTTGAAGCCGACGGAAATCCGCGATGTGGTGGCGTACCTGAAATCTTTGAAATGAAACGACTGATCCTCTCTCTCCTGTGCCTGCCGTGGCTTGCCATGGCGGCGGCCAAGCCCAACGTGATTTACATCCTAGCGGACGACCTTGGCTACGGCGATCTGTCCTGTTACGGGCAGAAGAAATTAAAGACACCACATATTGACCGGCTGGCGTCGGAGGGCCTGAAGTTTACGGCGCATTATTCGGGTAACACAGTGTGCACGCCGAGCCGGGCGGTGTTGATGACCGGCATGCACTCGGGCCGCTGTTATGTGCGCGGCAACCTGCGCGGTGAGGCGGGCGCGGCGTTGGACGAAAAAATGACGGTGCTGCCAGAGGTGTTCAAGGCGGCCGGCTATCGCACGGGAGCATTTGGCAAATGGGGTTTGGGCAACACGCACTTGAAAGGCGCGCCAAATCCGTTGGCGCACGGATTCGATGAATTCTACGGCTGGAAAAGCCAGACCATCGCGCACACCTATTATCCCACCACCTATGTTCACAACGGCCGCGAGTTGCCCTTGAAAAAAGGCACGTACCTGCACACGCCGATGATGGAACACGCGCGCGCGTTCATTCGCGGCAGTGTGAAGGCGAAGCAGCCGTTTTTCTGTTACATTCCCACGGCAATTCCGCACGCGGCGATGCATGCGCCCAAGGCGCTGCACGAAAAATGGCGCAAGGTGTTTCCGCAGTTTGACAAAAAGATCGGCAAGTACGGCGCGGGCGGTGAGCCGTGTCCGGANGTGGTCAACCCNATCGCCGGCTTTGCGGCGATGATGGAGCATCTGGACAACGAGATCGGCNCGCTGCTNAAGCTGCTCGATGAACTGGGNGTNGANGACAACACGCTGGTGATGTTCACCAGNGACAANGGCGCGCACAAGGANGGNGGGCATGATCCGGTGTTTTGGAAATCCTCCGGNGGCCTGCGCGGGCACAAGCGCGACATGCACGAAGGCGGNATCCGNGCNCCGATGCTNGCNCGCTGGCCCGGCGTGATNGCNCCCGGCAGCACCACCGCGCACATCAGCGGNTTTCAGGATATTNTGCCGACGGTNTGCGANCTGGTNGGNCAACCGGTGCCNCCGCAGAACACNGGCATTTCCTTTGTGCCNACNNTGCGCGGGCAGGGCGCCANACAGCGGCCGCATGAGTATTTGTACTTNGAATTCTGCAAGGGCGCCAAGCAGGTGATCGTNTCGCANGCGGTGCGTCTGGGCGATTGGAAGGCCTTCCGCGCNGCCGGCAAGCCGATGGAGGTGTTTAACCTCAAGGCTGATCCATTCGAGAAAGAGAATCTCGCAGCCAAGCGGCCCGAACTGGTGCGTAAGTTTGAGGGAATTATTAAGGAAGCGCACGTGCCCTTGCCGCGTTAGATTGAATTGAATGTGCAAATTATCATTCGTGATGTAAGCTTTTTTCAATGAATCGATGGATTTCTTTTTTGGCGTTCTGTTCTCTTGTGTTGTGTGCACGGGCGGATGAGGAGTTTAAAAAAGAGATTCGGCCGATCCTGCAAAAGCATTGTTTTGGATGCCACGGAGAGAAAAAGGAGAAAGGGGATCTTCGGTTGGATACGCTTGATCCAGATATTGTGCGGGGCACCTCGGCAGAGCGGTGGCATGATGCATTAAATAAAATTAATTTAGGAGAAATGCCCCCTGAAAAGGAACCCCCATTAACGGCTGCTGAAAGAAGGAGGTTAACCAGTTGGATTACTCAGCGCCTCAAGGCGGCTGCTGATATTCGGAGCAATGCAGGTGAGCAGGCGGTATTAAGACGCCTCAATCGTACTGAATATCAATATACAATGACCGATCTCTTGGGGTTGGAAATGAATTACAGTGAGAACTTACCATCTGATGCTTCCTCACCAGAGGGCTTTAAGAATAACGGTGCTTCCCTAGGAATGGCCGCGCTGCAAATTGAAACCAGTCTAAAAACTGCAAGGAGAGCATTCGATTCTATCCTAATGGATGGAGATGGAAGGCAGGTCAAAAGAGAAGTTACCCAAATCAATCAGATAAAAAGTAAAATAAGAGGTCCATTGTCTAAGAATTTCATTGGCATTCCATCGGGCCGTCTAGGGCGGGTTAACTATTGGCATGGATCTTTTCAGGACCTGCCTAGGAAAGGTAGATTTAGTATTCGAGTAAAGGCCTACACGGACAGAAAATTGGGCCAGCCCGCACCTATCCTCTCTGCTCAGTATGGATATTTTGTTTCCGGATTAACCCTTAATATAATAAGCGATGCTGGGAAAATTGCGATTACCTCGAGCTCGCCTCAGTACTATGAGATTTCTGGTCTCTCCGAGTTCTTTCCTCAGCCGGCCGCTAATGTTCCAGATGATAAATTAAAAGGAATTATTTCCCTCAGAAACGCCCTCCAAGACGGCGAATCACCGCCTAGGGCAATCGATAAGGTAATTGAGGTAAAAAATAATAAAGGCAAGGTCACAAAACGGAAGGTCAAGGTTTACCCAGAGGATCCTGATTTTCCCAGGATTATCATCGAATCTGTGGAGTTCGTTCGTAATGACTACCCGTCTTGGCCTCCCCCTCTGCATCAAAGAATCATTCATGAAGACGAGGACTTGACTGATTCAAAGGACTTAAAAAACATAATGAGCCGATTCCTGCATCGAGCCTGGAGGCGTTCGGTAAGTGAGAAAGAAATAAATAAATGGTTGGCTCACTACGAGTTCATTCGTAAGCAGACGGATACACCTGTTTCGGCTCTCAAAGAAACCTTGTCTGCCGCCTTGGCTTCTCCTCACTTTCTGTATCTGAGCGAGCCTTTCAACTCCGATAAGCCAAGAAAGCTCAATGCTCATGAGTTAGCCGTTAGGCTATCCTATTTTCTTTGGAGTTCGATGCCTGATGAAGAATTATCTGCCCTGGCTGATTCCGGTCGTCTTCTGGAAGGCTCCGTGTTGAAAGGACAGTTTGAGCGGATGTTAAAGGATTCGAAGTCCGACCGATTCGCTAAGGAGTTTTGTGACCAGTGGCTAGATCTAGAGGGAGTCGATAGAGTTGCCATTAATCCTCAATATTACAGGAGCTTTGACAACCGCTTGAAACCGGACATGGTTGGAGAGACTCGAGCTTTCTTCAGGGAAATCCTCCGTAGTAACACCTCGGCTCTGCAATTTATTGATGCAGATTTTACCATGCTTAACGCATCTCTAGCCAAACATTATGGGTTGGAGGGACCTAAGTCTCAAAAATTTGAGCGAGTTCCTCTTCGAGGGACTGGTAGACCGGGAGGCGTGCTGGGGCATGCTTCCACTCACTTGGCAGGATCTGATGGAGCGGACTCCCATCCGATCAAACGTGCGGTTTGGATTAGAGAACGGTTGCTTCATGACCCACCCAATCCTCCTCCTCCAGATGTCCCCGGTGTGGAAGAAAGTGTACCTGACTTTGATAAGCTTTCCGTTCGAGAACAACTTGCTGTTCATCGCAAAAAAGAGGCTTGCGCAGATTGTCACCGCAGTATCGACCCATGGGGAATTGCTCTTGAGAGATACGATGCGATTGGACTGCAAAGGGAAAAGACTGCTCGTCGAAAGAAACCCGTTTCCGCTGAAACTATTCTGCCGGGAAATCATGAAATCTCTGGGTTGGCTGATCTCCAGAAATACCTGCTCAATCAAAGGCGCGAGCAATTTGCCAAAGCATTGGTAACTAAATTACTGACCTATGCTCTGGGCCGCTCCTTGAAACTGGCCGATGAACCCTTGATTGAAGAGCTTAGTGCCAAGTTTGCAAAGGACGACTACCGGCTTTCTGGTTTGATGGGGAATATTGTTATAAGCGGACCTTTTTTATCGCGGTAATATAGTCAAATGTGTATCCTCCAAATACAATTTGTAGGGAGTTTCCATGAATCAAAATCCATCTCAAATGAATCGTAGAACCATGCTAAAAGCAGCAGGCATTTCGCTTGCATTACCTTGGATGGAATCGCTGGGTGCTCAAGATAAATCACCGTCCAAGAGGTTTTGCTCTATATATTTTCCTTACGGGGTAAGCCTTCCCAATCAGAATAGTGAATTTGGTCATTGGAACTGGTTTCCCAAAGGAGAGGGAAAGGATTTCACTTTTAACAAATCTCTGGCGCCCCTAGAGCCTTTTCGTAATCAGGTCACTGTTCTAGGAGGTCTCTCCCATCCAAAAGTACGGCGCATTGGAGGCCACGATAGTGGAGATACTTTTCTAACTGGCGAAGAAATGAGTTTGAGAGCTACCGGGCTTAAAAATTCGATTTCCCTAGATCAATTTATGGCTCAAACGCACAGGCTTGGTGCGAGCACTCGTTTTAGCAGCTTGGCTCTTTCCTCGGACGGAGGTGTTGGTATGCCTACACGTGCCAACACCCTTTCTTATTCAAGTAGCGGTCAGCCTATTCCTTCATTCAATCGCCCGGCGATTGTCTTCGAGCGTTTATTCGGTTTAAAGGGAGATTCGATTGAAGCCCAGAGAAAAGGCCTCACCCGCACCGGAAGTCATTTGGACTTGCTGCTCGATGAGGCCAAGAGTTTACACCGTAAATTAGGTAAGAACGATCAGGACAAGCTTGATCAGTACCTCACCTCGGTACGTGAAATTGAGCAGGACGTGGAACGCTCCGCACGTTGGCTTGATATGCCTAAGCCTAAAGTTAATGCAGAGAAACTTGCCCTTGATGCGGATAACGAAACTCCAGGCAAATTGATTTACACCATGCTTGACCTTATCGCGTTGGCTTTCCAGACGGATTCAACTCGGTTTGTCACCTACCAGTTAGCGAGCATGCATGGAGCCATTTCCATCGCCAATAAATTTCCTTCTTTGCTTGGCTTCGCTAAGGATGCTCACGGTTTAGCCCATGGTGCGGGGAAAGGTAAAGGAGCAGAGAATAGGGGGAAATGGGATCTCTACCAGACCGAATGCCTTACTTACCTCATCAAGCGATTGAGTGAAATGAAGGAAGGCGATGGGTCAGTTCTCGATAACACCTGCATTTTTTACGGAAGCAGCAATAGTAAGACTCATAACAATACCAATTACCCATTGATCCTCGCTGGTGGTAAAAACATGGGCTATAAGCACGGGCAATATCTCAGGTTTGGCAATGATGTGCCTCTTGCTAACTTATTTGTCACCATCCAAAGAAGAATGGGTGTAAAGGCTGATTCTTTTGCTGATAACACCGGTGACCTAGATGAGTTTGTTGCATAGCGCTAATGATTACCCTTAGCGGTGTGGAGAAATCTCATGGCGGGCGTACGTTGTTCAGTGAGGTTTCGCTGCAACTAAATCGAGGCGATCGCTTAGGATTAGTTGGCCCCAATGGTGCAGGTAAGACAACGCTCTTCAATCTCATCCTCGGAGAGGAATCTACGGACTCCGGCACAGTCGATCTGCAACGCAACCTCGATCTGGGGTTTCTTCCACAGGAAAGTTTGCCGGTAGATGACGAAACCGTTTTGGAGCTCGCTATCTCTGTACGGCCAGGCTTTCTTAAAGTGCATCGGCAGATTCTTAATGGCGATCATGTGGAGCCAGAGGCTTACGAGCTGTACAACGAGGTTGGTGGTGGTCAATTGGAAGCCAAGGCCAAGCGCATACTGGCAGGCTTGAGCTTTCGAGAAAGCGACTTTGACCGGCCGGCTACAGAGATGAGTGGAGGTTGGATTATGCGCGCCCACCTCGCGCGACTGCTGGTGCAGGAGCCTGATCTGTTGATGCTAGATGAGCCGACCAACCATCTGGATCTTGAAGCGCTAATTTGGGTGCAGAGTTATCTCAAGAATTATCCCGGCGCCATCCTGATGATCTCGCACGACCGCGAGTTTCTCAACCAGCTCGTGCACGGTATCCTTGAACTGCGGCGCGAACGGCTCTTTCGTTGGACGGGTAATTATGACTCGTTTCTGGAACAACGAAATGCTCATGAATCGCAACAGCAGGCTGCCCACAAAAATCAACAACGACAAATTGATCACCTGCAATCCTTCGTCAATCGTTTTGGGGCAAAGAATACCAAGGCAACGCAGGCTAAGAGCAAGCAGAAGCAGATTGACCGACTGAAGGCTGACCTTGTGGATTTACCACAGGGCGAGGATCGTCGTATGAAGGGGTTTCGGTTTCCTCAGCCTGAGCGGAGCGGGCAGCGTGTTCTTACGCTAAAGGGCATAGATTTTGCCTATGGGGAAAACACTGTTTACAGCGGCATGGAATGTGAGGTGGAGCGTGGCCAACGCACCGTTCTCGTTGGCCCCAATGGAGCAGGGAAATCAACCCTACTGAAACTTATGGCCGGTGTTCTCGAGCAACAGGCTGGTGATCGTGAGTTAGGGCATAAAGTTAAGGCGGGGTATTTTTCGCAGAACCGAGTGGATGTGCTCGATACCAAAAGCACAGTGCTCGAGGAGGCGATGAACACGCCCGAGGCACTCACTGAGGAGCGTGCCCGGACAATTCTTGGCTCGTTTCTTTTTCGCGGAGACGATGTCTTCAAGCCGGTAGGGGTGCTCAGCGGTGGGGAAAAGAGCAGGTTGGCGTTGGTGAAGTTGCTGCTTGATCCGCCTAACTTATTGTTGATGGACGAGCCAACCACGCACCTTGATATGGCC
>PBLV01000026.1 GCA_002721895.1 Verrucomicrobiales bacterium
TACGTACGGAAAAAAATTCGCGCCATTCCCCACGCCCTTCACCTCGCTGCCAGTATTCCAGCCAAAGCCGTGATCCGTCGGCCGCAATTCAAACTCCGCCTCGTGATGTTTGTAGCCTGTGAGATGCCACTTGCCCACCATGCCGGTGGTGTACTCGTGTTTGCTGAGAATTTCCGGCAATGTCACATGGCTCACCGACAGGCCGTTGGAGGAATTGGGGCGGAGATAATCGGTGATGCCCACGCGCGCCGGATGCTGCCCCGTGAGCAGCGCCGCACGATACGGCGAGCACACCGGCGCCGCCGCATACGCATGCGTGAACCGCACGCCCTCCTTCGCCAAGCGATCCAGATTCGGCGTCTCGTTAAACTTGTTTCCGTAACACCCCAGCTCCGCCCAACCAAGATCGTCCGCCAACACAAACACAATATTCGGCCGCCGAATCTGCGCCGAGGCATCAAACGCCAAACCGCCCAATAAAATAATTAAAAAACAAATCCTGTTCATCCTGCTAATCCTTGTTCAACCCCAAAGCCTTGCGCAGCACTGGTTCAAAGGCTTCAGCCTGCCGAATGAAACCGAGATCATTCGGATGCGAAGCATCCGTCGTGCCTTCCCCGTCGTCTCCCAGTAACGTATCGCCTCCCAGACAGTACAGCCGTTTCACGTCTGCCGACTTGAGCTGTTCGTAGGCCTTGCGCAACGCCGCATGATTGTCGTCGTGAAACTTTTCTTTCGTCGGTGTCAACCAGCTGTTGGCAAATCTTCGATCTTCCACCAACAAAATTGGCGTGTCCGGCCGCGCCTTACGCAGCAGTTTAACCAAAGGCACGCAGCGCTCGGTGACCATCGCCGCGTTCATGTTGGGCAGACAATCAATCACGTAACACGCCGCATCCACTTCCGCCATCAACTTGCCCACCGCTTCATGCATGCGCCCATTACCGGAGAAGCCGATGTTTATCACCGGCCGATCCAGCCTCCGGCCCAAAATCGCCGGATGAGTGATGCCCGGCCGCGAGGCGCACGCACCGTGAGTGATGGACGTTCCGTAAAACACAATCGGTTTTGCCTTGCGCGGCGCCAGCCCTTCAAACTTCGCCCCCGCCGGCACTCCGATGGACAGCGACTCCGTGCCGTTGTACAGCGGCAGATACACCGCGTACTCGCGCAAGACCGGTGTAATGCCGCGCAACAGCGCCGCCTGCATATCCTGCTTACCTGGCCGTGTGGCCGCCGCCCATCGCCAACGCCCTTTGGCGTCTCGCGCGTAAAGGTCCAATCCGCTCACCCCGCTCGGCGGCATGTGCGGCATGCCCAGTCGCGCGCTCATCAATTTCCACTGCGCATGAATCTCCGTGGCGTCCGTCTTGAACCGTACCATCATCCCCGCGCTATGCCGGCTGAGGCCCCACACCGCCTTGGTCACCGTCTCCTCGGCCTTGGCCGGAAACCGGTCAAACCAGCGCGCCCGATCCTGATCCTCCCAACCGCGCCCTTCCACGCCCCATTGAGTGACATCATGCCACTCGATTTTTTCCTGCGCACCAGCGTGAATACCTCCAATGCCGATTAGACAAGCTAAAGCAAGTTTCATGAGTTGAAATCGTTTTAGTTTTTAAACCAAGGTACACGGGCGTTCTTGGTGATCTCGGCGTCCAGCGTTTCCATGCGGGCGCGGAGGTCTTTGACGATCGCGGGCTTGGCTTCGGCGAGGTTGTTTTTTTCGCCGAGATCCTTGGAGAGATCGAAGAGGAAGACCTGCGGCGGACGGTTGTTGGGATTGCGGCGGGGCTTCTTGATGAGCAGTTTCCATTTTTCGCTCCGGATTCCTTCCAGATCACCGCGCGAGGTGTAGTGCAGAAATTCCGAGCGCGGGGAAACGGCTGCTGTGCCCTTCCATAGACCGGTGACATCCACGCCATCAATTTTGCGGCCCTTGGGCAGGGCTTTGCCGGTGATCGCGGCGATGGTGGGGAGGAGGTCAATCGTGCCGGTGAGTTCATCACAAACCGTACCGGCAGGGATGCCGGGGCCGCGCATCACGCAAGGCACGCGTTGGCCGCCCTCGAAGGTGGTGCCTTTGCCGTCGCGCAACGGGCCGGCCGAGCCGCCGTGGTGGCGGAAGGGCAGCCACGGGCCATTGTCTGTGGTGTAAATGACGTAGGTGTTGTCGGCGAGTTTGAGGTCATCAATCGTCTTGAGCAGTCGCCCAACCTCGGTGTCGATGTGCTCGATGGTGTTGATGTATGCCCGCTTGGGGTCGGGATCGCGCACATCGTCCGGCACATAGAGAGGGATGTGCGGCATGGAGTGCGGGATGTACACAAAGAACGGCTTGTCCTTATTGGCCTTGATGAAGTCTATGGACTTTTGTGTGCAACGGCGTGTGATGGTGCGCTGGTCGACCGGCAGCTCGACGATCTTCTCATCCTCAAACAGCGGCGTCTTCCACTTGGTAAGCGTGGACTCTGGGTCGGCCCAGAGAATGTCCATCCCCTGCCAGCCACCGCGCGGCTTGCCCTTGTTGTCAGGGTGATTCATGTCGTTGGAGTACGGGATGCCGAAGTAGGTATCAAAACCGTTGGACGTCGGCAGCGTTTCCTTGTGATGGCCGAGATGCCATTTGCCGAAACAGGCGGTGGCGTAGCCCTGCCCCTTCAGGTGATCGGCGATGGTGTGTTCCTTAGCATTCAGCCCCTTGGTTGAGGCGGGAAACAACACGTGCTGATGCATACCCACGCGCTTGGGATAACAACCCGTCAACAACGCCGCACGCGACGGCGTGCACACCGGCGATGCCACCATGAAGCTCGTGAACTTCCGTCCTTCCTTCGCAATGCGATCGATGTTTGGTGTCTTGATCGTCTTCGAACCGAAACAGCTCAGGTCGCCGTACCCCTGATCATCGGTGAAGATGATCACAAAGTTCGGCTTGGCGGCGGACACCGTTTCAACGGCGAAAAAAAGAACGGCCAGCAATCCGGCCAAGGCAATACGTGTGTGTTTCATAAGTACAATATTGGAAAAGCGAGCATGAAAACATTCGCACTCAGATTCAACGGTGAAATTAAGGGTGAGCCAGAGACGCCAGCGGCACAACGGTCAAACCGCAGTCTTCTTTGCCGATGGAATAAGCCACGTAAAGTTTGCCTTCATGCTCGTGGGCGTAAGGATAGCTCCATTGCTTGCCCTTGGCGTGGCCGGGAAAACGCGGAGGCCCTGATTTTCCGTGGCGGAGGCGCCACATGTGACTGAGGGTTTTCGCGCCGGGCTTGCCCACGGAAATACAGAGGGTGTCGCGGTTGCGGTAATTGGAGACGAGGTACAGCTGGTTCGTGCTCAACCGGCCGAGATAGGCCTTGGCCCGAGGCATGGGGAGATTGCTTGGGCGGGCCTTGGCCCAGGTCTTGCCGTGATCGTCACTGGTGGAAACCCACGCCACGCCGGCACCGCCGCGGATGACGGCCAACACATGCGCGCCATCGGCCCATACAGTCGTCTCGGCAAAACTGGGCTTGAGCTGTGGCGGAAATGGAATCAGCACGGAATCCCATTTCGTGAAATCATCCCCCCGACTCATCGCCACTACAGGATAACCATCTTTATCCTGCCCACCGGTGATATAACTGCCATTACCCATGCGCACGGGTTCATCATATGGCCAACAATTCCGCATCACGATACCGCGCGATTTCCATTGGTTCGCCTTTTCATCCAGCACAAAGGCCTCGCCGCGCAGACCCCGAAAACGACGCCCATTCGGTTCGCCCGTACCGAACCGCGAGCAAATCGTCCATAACTCATCCCGGTGCCGGAACAATACGCCGTGGCTGTGCCGGTCCGCACCTTTGAACCCGGGACCGACGACCTCTAAAGGTTCCCATGTCTTGCCGCCATCTCTGGAGCGTCGTCCCTGCAGGGTTTCGTGCGGACCATTTTCATTGGTGGGACTGTTCGCCCAATTAGCATACAGCACGCCCCGGTGAATCACGATGGCGGCGCCATGCAAAAATTTGTAGCCGTCCTCCGCCGGGCGATGAATCGTGCTGTGCTGGATGCCGGCAGCAAACGGAATGCGCTCCGGGTCCGCCGGCAGTTCCGGCCCGTTCCAAAGAGAAAACACTTCGCCACCCAGCGGCAGATGCTTGGGCAACCTATGCGTGGCTTTCACCGGGCGATATCGAGCGGACATCTCTGTTTCATTGAGCGGTGAATCCCACAAACGAATCTCATCCAGTGCGCCAAACAGGTTCTGCCAGATTTGGCCGCCATCGTTAACCCCTCCAAAAGTGAGCGACGCCGCTGTCTGCGGCAACGGATGCTTCATGGCGCCCACTCCCTCACGTTTGCCATTGATCCACAACTCGGCACGCTGCGGGGTCACCACCACCCCGACCTGATGCCAATGGCCCGGTTTGGGCCGGGTTTCGGCGGTCACGGTTTGCCAACCGCCCTGCCTCAGGTAAAGCCGGAACCGGCCGTCCTTGTCGATCATCACTCCCCATTCGCGTTGATTTCGCGAATACACATTCTTGGCCACGATCATCTGCTGGCCGGCATTCAAGGTGTACGGGTTCACCCAAGCCACCAATGTAAACCCCTTGCCGCCGTGCCCGAGCTTGGCCGACTCCTTCACCTCCAACACCGCCACCCCATCCAGTGCCAGTGAACCTCCCTCCACTCCTTTCGCACTTTGCACGACACCGCCCTTAATGGCGAACGTCGGATCCTTCGGTGATTCCAGCTTCCAATGCTGGGCGGCCTGAAGGGACCCAAAAAACAACATCCAAACGGATGCGGTTAAAAAACTAATGGGATTCATTACTGTCTGGGTAAACTCTCTCGCCGAAAAAGCATTTGATAAAATCGATTGAGATCCGCCTTGTTGGCTTCGCGGTATTTCACAAAGCGTACCGGCTCGTCGGGTTGGGCGCGATTTATTTTAATTCCCCACAACGGTACTGTCGAGGTGGGCAGCATGCCGTAGCGGATATCGCCGATCACGTCGGCCGCCTCGGGGTGTCGGCACAGAAAGCCGTTGGACAACCGGTCGAACCGGGCGACATCGCGGTTGGTTTGGGTGGATGTGTATGCGTCCACTTTGCCGCCGGGATAGACCTTCGGTGCAAACCCGGGAATCACATGGATCGCGTCCACATGATAATCGCCATCGTGCAGATACACCGAGCGATGCAGAAACACGTTGCCGATGCTGGGCTTCACCACCTGACGTTCCGCCCCGTGTTCGCGTTGCGCGATGAGCGCGTGCTGGGCCGATTGCGCCCCGCGATGTTGGGCAAAGGCAAATAGCAGATAGCACGCACAGAACATCATCGCCACGCGCGGAAACCAAACGCGACTGCGCCACGCGCCCCAAACGGTCAGCACCAAAAGCGGCAGGCTGAACAGCGGATCGATGATGGACACGAGATTCCACGAAACCCGATCCAACGCAAATGGCCACCACAAATGCGTGCCGTAACTAGTGCAGGCATCCAGCAATCCGTGCGTGGCGTACCCCAAAAGACAGGCCATCCAAATTTCACGGAAATCAAACCGCCGTCGGGACACCAGCCAGATCAGCAACGCCACGATGGATGCGCCCACCGGAATAAACGCCAGCGAATGCGAGAAGTGCCGGTGATAATCGAGGTTTAACAGCGGATCCGCTGAGGAGCTAATCAGCGCATCCAAGTCCGGCGCCATCCCGGCGACAGCCCCGTAGAATGCTACCCGATACTGAGCCTTCGGCCGACAAAATGATTGGGCAACTGCCGAACCCACGAGGCCTTGGGTCAGCAAATCCATCGCCGTTAATCAACCCGATGGCATTGCCCTACACCTCGGCCAGTGTCTCCGTGCTACCGGCGAAGCTCTTGGTTTCGACGCCGAGCTTGTGGAGCATGGTGAGGTAAAGGTGGGCGGTGGGCAGTTCGCTGAAGTTCATTTCGCCGCGCCAACCGGCGTCGGTGTCGATGCCCGCAGTGGCTTGGTGTTTCTGGTTACCCTGCCCGTACTTGAGGTATTGGCCGTGCTTGAAGCCGAGCTTGCGACCGCCGATGAGCAGCAGCGGATAGTTGCGCGACAGGTGGAATGCGCTGGATGCCGAGCCGAACAGGAGTGCGGTGTGATCGAGCATATTGCCCTCACCGCCGGGCTCAGGCGTGGCCTTGAGTCGGCTGGCAAAGCGGCCGAGTTCCTCGTTGATGAAACGGCAGTAAACGCCGAAGTTCTTGTAGCCACCAGGCTTCTTCACCTCATGCGTCAGCCAGTGCGCAGCCTTGAAGCCCACGGCGCGCGCGAGGTAATCACTGACGCCCACGCCGTTCTCACGGCCGAGTTGGTAGGTGGCCACGCGCGTGGTGTCGGTCTTGAACGCGAGATAAATCAGCTCGTACATGGTGCGCAGGAAATTGCGTGGATCCTCGGGCGTGACATCGAGCTTGAGATGGTCGGTGTCCACCTTGGGCAACGGAATGTTCAACCAACGCTTGGCCTTGGCAACGCGCACCTCAGTGTCGCGCACGGACTGCAGATACTCGGCGAGCGTCTCCTGATCGCGCTTGGAAAGCGAGCGGTTGAGCGACCGCGCGTCCTCCAGCAAATCATCCAGCGCACTTTGGCTCAGGGCGAGACGACGCGCGGCGTCCGGGCCGCTCTTTACAAAGAGCATGTCAAAAATGCGCTTGGGCTTGTGCTCGGCGGGGATGGGCCGGCCCTGGGCGTTGTACGAAAGCGTGTGGGCGCCGCGCGGCGAGCCAGTGCCGCCGTCGGTGGACATCACCAGCGAGGCGTGGCGAGTGTGTTCACCGGTGTGCGCGGCAAACACCTGATCGAGCGATATGCTGTTGTGATAATCGCCATCGGCGCCGGTGTCCGCCGCAGTGATAAACTGGTCGGCATTGGCGTGGCCATGCACGCGCCGCAGCGCGGGATTCGACAGGCCGGAAAACACGGTCAACTCATCGCGCAACGGCGCGAGCGTTTCCATGCACTTGGTGAGCTTGAAATCCTTGCGGCCACCGTGCGGGAACCAGCTCCAGTCCTTGAAGGCGGGATCCTTCTCCAGCGGCATCGGCACACCGTCGGGCAGATAAAAACAGGCCAGGCGTTTGCGCTGCTTGGGCTTGCTGGCGGCGCGCGCCACGGGCGCGAAAGATTCCAGCCACGGCAACGCCAGTGCCACACCGGCGCCGCGCAGGAATTTCCGTCGATCGAGGGAAGATAAATTCATGTTCATGGCTTTGCTCCTTCGCAGTTATTTTAACTGAAATAAATCACTTTTCACAATCAGAAACACCAAATCCGCCAGACCATCGCCGCGCTTTCGCAAGGCAGCGGTGACGCGGTCCACCTCGGCGCGATCGCCAAAGGTCAGCGGCCGGCCCAGTGCGTACGCGGCCATCTTGTGCGCCATTGCGCGCGCGAACTGATCCTGCCGATTGGCGAGCAGGTAATCCTTCAGGCCCTTCATGCCGCGCAGTTCGTCCTTGTTGAACAACACGCTCGCCGCATCGACGGGCTCATCGCCGATCTTGTCGCGCCACTGGCCGAGCGCGTCGAAATTTTCAAACGCGATGCCCCACGGATCGATCTTCGAGTGGCACGAGAAGCACGCCGGATCACTACGATGATCCTCCATGCGTTGCTTGAGCGTCATCTTGAGAATCGCCGGATCGGCTAGGTCAATTTCCGGCACGGCCGGCGGCGGTGGCGGCGGCGGATCGTGCAACAGATTTTCCAGCAACCAAATGCCGCGCTTGAGCGGGTGCGAATCTTTGCCGTCAGAATTCATCACCAGCAACCCCGCCGCGGTGAGCAGTCCGCCGCGCTTGATCTCCGCTGGCAGCTTCACCTTGCGGAACTGATCACCGTGCACTTTCGGGATGCCGTAGTGCCGTGCGAGGCGATCGTTCACCAGCACATAATCGGCGTGGAGAAACTCCGTGACCGGCCGATTGGCCCGCAGCATCTCGCCGAAGAGAGCCACCGGTTCCCGCTTCATCGCCTCCAGCAGGAGCGGGTCGACATTGCCGTGCGCCTTGGTGTCGATCTTCACGAAATCCAACTGCTCCACGCCCAGCCATTGGCGCGTGTAATGCATCGCAAACCGGGTGGCGCGCGGATCGGCCAACAACCGCCGTGCCTGCTGCTTCAGCACCTTGGCGTCGGACAGCTTACCCGTTTTGGCCAAGCGCAATAGCTCGGCATCCGGGGTGCTGCTCCAGAGAAAAAACGACAGCCGCGTGGCCAGTTCCAGATCCGTCACGCGCTGGTCGGGTTTGGCGTCCTCCTCGCCGGCCCGGACGAGGTACAGGAATTTGGGCGAAGCCAACACCGACGCCAGAACCTCCACCATTGCTTCCTGAAAATCCTCGCACTGCGGCCGCAGCTTGGCGTACAGCGCGAGCTTTTGGCCCACCTCCGCCTCGCTCACCGGCCGGCGCCACGCATGGGACATGAACCGCTCCAATACTTCGCGCGCGTACGTTGGCTCATCGGCATCCTTACGCTCGTGAAAAATGGCTGTGTGCGACGCGGGCGGCCACGTTTCCAGCACCGGCGCGATGACCTCCACGTAATCAATCACCAACCCCACCGGCGTGCTGGAGGTGTTGCGCAGCTCAATGAATTCCGCCGGGTTCGGCAGTTGGCCCAGCTTTTGAATATGCCGAAAAGCGTTGCGCGGAATTTCCGTCAGCGGCACGTCCCACTGATAAAAGCGCGGCTTGCCCGGCGGCGCATCGATGGTCAAGTCGCGCCCGCCCACCTCCACGGACACGCGCGAATCGTTGCTGCCCTGATTGCCGAAATGCAGTCGCAAGGTCGGCAGATGTTTTCCCTCGGCCGATTCCCGTGCCGCCCGGACGCGCACGCGCATGAGGCCCGTGTCCGGCAGGCCGTCACCGACGTCGATGATGAATTTCTGGTTGGCCGGGATCACCAATACATCCGGCGAAACCGCCGGCACCTCCGGCCGCTGATCCGTGGGCTTCCACGCATATTTGGCGCCGTGATACGCCCATTTGGTGCGCACGCCTTGGCCGGTGACCAAATCCTTGAAATGCGACCCGCCGGGATTGCGTGAGAATTTTTCTTTTTCCGCCTTGAGCACTTCCTCCACCGAAAGGCCTTCGTCCAAAACCTTTTGGCGCGTACGTTTCACCGTGGCGGCGTACTTTGCCTCAAACCGTTCCGTGAACCCGCGCATGCTCAGCCCGTAATACACCGGCGCCGGCCGATCACCCCGCACGGTCGCCAGTTCCAGCGCCCGCCGTGCCTGCGCGCGGTACTGGGCGAACTGAACGGCGGTCATCTGCAGCATGTCCGAGCTGTTCTTGAAGCCGTCCTCCGAGGACGTCTCCGGCGGCAGATCGCGCGAGAAATCATGCGGCAACCCAAGCAAATCCTGCATGGCGTACTTGTACTCGTAACGCGTCATCCGCCGGAAGGTGCTGTGGCCGCCCTCTGCCCGACGCGCTTCCGAGGCTGCGCGGATTTCCCCCGCCAACCAGTCGATCACCTTCACACGGTCGGCATCGGCCAGCTTCACATCCGAATCCGGCGGCGGCATCTCGCCGTTGGTCAACACCCCCTGCACCTCCAGCCACCAGCTCACGTCCTTGCCCTTGAGCAAATCCGGATCCAGCGTATCGACCCGAAATTTCGCCTTCTGCTTCTCCGGCCCGTGACACCGCACACACGCCGCCCTCAACACCGGCCCGATTTCCTTGCGGAAGGAATCCAAGTTCGCCTTGGGCGTTTCCGCCCATGCGAGCAAACCGGCGAACATGCCGATGATGATGGATAATCGTTTCATTTTGCTGCCCTCAACGCCGCCCGGAGTGCGCTCGAGTAGAGACCGCTTGGAGGGCGAGGATGACTTGGACGTTGCCGAAGGCAAGTGCCTTCGATTCACTGGAGCCTTGTCGCGAAATCCGTTACACGCGCTTAAGCGTGCCCGTGCAGCCGGCAAAGGTGTCGGTCTCGACACCGAGCCGCTGGAGGATGCTGACGAACAGATGGCCTAGGGCCTGATCTTCCTCCTTGGCCACTCCCCGCCAGCCGGAGTCGGAAATGACACCCGCGCCGGGCAGGCTGCCATCTTTCAGCAGGTTGACGTACTGGAGGTAGCGGCCGTTTTTGAAACCGAGATTTTTGCCGCCCGCCGAGACGATGGGATAATTCCGCGAAAGGTGAAAACTGCTGGAAGCCGAGCCGTGCATGGCAAAGGTGTTGTCCAGCAAAGTCCCGTTGCCGGTCGGTTCCGGAGTGTCCTTCAGCTTCTTCACGAACCGCCCGAATTCCTCCATCTGATAACGGTTATAGGTGCCGAGATTTTGCCAGCCGTTCTTCTTTTTCACCGAATGCGTCAAGCCATGCGCGCCGCCCAGCCCAACGGCCCTGGAGAGCAGGTCATGCGGGCCTTCACCGTTTTCCCGGCCCAACTGATACGTCGCCACGCGGGTGGAATCGCTCAGGAAGGCGAGGTAAATCAGGTCGTACATGGTCTTGAAATATTGCCGGGCCTCGGCCGGTCCACATTCCAGATCCAAGTTTGAAGAATCCACTTGGGGCAGCGGCGTGTCGAGCCAACGCCGGGCCTTGGTCAGCTTGACCTCTGTATCGCGGACAGAGTCGAGGTATTGCTGCAACGTTTCCTGATCGCGCTTGGAGAGCTTGCGGCCGAGCGAGCGGGTATCCTCAATCAACAAATCCAGAGCGCTCTTGCTCCGGGCCAGTCGGGCGGCGGCTTCCTTGCCGTCGGCGACAAAAAGCAGGTCGAAGATTTGCTTGGGCTTGTTCATCGCCGGGATCGGGCGACCTTCCCGGTTGAAGGACTGAGTCTGCGCACCGCGCGGGCCACCGATGCCGCCATTGGTGGACATCACCAGCGAAGCGTGCCGTGTGGCATCACCCACTTGCGCGGCGTAATACTGATCCAAGGAAATCGAGTTCTTGTAAGGCCCGTGCCCTTTCGTGTCCGCGCCGGTGAGGTATTGGTCCGCATTGGAGTGCCCGTGCACCCGCCGCACCGCCGGATGGGAGAGGCCGGAATAAATGGTGATGTCGCTGCGCAACGGCTCCAGCACATCGAGCACCTTGGTCAGCTCAAAATCCTTCTCGCCACCACGCGGGAACCAGCTCCAATCCTTCCAGGCCGGATCTTCGCGCAGCGGCACACCCACGCCATCGGGATGATAGACGCTGACAAATCGCTTCGGGGTGGCGGTCTGCTTGGAGTCGGCCGCGAAGGTCTCGAGCCACGGCAAAGCCAGGGCGATTCCAGTTCCCCGCAGGAACGTCCTGCGTGTGAGTGCGCTTGCTTCAGAAGTCCTCATCTCAAAAAAGTGTATCGAATTCAGTCCGTTATTTGGAGTTAAAAATGCGACTTTGTACCAGCAAATGAACCAGGTCTCGCAGCCGATCGCCCTTGCCCCGGAATTGCTGGGTCAGTTCCCCGACATCCGCGTGGTCGGCAAACGTCAGGTGCCGGCCCAGCGCGTAGGCAGTCAGCTTATGCGCCATGGCGCGGGCGAACTGATCCTGACGCTCGGCGAGCAGATACTGTTTCAAGCCATCCATCCCCGCCAAGGGTTGCTTGTTAAACAACTCTGCCGTCGCATCGACCGGCTTGCCCTTGATGGCGGTGCGGAAGGAACCCATCGCGTCGTAATTTTCAAAAGCGATGCCCCACGGATCAATTCGCGCGTGGCAGGAATAACAGGCGGGATCATTGCGATGATCGGCGATCCGTTCCTTCAGGGTCATCTTGGCAATCTCCGGATCCGCCAGATCCACCTCCGGCACATTCGGCGGCGGCGGTGGCGGTGGATCGTGCAGGATGCGTTCGAGCATCCACACCCCGCGCTTGAGCGGGTGCGAATCTTTGCCGTCGGAATTCATCGCCAACACCGCCGCACCGGTCAGCAACCCGCCACGGCGACGCTCGGCCTTGATGGGCACCCGCCGGAAATGCACGCCGTGCACCTCCGGAATGCGATAGTGCTGCGCCATCTTGGAATTGACCACCGCGTAATCCGAATGAATGAACTCCATCACGCTGCGGTTGTGTTTCAGGACCTCCTCGAAATATGCCACCGGCTCATCGCGCATGGCGGTCTTCAACGCTTCATCGCGGATATGATCCACACTTTCCAAGCCATCCAGCCCGAGCCATTGGCCCACGAAGTGGCGGGAGAACCGTCGGGCCCGCGGATCGGCTAACATGCGATCCACCTGCGCGGCGAGCGTTTTGGGCTCGCGCAATTTGCCGCGCCGGGCCAGCCCCAGCAATTCTTCATCCGGAATGCTCGACCAAAAAAACACCGCCAATCGGCCGGCCAATTCGTATTGGCTGATGCGCGCCGGGGCCTCCGCCACATCCCGCTGGGCCAGGTACAAAAACTCCGGATGCGCCAGCACCGTGGCCAGCACTTCCACCATTGCTTCCTCCAAGGATTCGAACTGCGGACGGTACTCGCCGTATAATTTCATGAACCGATCCACTTCCGGCTTGGTCACCGCCCGCCGCCACGCCCGCGTCATGAACCGCTCCAGCACCTCGCGTGCGTACGCCGCGTCGTCCGCCCGATTTTTGCTCTCGAAGAAAATCGCCGTGTGCGATTTCGGCGGCCACTGCTCGTAGAATGGCGCGGTGATTTCCACGTGATCAAACTGCACGTGCAGCCCGTTTACCAGCGTCACATTCCGAATGTGCAAAAACTCATCGCGGCGCGGGAATGTGGTTTCGAGTTTGCGAAACGGATTGCGCTGAATGTCGCCCAGTTGAATGTCGAAATGAATGAACTCCGGCTTGCCGGCCGGCGCCTTCACGGGCACATCCCGCTCACTGATGATGTTGGAGAAATTCGCGTTGTTGCTCGTGTGGGCACTGAATCCCAGCCGCAGGGTCGCGTCTCCCGGCAGCTCCTCGGTGGAACGCGCCGCCCGAATGCTGACGCGCATCGTGCCCTCGTCGGGCAGGAAACGATCCAGCCCAACCTTCCATTCGTTGTTGCGCGGCAGCTCCATGTAGACCTTGGAGGAGGGCTGCACTTGCCCGGCCGCCGCGGCGTCCAGCGGACGGTACATCCCGCCGGAAAAGGGAACGCCCACGCCGGTTTCCCGGTTCAGCAAATGTGAGCGCCGGCGGTGATGCGCGTATTTCTCATCGTCCCGACGAAAGATCTTCGCCTTTTGGGACTTTGAAGTTTGCTCGAACAATTTATCCAGCGGCAACACATACTTCACCGGCCGGGGCTGCTCGCCCACCACGATGGCTCGCCGCAGCGCCTTGAGCCCAATGGCCCGGTAGGTTTGGAATTGCATGGAAGACATCTGCAGCAGTTCGGAGCTGTTTTTGAAGCCGTCCTCCGAAGCCGTCTCGGGCGGCAGCCGATCGACCAGCGAATGATCCAGCCCCAGCAAATCGCGCAGTGCATAATCATACTCGTAGCGCGTCAGGCGCCGGAACGAGGACCGCCCCTTGGCCGCCCGCGCCACGCGGGAGGCCTGTTGAATCTCACCGGATAACCAATCGATCACCGCCGCGCGTTCGGTGTCCTTCAAGGGCATCTCGGCATCCTCCGGCGGCATCTCCCCGTTGCTGATCACGTCGAACACCTCCAGCCACCAGTTGACGTCCTCCCCCTTGAGCAAATCCGGATCCAGCGTATCCACCCGGAACTTCCCCTTCTGCTTCTCGGGCCCGTGACAACTCACACACGCCCGCTTCAGCATCGGCTCCACCGCCTTGCGAAACTGTTCCAAGTCCGCCTTCGGCTCATCCGCCAACAACTGTGCCGGGTTCAAAAAGAAAACCGCCAGAAAAACGATCACGCCAAGTTTCCCCAAAAAGGAACCTGCGTAGTCTTGGGATGTATTCACCGCCACCATTCTCTGTGAATGATCCGACAGAATTTCCGGCAGGGCGATTCGAATCTATTCGAAACTATTCCAATTCCTTCAGCCGAATGTGGCGGTACTCCATTTGGCCGCGGTCGCCTTCGAGGCCGATGGGGCCGGTGGCGGGCACCTTGAAGTTGGCATTGAGCACTTCGCCGTTGCAGGTGCAATGGGCATTACCGTCTTTCACGACCACGACGATCTCGTTCCAGTCCTGTGGCTTGTATTTTTTCAGGTCCTTCCACGGGCCGGCGAGAATGTAATCGCGGCACTGGAGTTGGGGCCGGCGAATGAACACGCCGCTGTCGGCATTGGGCGTGGCGCGGAATTCGAGTTTCAAAATAAAGTTCTTCGGAAACTCGCGCGTGGTCCACAGCTGCTGAATGCGCCGGCCCTCCGGCGGCGTGGTCACAACCAAGCGACCGTTGATGGCGCGGTACCGGTCGTCATGGCTGGCCGTTTTGCCGTCGAAGGTGGCGGTCTTTTCCTGCGTGCGCTGATTGCGGAATCCCCAGCCGGTGAGGTCTTTGCCGTTGAAGAGGGGCACAAATCCGGCCTCACGTTCGAACGCCGGAATGAGGGTCTCCATGAACCCGTGCGTAGCCAGCAACGGCGTCAACGCGGCGGCCCATTTGTCGTAGCCGAGTTGATTCGGATGCAGCAGGTCGGGAAACTCCGCTTTCTTCGCATCACCCTTGGCATCAGCGTAAAGTCGCCAGGTGTCGAGCACGGTGATCTGCGGATCGCCTTTCACGGCGGCGAAGTAGAGTTGGTTGATCTTTTGGATCTGATCCGCCGGCCGCTTCTTGCTCGCCGAGCTGGGGAAGGTGTTGCAGAGAATGATCGGCATCTTTGGGTTATGTTTTTTTAATGCGGCCACGATGAGCTTGAGATTGCCGGCAATCACTTCCGGCGCGGCGCCTTCCTCGAGGTCGTTGGTGCCGATGAGCAGCACGACGCCCTTGGGGTTGAGCGCCAGCACATCCTCCTTCAGGCGGATGAGCACGCCGCGAGTAGTATCACCACTGATGCCACGATTGGCCACCTTCACGCCCTTGAAGTGGCCGCGGAAATTGTCTCCCCATCCCTGCGTGATCGAATCGCCCAAAAACACCAGTGAACCCATATCCTGCCGCACTCGCGTCGCCCAGCCGGTCCGTTTCTTTTCCCAAAGATTTTGAAACCACTGATAGCGCCGGATCGGCCCTTCGCCAGGAAGCCCCTTATCCGTTGCCGGTATGGCAAATTTAGAGGCCCCGAACAGATCGAGGGAGAAGATAAATGACAACAACAGGGCAACTCGCTGGGTATTCATGTGACCGGCAAAGAGTCAACCAAGCCGGCACGATCCGCAAGCCGTTTACTTTCGCTGGTAAACACGCACCCAATCCACGTGCATGTGTTGGGGGAACTGCGCAAAATCGTAGAGTTCGTTTTTGCCTTTCTTGTCCGGCCCGGGATCGTTCGGCCCCCAGACCCCAAAATAATTCCCGCCAACGGCCAAATTCAGGATGAGATAAAATGGATAGTCCCGGTACATTTTTTTGCCGCCGAACTTGGCCGGATTGGTGAGGTCCAGCCCCGGCCCCCATTCCTTGCCATCCAGCATGAAGATAATCCGGTCCTTCGTCCATTTACAGCCGTAGACGTGGTAGCCGGACACGTAGGATTTTTCGCCCGGCTTCGGCTGCAATGATGTGTCGAGTTTTTGATCTGCGATCCACTGCTTCGGATTGATCGCCCCGTCGTACCGCCGGTAATGGGAATACCAACCGATGTTGCCCACCGTCCAGTTCCGCGGGCTTTTGTGGAAGATGGCGCCGGCATGATACAATCGGGTGGCGCGGCCGGACATTTCCATGATGTCGATTTCGCCGCTGTAAGGCCAAGTGCTCCGGGCCCATTCACGCTTCCCTTTGGCAGCAGCCTGATCCCAATAGCCCGAATAGGGGGCGGTTTTGGCTTCAGGCATCAACCAGAATGCCGGCCAAACCGGAACGGCTGTTCGTTGGCCGCGGGCATCCGTCGGGTTTTTGATGCGTGCCTCAAAAACCCCATAGGTGAAGGCGCGGAGTTTTTCCGTGGTCAGTTTGGCAGATTTGAAATCCTGATGGCCGATTTGGCGCTGAACCCTGCCGTACGGTTTGTCGCGCAGCGGATATTTTGCATCGGGCGCATAACGGGCAACGAGGGTCAACCGGCCGTCCTTGACATAAAACGTTTCCCCCTCCGCATCGAGATAAGCCTGCACCTCGCCGTTGCCATGACCGTACTGGCCAATCTTGCGGTCATCCACCGCCACCCATTTTTTGCGATCCAGTTTGGTGCCGCTAAACTCCTCCTGCCACACCAACTTGTACAACGGATCCGCGGCATGGGCATCTCCCAGGGATGGGCTCTTGCCTTCCGCACCCTGAAGCCATCCCGGTAAAAAGAACAAACAACCGGCCAACAAAACCAAGTATCTCAGAAAACTGTTATCCATCGTCCGGTTAATGACACTTGAAGGAAGAAGAATTTATTTCTGCAAAAAAATCTCGCTCGTGGCCACGAGGTGGACGAGGTCGCGGAGGCGGTTGCCGTTTTTGGCGAGAGCGGTGGTGATGCGGTTGACTTCGCCGCGGTCGAGGGGCTCGAGGCGGCGGCCGGTGGCGTAGGTGAGCATTTTCTCGGTGAGGCAGCGGGCGAAATCCGGCTCGCGTTTCAGGAGCATTTGCTTGAAGGCGACGATGTCGGCGAGTTGATCGCCGTTGGGCAGTTCGGTGGCCGGATCAATCTGCGGCCGACCATCAGTGCGGTAATGGGTGCGCCAACGGCCGACGGGATCAAAGTTTTCGAAGGCAAATCCCATCGGGTCAATCTTGCGATGGCAACTGGCGCAGGCCTCGTGTTTGCGGTGCAGCTCGAGTTGTTCGCGGATGGTCTTGGCGCCGCGCAGATCGGGCGAGAGCGGCTCGACATCGGGCGGCGGCGGCGAGGGCGGTGAGCCCAAAATATTTTCCAGCAACCACACCCCGCGCACGATGGGCGAGGTGTCCACGCCGTTAGCGGTGGCGGTCATCACGGCGGGCATGGTGAGGATTCCGCCTCGGCGCGGGTCATTGGTCGGCACGCGGATCATGCCTTCGCCGGGCACATCGTCGCGGTTGTACATCCAGCGGGCAATGTGGGCATTGAGGTACGTGTGATCGGAATGGATGAAGGTGGTGATGCGTTCGTTGCGCACAAGCACGTCAGCGAAAAACGCGGCTGCCTGCTTCGAGAGCATCGGCTCCATTCTGCGGTCGTGATAAAACCGGAATGGACCACCTTTCTCCGGCGGCATTTTGCCAAGCTTGTCGAGCCTCAGCCAGGTGGTGGTGAAATTCTGCACGAAGGCCTCGGCCTTGGGATCCTTCAACATGCGCTCCACCTGCGCGAGCATCACGGCCGGTTCGCGCAGTTTGTTTTCGGCGGCAAGGCGGAAGAGCGTTTCATCCGGCATCGACGACCACAGGAAATAACTGAGGCGAGAAGCCAGCGCATAGGCGTCGAGGTCGCCGGCGTTTTCGCGCAGGTACAAAAAGCGCGGCGAACACAGCAGCGCCGCGTAGCCCGCCTGCAACGCACGAATGGCGCGGGCCTCGTCGGGGTTGCCCACGATTTGCTGCGGTGCGGTTTGGATGACGGACAACGGCGTGCTCGCGATGCCCGGCCCGCTCCAAGCCAAGCGCAAACTGTTCGGCCGGCCGTAGGCAAAATACTCCAACCGAATGGCGTGCGTGCCCTTGGCCAAGCGCACCTTGCCGCGCTTGGTGGAGGCGCCGTGCAAGCCGTCGTGCTCGATGACTTTTTGATTGGCGACCAGCAGCCGCGAGCCGTCGTCTGACGCCAGCTCAAATGCGTACTCGCCCGCCACCGGCGCCTCAAGTCGGCCCTCGAACACCATGCCGTAATAGTCCGGCTTGCGCGCGGGGCGAATGTCGATCAACCCGCCGGCCAACGCACCCTCGGCCGCCGGCTTCAACTCGTCAAACTTCGGCAGCTTGGTCCATTTGCCGTGATACACGCGGTACTTCAATTCCTTGATCGCGCCCAAAGGTTTGGCTTTCGGATCCTCCATCAACCCGTGCACGAGCTTCACGTACGGCGCCACTTCCGCGTCGGTCACCGGCCGGCGCCAGGCGCGCGTGGCGAAATTTTTCAGCAGCTCTTCGACATCCGCCTCTTCCACCGATCCATTGCCGTACAACGCCACGTGACTGCGCGGCGGCCATTGGTCGATCAGAGGCTCGAGCTTCAGGCGATGCACGCGCACGTTGGGCCCGGCGTAGCCCGCCTTGAGCAGCACGCGCGCCATCTCCACCGGCCACGCGTCGTACACTTCCTTCGGCACCGCCTTGCGATCCGGGCGCGGTTTGAATTGCGCCGGATAATATTTCTCCACCAATCGCTCCGCGCGGAAATTGCGATCGTACGGGCCGTTCTCCCAGCCGATCCACGGCATCCAAGTGTCATCGATCCACAGCTCGGCACTAAACGTCCGCCGCTTGCCGTCGCCGGGCAAATCCCACACCTGCACCGTGCGCGAGGTGGGCCCGCCGATACCGCCATTGCGCGCGTCGGCCACATGCAGGCCAATCTTAAACGGCTGCGATTGATCCGTCTTGGCCAGTTCATCCCATGGATGTTTCTGGTTATGCCCGGAAACCTCCACTGTCACGCGGTACCGTCCCGAGACCCGCACGCCGCCGCCCAGCTCGCGCGGCACCAGCCGACCGTCGCCGCCCTCGTAATAGCGTTGCGTGAGCAGGTCGACCTCCTTGTGAAACTCCTCGCGGGCCACGGTCTCGATGGTGCGCTGGCCCAGCTTGCGGCCCTGCACGAAGGGCGCGGCAAATTCGCGCGGCTCCACCGAAGGCTTCGGGCCGGGATGTGTGGCGGCACCGATGGTTTCCTCGGCGGCACCGAGCATGAGCTTGAGCAGGAAATCGGACATCACCAATCGGTCGCCGATGTTGGCAAAGCCCTCGTCCAGTTCGTCCTCGGGAAAGAAACGTACGGGATCGTTGCCCTGCCGCTCCACGCGGCCGTTGCCGTTGTTGTCCACGAGCCCGCTCACTGCGCCGGGCCGATACGCCGCGCCCTGCAGGTGCAACAGATCGCGCAGGGTGCTGCGCAGCTCGAGGCGGTTCAGGCGGCGGATGACCGTTTGGCCGCCGGTGCTTTTACGCTGCGCGTAGGCCAGCTCCAGCCGCGCGCTGAGGGCGTCGATAAACTGGGCGGTGTCCGCGCGCTCGGGTTGCGCAGCTTTCTTGGGCGGCATTTCGCCGAGGTTCAATTGATCCAGCGCATCCTGCCAAATCTCCAGCGTACGCCGATCGGTGAGGTCCGTGCCCAGTGTGTCGAACCGAATTTCGTTCTTCTGCTTGTCCGGCCCGTGACACTCAATGCAGTGCGTGCGCAGAAACGGTTTCAGCGCATTGAGCGCCTTGTCCGCACGCGCTTGACCAAGCGGCCAGACGACGGCAAGCAGCAGGAGAAACGCGATGCCGCGCGGGCGGTTCATGATTTCCGCTCGAGGCCAGTCAACGTACCGGTGCTGGTGCCGAAGCGGTCGGCTTCCACACCGAAGTTTTGCAGCATGGACAGCAGCAGGTTCGCCGCCGGCACGCGCTGTGCATCTTCTTCCGGATAAATCTTCGATTCGCCGTGCTTGAAGCCGCCGCCGGCGAGCAGCAGCGGAAGGTTTTTCGTGGAGTGCGTGCCCGTGGCCATGCCGCAGCCGAAGAACACCATCGTGTGATCGAGCAGATTACCGCCGTTGATGGGATCCTCCTGCGCCTTGAGCAGGTCAAGCAGGTGCGCCATCTGCGCGGTCATGTTGGCCTCGATCTTCATCAGCGCACTGGTGTGGCTGTCGCGGTTGCCGTGATGCGAAAAACCGTGGTAGCCGCCGTTCAGCCCAAAGTCACCATTTACGAAACCGGACGACAACGTAATCGCACGCGTGGAGTCGGTCTGGATCGCGAGCGCAATCAGCTCCATCATCGCCTTGAGATCAGCCGCGGTGCCTTTGCCCTGCGGCGGCTCGGGATGATCGGTCTTCGGCTTGGGCCGGTCGACCCACGGCTCCTGTTGCACAATCTTTTTCTCCAGCGACCGCACCGAGTCGAGGTACTCCTCAAACTTGTGCTGATCCTGTTTGCCGAGCTGACCCTTCACGCTCTTGGCCTGCTCCAGCACCACATCGAGAATGCTGCCGTGCAGCTTAAACTGCTGCCGTTGCTTGGCCTTGGCCGCGGCCGGTTCCTCAAGGAACAATGCCCGGTAGGTTTGCCGCAAATCAATCGCCGGCACCTGCACGCCCGTGCGCGTGAAGCTGGTGAGGTTGGCCTCGTTCACCCGCACCGTCAGCGACGGAAACCGCGTCGCCGCGCCCACGTGCTCAGCCATCTTTTGGTCGAGGCTGATATTGCCCTCCGGGAATCCCGCCGCCAAGTGCGGCCGCACGCCACTGAGAAGCACCGGCACCCCCTGATGCCCGCCCGTGTTGCCATGGTCGAGATTCGAGAAAACGGTGAACTCCTTCCGATGCCGCTCGAGCGGTTTGAGCGTCGGCGTCAATGCGTAGTCCGTGCCCGCCGTGCTCGGGAAAAATCCCTTCTTATAAATGCCGTAGTTGTTCGAGAGACATACGAACCGCTTCACCGGCCCTTTGGCCTTGGCGGCCTTTTGCGCCGCGCGCACTTCCGGCAACGATTCGAGCAACGGCAACGCCATCGCCACGCCCGCACCTTTCAGGAATTGCCGCCGGTTTGGACTGAAATTCTCCATGCCGCGAGTGTCATAGAACTCCCCACCGAAAGCAAGCCCATCCACACTAGCGTTTGCCGCCCAAAAACGCCTCGCGCTTGTCGGCCCATTCCACAGTGCGATCGAAGATGATGCCGTATTGCGAGTAACCGTGGTAAGGGACGGATTGTTTTTTCCACGCGGCCACGGCGGCATCGTAGGTTTGGCGCATCTCGGCGAGGGCGGCCTTGGCGTTGGTGTCGTTGACGATGTTGTGCAGCTCCAGCCGATCTTTGGTGAGATGGTATAATTCTTCGGCTGCCTCAAGTTCACCCTCGGCGTAAGGCCAGTAGATGTATTTCCAATCCTTGGTCACCACCGCGTAACTGTGCACGGCCTTCGGACCCCACACGTTGATGAGCGGCAACGCGGTGTGCGTCTCGGCCTTGGGGTTGGCGTACAGTTTCAGCAGGCTGCGACCGTCCATGTTCGCCGGCACGGGCAGGCCGGCCAGTTCCAAAATGGTGGGCGCAAAGTCCACGTTGCCAGTCAGTGAACTGCAGCGAAGGCGCTTGCCGCTGTTGGCGTGGCGTGGGTCGAACATCAGCAACGGCACGCGAGAGGCTTCCTCGTATGGCAACACCTTTGAGCCATACCCGTGCGAGCCGCACAGAAAGCCGTTGTCCGACGTGTAAATGATCACCGTGTTATCCGCCACGCCGTGCTGGTTGAGCGCATCGCGGATCATGCCCACGGCTACGTCGATGGCGTAAATCTGCTGGTGATACTTGGCCATCACGCCGTCGTAATCCTTGTCGTAATTCCAGCCGCCAAACCGCTCGTACTGCCGGCCCATCGTGCTTTGCTTGGAAAAATGTTTGCCGGCGGCCCGACCGTAATTGGCCGGTTTGGGGAATTTTTTGCCGGCGTAAACATGATCGAACTTCGGGTCCGGCTGCACCGGCCGATGCGGCGCCTTGAAGCTGATCGACAAACAAAACGGTTTGCCGGCCTTCGCATCCTTCGCACTGTCGCGAATGAAATCCTGCGCGAACGCTCCGTACGACAGCGTCGCGTGCGGCCACTTTTTCGCGTACGCCTTCATCGAGGCATTCTTGGCCGTCACAAAACTCGTCTGACCCGGCCCACCGCCCCAGCGATCAAAGTCGGATTCCGGCAGCCACTTCCCCTTTCCGCCTGGCGCCTTGCTCACCTCAAACCCGAATTTCCCCGCGAACGCCGTGCGATATCCCGCCTGCCGCAGCAGCACCGGATAACTCTTGCGCCAATGCGCCTCCACCATCGTGCCGTGTTCAAAATTACAGCCGGTCTTGTACTCGAACATCCCCGTCATCACATTCGCCCGGCTGGCCATGCAAATCGCCGTGGTATCGTAATGCGCATCGAAGATCATGCCGTCCGCGCCCAGTCGATCGAGATGCGGCGTCTGGACGCCTGGCGCGCCGTAGCATCCCATCGTGCGCACCGCCTGATCATCGGACATCAGGAAAATAATATTCGGTCGCTTTTCCTCGGCCACAACGAGGAACGCGGCAATCAGCCCGACGAAAAATGAAATCCGAAAACGCATGCCTCTATGTGCGCCCGCGCGGGCGGTCGCGTCAATCTTTCACCGACAGCACCCACTCCAGCCGCTTGAAAACTGGCCGTGATCCCTGCCAGGGATCGGCTGCCAATTCCACCGGCTTCGCACCGCGAATCGTGGCCTTGGCTACGAGGCCAAGTTCACCCAGTTCCGCCCAGCTTTTTAACGGCACGCCGTCGGTCACGTTTTTGAAATCGCTCAAGCCTACTGTCACCGTCTCCGCCTTGATGCCTTTCAACTTCACCTCAGCCACGTACGTGCGTTTCTTGCCGCGGTAATGCCGCCACGTGTTTTCGTGCAACACAATGCCGAGCACATTTGGTTGCTCGCTCTGGATGGTCAGCGCCAGCTTCGCGCCTTTCGGACCGCGCCATTTGGGGTCGGTCACCTTGCGCGTCCAATGCTGCCACAGCGAACGATGGTTGCCGTTGATCGTGTACCAATCGCGGAAGCCAAACTTAAAATCATCGATCACCCGCTCCGGCCCGCCCGAACGTTGCACGCGCGTTTTCTGCAGCTCCTCCGGTTTCAGCTCGTGAAACTGTGAACTGATGCAAACCTCTTGCGCCTCGCCATGCGGCAGGGCGACCGTCTCGGGCAATTTATAAAACACATTCGCGAAGGCGAACAGCGGCCGGCTCAAATCCTCCAGCTCCAACCCCGCCTGCCAATGACCGCCGAGGTTGAGCGCGCCGGCACTGCGCCAAAAACGCGAGCGCGGATCCGGATCGACCGAGTAATAAATCTCCACGCGTTTCACCGGCAGTTCGCGCGACGGCGTCACATACAGCCCCGCGGTTTTGCCCAGGCCAAACTCGCTCTTCGGCGTGGCCGGCAGTTTCACACCCCCTTTCAAATACTGATCCAGCCACAGGATGCGCGCCACCTGTTGCGCGGGGTTGAAGCGATGATTGAAATGCGGCGCGAACACAAACCGCTGCGGCACGCCCTTCGGCACGCGCGCGCCGGTCGCGTAGGTGGCATCCATCTGCCCGTGAAAATCGTTGCTCGCCCCCAAGTGCAGCAGTGGCACCTTAATGCGCGGCGCGTAAAACTGATAGCCCATCGTGCGCCGGAACAACTCGCGATCGCCCGTCACCCGCCGGATCTGCGGCGGCACGTGGTAATACGGATCCAGCCGAAAGCCCGTGCCGCCCACCGAGGGTGACGCCACCTTCACACGCGCATCCGTGCCCGCCACGTACATCGTGAGATTCCCGCCCATCGAGTGCCCGCGAATACCCAGCCGTTGGCCGTCCACCTCCGGTTGCTGCTCCAGAAACGTCAGCCCGCGTCGGCAGCCAAGCGTCAGCAAAAACCAGTTACAATTCCGCGGCGACTCCTGCGCATCCAAAAACTTTTCGCCCGGCTCCACATTAAAATACCCGCGCACATTATTCTGCGTCGGATCCACCGCGCCCCAGTCCGTGTTCGCCTCGCCCGCCTTCGCGCCCTCCATCGGTCGCCCGCCCCAGTTTACCGACAACGCCGCATACCCCCGCCGTGCGTGGTACTTCACCAAACGCAAATTCGCCCGCTGCCCACCCCCATGCATGTGCAACACGCCCGGTAAATTTTTCTCACCCTTCGGGAACGCATAAAACGCCGCCATCCAAGCCGCCTTACCCTTGAACGACCCAATAAAATACCGCACATAGCGCACCATCACCCCGTCCTCTTCCCACTCGCGCACCACCTCCGTCCGCAACGGCTCCTGCCGCGGATCATACCCCGCCCAAAGCTCCGCCACGTTTTGCGGCACTTTCTTGAGCGGCGGCAACGAGTCCGCCGCGCGAACTGTCGCCACTAAAATGAAAATCAGAAAAAGAAAACCGCGCATCGCGAAAGGCTAATCCCCGATCCGCTCAATGACAATGAATTCCAGCCCACGAGTTCGCTCCCTCTGGCTCCTTGTCAATTGGGCTGGATTAACGTAGCCTCAACAGATGGGGCAATTCTTGCTTGTTTTGATAGCAGCGCTGGCACTGGCGGGGTGCGGAAAGAAAACCACTCCGGCGGAACCGGAATCCAACGCCGCGCCCAAGGTGGCCGAGGACCAACTGAAGCCGCCCGAGGACGAATCCAAGAAGCCGGAGCCACCCAAAGTTGAAACCAAGACGGCATCGAAGATTCCCGCCAACGCCTTTGTCAACTCTCTGGGGATGCCTTTCTTGCCGGTTCCGGAGACGAAAGTGTCGTTTTGCATCTGGGAAACACGGGTGAAGGATTACGCTGCCTACGCGGATGCGAATACAGAAATCAATGATCATTGGAAGGAACCCGCTCAGTTTAAATCAAGAGGTTTTAAACAGCCAGATTCTCATCCGGTGGTAATGATAAGTTGGGAGGATGCAAATGCGTTTTGTGAATGGCTGACGAAAAAAGAGTTAGAGAACGGACTAATCAAGGCAGGCCAAAAGTACCGGTTGCCAACAGATGCAGAATGGAGCATAGTAGTGGGCTTGGCCCAAGAGACGGGAGACACTCCTGAATCAAAGTCCAAGGGCAACTGGGGGATATACCCGTGGGGTAAAACGTGGTCACCACCGAAAGGGGCGGGGAATTATGGTAAGGATCTAAAGGTGGACGCGTTCAACTACACTTCACCAGTTGGGAGCTTCGAGGCAAATGAGTTTGGACTGCACGACATGGGTGGAAATGTACATGAATGGTGCGAGGACAAAAGAAACCCAAACGAACTACCCCGTGTGCTGCGTGGCGGAGCTTGGCCCGATTCCATAACAATTATCCTGCGTTCGTCCTTCCGAAGCGGCAACACCCCCGGTGCGCGCGTCGCTGATACTGGCTTTCGATGTGTGTTGGAGAGTAAGTGAGATTGGTGTTGCCACCCAAACCCATCCTCAACTCAGTTCAGTTCTTCGGGCTTCTTTCGAATTCACCGGACACATACCGGTGCAGCACGCTGGAAATCAGTGTTTGATACGGCATACCAAAACGGTTGGCACGGCGCTGCAAGGCGTCCAGGTCGCGCGCGGAAATGCGGATGTTGATGCGCTTGTCCTTATTCAAGGTGTTGCGCGCGGCCTCCTGCAGTTTGCGCTGCTCGCGGGCATTGGGCGCGCGGCCATCTAGCACGCCATCCTTTTCCAACTGCAACAACTCCTTCTCGTAGTCATCCAATTTCATCATCTTCACCTTTCAACAGGCGGCGCGTGGCGATTCGGCTGGGAATGATCGTTTTCAAAAACGTCTTTCCCGCCTCCTCCACGCACGGCACCAAGTAAACATAGTCGTCGATCCGGACGAACAGAATTTTTTGGCCCGGATATTTCTTCTGGTTCGGATGCTCGGCAACCTCCAGCACGTCGCCCCGGTCGATGTGGAAAACTACTTCCTGAAAACCCACTCCACGTTCCTGACGCAGTTTGGCATCCTTTTCATCCGACCAATCGAACACCCTAACAGTCTACTGCACGTGTGCCGAATGTCAACAGGATTGTGTGCTTTTTGTCATCACAATCGTTTCGGATTGAATGGCGTGGTGGGCACTTTGCCGCTGGCCTTTTTCTCGAGCAGTTTGCGCAAGCGCTGCATTACGGCTTTGGCTTCGGGGTCGGGCTTGAGGGCGAGGTTGTTGAATTCCATCGGGTCGGCGGCGTGGTCGTAGAGTTCCACGCCGGATTTGCCCTCGGCCCAGTCGCTGTATCGCCAGCGGTCGGTGCGGATGCTGCGACCCATCACGGGCTTTGGTAAACGATTGTCGGCGGGGCGAAGGACTTGGGTAATAGCCGTACCGTGCCATTCGGCGAGAGGATTTTGCAGGAGCGGCTTGAGGCTGCGGCCCTGCAGCGGAATGGGGCCATTCGGATTTTTCAACCCGGCGAGGTCGGTGAGCGTGGGGTAAATGTCCACGAACTCCACGATGCGCGTGCTGGCGGTGCCGTTGCCTTTCATGCCGGGGGCGCGGATGATGAGCGGCGAGCGGGCGGATTGCTCGAAGAGCGTGCGCTTTTGCCAGATGCCGTTGTGCTCACCAAGGTGATAGCCGTGGTCGCTCCAGAGAACAACGATGGTGTTGTCGGCCAGTTCGAGTTCATCCAGCGCAGCCGTCAGCCGGCCGACCTGCGCGTCGACAAACGAGATGGTCGCGTAGTAGGCCTGCAATGCCTTGCGCAGCGTCAACTCATCCAGATTGTAATGCGGCACGGGGCAGTTGTGCGCGAAGGCCGCAGTGGGAATGTCATCTCGATCGCCCTTGGGCGCGTAAGGCAGGCGCATGTCCTTGAGGGGGTACATCGCAAAATATTTTTTCGGCGCGACGAACGGCGTGTGCGGACGGAAGAAACCGACGCCAAGAAAGAACGGCTTGTCGCGCTTTTGGGCCATCAACTTGATCGCCTCGGTGGTGATCATGCCATCGGTTTGCTCCTCGTCCGTACCCTCGGCTGCCAGCCAACTGAGCGCGGCGCTGATCTTGCGGTGCGGCTCAGCATTGAAGATCAGCGCTTCATCGGTCTTGTCGCGCCCCTTGGGATTCACCGTCTTTTGCCAACTGGGCGGAT
>PBLV01000027.1 GCA_002721895.1 Verrucomicrobiales bacterium
GCTTTTCAGGAAGGCCTCGCTCTCGGCATCGGTCGGCAGGCGCCCGGCGATGTCGATGCTCACGCGGCGAATGAACGTCGCGTCATCGCTGATCGCCGACGGCGGCATGCCCACGCGCTTGAGCTTTTCGAACACGAGGTTGTCGATGAAGTTGCGCGGCTGCGGTGTCTTGGCCACTGGAGCCCCCAGCGGCACACTCGCCTGATACACGCTCACCTGACCAAGATAACGAATCATCACCGACACATCACCAGGCTGCTCGAAGAACTTCACGTGCCCCTTGTCGTCCACCTCGGCGATCTCCTTGTCGTTTGCCTCGTATGTAGCGATGTGCGTCGCATCCTCGGTGTGGCCATCGCTGTAAATGGCCGTCACTGAAAGCTGCTGCTCGGCATTGGCCGCCACGAGTCGTTGCTTGGGATACACCTCGAGGCCGACGATGGTCGGGTCATCCTCCTGACCTTCCGGCATGCCCTGCTTGATCCAGCGCACCATCAGATCCCAGTCGTAGCTCTTCGGGTCAATCCGCGCGCCGCCGCCGTGGGGCAGGATGGCCGCGCCCTTGAGGAGCAACAGGCTGTTGGCCGGTGCCGCCGGGGACAAACGGCGGCCGCGCGATTCCTTCACCAGATACTCGTAATCCTCCTGCGGCTCAAAGCCCAGCAGCGACAGGCGGAACCCGTTCTGGCCACCGCTCTTGCCGTGGCAACCGCCGCCGTTACAACCGGCCTTCGTGAAAATTGGCACGATCTCGTTGCCGAAATTGATCGGTTGCACCACGTCAAACTCCTTCACTGAAACCTTCACCGTGGCCTTGAGCCCGCCGGCGTGCGTGGCGGTGATGGTCGCCTCGCCGTTGCCCAACGGCGTGACCATGCCATTGGCATCAATCGCCACCACCTTCGCCGGCGTGGCGGCATACTTCACCTTGCGGCTCACATCCACCTGCTTGCCCGCGTCTGTGGCGGTCGCAACCAGTTGCTGGCGACTATGCTTGCCTTTCAGCTCAAACGCTTTCGCGCCCTTGCCTGTTTGCGCGGTAAGGTCCAGCGCGCTCGGCGCAGCCGCCACGGTCAACACCCCGGCTAATACCGCCGCAGTCATCAAGGTCCCAATTTTCTTCATAAGCTTGTGAGTTGTCCCAGTTTACACAAAAACCGCCCTCCAAGGCAATACCGCCTTGAAGCGCAAAATCTCTATTCCTGCCTGCACTTTTTTGACGAATCGAGCCGCCAAATCCTTCATTTGACCTTCACACCAGTTCCCGGATCACCGTGCCCTTCTCCAGCAGGTAACGTGGACGGCCAGTGAGGTCTGTCACCGTGGTGGCCATGGGGTCGATGCCAAGGTTGTGATAAAGCGTCGCGTGCACGTCCTCAAACCGCACGGGCCGATCCGTGGCCTCGCTGGCGGTCTTGTCCGTAGCCCCGATCACCTGCCCGGTGCGCATGCCGCCACCGGCCAACAGCGCGGCGCTGACCTTATTCCAATGGTCGCGTCCGGCGCGTTCGTTGATTTTCGGCGTGCGTCCAAACTCGCCCCAGACCAGCACGGTCACGTCCTTGTCCAAGGCGCGTTGATGCAAATCGGTGATGAGTGCCGAGAGGCCCTGGTCGAGCAGCGGGTGCACTTTTTTGCCGTGGGCAAAACAGCTGCCGTGCCAGTCGTAATCGGCAAAAGCCACCGTCACGCAACGCGCGCCGGCCTCGACGAGTCGACGCGCCAGCAAGAATTTCGACATGTGCGCCTGATAGCCCTTGCTCGAGTACGGCAAGCAATGGGGGTCGTCCTTGCCGTAGCTGGCGCGCACCTTCGGGTCTTCGCGCGAGAGGTCCAGCGCCTCGGCCAATTTGCTGCTGGTGAGCACGCCAAATGCCTGCTGCGTGAAGGCGTCCAGTCCAGCAACATTGCGCGAATCCACGTCGCGCCGAAAATTATCAAAACTCTCGAGCAACGACCGCCGCCCGCCAAGCCGCAAGGGAGACACGCCGTTGAGCTTCAGGTCTTCCTGCCCCTGACCCGTCGGCTTGAACGGCCGATGGCCCGCGCCGAGGAAACCCGCGCCGGGCAGGTTGTATGGCAGGTGCGCCATGTGCATGGAAAGGTCGAACGCCGGTGGCACGTTTTCGTTCACCGGCCCGGCCACTCGCGAGAGGATGCTGCCCACTTCCGGCCAACCGCCCGCCGGGCGCGTGGCAAAACGCCGCCCGGTCACGCACTGGAACGACGAGTGACGCCCATCCGAGCCGGTCAGCGAGCGGATGATGGCGCACTTGTCCATCAGCTTCGCCAGCCGCGTGAAATGTTCGCCGATGCGAATGCCCGGCACGTTGGTGGCGATGGGCTTGAACTCGCCACGCACTTCCTTGGGAGCGTCCGGCTTCAGGTCAAACATGTCCTGATGCGGCGGCCCGCCGGTGAGATAAATCATGATGACCGCCTTGTGCGAATGACGCACGCCCTGCGCGGTCTCCGCCTTCAGCAGTTGCGGCAGTGCCAAGCCGCCCAGGCCCAAAGCGCCGACCTGCAGGAAATCCCGGCGGCTCGTGCCGTCGCAAAACCGTGCAGTGGATTGTCCCTCGATGCGCAGCATGGATTAAATCAACTCCTTCATCGGCTGCCAATTGTCCACGAGGTATTGCGGGCGGCCAGTGAGGTCGGTGACGGTGGTCGCGTTGGGGTTAATGCCCATGGCCTGATAAAGCGTAGCGTGCACCTCGCCCATGTGCACGGGGCGGTCGGCGGGTTCGGCGGCGTGTTTGTCGCTGGCGCCGATGACCTGTCCGTGGCGCATGCCGCCGCCGGCCATGAACGCGCAGCTCACCTGCGGCCAGTGGTCGCGTCCGGCATTCTTGTTGATGCGCGGAGTGCGGCCGAATTCGCCCCAGGCAATCACGCTCACGTCCTTGTCCAAGCCGCGCTCGTGCAAATCCTCAATGAGTGCCGCGAGGCCCTGGTCGAAGATGGGCGCGTGACCGTTGACGCCGCTCTTGGCATCGTAAATTTTGCTGTGAAAATCCCAGCGGCCGAAGTTGAGCGTCACACAGCGCGCGCCGGCCTCGACCAAGCGGCGGGCCATGAGGAAGTGAGTGTTGTCGCGCGGGGCACCGTCGCCGAAATTCTTCGGATCCCCCTTGCCGTAGCGTTCACGAATCTTGGGGTCTTCCTTCTCGAGATTCATGGCGTCGGCCATCTTGCTGCTAGTGAGCACACCCATCGCCTGTTGTGTGAAGGCATCCATGCCACGGAGGTGGCCGGTGCTGTCAGCATCGCGCCGGAAATTGTCAAAGCTCTCGAGCAAACTACGGCGCGCGCCAAACCGGCCGACACTGACGTCCTTGAGTGTCATGTCAGCACGGCTGTGGTGGGTAGGCTTGAAAGGCCCGTGGCCCACGCCGAGGAAGCCGGGCTTGCCGCTCGCGCCGTAGGGCGGATGTCCCGCCTTGGGCGCCAGCCCGATGAAGGGCGGGATGCCCTCGGTGCGCGCACCCTGCAACTTGGAAAGTGTGGCGCCAATGCTCGGCCAACCACCGGGCGCCTGGCCGTTGGTGTTGAAGGTGGACCCCTTGCGACCGCTGTAGCACATGAAAGAATCGTGGGCGCCACTGGGCGCACCGACGATGGACCGGATGGCCGTCCACTTGTCCATGATGCGCGCGAGGCGCGGGAGCAGTTCGCTGATGTGAATGCCCGGCACGTTGGTGCGGATGGGATTTAGCTCGCCACGATACTCGCGCGGGGCATTGGGCTTGAGGTCCACGAGGTCCTGATGCGGCGGCGCGCCGGCCATGTAAATCATAATGAGCGCCTTGTGACTGCGCCCCACACCCGCCTCCGCCTCCGCGCGCAGCAATTGCGGCAGCGTCAGTCCGCCAAAGACTCCCACGCGCAGGAAGTCCCGCCGGCTGTGACCGTCACAAAACCCGTCTTGGGCCTGTCCGTCGATTTTCAACATGCTATAATATTATAGGGCAACAGCCGGCGGAAGGTGCCACCGGCCGATTTTTCAATTTTTTCTGACTTTACACCAATTCCCGCAGCGGCCCGCGGCCGGCGTCGGTCAGGTATTGCGGGCGGCCGTTTAGGTCGCTGAGCTGTTCCTTGGCGGGGTTGATGCCGAGGTTGTGGTACAGCGTGGCCAAAATTTCCTGGATGTGCACTGCGCGGGTGACGGCTTCGCCGCCGGTGCGCCAGTCGGTTTCGCCGATGGCTTGGCCGTTACGCATGCCGCCGCCAGCAAGGAAGGTGCCCATCACGCGCGGCCAATGGTCACGACCGGGGACCTTGTTTTTGTTCACCCGCGGTGTGCGGCCGAACTCGCCCCACACACAAATGGTGGTGTCATCGAGCCGACCGGTTTCCTTGAGGTCACTGATGAGCGCGGAAAGGCCGATGTCCAGCGCGGGCAGCTGTTTGCCGAGGGTGACAAAGTTGCTGCCGTGCGTGTCCCAACTGCCCCAACTGAGGGTGACGAATCGCGCGCCGGCTTCGACCAATCTGCGCGCTGTGCAAAAGCTTTTCACGTCGCGATAACCCCTAGGCACGGAGTACTTGGCGAGGCGCCTTGGGTCCTCCTTCTTGAGGTCCAGCGCGTCGACGAGCGTGCTGCTGGTGATGACGCCAAAGGCTTGTTGATTGAACTTGTCCAGCCCCTCCATGCGGCGGCTGTTGTCCACGTCGCGCCGGAAGGTGTCGAAGCTGCCGAGCAACGCCTTACGCTCGTCCAGCCGGCTGGTGTCCATGCCGTTGAGCGTGAGGTCCTGCTTGCCCTTGCCGTTGGGCGCGAAATACTTGTACGGCGTGCCGAGGAAGCCCGGCCCCTGCGCGCGGCTGTCGAACCCGATGTACGGCGGCGTGCCGTTCGCGCCGTCGCCCTGCACCTTGGCGATGACCGAGCCGATGCTGGGCCAGCCGCCGGTAGGCTGCGCGCTGCGCCGCGTGCGGCCGGTCATGCAGTGGAAGGAATTGTGGTCATTGGCCTGGCCTACGGTGGAGCGGATGGACGTGCAGTCCTGCCACAGCTTGGCGAGCTTCGGGAAATGTTCGCACACGCGCACGCCGGGCACGCTGGTGGGGATGGAGGTGAACTCGCCGCGGTATTCCCGGCTGGCGCGGTCCTTAATGTCCCACATGTCCGTGTGGCTCGGGCCGCCCGGCAGGTAAATCATGATAATGCTTTTCTGCTTTTGCGCGGCACTGCCCAGCGCATCCTCCGCGCGCAGCAAGTCCGGCAACGCCATGCCGCCCATGGCCAGCGCGCCAATCTGCAGGAAGTCCCGCCGCGATTGCCCGTCACAAAAGTCGCCGGTGGATTTGCCTTGGATTTTAATCATGATGTCCCCGTGGGTTGGTGGTGTAAAACCGTAAATTGCAACGCTCGTCCGGCGCTGCGATTCGTCAGCTATTTTGACGAGTGGACGGTGGTGGTCATTCAGGGATTGACGGCTTTTGGAGTTCGGTGGCAAGCGCAGCGCGACACCGCTTTGTGGGACGACCGGCTGGCGAAAGCGCCGTCGCCGCTGCGCTCTGCCGGCGCACTCCAAAGGGCGCTCAATCATTTTCTGCGCTGCCATCCTTCTGCCGGCCCCGGAGGGGACGAGTGATAATAGCCCAGCACTTCAGTGCTGGGTTTCGCGGTCAGAGAAATGCAAAAGTCCCGGAGGGACGGCTGAAGGCTTGCGATTGTTTCAGCCGTCCCTCCGGGACTGGATTTGATTCCACACCGATTTCCCAGCACTGAAGTGCTGGGCTATTCTCGTTTGCCCCTCCGGGGCAATTCTTTAATCGCTGTCCCGACCGAAAACTGCGAACCGTTACCTAAATGAGCTCCTTAATCGGCCTACCGTTTTCGACCATGTAGGTAGGCCTGCCTTGCGGGCTGGTGAACTGCAGCTTGGGGCTGAGGCCGTACATGTGGAAGATGGTGGCCATGAGGTCCTGCGGATGGATAGGGCGCTCGGTGGGCACCTCGAGCTTGGCGGAGGATTTGCCGATGACTTGGCCCATGCGCAGGCCGCCGCCGGCAAGGGCGAGGGTGCAGAGGCGGCCCCAGTGGTCGCGTCCGGCGCGCTTGTTGACGCGCGGGGTGCGGCCGAATTCGCCTGTGATGATAACGAGCGTGTCGTCGAGCATGCCGCGTTCGTCGAGGTCCTCAATGAGGGCAGAGATGCCCTGATCCATTTGCGGCGAGCGGCTCTTGAGGCTGCGGGCGATGTTGCTGTGCATGTCCCAGCCGCCGTAGTTGAGATTCACAAAACCGGCGCCGGCCTCGCACAAACGGCGGGCGAGCAGGAGCTGTTCGCCAAAGCGGCCACCGTAACGGGCGCGGGTCTTGGCGGATTCCTTCTTCACGTCAAACGCGTCCTTGGCGTCGCCGAGTACGAGGTTGAAGGCCTGTTGTTCAAAGCCGTCGAGACCCTCGATTTGGCCGGTGCGGTCGATGTTGCGGTTGATGGTGTCGAGACTGTCGAGCAACCCGCGCCGGGCGCCGAAGCGGTCGTTGTCCACGCTGACGGTCATGTCCTTGCGCGCCTGGCCGCTAGGGCTCATGGCCTGGTAACGGGCGCCGAGCCAGCCGCCGCCGTCGCTGCGGATGCTGCCAATGCGCACGTAGGTGGGCATGCCGGTGCCCGGATGGGTGGTGCCGCGGGCCTTGGTGATGATGGAGCCGAGAGAGGGCTTCATGTTGTTGCGGTCGTTGTAACCGGTCATCACCAGTGTGGTGCCGGTGCGGTGGCTGCTGCTGCCGTGGGCGAAGGAGCGCACGAGCGCCATCTTGTCCACACACTTGGCAATCTGCGGAAAGGTGCCGCCGATGGTGACGCCGGGAATGGGCGTTTTGCATTCGCCAGTGACGCTGCGGTACTCGCTCGGCGCGGTCATCTTCGGGTCAAACGTCTCCACGTGCGTGGCGCCGCCGGAAAGCCAGATCCAGATGACGGACTTGTTGTTGAGCGGCGTGCCAGCCTTGGTGGCGGCGTCCTTGGCCCGCAAAAGGTTGGGCAAAGTGAGACCGGCAAAGCCGAGTGAGCCGACCTGCAGAAAGTTGCGCCGCGACACACCGTCGCAAAAGCGCCCGGTGGATTCTCCGCTGAACGTTAGCATTGTTTTCCCCTTCTATGTTGCGGGGCGGCCAACGGGTCGTCCCCGGTTATTAAATACTCATTAGCTGATGACCTCCGGCAACGGCTTGCGGCCCGGATCCACGAGGAACCGCGGACGACCCGAGAGATCCGGCACGGTGGTGGTTTCGACGTTGATACCCATGCTGGTGTAGAGCGTGGCAAACACTTCACTGAAACGCACCGGGCGATCGACCGCCTCAGCGGCGTGCTTGTCGCTGGCGCCGATCACCTGCCCGTGGTTCATCTGGCCGCAGGCCAGCACGGCGGTGGACAGTTTCGGCCAATGGTCGCGGCCGGCCTTGGTGTTGACCTTCGGCGTACGGCCGAATTCGCCCCAGACCACAACGCTGACATCCTTCTCCATGCCGCGGGCGTGGAGGTCATCGACCAGCGCAGTGAGGCCCTGATCGAGCATCGGCATATCCTGCCGCGCGCGGTTGAAGTTGCCGCCGTGCCAATCCCACCGGCTGAAAGCGAGGGTGACACAACGCGCGCCGGCGGTGACAAGCCGGCGGGCCAGCAGGAAATCATCTAGCAACTTGTGCGAGCCGTCGGCCTGTTTCTTGGCCGTGCCGCGCCCGTAACGGTCGCGCAGCTTCGGATCTTCCTTCTCGAGATTGAGCGCATCGGCCAGACGACTGCTGGTGAGCATCGCGAGCGCCTGTTGGTTAAAGGCGTCGAGGCCTTCCATCATGCGCTTGTTGTCCACGTCACGCCGCAGCGTGTCGAAGCTGTTGAGCAAACTCTTGCGGCTGCCGAGGCGGTCGATAGTGAGGCCGTTGAGGCGCATGTCCTCCTTGGCGTTGCCATCCTTGTTCGGCAGGAACGGGCTGTGCGCCGGCCCGAGGAAACCGGGGGTGCCGGGGTCGCCCCACGGCCGGTGGCCGGTGTTCGGCGCAAGGCCGACGAAGGGCGGCACGCCGACCTTGGCGCTGCCATAAAGTTTGCTGAGCGTCGAGCCCATGCTCGGCCAACCGCCGGCGGGCTGATTGCTCTTCGAGTCGCGACCGGTCTGGCACTGCCACGCATCGTGGCCGCCGTTCGCGCCGACGATCGAGCGGATGACGGTGAACTTGTCCATCATCTTCGCCATGCGCGGGAACAGCTCGCCAATGCGAATGCCCGGCACGTTCGTGGAAATTTCATTTAGCTCACCGCGAATCTCCTTCGGCGCATTGGGCTTGAGGTCCCACATGTCCTGGTGCGGAGGGCCGCCGGGCAGGAAGATGTTGATGATCGCCTTGTGATTATTGCGAATGCCTTGCTGCTGCTCCGCATTCAAAATTTGCGGCAGCGAAAGGCCGCCCAAAGTCAGGCCGCCGACTTGCAGAAAACTACGCCGCGATACGCCGTCGCAGAACCGATACTTGTCACCTAAAATTTTGATCATGACTCGGCTGGATTTTCGTTTAGCCCCTTCGACGCGTCCCCCGCGCCAACCATTCGAAGCATTGTAACATTTTTGCGAAAAAAGTCGATGCGATTCCCCCAAAAAACTGGGTGATTTTTCTTGCCAAGAAAGCCCATTTTAGGCCGAGAAACGCTCGACTACGAGAGCATTTTCTTGCCGGGCATTCACGGTCCTGGAATCAACGTTTGTCGGTTGACTTTCTGGATCCTTGGCCGGCTCAAATTTTACGTCGTTCACGCCGAGCCGATAAACTGCCTGAAGGTCGTTAAATCCCTTGATCTCCACTGGCGGCATGGGCTGCGCATCGCGCCCTTCCTTGGCCGATTCGCAGGTCTCCTCGTCGGCCAGCAATTCCATCGGCCCAGCCATTGCACAAAGCCTGCTGGCCAAATTCGCCCCGCGCCCGATGACCGTGAAATTCAGCCTATCTTCCGATCCCATGAACCCCGCCAACATCTCCCCCGTGGCAACCCCCACACCCACGTTTATGTTTCGCCCGGTCAACAAGTTCAGCACCCGCCGTTCGGCAATCATGTGCCGAGCACAGGCCACCGCCCGGGAAGGAGCCTCCGGATCCGTCTTCCGCGCCCCGAATACGGCCATGATCATGTCGCCCACAAACTTGTCCACCACGCCGCCATGTTCATGCACCACACGCGTCAAAGCTGTCATGTGTTCGTTGAGTAGCGCCACCACCTCTTCGGGTGCCATCTCGGCCGTGATTTCCGTATAACGACGAATATCACAGAAAAGCACTGTCATTCGCCTCGTTTTCCCACCCAAAGTCGCATTGCCAGCCATCAATTCGTCCGCAACCTCCTCATCGGCAACTTTGTTCAAGGCGCTTCGATAACGCTCCTTTAACGATATACTTTCAGCCATTTCGTTAAATGATTGGGATAAGCGGCCAATTTCATCCTTGGATCGCACTGGCACGCGAACCTCGTAGTCGCCTCGGATCAGCCTCTCCGTGGCTTTGTACAAACGCCGGATGGGTTTGGTCATGCCCAAGGCTATCAGCCAGCCAATCCCGAGCGTGCCCAAGCCCAACAATCCCGCCGTCAGCAGAATCTGGTCGCGCAACTCCGCTTGTGTTTCCAGAGTGCCCGCCCATGAGTAGAGGCCGATTTTGTAGGCCACTGGAAGCGTGGACCCCGCGTTGAGTGGCGCGAAAAAGACCCGGTGCGGCATCCCGTCCACATTGACCAACATTGGATCGGCTTCCTGACTCATTTCGAGATGATCCGGCCCCGGCGGTTGGATTTCCCTCCCAACCCTCGATTTGAGCCATGTTGCCAAGCGGCCTTGGGCCTCCGCGGGAATCGTCTTGGAATGCATTTGGCCCTCCAGCCAGATTCCGTTGTGCATTTGGCCCATCTTCTGGATCATTTGTTCCGCCAGGTCTGCAAAGGGGAATCCGAGCACGAATGTTCCCACCTTTCGGTTACTCCCCAGCCCGTACACCGGCGTAAAAACCACCTCCGCCAGCATGGTGCGCCCGCCGTTTTCCACCGAGAAATAACCCACCTGCTGCCGATCCAGATCCACAATCTTAGTGATGTGCGCCTCCAGTTGTTCCCTGAACTTTGCCCGCAAACCTTGGAAGTAACCGCGCGAAACTTCCAACACGTCGCCTTGTTCCCCCACAAACACCATGAAGTCCGCCAGCAAGGGCGAGCGGCGGCGCACAAGCCTTCGGGGTCCATTGCCATTGGGCTGAGACATACGAGCCAAGCGTGGCTGATCCGCAACCACCGCACTAGCCGGCACGGGAGGCGCGATCGGCAATCGTTCCAAACCCTCCGCCATCACGCGCAGGCGTTTCCCCGCGCTGCCTTGGAGTCCTTTCCCTGCGCGAGACATCAATCCCACCAGATCCAACCGCGACAAGTCCCCCAAGTAACCCTCCGGCTTTTCATTTGACGGAGCCACCCTCGGTTGGGCCCCGGCTGCATCTCCATCCAAAACGCGCGCCAACTCCGCCAGTTGGCCCGCCACGCGGCGCTTCATCTCCATCCGCATCGCGTGCAAACGCTCGGCCTCCAGTTGCGCCGCCAGATCTGAGAAGGCCTCGTTAAGCATGGGCTCAAGCTGCTGCCGTGCCAACCGGAACAATGTTGTCCCATCGTGCTCCTCCACCGCCAAGCGCACTGCATCCAGCTCCGCAAAGGCTTGGCTTTGTCCGCGCGCCACACCCAGCCGCGCTTCTTGCTCGCGAGGAAGATACTTCAGTTGCGCCGAGACGTGCTCACGAAACAGCCGGTCGTGGGCCACCGCCACCTGCCGCTCCGTTACCCACAAGGCCACTGCCGTGACGCCGGCAACAACCGTCATCAGCGCAAGGAGCAGTTTGATTCTGAAACTCAAGTGGCCCATCAGCCCATCTATTATCCTCCCGACATTCCCCCCAAGGCTTGGGAGGGTTGCTTACCGGTATAGACGTGATTTACAGGTGAAAGGTTCACATAAATCTGTAAAGAAGTGTAAACAACTGCGTCACGGCTTTGCGTCCTTGGCCAGCTGGCCGTGACTTCCAAACATTCAACGCAGGCGGTGCCCTTCCCAATGGTAAACACCCAAAACCCAATCCCCTTTCGGGGACGCAAGTGAAAAACTCCTCCTTCGACTGGTGCCTTTTCAGTTCACGGATTGCCGTTGCCCGACAATCATTTCAGCTCTTGGATCCGTATCTCACGATACCAAGCCTCGCTTGGTGGCCCGCTGTGAATTTGCAGTCCAATAAGTCCCTCCAGCGGAATCTTCGGGTCTTTCTCCGTGTAATCCACCGTCAACGTGCCGTTGAGGTACAAACGAATGCGTGGCCCCTCGCAGCGAATCACGTATTTGTTCCAGTCATCCGGTTTCAGCACCTTCTTGATCACCGCCGGGTCTGCCTTCGCCAACATCGTCCGCCGGCGCGATTCATCATAAAGGCTGCCCCACCAACCTTGGCCCATGTCCGCCTGGTAACCGATCACCTCGTGATGATTCGGGATGCGCTTGGTGCGTATCTGGATGCCGGCATTCGCCCGCGGCCCGCCCCGCAGTTTCACCTCCAGCGTGAGCACAAAGTTTTTGTACGTTCGCTTCGTGCAAAGAAACTCATTGCGCGGGATGCGTGACTTCAGGTTCCCCCCCACAACTGCGCCCTTCTCGATGCGGAAAAACTTCTCGTTGCCTTCCCAGCCCTTGAACGTTTTCCCGTCAAAAAGCGGCGTCGGGGAAGTCTCCGTCGCCATGCCCGACACCACAACGCAAAAAAATATCGCCATCAACCTCATGAGTCCCGGCGTTGTACCACCCGCCCGAGCGCAAACAAGCTCAAACCTTTCATGCTTATCCGCGCAAAAATCGGAACGTGTTTTTTTGTGATGAAATTCTCAGAACGCTGGAGCAAAAAAACTTTTCCCCCGTCAAACAATTCCCAACCCGTCACGCTTCGCTTGGCGCTGTCAAAAAGCGGACGGACAATGAGTTTCATCATGAGTAACCTGAGCGGTTTATCGGTGTTAGATATGACAAAAATTCCGTTTGCTGTGTCTGTCAGTTCGTGTCATTTTCCACCTGCATCAGGAACGACCCCAGCCGGGGTCTGGCAACCTGGCAACGGAGCAAAGCCAAGGTGCCTTGGTCGGCGAACCACAAATCGCCTTCCGATGAGCGGGGCATATGCCCATGAACAAAACTCCGCGGAAACGAAATGCCGCCTGATGTCCAGTCGGCGTTTAATCATTTCCGGAACCCCTGATGCGTTGACGAAAGGAAACGCATTATGAGCACCGCAACCGCGACCCCGTCGCTCCGGATTGACCCGGAAAACCCCAACCACCATCTATGGAACAACCACGGCACTTGGTGGCTCCATTACACCCTCCACCTGCCCGACTACACCAAGCGCCGCATTCGCCGCAGCCTGCATACCCGCGACCTGCATGAAGCACGCACCCGCCGGGATGAACTCCTCACCGAGTTGGTAGTTTAAATCTCAATTCATCATCCGGGCACAGGGGGGAAGGTTTCTCCCTGTGCCCTTCATGTTTCCCAGATGAAGCAGTTGAAAAATGACTTTGCCATTTCCGGCAGCACATTCACCATATCGCGAACTCAGCCACATGAAACTACAATCCTTGATTCTTCTCCTCGGTGCCACTGCCGCCATTGGCGCGCCAAAACAGGAAACGGCAACCCTGTTAAAACAACAGCCTCTAAAGGCCGGTGCCGCCACCCAAGGTCTGGCCATTGGCAAACAATTCTTCTACGGCGCCAATGCCAAGACGCTTTGCCGGTTCGACAAAAACTGGAAACTCATTGAGCAGAAAACCATCACCGTGAAAGGCGTCAACCATCTCGGCGCCATTCATTACCGCGACGGTTTTCTTTGGGGCGGCTTCCTCAATCACGCGGTCGTCGACGGCAAATCCGACCCCACGCAAAACCGGTCCATCATCGCCAAGATTCGCGCGAAGGATTTCAAGGTCATCCAAACGTGGGACATCACGAAGGACGTCAAGTGGATCGACCCCGTCTGCTTCGACGGCACCCATCTGTGGGTGGGCGACCTCAGCGACCTGGGCATCCATCGCTACCGCCTCGCCGACGGCAAGCTCACCCGCGACGGCATCCTGCGCTACCCCAAGCCCATGCACTTTTCGCAGGGCATCCGCGTCGTCGGCAACAAGCTCTACACCATCCACACCTTTGGCAACATGGATGGCCTCTTCGAGTTCGACATTCCCAAGAAGCTCACCGACACCATCCAGCAACCCACTCGCGTCTGGCCCATTCAGGAAACGAAGATGCATCTTGAAGGCTTCGCATTCGTGCCCGGCAAAGCCAACCAACTCTGGCACGCCCAAGGCAAACAGGTGGACCTTTATGAATTAAAGGGCTTGGTCGGCGGGAAGTGATAATTGAAAATTATTTCTCCCGCACTACTGGCACCTTGAAGCCTTCAATCTTGTTGCCATCCAGCGTCACGTCCTTCGTCTCCTTGCCCACGTGGATGCCGACACGTTTCTGCGCGCCGCGGGTTTCGCGGATTTGATTTCCGCGCAGGAGGATGTCGCGGATGTTGCCGCGCACGTCCACGGCGATGCCCGCCTCATTGCCGCTATCGACGATGCGGTTTTTCTCCACTCGATTGCGGTGCGGGCCGAAATCTTTGCCGCGATTGTCCGGCCGGAAAACGATGCCCCCGCGTTTGCTGCGTAGCACATCGTTACCAATGATAAAATTATCCGTGTCACGATGGCCGATGGAAATGCCGATGTCGTTTTCGATGTTCACATTTTTCTCCGCGAGCCCGTGCCGCACGCCCCAACAAAAAAAGATGCCGATGCTGTTGCGCTCCAGCCGGTTGCCGCGCATCACCGGGCGCTGGCTGCCGCTGCCCGGGTGCAGCCCCAGCCCGGCGTGGCCGTGCGAATGGCAACCCTCCACCACCACGTCGTGGCAAATCTGCCAGCTGAAACCGTCGCCATTGTAATTGCGCGCCTCGACGCCTCGGAAGGTCAGCCAGCTGCAATCCTGCGCAAAAATACAGCCGGCGTAATTGCCATC
>PBLV01000028.1 GCA_002721895.1 Verrucomicrobiales bacterium
ACATCGCGGTCGAACGCCAGCCCGCGCAGGTCGCGCTGCGGCGTGGCGGAATCGCGCAGGCGATGGATCAGCGCGTGGTTGTTGGCGAAGAACGCCTCGGTGAGCGTGTAGCGCCCGGGCTGTTCCACGTAATAATCCAGCACGCCCCAGCCCTGATAGCCGAACCACGTGGGCTTGGTGTAGCCGAGCATCTGCATCACGGCCACGTCATTCATCCACGCCAACGCCATCGCGTCGGGCCCGTTGATGTTACCCATTAGACAATTGCCGATCGGCAGGTATACCTTGGGGTTCGGCGACTTGATCTCGAACCGCTCGCGCCGCGTGTTCTCGCCGAACATTTGACCGCCCTTCGATTTCAAAAATCCATTGCGATAGCGAAAGCCAATCTGCCAACCCGCCTCGGTGGCGTGCCCGGAGGTGATGAACAAATCCGGCTGATAGTCCGTGAGCACCTTGGTGAACGCTTCGGTCGTGTCGTCCGGACCGCGCAGCAGCTCCGCCTTGCCGCCCGGGCGCTTGCGCACGTGTTTGTTCTTCACCAGCTCATCATACCACAACCCCTCCGTCACGCACTCCAGCGCGATCTCCGTGCCGGACGCCACCTTGCGCACCGTTAGCGGCTTGCTGTGCCTGGCAATCGCCAGCGCGTTGGCCGCGTTGTACCCGGTGAGGATGCCCCAAAATGTGTCCGTGTACGGATCCTCATCCAGTTGCCGCGTGAGCTGATGCACCCGCGCCACATACGCGCCCGTCGCCTCCTTTGGCGTGGCCACAAAACAGGTGTACCGTGGGAACTGCCCGCGCAGTTTGCCCAGTGCCCCGGCCACGTCGCCTTTGTGCGTGATCAACTTTGCATCGTGTTTTTCGATGAGCGCCTGCACCACAGGCCGCCAGTCCTTGTTAGCCCGCGTGGCTTGGGACACCACCACCGCGTAATCACCCGCCAGTGCCGAAGTGGCCAACGTCAGCGCGAGAATAACTGTTTGAATGTACGTTCTCATTTTTTGAAAATTGCGATCACCGGATAATGGTCACTGATCGTTTCCAACACTGCCGGTTCACGGATCACCTTCGCAGAAACACAGCGCTTGGCCAAGCCCGGCGTGGTGAGGATAAAATCAATGCGCTCGAGAAACCCGCGCTGCACTTCCGGCTTGTTCACGTGCCCCAGCACGCGCGACGGGAACGAACCGAGCGTCAGCCCCTGTTCGTAAGTCGGCTTCGGATGTTTTTTGTCGAACTCATCCCGCACCAAGTCGCGCAACGACGCCTCAAAAATGCGGTTCATGATCGGGAACGTGTATTTGCCCTCAACAATAAATCGATCCTCCGGACGCTTTTTCGCATCGCCCGGCCCGCGCCGATCCAGCAACGGCTGCTGCCGATCGAGCCACGCCTTGTCGCTGGCTGCGTGCGCATTGAAGTCGCCCATCAAAATCACCTCACGCCCTTCCTTGTGCAGCTTTGTCACCAGCGCGTGCAATTGATTCGCCTCCCCCATCTGCTGCCGCACCCCGCCCGGCCACAGGTGGCACACAATCACATCCAGCCCCGCCGTCCGACAATGCAGATACCCGTGCCAAAAACCTCGCGTCTGCCGCGCCACCACCTCAATCGGCGTCTTGCTCGTCAGCCCAATATTATACCCGCCGCCCTTCAACGCCGCCGCATGCGGATGCTTCCAGTCCACTGCAAACTTTTTGAGCTTCGCCTCATTCCACCCCACCAACTCCTGCCACCCCGCAATGTCGGGCTTCACCGAATTCACCCACTTCACACAATCCGCATAACTCCGCCCTCCGCGATGGCTGTTAAACACGTTGTAATTGAGAACTGTCAACCGCTCCGCGCCGGAAACGGTAAACGCCAGTAACGTTGCCAGAAGAATTGTTTTCACGGGAATCTAGTTTTTTCCGCGCGCCTGATCAGCCGTGGCCCAGACGAGCTTGGCGCCGCCGGTGTTCAGGCTGAGGTCCTTGCGGTCATTGAGCGGATACGGCGACTTGCCGGTATCGACCATCGTGAATTGCACCGGCGGCTGAGGCACGACGGGGGGATCCACTGCCAACAGGGTTTGGCTCAAGAAAAAGCACCCCACCCCGAAGGCGAATGTAGCACGCGCGATTCTCATGGTGAAAAATTATCGACCACACGCTCACTGGATCAAGGCCAATGACTGTCAGCGATTTTACTTCACCGGCTGCGCATACCGGCCGAGAAAAAGAATGCTGCCGGTCGTTTTATCACGGATGAGAAACAGGAAAGGCCGGTCGGCGCGGAAATTGGGCAGGATGGGCGCGGAGCGGGTATTGATGATCACGCCCGTAGCCGCCGCCGCCTCGGTGCCTTCTTCGTTGACGTCCACAAAGGCCTTGTGGACGACGTCGTACAAGTACAGGTTGCGCGTTCCGTCCATGCCGGAGAAGTCCGCGTTGCGCGAGAAGGCGAGCTTCATGCCGAGTTTTTCCAAAACGTTGCGCAGGCGAAACTCGGAGGTCATTTTGAATTTCGGCAGCGTCACGCGCACTTTCATCTGGCGTGCCTGAGCGGTGAGCTGGCCCAGCAGCTTGGCGTCGAGCTTAGCTTCCAGAGCGGCAAGGCCGTCGACCTTGCGCGGCAGCAGGATGCACATCGAGACGTCGTTGCCGGTATAAGGCAGCTCGAGCATTTGCAGGTCGGCGGTCTGCGCAAGGCGGGCCTGGGTGGTTTGGTACATCATGGGCGTCTTCACGCGTTTGCCGGCCGTTACATGGAATGGCTGTTCGCGCGTGAAGCGCGGCTTGAATTGGCTGGACCAGTCGCCCTTGAAATGGATGGCGTTGACCAACACCATTCGCGTAAGCGGATCGAGCATGCCAGGCTTGATGAGGTTTTTGATTTTGTCGTTGGTTCGTTTCTCGACCCACTGATTGATGTGCGTGCGCGCGCCCTCGGTGTCCTGCAAATAATCCAGCGGCTCCACGCCCGCAGCGTATTGGTCGGTGACCAGCCTGATGTACTCGGGCTTAAACTTGTAATTCTCGTGCGGGAACAATGCGTTGCCAACGGTGAGCCGCACCTTGCCCTTGCCCTGCACGGCGTTGACCTGCCCCTGCAATTGCGCAAACGCCGCGTGCGCTTCTTTTGCCGGAGCGGGCAGGTGCAGCACCTTCGCCATCTCCGCCGCGGTGTCGCCGCGCGCGCCAGCCTGCGTCATCGCCAGCGCGGTGGAGATGCTATATGGCGAGAAAAACAAATTGCCGGGCTGTGTGCGCAACTGCCCGTAAATATCCAGCGCAAAGGCGGTGTTGCCCTGCACGGCCGGATTGGGCGCAGGCTTTTTCACGGGGCTTTCAGCTCGCGCAGTCATCGCCATGGCGCCGGCGAGAAGGGATACAGTGAGGATAGTCTTCATTGTTTTCATGATAAATGGACGGGTTTGTATTGTAATTGCTCCGCTCTCAACCGGCAGCTTTGATGTCCTCATTAAAAGCCAACTCAGGTGAGATGCCAATGGCTATGACACAGCCAGGTTATCAGCCGCCAACCACTGCCACGCTAAAAGTTGCATGCGCGGGAGATGGAATGGCCCTTTCCAGAGGTTGCCCTTGAGCGGCACCGAGATGCGGCCGTCGCGGTGGAGGTATCCGTACCATTCACCGTGTTCGGCGTCCGGGAAATGGGCGTAAGCCCAGTCGTGAACTTGGCGGTGCATTTGTTCGTAGCGCGAATCGCCCGTCAATAAATGCGCCAGCAATGTGGCGAGGATCGTCTCGTTGTGCGGCCACCAGAATTTCATATCGTGCCAGTACTCCTGCACCGGTTTGCCGTGCACATCGCGGAAATAAAGAATGCCGCCATGCTCCTCATCCCATCCTCGCGCCCACATCCAGTCGATCATGTTGCAGCCCAGCTCGATGAGCGCTGTATCGTTCCCGCGATTGCGCGCCTCATTCAAAATGAACCACGCGCCCTCAATGGCATGGCCGGGATTGAGAAGGCGGCCGTCAAAATGATCGAGCACTTCGCCATTCGGGCCGACGGTTTCCATCACGCACTCGAGATCCGGCTTCACGAAGTCACATTGAATCTCCTCGATGCACGCGTCGATATCCGTATTAAACGAATCATCGCCCAAGCAAGCGCGCAGTTCCTGCGCCGTCGCCAATGAAATCATTGGCACCCCCATCCCCTTGGCCGGCCGCGTGTTGGTGAATTTCGGTGTCACCTCATTGGCAAACCCCGCCTTGGCCCGCGCATAAATCGCACGCGCCCGATCCGCCAAGCGAGCCTCGCCCGTTGCCTTCGCGCACGCCGCATAGGCAATCGCGCCAAACGTCTCCGTGAAAAAATACCGCCGCTTGCGAATCGGCGCACCTTCGCGCGTCACGTGGAACCACATTAGGCCATCACCATCGCTGGCATCAAAGCCGTGCCGCTCAATAAACTCCAGCCCATGCCGCGCCGCCGCCAGCCATTCCTCGCGCGGCTCCACGGTATTGTACAGCGTGGCCAGCAGCCAGGTGAACCGGCACTGCTGCCACATACCCTTGTCCGTATCCAGCAGGCTGCCGTCCCGATCCCGCGCGATCATGAACCCGCCGTGCTCTTCGTCCACGCACCGCGGCAGCCAAAACGGCAGCGTGTCCTTCAGCAACCCGTCGCGATAGGTCGCGATCAGTTCAGCTCGTCGTTGCGCGTTCATTGATCCAATCAAAAAAGCCGATTGCCTCCAACTCGCTGCGGAGTTTTTCCCGGTCCGTATCACTTCCCGGCGGCAAGGGCGGCCGGGCCGGGCCGCAGTCCACACCGGCCATTCCCATCACGGCCTTCGCCGAGTGCATGTAGCCGTGCCCGGCAATGGTCTCGATCATTTTCAACGAACGGGCCTGCCATTCGCAAGCCGTCTCCAGATCACCCGCCGCATGTGCCTCCATCACCCGATGATATATTCCGGCGGAAAAATTATAACTGCTGCCGATGGCTCCGCGACAACCCAGCTCCCAACCATCGAGCAGCTTTTCATCGCAGCCCCACAACATGTCCGGCGCGTTGTCCATGGCCAAAATGCGCTCGAGCTGTTCGCAATCGGGGTTGGTGTATTTGACGCCCACAAAGCCGGGCAACGCCTCCGTCGCGCGTTGCACGAACTCGGCCGTATCAATCGTCACGCCGGTAAAGCCTGGGATGTCATAAAAATAAAACGGCATCCCTGCCGCCGGTTCCACGATGCGTTGAAACCAATCCAGCAAGGCCGCCGCATCGGCTGGCTTGAAAAAATTCGGCGCCATNGCGCTGANGGCATCNGCNCCNGCTTCNCGCGCNGCGGNNGCCAANGCCNGNGCNTCCGGCAAATTATTGTGACCAATGTGCGCAATGAACTGCACGCCATTTGCCCGCGCCACCTCGCCCCAGGCGCTGAAAATCTCGATGCGCTCCGGGGTGGATAACGAATGGCTTTCGCCCGTTGTGCCCGCGACAAAGGTGCCGGTCACGCCGTGGGCGGCCAAGTGCGCTGCCTGATCCGGCACACGATCCAAGTTCAGCGAAAAGTCCGCGTTAAACGGCGTATGCGGCGCCGCAATGAGTCCTGTTAATTTCATTAAGTTTACGTTTGTGAAAATTCCGGATTGAATGCGCCCGCCCATGGCCATCAATGACATCATCACCGCCGCGCGCGAGCTGAGTGCCGCCTGTAATGCGCTCACGTTCGCTAAGCCGGTCGAGTACGTTTACAACCCGCTCGACTACGCGTGGCCCGCGCACGAGCAGTACCTTCGTCTGGCCAGCGGCACCCCAAAGAAAATTGTTTTCCTCGGGATGAACCCCGGCCCCTTCGGCATGGCGCAGACGGGTGTGCCCTTTGGCGAGGTGGCCGCTGTGCGCGATTGGATCGGCATCGATGCCCCCATCGGCAAACCCGCCCGTGAACATCCCAAACGCCCCGTCGACGGCCTTGCCTGCACGCGCAGCGAAGTCAGCGGCCGCCGGTTGTGGGGCCTGTTTAGCGAACGCTTCGGCACTCCCAAGAAATTTTTTGCCGAACACTTTATCATCAACCATTGCCCGCTGGCCTTCATGGAAGACACCGGCCGCAATCGCACGCCGGACAAGCTGCCCGCCGCCGAGTCCGCGCCCCTGATGGCCGCGTGCGATGCGCACCTGCGCCGCGTGGTGGAAATTCTTGAACCCGAATGGCTCATCGCCGTGGGCGGTTTTGCCGAGAAACGTGCCGCCGAGGCACTCAACGGACTCGACATTCAGATTGGCAAAATCCTTCACCCCAGCCCCGCCAGCCCCGCCGCCAACCGCGGTTGGGCCGAAAAAGCCACCGCCCAAATGACCGAACAAGGCGTTTGGTGAACCCGTGCTGCCGGCGCCTCGCCGGCAGGATGCTGGCTTCACCTCACGCGCAAATGGGGCAACCGGCAAACCGGCGGCATTGACTAAATTCAACCGCGGTTCAGGAAACGGCACCCAACCGTACCGCACCGCGGCCGCCTTGATTTTACCCAACTCCAATTCGATTTTGCCCTCCATGATTGTCGTCGAGGCCGGATGCCATTGGCCGGCGGCATCGCGAATTTCAAAACCGGTCGGCGCTTTGCCATCGCGGGTTTTCAAGCTGGCGGCCGATGCAAAGCTCAAAACCAACCGCCCCTTCTCACGGACCACCGATTCGATCACCGGCCCTCTGGTTACGATCTTTTTTCCGTAAACCTGCTGCGCGGCAATCCATGCCAACCGTTCCCCAACCGGCTTTTTGTTGTGAGGGTGGACGTCCGTTGGATGGCCGAGATCCAAGGTGATGGCCATGCCGGTGTGCGCCAGGGCGTTGTGTACACGTTGCTGGTTGGCGCGGAAAGCCGGCCAGTGGGGGCGTTTCAGGGCGGGGAGCTGCACAAAGAGGAACGGCAAATTCGGCCGCTTCCATTGAGCGCGCCAGTCGGTGATCAGCGTTTTCAAAACGGCATCGTGTTGTTGCACGCGCCAATCGCTTTCCGCGTTGGATTCACCCTGATACCACAGCACGCCGGCGATCCGTTGCCGGACGAAGGGCGCCACGGCGGCGTTCCACATAAATGTCGGCTTGAATGAATTATTGGGGCCGAGACCATCGCCGGGGATGGTTTCATTGGCGGCCAAGGCGCGTTTGAGATTATGAGTGCCGCGTCCGCGGCACCATGGCTCGAGCGATTTGTTTTCCAGCCAATTACCGCGCGTCATGGCGGCCAGTTGCGGGTGGGCAGCGAGCGCTTGGCGGCGCACCCACGCCTCGGCGGGTGTGCCGCCCATGGCGACATGGATGAGGCCCACGGGCACATCGAGGTTGGCCAACAATTTTTGGCCGAAGAAATAGCCAACGGCGGAAAAAGCCGCCGCACTTTCAGGCGAGCACGTTTGCCATTTTCCATCGCAAAAACGCCCGGGCGTGAGGCGCTTAATTTGGCTCGGCGAATAAATTTCACCGCCACCTCGCGCGATGCCTTTGAAATTGAAGAACCGCAAGCGCGTGTGCTTCGCCACAGGGATGGCCGTGCGGGCACTGGCTGATAGCGACAGTTTCCATTCCATGTTCGATTGGCCGGCACAAAGCCACACTTCGCCGACAAGGATGTCGTTGAGCGCGGTTTTGCCCTCGGTGGTCTCGGCAGAGAGACGCAGCGATTGGCCCCTGGCCTCGAGCGCGGGGAATGTGGTTTTCCAATTGCCAGCGGCAGTGGCTTGAATGGTTTGTTTTTGCGCACCCAAAGTGACTTTGACTTTCGCACCGGGCTTGGCCGTGCCCCACACAGGAATCGGTTGGCCTTGTTGCAAAACCATGTGACTGCCGAAGATGCGGTCGAACTGAACAACGTCCGCTGCTTCAGCATTTACGGCCGTGAAGAACGCGACCATGCCTGCCAAACACTTTGAACGAATTGGGTTCAGCCAGTTCACTTTTTCTTTTTCGCCATTGCGCCCAGCAAGCTGAACATGGCAACAAGTAATTTACTTTGTTTGTTCATTCTAAATCTTCCCGGCTGCTGCCAATTCCGTGGCGAGCTCCGCTTGATAGGCTTCATGCGCCGCAACATTTTCACGCGCACTTTCGGCATAGAAAATAAACCCCAACGCGCGACGATTACGGTTGGTGCTGGCATTGGCGTCGGCACGATGAATGGTCAGCGCTTGATGCGCCAGCAGATCGCCCGGTTGGGCGGGACAGGCCACTTCGTTTTCGGAGTCTGCCGGCTGGCCAAAGTCGGTAATGCCCTGTGAAAAGCCGAGCGTTTCCGTACGTCCATGCGGGCGCATGCCGCGCGTGTGCGAACCTCGCACGTAACGCACGCAGCCGTTTTCCGCGTCGACCACATCCAGCGCCATCCACATCGTCAAAGCGCGGCACGGCTCGAGCATGAAATAAAACCCGTCCTGATGGGGCGGAGTCGCCTGCCCAATGGCAGGTGGCTTGTTGAAATATTGCAGATTTTTGCCCATAACCGGCTCGCCGAGCAGTTCCTCCGCCAGCCGCCGCGGCGCACCGTCCATGAATGCACCAAAAAATTCGTCGTGCTCATGCAANTGCTGGATTTGCTTGAGCGTGCCGTGATCATTCACGTTTTCATAGAAAACATGCTCCGGCGGCAAGGCGTTCAAGCGACCTCCGATAAAACGGCGCAAAGCATCCTCAATATCGTCCAGCTCCTCGCCGCCGCAAAATTTGCTCACCGCGACGAATCCGTCCTGCTCAAATTTTTCCCGGCGCGTCATGGCTTGGGTTGCGGCCAATTTAGATTGCGCCTGCTGAATTCCCCGGCGCAGCGAAATCTAAATTGAGACTTTTTCGTGAGGCCCTCGGACACCAACAGCCGCCCATTCGACTGCCGGCTGGTGCTTTCTTTTTGTGATGAAGCGGCACTGCCGATATCCGCCAGCTTGACGCGCTGGAAGGTCATGTGGGCGCGGCTGCCTTCGTAGAGGATGCCGACGGTTTCGTCGTCGATCATCGACAGGCACGAGTAGCCCGCGCTTCCCCACGCATCGAGCAGAAGTTGGGAGCCTTCGGGCCACGTGAGCCCGCGGTCACCCGAGGCTTTTATGGTCATGTGCTTGCGCGAAGCTGTGCTGTTGGGGTTGGAGAAGAGCAGGCGCGGGCCTGGCTTGCCGGTGCGTTCGGCGTCGATACTCATCAGGCTGGCCATGCAGGCGCGTGGCTCGATGAGCGCTTTGCGATGCGTACGATGCTCGGTCCATGTCTTGCCGAGGTCACGCGTCACCATCACCACGCGGGCGCTCTGGCGGTTGTAACGGCAGTTTAGCATCAACACGCCCGGCTCAATTTCCACCACCTGCGCCTCGGTGGTGTCGTCAAACGCGCCCGTGCCCACGGTCCACGTCTTGCCGCGATCCTTGGAATAAATGATCGTGCTGTGCGGCAGACGGCGCTTGTCGGGCGGATCCTGATATTGCGCGGCAAACACCAGTGTGCCGTCAGCCATGGTGATGCCCTTGCCGGGCCCGGCCAAAATAAAACACCACTCCGGCTTTTTCACCTGCGAAGTAATGTTGATGGGCTTGGACCACGTCTTGCCGTCGTCATCGCTGCGNACNAGNATGAANTGGCCNGTCTCTTCNGGNTTCATCCCGGGNCCGGANCCANNCCANGANCGNTTGCCATGNCTCCAAGTGGCNGCCACCCANATCGTGCCNGTGTTGCGATCCACCAGNACCGCNGGATCNCCNATGCCNTCGTANNGCCACTTGGNATCANNNCCCATGTCCATGATCGTGCGNGTCGGNTCCCANGTCNGNCCNCCATCGGTNCTGCGCGACATGCCNACGTCGATGTCGCCCGGCAGATCACCCCCGCTGCGATGGCGCAGATCGTACACGGCGATCAATGTTCCCTTAGGCGTGGTGGCCAGCCCCGGGATGCGACTGGTGTGCACACCGCCCTGCCCGCCCAAGCGCACGGCCACGCCGAGGCGATGGGTGAGCGGCGCAATCGGCTGTAGCTTGTGCGCGGTGCCGTTGGAAAAATTGAGCACGGAACACGATGCGCGGATGGTGTGATCAATGTTGGCCTTGTCGGTGAGCTTGACTGAGAGCCAAAAATAATTCGCACCTTCCGCGAGCGGATGTTTGCCGCGCAACGGAATCACCCCGCCCTTCATTCCGGGTGCTTTGGCGATTGGCTGGGGATCAGTAAAATTGGGCGAATGGCCAGTGGAAAGCCATTCGACCGATTCGAGATCCGCATCCGTAATCGTGCCGCCGATGGACACCTGCGTATTGGCAAAGGCAATCGGCTTGAGCGAACCGGTCACATCAAGGCGCACCCGCAGGAGCGGATTAGCCGTTTGCCCGATAAGCACCGGTACCTGCACGGGCTCCACCGTCACTTCCGCGATCTTGGCCGGACCGGCCGGCAGCAGCGCGATGTCGTCGATCAGAATGCCCGAGCGTTCCGGGCTGGTGCAGGTAAAGAGCAACCGCTCCGGATGGCGCGTGAGCGGAATGGACACACGCGACTTGAATGCCCGGCCCACGATCACCGCGCGATCGCCATTGAAGAGTTCCACCCACTTGCCCTTCACGCGTTCCTCAATGCGAAACTGAAACGGATTACGCGAAGTCCAGCGTTCCGCCTGAAACACCAGCTTGCCCGGCAGCTTGATTGTTGCCGCCGGCGTGAACTCGATCATCCGCTCCTTGCCACCAAAAATATGCAGGCACTGCTTGCCCGTGTAATGATACCCCGCCGTCACCTCCGCATGCCCCGCCGCGGCAGTCCAAACGCCGGCGGCGGTTTTCAACTCACGAATTTCGCCCGGCTTGGCCTTTTCAAAACCGGTCTTTAAATCGGCCAGCATCAAATCGGGCCCAAGAATTGCCGGGATCAAGAGTAGAAACCGCAGGAACATTTCCCGTGAGTAAACACATGCCTCACGCCACGGCAAGGCCAATGGATGTCATGTCACCACTGCGTCTACGCCAACACGTCCTTCACCACTTTGCCAAACACGTCGGTGAGGCGGAAGTCGCGGCCTTGGTGGCGGTAGGTGAGGCGTTCGTGGTCGATGCCGAGTTGGTGCAGGATGGTGGCTTGCAGGTCGTGGACGTGCACGGGATTTTCGGCGACGTTGACGCTGTAATCGTCGGTGGAGCCGTAGGTGAGACCGCCCTTCACACCGCCGCCGGCCAGCCAGTAGGTGAAGCAGTTGGGGTGATGATCGCGGCCGTAGGTGGTCTGGGTGAGTTTGCCTTGGCAGTAAATCGTGCGGCCGAATTCGCCGCCCCAAATGACGAGGGTGTCGTCGAGCATGCCACGTTGCTTGAGGTCGCGCAACAGGGCGGCGGTGGGTTGATCGGTGTCGCGGCATTGCACGCCGATTTGCTTGGGCGTGTTGCCGTGGGCATCCCAACCACGGTGATAAAGCTGAATGAACCGCACCCCACGCTCGGCCAAGCGACGGGCGAGCAGGCAGTTGTAACCGTAGCGACCGGGGACGGTGACGTCCGGGCCGTACATGTCGCGGATGTGCTGCGGCTCGCTCTTCACGTCGATCAATTCCGGCACGCTCATTTGCATGCGGAAGGCCAGCTCGTACTGCGCAATGCGCGTGGCGATGGCGGGATCATTGAAGCGGCCGGCTTGTTCGCGGTTGAGCTGGTTCAACGCATCGAGCATGCGCCGGCGCTGGGCGCGCGTGACGCCGGCGGGATTGTACAGATCGAGAATCGGATCGCCCTGCCCACGAAATTTCACGCCCTGAAAACGGCCCGGCAAAAAACCCGCGCCCCAAAGGCGATCGTATAACGGTTGCCCGGCCTTGGCGCGGCCGTTGGAGGTCATGGCGACGAAGGAAGGGAGATTGGCATTCTCGCTGCCGAGCCCGTAGCTGACCCACGCACCCATGCTCGGCCGGCCGGGAATGACCGAGCCGGTCTGGAACAGCGTCGCGGCGGGATCGTGATTGATCGCCTCGGTGTGCATGCTCTTGATCACGCAAATGTCATCGACGAGCTTGGCAACGTGGCGCTGCGGTTCGCTCACCCACGTGCCGGCCTGTCCGTGCCGCGCAAATTTCAACGTGCTCGGCGCGCACGGGAACGACTTTTGACCGGCGGTCATCGTGGTCTTTCGTTCGGCTGGATAAATGGATTCGGGCACCTCCTCACCGTGACGCGAGGCGAGGTGCGGTTTGTAATCGAACAAATCCATCTGCGCCGGGCCGCCGGATTGGAACAGGTAAATCACCCGCTTCACCTTGGGCGCAAAATGCGGCAGATCGGCCAGCCCGCCAATGCGGTTGCGCCATTCGGTGGTCACGTTGCGCGCATTAAGCAACGACCCCAGCGCCATGGCGCCCAGCCCAAGCGTGCCGCGTTCCAGAAAAGTGCGGCGGGTTTGTTGGGCGATGATTTCGTTCAGCATGACGGGGTGAGTAGTGAGTGGTGAATAGGGAGTCGTGGCGCGTGATGTGCTGCCGGCATCTTGCCGGCAGGCCGGTGACGCAACTTCTGCCGGCAAGATGCCGGCAGCACGAGGGGCGATGAATTTGTTGAGCGCATCAATTCTGCGTAATCGCTTCGTCGAGGTTGAGGATGGTGTTGGCCACAAGTGCATACGCGGCAAGTTGCGCGGGCGGCAGCTTGGCATTGGCGGGTTTTTCGCCGACCTTCAAAAGCTTGGCGGCCTCGGCGAGGTGTTGGGTAAAATCCTTTTCGTAAAAGGCGAGGTCATCGAGCAAGAGTTTGAGCTCGCTCTTCGTCGGCGGACGGCTGACTACAGTCCGAAAGGCCCACGCCACGCGGTCGCTTGCGCTGCCTTTTTGCTGCAGCATTCGCTCGGCAAGGAAGCGCGCGGCTTCGACGAAGGTTTTGTTGTTCATCAGCGTCAACGCCTGCAAGGGCGTGGTCGTTAGGTCCGTGCGCACGGTGCACACCTCGCGGGCGGCGGCGTTGAAGGCCATCATCGTGGGCGGCGGCACGGTGCGGCGCCAGTAGGTGTACATGCCGCGCCGGTAAAGCTTGTCGCCTTTGTCCTGTTTGTAGGAGGCATTGGAGATGCTGCGCCAAATCCCCGGCGGCATGTAGGGTTTCACCGAGGGCCCGCCAATCTGACCGTTCATCAGGCGGCTGGTGAACAACGCTGCATCACGAATGCCGTAGGGCGTCAACCGCTTGCGAGGGCCGCGGGATAGCAGGCGGTTTTCCGGATCGCGTTCATGGTGCACCCGGCTCACCTGCCGATACGTTGCGCTGGTGACGATGAGCTTGTGCATCGCTTTTTGATCCCATTTGCGCCGGATGAATTCCGTAGCCAACCAGTCGAGCAACGCCGGATGACTCGGATGCTCGCCCTGCACGCCGAAGTTCTCGCTGGTCTTCACCAGACCAAGGCCGAAGTAGTGTTGCCACATGCGGTTGACCGTGACGCGCGCGGTGAGCGGATGCGCCGGGTCCATCAGCCACTGCGCGAGGCCCAGGCGGTTGCGCGGCCATTGGGCGTTCCATGCGCCCAGCACCGGCGGCGTGGCGGGTCGGAGCTTTTCGGATTTGTCCGGTTGATCGTACATCCCGCGGTTCAACAGAAATGTGTCGCGCGGTTGGGCCAGTTCATGCAACACCATCACTGTGTCCGGCGCGCCGGACTGCGGACGCGGCACGGAAGTTTGCACCACTTTGATTTTCACCGGCGCAGGCACCACGAATTTCGCCTCGTCCGCCGATAAATTCGGCCAACTCTTGGGCACTTTAATAAAGGGCGGACTGTTCCCGTTATTCGGCCCCAGCCCGGCCTCGGCGATGTTGTTGAAGAACGCGAACAGCCGATAAAAATCCTTTTGGCCGACCGGATCGTACTTGTGATCGTGGCAGCGCGCGCACGTGAGCGTCAGCCCGAGGAACATCGTGCCCATCGTCTCCACGCGATCGGCCACGTACTCCACGATCCATTCGTCGGGGATCGAGCCGCCTTCGGAGTTGATGCGATGATTGCGGTTAAAGCCCGTGGCCACCTGCGTGAAAAAATTGCGGTCCGGCAACAGGTCACCCGCCATCTGCTCCGTCACAAACCGGTCAAACGGCACGTTGTCATTCAGCGCCTTGATCAGCCAATCGCGCCACACCCACATGTAGCGCAGGCGATCGTTTTGATAGCCATCCGTGTCCGCATAGCGCGAGGCTTCCATCCAGTCCAACGCCATGTGCTCGCCGTACCGCGGCGAAGCCAGCAGCCGATCCACCGCTTTCTCGTACGCCCGCGGCGAGGTGTCCTTTAAAAACGCATCCAGCTCCGCAATCGTCGGCGGCAACCCCGTCAGGTCAAATGTCACCCGCCGCAGCAACGTCGCCTTGTCCGCCGCCGGCGAAGGTTTCAACCTCTCTCTTTCCAACCGCGCCAACACAAACGCATCAATCGGATTGCGTCCCCACTCGCCATCCTTCACCTTCGGCAACGCCGAACGCTTCGGAGGCACAAACGCCCAATGCCGGTCATCCTCCGGCCACTTTGCCCCGGCCTTCAGCCACTGCACCAGCTTCGCGCGATCCGCGTCGCTGAGGTTGCGATTCGAATCCGGCGGCGGCATTTGCAAATCCGGATCCGTGCTCGTCAACCGCTTGAGCATTTCGCCATCCGCCAACACGCCGGACTCCAGTGCCCCCGCCCGGTCATCCAGCCGCAACTTCGCCTTCCGCGCCTTCCCGTCCGGCCCGTGGCAATTATAGCACGCATCCGAAAGCACCGGCCGAATGTCTCGCGCAAAATCGATGCCACCGCGAGGCGCCGCCCAGCCAACCTGTGCGGCTAACAAAAACGCCAAAATGATGCGCCCAATCGTCATGAAACCAGAAACGCGAGGCTACGGCAAAACGGCCTTTCACACAAGTTTGCGCCGTGTCAATCTCACTACTCTGTCGGCAAACCGTTTGCCAGTGCGATGATCGCCCAGGTGGTGCCCCAGTAGACGGCGGTTTCCTCCACGGACTTTTTCTTTTTGGCCTTGGTGCCGCGCACGGGCCAGGAGCCGTCCTTGCGTTGGGTCTTCAGCAGAAAGGCGCGGGCCTTGGCGAGAGGCTTGTCATTTGGCGCGTGCCCGGCGCGTTGCAGGGCGTACAGCGCGAGGCCGGTTCCGAGGGCGTCGCTGGGATCAGCGGTCAGCCAGCCCCAGCCGCCGTCTTTATGTTGATGCGACAGCAACGTCTTGGCCGCTTGGTCGCGGGCTTTTGCGTCATCCGCTTTTACCGCCAGCAATAATTGCAGGGCGTACCATTCGGTGCTTTTGCCGGGGGCACTCTTGGCAATGGCCGGCAACGCGCGGGCGGCGGTTTTGTCGTCCGCCACGAGGGCGATCCATTGGGTGGAGGTGATGCTCGTCTCGGTGGCAGGCCGTTTTTGGCCGGGCAATTGGCCGCCGGATTTCCACGTGCCATCCTCGCGCTGAGCATTCGGCAGCAGTTTGGTTAAACGGTCCTGCTGGGCCTCGGGCAAGTCCAGCCCGTACAACATCTGCGCCACGCCTTCCTTGTTGAGGTGCCCAACAATCTTGCCTTTGTCGTTCTTGCCCAGCGACGCTTTCACCGACCAATCGATCCATTCGTCGAGTTCATCGCTCACCGCAAAGCCCTTTGATTTGGCCAAGCTCAGGCTCCACACCATTGTGTTGATGCGATGGCACGAGACGCAGTTGCGCTTCTCAATCCAGTTCACGCCCTCTTCCTCGATGAACGGAATGGCGCGCTCGATGGCTCGGCGCGTTTGCTTTTCCGTGGCGGATGAATTCATCACAGAGGCACAGAGAGCACAGAGGATAAGGAATGGGCGCATCGTCATGATCAGATGACAATCAGTTTCAACTAATTCACCTGCGCGGTCAATCGCGGCGGTTTATTTCGGCACCACGGCCTTGGCGGCGCGGTCATCGACGCGGAAATATCCGAGCGGTTTGGCGCCAGCCGTGGCCTCGGCGATTTGCCAGACGGCGCCAGGGCGCGTTCGTTGGCGCTTGGTTTTGCCCGGTTCGAGGGTCGCGTAATGTCGGCGGTCGCCCTTGGGCGTCATCCAGTACAACTGCACGGGCCGCGGGCGCCGGTTGATAAAGATCACATCAAACCCGCCGCCGGCGGGCTTGGAGGCAGGCGCCTTCGCCGGGGCCTTGAGGGGGATCCATTTCAGCGAGGGCATGGCGGCAAGGGACGGCTGGGCGGCCGGGGCAAATTTCTTGGGCGCACGGGTGCGGAGATGCTCAAGCGTGGCCGCGTAGTCCGGATGCGCGGCGAGATTGCGCCATTCGTAAGGGTCGGTCTGAATGTCGTACAATTCCTCATCGCCGCCGGCGTAGCGAATGTAACGGAACCGTTCAGTGCTGAGGCCGAAGCTGCCCGGTTCTGCCAAGTGGGTCAACGCCACGTGCGGCCAGCGGGCAACGGGCTGTTTCAAGAGCGGCACGAGGCTGGGCCCGTGATGATCCGGTTGCGCCGGCAAACCCGCCAGTTGTATGAGCGTGGGAGCCAAGCTCAACAGGCTCACCGGCCGCCGACTGACGCCCGGCTTGGTGCCGGAGGGCAACCCGGGCACGCCCTGAGGCACGCGCACCATCAACGGCACCCGCGTGCACACGCGCCAGGCGGTGAACTTTTGCCAATGTTGTTTCTCGCCGAGATGCCAACCGTGATCGCTCCACAGCACCACGATGGTGTTGCCGGCATTCGGCCCATTCTGCAGCGCATCCAACACGCGACCGAGCATGGTGTCGGCAAAATAAATCGAGGCGAGATAACCCTGCACCGCCGCCTTCCACTGCTGGTGTTTCTGGATATGGGCGAAATAGCGGTTTGGACCGCGGCGCTTGCCCTCGGGCGGGAGATCATCCAGATCATCGGCCTTGTAACCGGGCGGCAACTGGATGGATTCCAGCGGGAACGGCGCGAAATATTTCTTGGGCACAAACCACGGCTCGTGCGGTCGGTAGATACCGCAGGCGAGGAAGAACGGTTTATCGTGTTTTCGGGCCAGCTGTTTGCCCACCCAATCGGCCACCAACACGTCGCCGCCATATTCCTCATCGGTGGCGTCCAGCGCCGCCCAGTCGGTCTCGACATACTGCCAAGGCTCCCGCGGAATGCTCACAGGGCGTTTCTTCGGATACAGCGTGCGCGGGAACGGATTTTCCGTATCCTTTTTCGGGAAATACTCATCCCACGATTGGGCGTCGATAAAGTAATGCAGCATCTTGCCAGAACCGGCGGCCCAGTACCCAGCGCGGGAGAAGGTCTTGGGCAACAACTCCGCCTTGGGCAAAATTTCGCGCATGCTTTGGTTGTTGGCATACAACCCAGAACGATGCGGCGATTGACCAGTGAAGATCGCCGTGCGCGATGGATTACACGCCGGTGCCGGGCAATGGGCGTTGGTGAAGAGCACGCCCGAAGCGGCCAAACGATCGAGGTTGGGTGTGCGAGCCTGCGGGTGACCGCCGAGGCAACCGATCCAGTCGTTCAAATCATCAATGGCGATGAAGAGGACGTTGGGTTTGGCGGCGGAGAATGAACTCACCACTGAGACCCAGAGCGCGCCGAGGATGAGTATTGTTTGTTTCATCCCTTCAACAACACATCATCCAACGCGCCGGTGCTGTCGGAGAATTTTTCAGTGGGCACGCTGAGGGCGTTGAGCATTGTCACATATAAATTATTGAGCGGCACTTTGCGGTCATTGAGCATGTGGAACTCACCGTGTTTGAGGCCGAGGTTTTTGCCGCCGCACAAGAGGAGCGGATAGTTGCTGTTGTTGTGGGTGTTGCTGTTGCTGCAGCCGTAGTAGATAAGGGTGTTGTCGAGCAGGGAGCCGTTGGCCTCGGGGGTGGCGGCGAGTTTTTGAATGAACTCGGTGAGCAACTGGCCCTGAAACTGATCGTACTTGGCGAGGCCGCCGCCTACGGGGTTGCGGCCGATGCCGGCGTGGGCGAGGCCGTGGTGGTTGCCGCCGATGCCGAGAGTTTGCGGGATGTTATCCCACGCACCGCCGCCCATGCTCTGCAGCATGTAGGTGGCGTAGCGGGTGGTATCGGTCTGGAAGGCGAGGTAAATCAAATTGTACATCGTGCGAATGAAGGCGGCCGGTTCCTTCACGGTGGCTTCCAGAGCGAGTTGCTTGGCGTCGACCTTGGGCTTGGGCGTATCGGACCAGCTTTGCATGCGCTCAATGTCCTTTTCCACATCGCGGATGGAATGCAGGTAATGCTCGAGCTTCTCGGAGTCCGCACGGCCAAGGCGGCGTTTCAAATCCTTGTGACTCTCCAGTACGCGATCAACCAACCGTCGGCCGGTAGCGAGCTGGCGTTTGTTACCTCGCTGCAGCTTGGGGTCGGAGTTGAACATGTTGTCGTACAACGCCAGCAGGTTGTTGGTGGACGGAATGGGCCGGCCAAACTGGTTGTACGAAAGCGTGCGCGAAGTGCCCTTGGTGCCGAGGCCGCCTTCGTTGCCGAGCACGAGGCTGGGGTAACGCGTCTTCTTGCCGTGTACACCAGCGGCCACCTGATCGATGGACGGATACTTCACGGCATCGCCGATATTACTGCCGGTGAGGAAGGAATCCGCCGTGCCATGGCCATTGGCGCGGATGACGCGCGGATGCTCGAGGCCATACAGCACGGTGGTTTGGTCGGTGAATTCATTGAACCCGGCCATCGATTTACCGAACTGCATTTTGCCGTCGACCACGCGCGGGTACCAGCTCCAGTCGCGCGCGGGATGATCATCAGCCAGCGTGATGGCAAAGCCGTGCCCCACGTACAACGCGAGGAATCGCTTCGGCGGGACGGCATCTTTTGCGGCGGGCGCAGCAGCATTCAGGCTCTCCAGCCACGGCAGAGTGAGCGCTACGCCGGCGCCGCGGAGAAAATGTCGTCGATTGAGCTGGGTCGATTCGTTCATGGCGTGTCCTTAAATAATTTCGATGTCACGACGGCCTTGATGAGCGTGCGCATCTTGTGGTTGTCGGCTTGGAAAATCTTTTTCAGGCGGAGCAATTCGGCGTTGTCGCGGTAGGTGAGCGGCCGGCCGATGGCGTGGGACAGGACGTGGCCGGTGAAGGCGTAGGCGAAGTCATCCGCGCGTTCCGTCCGCAGGTATTTCTTGAGGGCCGCCATGCCATTGATGGACTGGCCGCTGATTTCCGCCGATTTCACCACGGGATGAAACTGCCGACGCTTCGCGCCAATGCTCAAGATTCTCTCACGCGGCAGGCCGATGGCGTCAAAGCCTTCCATCGTGATGCCCCACGGATCGATATCCTTGTGGCAGTCGTAGCACGTGCCCACGCGATGGGCCTCGAGTTTTTGTTTGATGGAAAAGGTATCGACCTGTTCGGCCGGTAGATCGGCCAGCGCGGGCACATCGGGCGGCGGCTCGGAGGGCGGATCGCCCAGCAGGCGCGCGCGCAGCCACACACCGCGGTTCACCGCGTGCGCGTCCTGCCCGTTGGANTACGCCAGCAACACGGCAGCCTGCGTNAGCACNCCGCCGCGNCCNGCNGGCGCGGGTTGNCGCGCAAANTTCTGCCCCGCCACGTCGGCCATGCCGTAGTGCTTGGCGACGCGTTCGTTGACGANCACAAAATTCGAGTCGAGCACATTAAGACAACTGAGATCATTGCGCAGCAGCTCACTGATGAACGCAACGGATTCGTCCTTCAAAGCCGCCTTCGTTGTGGGGCGCCAATTGCGATAGTAATTGGGATCGATGGCGATTTGGTCGAACNCGCTGAAACCGATCCACTTGGCAGTGAAATCGGCCACGAACCGTTCAGCNCGCGGATCCGCCAACAGCCGNTCCACCTCNCGCACCAGNNNGGAATCGGCAATCGGCTTGGNTTGATCCGCCNNCGCCAGCAGCTTGNCGTCCGGCGGNCCGTTCCANAGAAAAAAGGCGAGGCGCGAAACCAGCTCGTGATTCCTCGCCCGNGCATCCNNCCCCATCCGCGCGAGGTACATGAATTTCGGATCACTNAACACNANCGCCAGCGCATTGCGCAAANCCTCCAGCTCGGTGGCGCCGGTGGCGAANTCCTCCGCCAACACGCNATCGAGATACGCCGCCATGTCCTTGTCGAGGGGCCNNCGCCANGCGCGCGCGGCNAANNNGCGCAGCTTCTCCGNCAGCACCTTGCGNTCAAGCTGGTCGCCCGCCATAAAACTCTGNAGNAACGGNGGCGGCCAACTGGCGTGGTACGGCAGCTCAAATTCCACCTGCTCCACCACCACGTGCCCGTGGTTTTTCATCACGTCACGGAAGATCGACTTGGTCTTNCCCTTNCCGCCCGGNTGTGCCGCGGCCGGNCCGAGGTAGGAACGAATGAGGCCGCGNTGTTCCCCNAANGCATCGATCCAAATATCATCCGGCCGNACGAGATACACCTCNCCACTGCGNTCNGCCTCGCCAAACGCCCGCGGCTGNGGAAAGCCGACCAGCGCGTTGTTGTTTTGAATGGACAGGATGCGCCACGTCTTGAGGCGTTGGCGCATTTCCTTTTTGTTTTTGGCGGGNCCCCGCNCGATGGGCTCCAGACTCANGCCGACCCAGTCGCGCACATTCCCNAACAGCTCNAANGTCTGCGGTCCTTTTTTCACCGGNACGGTGAGGTTGCCCACCCGCTTGTACGGGCGCATGAAACCTTCATCGAGATACAGCGAAAGCTCCTGTGGCGCGGCCTTGCCGGCATCGGTTGGCGGCTCGTTGCGCACGGTGATGCGGATGCGGAACTCGCCCTCGGGCCGGTTGTCCTTCAGGTACATCCGATACTCGTGNTTGGGCGGCAGCGGAATCTCAAACTTGTCCTCGAGCCATTTCGGGCCGTTGTAAAGATTGCGCCGACTGCGCTCGCTCATGCCCCAGCTGGTGAGATAATGTTGCTTCTCCCAATCGCTGCCGGTGAGTCGATACATGTTTTCCTGCACTGCCGGATCCGGCGTGGCATCGGCGATTGCCAGTCGCAACTGTTCCAAGTACAGCGCCAGGTATCCGCCGGAAATGGCAAACTCCTCCTGCAACGAGTACCCGTGTTTGTCCACCGGATCCTCAATCAGGCTGTCCGCCACATGCCTCGAGACGCCCAGCAAATCCTGCAGACTGTGCGCCAGTTGATTGTTCGAAAGCCGCATCAACGGATCCGCCGGTCCGCGCGCATCCGTCTCATGCCGAGTCAGTGCCGGCAGCACCTTTTCCAAAAACGCCCGGCGCGCATCCGCTTTCGGCCGCTGCTCCACCTCCTCCGGCGGCATGTCTCCGCGCTGCAGCTGATGTACCACCTCGCGCCACGTCTCATAATTCTCTGCCACCACCGGCAGCCTCAAAGTATCCAGCCGCACCATCCCCTTCGCCTTCTCCACGTTGTGGCACTTCACACAATGCGCCTCGAAAAACGCCAACGGCTTTGCCATCAGTGTTCCGGCAAGGGATAGGCCAAACCATACTAGTTGAATAGGGATTCGGTTCATCCGACTTCTGGGAGACTACAAACGAATTGGTACCCGCACAAGTCATCGGTGCGACATCCGGCCACTACTGCTTTGGTGCGGCCAACACCGGAAATTGATCAGTCACACTTTGATGAAAAGTCGCCGGCCAACCTTCGTTCGCTTGGTTGGAGCCGGGGCTCGTACGGCCGTTGCGAATGGCGGTGCCCAGTTGGGTGACGAGATCCTGAACGCGTTGCGGTTCCTTAGCGCTCAAATTGGTTCGCTCGCCGGGGTCGGTGGCCAGATTGAACAGCTGCACGGGCGGCAGTTCCTTGTTCTTAAACGCCTGGGCGGGGCGTGGGGCACTCCAACCGCCGGAGCCGGGGCAGAGGATGAGTTTCCACGGGCCGCGGCGGATGGCAAAGGAGCCATTGATGGAATGATGAATGGTAAACGGCCGCAGTGGCTCGCGATTTGTCACGCCCTGCAGTGCTGGTAGGATGGTAAAGGAATCCTCCGCGGCGCGAGCGGGGATGGCTTGGTGTTGGCCTAGAATGTCGGCGAGGGTGGCGTAGAGATCGGTGGTGCAGATGGTTTCGCCGGAAGCGCTGCCGGCTTTCACCTTACCGGGCCAGCGGACGAGGAACGGCACGCGATGGCCGCCCTCGTAGATGTCTGCCTTATGCCCACGCCAGTCTCCGTTGGGTTTGTGGCCCTTGGCGATAAGGTCGGGAATTTTTGCCTGGGGCGAACAGCCGTTATCGGCAGTGAAAATAACGATCGTGTTGTCGGCGAGGTTTTGTTGATCCAACTCGGCTAACACTTCGCCGACGACCCAGTCGGTTTCCATCAGGAAATCGCCGTAGATGCCAAGGCCGGATTTGCCCTGCCATTTTTTGGACGGCACAATAGGCGTGTGCGGGCTGGTGAGCGGCACGTACAGGAAGAAGGGCTTCTTGCTCTCGGCGCGCGAGGCGATGTACGCGCGGCTTTCGCGGGCGAAATCGATGAGACAATTGACCGCTTCAAAATCCTCTGCTGCCGGGCCAGGCCGATGGAAGGCTTTGGTGGTGTTAGCCCAAGCAGTGGGCTTGTCGTTTTTCAAATACAGATACGGAAACATATCAAGCGACGCGGGAATGATGTAGGATTCATTAAAACCGATCGCCAATGGGCCGCCGGTGACTTTTTTGTCGTAATCAATCTGCCAACCGTCGCCCTTGGGCGCGCCGGTTTTGGGCTTCCGTTTTTCACCATTGGGCAACATCTGCCAACCGAGCCCAAGGTGCCATTTACCGACCACCGCCGTATGATACCCCTGTTGCCGCAGGAAACCGGGCACGGTTAGGCGTTGCTTTTCAATGAGCGGTTCGGACAAGCCCCAGAGNACACTCTTCTTCAGTGTACTACGCCAGTTGTAACGGCCGGTGAGAATTCCATAGCGCGTGGGGGTACAAACGGACGACGTAGTGTGTGCGTCAGTAAAGCGCATGCCCTCACGCGCCAACCGGTCACAATGCGGCGTGGCAGCCTTGCCTCCAGCATGAGACAGATCACCATAACCGAGATCGTCTGCCAGGATGTAAATGACGTTAGGTCTGTCCTTCGCTGAAACGGTGAACACGGTGATACAAAGCAGGACAAAGAAATGAAAAGGCATGCCCTTGGATTAGCATGCCGAGATATGAATAACAAGAAGCTAGGGGTGCATCGGCGGACGCTTCCAGTCGACCGACTTGTATCCCTTCGGCTTGTCTGGTTTTAGTACGGTTACCAATTCAGCTTCAGGATCAAAAAGTGGCTCGTTATCTGTTCGGAATGGGGATGCGGGGAAGCCTTCACGATTGTAAAGCAGGTTTCGTCGTGAGGGGTTCATGGCCCAAGCGTATCGGACAGCTACAGGCTTCGTGACTTCTGTTGAATAAACTACAATATTGTCTCCCTTGATTTCAGCTTTTGCCCAATGCCATTTGCCATCTTTGCCTGAGATTGCAAAGGCATCGAGTGCTCCCGCCCGGGCGGACACCAAGCCCGAGCCAACTGAGTCAAACTCAAGAGTCACCTTATTTCCCTTAATTATCTGTCGTCTCAGGACTGGGCCAGAGGCAGGAATTTTACGCCCGTAGGTTTGTTGAAGTGCAAGATAGGCGTGGCGAATACCGATGGGCTTTTTATTCTTTGGATGTAAGTCGATAGCATCCCCAGTATCAATAGTCACAGCCATCGCCGTATTAGGAACCATTCGATTGGCGAGCCGCATGGATTCACGATTTGCAGCCCAACTAGCCTCCAATCCTTCAATCGGCTTGGTTTGGGGCGGGTTCCAGCTTGGTAATTGGGTGAACTGAAAAGGGAAATCTTTGGGGACATTGCCATCGGACATCTTGTGCCAAGAATTGCGGTAGTAGCCAATGAGTTTGATTAACTGACTCTGATAATGAACCGCCTGAGGCACGTCCTTTGAATTGCGTTCGCCTTGATACCAGATGATGCCACGAATTCCGTAGGGGCGAATCGGGTGAATCATGGCATTGAAAATATTGGCCGGATGTTGATGGCCCAGCGTGCCGGGACGCGTGATGGTGGGTGGCATCAACTGGCGAAAGGCATTCTTCATGGTTTGTCCAGCGTCGATCTTGGCGTTGTACTCGGTCAACGCCTTTTCAAACGTCGCGAGTGCCTTCTCAGTGCTCTCGCCCTGATTGCGGCGACGGCGTTCGGCGAAATCAATCAGGCGTTGTCTGTGGGCTTGAGTACGAGGGTCGTCCTTTTGGATATCCCAAGGCATCCAGCCTTCAATTGGCGTGCCGGCGTAGGCCCGCTGGATGATACCTACCGGTATCTTGAGTTCTTCATGCAGTTTCTTTCCAAAATAATAGGCAACTGCCGAAGTCTCGGCAGCGGCCTTAGCATCACATCGTTTCCAGCGACTCAGACGATCGCGGTTTTCCGTCAATGGCTCGTGCCAATGTTCACGAGCAGATTTAAAAATGCGCAATTGCGGCAGATCGACCTCACTCTCTTTCTCCGCCTCGAAGGAATTGGCCACAGACCATCCCATATTCGATTGCCCCACACACAGCCAGACCTCCCCAATAGCGACATCCTTGATTTGAATCTGGTTTGATCCTTTAACCTGCAGAGTATGACCTGTCCCTGAGCCAGGCGTTTTCAGAAATAATTTCCATCGGCCATCTTTGCCGGCTTTGGTCGAAGCCATCGTTCCCCAACTAGCCTTTATGACGATGGACTCTCCCGCATCTGCCCAGCCCCAAATTGCAGCATGGGTTTGCTGTTGCAGAATCATGTGGTCACTGAAGAAGCGCGGCAGGCGTACCTCAGCATGAAGGGCATGGCTTAATGCCAAGACAACTAAGAAAGCAGTGCGTCCCGCAAAAACCCTATGCCACACGGTTAGGCCTTGGTGAACACCTCGCGTGCAGCGGTCTTTGTGCTGTCCGCGAATGTCTCCTCCTCAACTCCGAGGCTGTGGAGGATGCTTAAGAAAACGTCGGACATCTGGGTTTTGCCGTTGCGCCAGTACTGGTTGTGTTTGAGGCCCATGTTGGAACCACCGGCGACGAGGGTCGGTAGGTTTTCCGGCAGGTGCGTGGTGCTGGCACCGGAACCGTACAGCACGATGGTGTTGTCGAGCACGTTGCCCTTGTTTTCCCTGTAGCTCTGCAAGCGCTTGAAAAAGTGGACGAGTTGCTCGGTGAGAAACTGGTCGTACTTGGCGAACATCAGCTGACCGTCCTTATCCTGCGCGTGCGACAGGCTGTGGTGGGTACGCTTGATGCCGAGCTTGATGGGGAAGGTGTCACTGATGCCCATGCCGTCCTCGCGGTTGAGCATGAAGGCGATGCTGCGGGTGATGTCCGCATCAAACGCCAGCGCAATGAGGTCGAACATGGTGCGGTAATACTCGCCGGGATCGCCCTCGGAATGCGCGTCGAGCTCGAGGTGCGAGTGATCCTGTTTCTTAAGCGGAATATCGATCCACTTCTCGGACGCGACGAGGCGTTCCTCCACCTCATTGAGCGAGGTGAGATACTGATCCATCTTTTCGCGATCGGACTTGCCAAGGCTTTGGTTGAGCGACTTGGCCTGCTCGAGCACGGCGTCGACCAGCTTGATGCGGCGCTTGAGGTTTTTACGCTGGGCCTCCATCGACGCGCGGTCGGCGCGGAAAAGGCG
>PBLV01000029.1 GCA_002721895.1 Verrucomicrobiales bacterium
CGATCCTGGCAGCAAGAAGTCCAACCAGTCCGAGGTCTCCAGCGAGAACAGCTCCGGCGTGTTCGCGGGCGACGGCACCGTGTCCGAGGGAGCGCAAAGCTACATCGTGCACTTGGGTGGTTCCACGGCCGGTGGCTCCAACAGCATCATTGGCTCGACCAAGAACATCCTCACCTTGGGTTGCCGCGGTGACTACAACAACCACGGTGGAGGTGGTAACTCCTTCCGAGCATGGGATCCGGACGGGACGGCTCTGAACAATAACAAGAACGAGCAACACGTCGAATTCCGCGGAATTATCCGTAACGGCAAGAACATCGAGTATGAGAGCCCGATGACGGAAGGCCGCCGTTTTGGAAAATACGTTGCCTATATGATGACCGGAAATACTGGCAGAGCTGGCAATGGCCGTAATAACTCCCGTGATAATGGCATTCTTGCGAATGCGTGGCTTGGCCCGGACATCAAGGCTGATGCTCGTGGCAAGTGGGGCGAGAACGGCGACCGCCAAATGAACATGAACCGTAACATCATCCTGCAAGGTTTGTCGGCCAACCAAGGCCAAGTGGCCAAGGCGGATGGTGCGGTGCTGCTGGCGAACGACAAGCAACTGCAAGATGCGATCAAGTCGCACGCCACGGCGGACACCACCAGTGCCTACGCTCGTGAGGCGGTTCTGCACCCGGTTCGCAACAAGTAAGNNANTGGGCANACNCANATTAATAANNANCNAAGAATTCACGGCGCCCCTCGGGGCGCCTTTTTTTGTCAAGGCAGGGTTGAACAGCTTGAATGAGGCTTGATGGCGTCAGTTGATTTTGACTTCACTTTTTGAACAAATTGTGCGAGATTCACGCGGAGTTTATCAGGATTTCGCCACGAATTTCGCGTGTCGTGGGGGAATTTCTGGTGTTGTTTGTTTGGTACGCGAATTGCTTTAAAACAGATAGATCTGCGGATCTCATGAGAATGCGCATTGATAANGGCGGTGGTTTTACCCTGATAGAACTGCTGGTGACGGTGGCCATCATTGGTGTGTTGGCGAGCATCCTTACGCCCGTTCTTGCCAAGTCTCGCAACAAGGCCAACCGCAAGATTGACCTCAACAACCTAAAGCAGCAGCACAACGCTTACACCCAATTTTCCAACGACCAGGACGGCCGGTATCCGTGGCTGATGGATGAGCGCAAGGGTGCGGCCGTGGTGAGGATTCTCAGCCCAGGTGCGGAGGAGCCTGTGCCGGGCAAAACAATCGTTAAGGGCCAGTGGGAATGGCTGCTGGACATTGAACGGCTGCACCAGACTCAGGCGGTTGTGGAAAATCTGAAGACAGCCAAGGTGTTGCTTTCCCCTTGCGATCCTGGTGCCAAGTTGAGGAACCAGAAGGAAAGTTCTCCAGACCGGAATTTCTTTGGCTGGGAGGAACCTCTGGGTAAATTCACCACGGAGGGCAAAGCCAACCATGGCTGGGGCGACAAGGCCATCGATCAGGGCGCCCAGAGCTATTCCGTGTGTTTTGGCGCGGATCCGTTAAAGGGCGAAAAGGGAATCATGCTCCTGACCCGTAACCACGGGGGCGCATGGGCCAGCGGCACCAAGTACAATTATTTCGGCACGGACTTGGAATACGGTGGCGCCACCGCCCAACGCAAAAGCATGGTGAACCTAGAGAACGCATCCGGCTGGCTGGACATTGAGAATATGGGCGGCGGGCTGGCCCGTGACCGGATGGCGGGGCTGGCCACCAACGAGGGGCAGATGGTGTTTTGTGATGGCCACGCCATCATGGCCAATGACGCGGATTTTCAGGAAGCCATCAAAGAGCACAAAAAAACGGGTGCCGGTCTGCTGAAAACCCCCAATTTTAACACCGCTCGGCCAGACCACAAACGCCCACCACAAACGCCATGAGCGCGCAGCGCTCTCCCAAGTAAACGGAAAATGGGCGTTATTTTCCTGATCGCTTGGCGATGATTTTAAGCTTGGGCATCTCCTCGTTCATTTTCTTTGCCCCTTTGCGCGTGACTCTGGTGTCATGCAGGATGAGGATTTCCAGTCTCTTGAGACCCGTCAATTTCTCAATCACCTCATCGGTCACCGAGGCACCTTCCAAAGTCAGGACAACGATGTTTCCATTCGGGTTTCGCTCTCCGACCACTCCGCCCAGTCGGCGGATTTCTTCGTGAATTGCCTGTTCAGAGGAAGGGATGGGAACGTCAGGCACCGGCTCCGGAACCTCTTGGCACGCCAAAAAAACCGAAAAAAAAGGCAAAAAACCTAAAAAAAAGAACTTTCTAATGGTTTTTGACATGTTACCCCAGCAAAACCGCGCGCTGGGGTTTTAACCCAAATCTTGGGCTACGGCAAACGCAAACTTTGCCCCATTTACCGGGCTGAAAGTAAAAAACGCTGATTTAATCCCGCCAATGCGTGGAATTTTGACGAAACGCGTGAAGAATTTGCGCGCAGATGCAAAATCATGGGGGAAAAATGGAAAAAACGGTGTAAAAAAGCGCTTTTTGGGTTGGCACGGCGACTGCTTAATGGCAACCAGTTGATTAACCGCGCTGGCAGATTAGCATGGACGTGATGATCCAAGGCGCACAACCCAAACATTGGAGAACCAAAGAATGAAAGCCAAAACACAAAAGGGATTCACCCTGATCGAGCTGTTGGTTGTGATCGCCATCATCGGCATTCTGGCCAGCATGCTTCTGCCGGCTCTGGCCAAGGCCAAGACCCGCGCGAACCGCATCAAGTGCGTGAGCAACCTCAAGCAGGTTGGTAGCGCCTTCAAATCCTTCGCGAACGCAAACAACCAGCGCTACCCGTGGTTGCTGACCGCCGCTGACCGCCTTAGCCAAGGCACGGGCACTGGTTTCACGGATGGTTCGTGGGTTTATGAGACGACAAACTTGTTTGCCCAAGCGGCCATCAAGTCTGATCTTGGCTCGGCCAAGATTCTCGCCTCCCCACTCGATCCGGATCGTCAAGCCACCAACGACACCATCGACTTGGCCACGGTTGGCACGTCGGTTGCCGATGATGGGCACAGCTACGGCGTGGCCGTCGGCTCGGGTGACAATGACAAGGGATCAGATGATCTGCGTCCCTCGACGGTGCTGGTGCTGACTCGCAACGTCAGTGCTGATAACCTGTCCGGATCCACCGGCAACGGTGCAGCTGCCACGATTAGTGCCCAAGCCAACTGGCTGGGAGCGGACAAGCAGCCCACCAACGCCCGCGTGATGGCGAGCCTGAACTCCAACGCTGGCCAAATCGGTCAATCCGACGGCAGCGCTGGCCAATCCAACGACGCTGACTTGGCCGGCAAGACCAAGGCCCACCACAGCGAGTTGGGCGGCNGCTACAAGGGTACCGCCTCCGGTGCGATCGACACCCCGGGCAACTAAACCCCAAAAAAATTCACGGCGCCCCTTGGGGCGCCTTTTTTTTGGCTCAATTTTTCCGTGATTGCGTGTATTTTTCGGAGATGCGTGAATTTTCCGCGATTTTTCCGGGTAATTTGGGAAATTAGGCGTGAAACGACTGAAAAAATGCATGGCACAAGGAATGCTTGATACTTGGGCATTGAACCTCTCGCTGGTGAAATTCAGTCGGAAAATATCCGGCGGGAATCAGGAAGTCCAAAAAACCAAACTAGACTAATGAAAAACAAGAACCAAAAGGGATTCACCCTCATCGAATTGTTGGTAGTCATCGCCATCATCGGCATTTTGGCCAGCATGCTCCTGCCGGCCTTGGCCAAGGCCAAGACCCGCGCGAACCGCATCAAGTGCGTGAGCAACATCAAGCAGGTGGGCAGTGCGTTTAAGAATTTTGCCAACGACAACAATCAACGCTATCCGTGGCTGCTAACGGACGCTGACAAAACGGCCCAAGGCGCGGGCAGTGGTTTTGCATCCAATGCCTGGGTTTATGAGACCAAGAACCTGTATGCGCAGGCCGCCATCAAATCCGACTTGGGCTCGGCCAAGATTCTGGCTTCCCCACTGGATCCGGATAGGCAGGCGTGGAACGACAACATCGACCTCGCCCAAGTGGGCACAGAGGTGGACGACAATGGCCACAGCTACGGTGTGGGCTGCGGTACCGCGGCTGCCAAGTCCGCGGATGATTTGCGTCCCGGCACGGTGCTGACCATGACGCGGAATGTATCCGGCCCCGGCAACGCGGAGGACAGCTTGAGCAACCAAGAAGGCAATCCGGGCGCGCCTGCCGCGACCACATTTGCAATCTGGAAGGGGACAGACAAGCACGCCATCGATCCCCGGTGCATGGCCAGCCTCAACTCCAACGCCGGTCAGATCGGCAGTTCGGATGGCAGTGCCAACCAGTCAAATGATGCCGACCTGATGGCGAAGGCCCGGGCGCATCACTCTCAGTTGGGTGGCAACTACAAGGGTTCCCCGGATGGCCGGGTGGACACGCCGAACGACTAATCCCAGCTTGAAAGCAATTATCAAGGCGTCCCTGCGGGGGCGCCTTTTTTAGTTAAAACTTTGTTGCGCGAATGGGCGTTCACCCATACTATGCGTACTCAATCATGCGGGAATTCAGAGCCGGAAACTGTTCCCGTATTTAAACCCAAACTCGGAGTACCAGATATGAAAACGAAAACAAAAGCGGGATTCACCCTGATCGAACTGTTGGTTGTGATCGCCATCATCGGCATTCTGGCCAGCATGTTATTGCCAGCTTTGGCCAAGGCCAAAACCCGCGCGAACCGGGCAAAATGTGTTAGCAACCTCAAACAGGTGGGCAGCGCGTTCAAGATGTTTGCCAATGACAACAAGGATCGTTATCCGTGGCTGTTGACCGACTTTGACAAGGCGGCTCAGGTGACTGGAATCACTGGTAACGCGACCATTGCTTGGGTTTACGAGACGGATACACTTTATGCAGTGGACTCTATCAAGTCGGATTTGGGAACGGTCAAGATTCTTGCCTCGCCTTTGGACCCGGATTCACAGGCAGTCAATGATGGTGTGGATTGGTCATTGGTCAACGTTGCCACCGGTGTGGCTAAGAATGCCCAGAGTTATGGATTGGTCTGTGGCCCCAACTCCTCCGACAATGCCCGTCCGGCCACCGTGTTGGCGGCTACCCGAAATATCTCCGGCCCCGTTGTTGGCAACGAGGATAGCTTGAGTAACCAAATCACCAATTCCGCGGCGCAGACAGCCGACACGTTTGCCATCTGGAAAGGCACGGACAAGCATGCTGCGGATTCGAGAGTGATGGCCGGATTGAATTCGAACATGGGGCAGATTTGCACCGCTGATGGCAGTGCCGCTCAATCCAATAATGCCGATCTCGTAGCCAAGGTGAATGCGCACCACAAGAAACTGTCGGGGAACTTCAAGGGCAGCGCTTCGGGGTTGATGGATACGCCCAATGACTAGTCCGCTAGTCCGCTAGTCCGGAAGTGGTGACTCGAGATGGAGTTACCATTTGCGTGAATATGTTGGCATTTGTGTCCTCTTCACGCGGCGTCCGGAAATTTGGCCAAGAAATAACTGAAAAACCGGGTTCCGCCGTGGCACGGATCGTGCTTTAAAGGCNGCGACTGGGCGGCGGCCCTTTGAGGCTTGCCTCGTGCGAGCTGTTGGACGAGGATTGAAGAGTGATGGCCGGGAAGCTAAAGCCTGTTTTGCCGGTTAAACCGGGGAGGCGTTCCATTGCGGGTTGGACCGTGTTGGAGATGGTGGTCGTTGTGACTATCATCGGCATCTTGGCGACCCTTCTCTTGCCCACCCTTTCCGTGGTTCAGGCACGCATGATTCGTTCGAAGTGCAAGAACAATCTCAAGCAGATCAACTTGGCGTTTCTCACGTTTGCCACTGACATGAACATGAAATTCCCGTGGGTGGGCTATAACAGGGACATGGTCAGCTTGGGATTCTCGAGGTTTGGCGCGTATGATACGCGTGAACTGTACGCCAACACAATCGTTCGCACCATGTTGGGAAGGAACGAAGTGTTGGTTTCGCCGCTGGACGAAGAAAGGCAGAAACCAAACTCCGAACTTAATCTATTGAGAATCAAGGAGGTACCCAACAACGCCACCAGTTATGGGCTTGGCGTGGGTGCGTTGCTGGAAACGGAGCAAAATGCCGAAGGCAAACGCCAGGAGTTTGCCGCCGATGTGGAACACACCGAAACGATCCTTTCTTTTACCCGCAACATTGTTGGCCCCATCAACGATGGCGATAGTTTCAGCGACCAGACAGGAGGCAATCCGGTCGGTGTAAAGCCGGATCACACCAAGATGGCCCGCTGGGTGGGTGTGGAGGAATTGAAGGCACAGGGCAAGATTCCCGACCGTTCCATGAGCGGCTTAACCAGCGACAAGGGGCAGATTGGACTGGCCGATGGCAGTGCTCACAAGGTCAGCACGGGCGATTTGCAGGACCAAATCAAGGCCCATCATCTTGACAAGGCAAAGTCATATAGCGGCATTCCCTCACCTATTTTTGACAGCCCTAACGACACCACCCCCGGGAGGCACAAGATTTGGAGGGACTGGAGCGCCTCCAATGTGGACAGGATCAAGGCAGCTATCGGGAGATCGGGGGCCACAATGTACAAGATTCGCAAGGTGACGAACATTTCCGAATCAGCGATCATAAATTACATCACCTCCAATCCGGACATATTCATTCCCCCCGTTCGGAAAGGGGGCAAGGTGCGGCTAAAAAAATAAGACACGGGCGGCCGACCTATTCCTCTGCCTCCGCGTTCTTTCCTTTTAAATTTTGCCCTGTGCCTTTGACTTTTTGCTTTCTCCTTTTTACTTTCCATCCATGTCCGTGGTTGATTCCAGCGCTCCCGGTCTCACCGGTTTGCTGAAGCGTTACTTCGGCTATGAGACGTTTCGGCCCTTGCAGGAGGAGATCATCCGCACGGCCTTGGGGGGGCGCGATTCGTTTGTGCTGATGCCGACGGGAGGCGGGAAGTCCCTGTGCTACCAATTGCCGGCACTGGCCAAGGGCGGCCTGACGGTGGTGGTGTCACCGCTCATTGCCTTGATGAAAGATCAGGTAGACGGCCTTCAAACCGCGGGCGTTCCCGCCACGTTTTTGAACTCAACTCTGAATGCCACCGAGGCGCGCCGGCGTATGGCGGGTCTTTTCAATGGGGAATATCGGCTGCTTTATGCCGCTCCCGAGCGATTGATGCTGGGAGGTACGCTGGAACAACTGAAGCTGTGGCAGCCGGAATTGATCGCTATTGATGAAGCGCATTGCATCAGTGAATGGGGTCATGATTTTCGGCCGGAATACCGGCAACTGGCCGAGTTACGCGGGCACTTTCCAGAAACGCCGCTGATGGCGCTCACTGCCACGGCCACTGAGCGCGTCCGGGTGGACATCGTCAACCAACTGAAACTGTGCGACCCCGCCCGCTTTGTGGCCAGTTTCAACCGCTCCAACCTCATTTATCGTGTGATCCATAGAAAACAACCCCTGCGGCAGGTGTTGGAGGTATTGGGAAAACACCGGGACGGCAGCGGGATTGTTTATTGCGCCAGCCGCAATGGAGCCGAGCGTCTGGCGGAGCGTCTCAAGGGGGAGGGNTTTAAGGCGGCGCCTTATCATGCCGGCTTGGAAAAGGCTGGCCGGGCGCGAAATCAGGAGGCGTTCATCCGTGACGAGATACAGGTGGTATGCGCTACTATTGCCTTCGGTATGGGCATCGACAAGCCGGACGTTCGGTTTGTCATCCACCACGACTTGCCGAAGAACATCGAGGGTTACTATCAGGAGACTGGCCGCGCGGGACGCGATGGGTTGCCGGCAGACTGCCTGTTGTTGTTCAACGCCTCGGATGTGGCCAAGCAAACGGGCTTCATCGAGGAGAAGACGGATGAGCAGGAACAGGAAATTGCGCGGCGCATGCTGAGGCAAATGGTTGATTATGCCGAGACCCGCGGTTGCCGTCGGCTCGCCTTGTTGGATTATTTCAGCGAATCATTTGCCGACGCCAACTGTGGCGCCTGCGACAACTGCCTAGAGCCCAAGGAAACGTTTGACGGGACGGTGGTGGCCCAGAAATTTCTCGCGTGCCTGTACCGCGTCCGGGAGAAATCAGGCTTCGACTTCGGGATGAACCACGCGGTGGATATCTTGACCGGCGGCAACACCGAGGCCATTCGTAAGTGGGGGCATGACAGCCTTTCGACCTACAACATCGGCGAAGAATTTGGCCGGGACGAGTGGAAAGCCATCGGCCGTGAGTTGATGCGACTCGGACTGGCCCGCCAGACTCCCGGCCGCATGAGTGTGCTGGAATTGACCGGTGACGGCCGCGACTGGCTCCGAAGCAGTGAGCCGTTGCAACTCACCCGGCCCGCGTTGGCCAAGTCCAAACTGAAGGACAAGCCGCGCCGCCGGCGCATTGGTGAAATCCAGTGTGACGAGAATCTCTTCGAGCGACTGCGTGAGTTGCGAGCTCGACTGGCTCAAGAAAGGGGTGTTCCCGCCTACATTGTGTTCGGCGACGTTTCCCTGCGTCAAATGGCACGCGACTATCCCACGAGTACTGCGGCGTTTGGCCTGATGAACGGCGTGGGGGACAAAAAGCTTAAGGAGTTTGCCGAGGTGTTCACGGCAGAGATCGCGGAGTTTTTAAGGGAACACCCGCGAAAGGAGTTTGCGCCGGAGGAGATGTAGCTGTGCTGCCGACAAGATGTCGGTAGCACAGACAGGGTTACTTTCGTTTTGCCCAGGGCCAAGGCTTGGCATGGGCTTGAAGGGCCCAGTCTTCCCAGCGTTTAGCCATGGTCTTGAGACGCTCAGGCATCTTTTGGGCGAGGTTGTTCAACTCGGTGCGATCGGCCTCGATGTCATAGAGTTCCCATGGTCCACGAGCGCCCTTGGCGACCAGTTTCCATTTGCCCTCGCGCATGGCGCGGTTGCCCTCGTGTTCCCAATAGATGGGGGCTTCGCGGCCGATGTCCTTCCCGTTGAATGCCGGGGTGAGGGATGTGCCTTGAAGCGGGACAATTTCGGTGCCATCAACCTTGGCGGGATACTTCGCGCCGCTTAAATCGACACAGGTGGCCATGAGGTCGATGAGGTGGCCGGGTTGTTTTTCGAGCTTGCCGTGGCGGGCCTTACTGATGCCCTCGGGCCAGTGGGCGATGAGAGGGGAACTGATGCCGCCCTCGTGAACCCAGTGCTTGTATTCACGGAAGGGGGTGTTACTGGCGTTGGCCCAGGCGAGACCATAGCCGTGGTAGGTGTCGGGGCCGCCGGTCATGACTTCCGTGCCCTGCTTGACGACTCGGCCATCGCGGGTGCGCTTGGGGATCATGTCAAATTGCAGCGCGCCCTTGGCCATGGGGATGATCTGCTCCGGATTCTTGTCGCGGTATTGGATGCCATTGCGCCGGCCCATGCCCTCGGCGCAGCCACCATTGTCTGCCAGAAAAAGAATGAGGGTGTTTTCAAACTGCCCGTTGTCCTTGAGGGCTTGGACAATCCGGCCCATGCCTTGATCCATGTTGTCAACCATGGCGGCATAGGTTTCCATGAGGCGCAATTCCCAGGCCTTGTTCTTGGCGTCGGCCCACGGCGTGGCCCTGGAGTCGCGCGGGGTGATGCCCCACTTGGAATCGACGAGCCCCATCTCGAGTTGGCGCGCGTGGCGGGTCTTGCGCAGGGCGTCCCAGCCAGCGTCGTATCTGCCCCTGTATTTTGCGATGTCCTTGGGCAGAGCGTGCATGGGCCAGTGGGGGGCGGTGTAGGCGACATAAATAAAGAAGGGTTTGTCACCCTTGTGTTCGCGGATGTAGCGGGCGGCGTGGTCGCTGATGGCGTCAGTGTAGTAGTAGGTTTTGGGTTGGTAACCCTTGTCGGTGAGAGGGGAAACTTGGGTGTTTTCGCGGGTGAGGGAGTTGGGGTCAAAAAAACTGCCGGCACCATGGATGGTGCCATAGAAGCGGTCAAAGCCGCGTTGTCGTGGCCAGTTGTCCTTGGGACCGCCGGGCTGGATTTTCGGGGTGACGTGCCATTTGCCGGACATGTAAGTGGCATAGCCGGCAGTTTTCAAAACCTCGGCGATGGTACGGACGTTTTTGCCGAGATCACCACGGTAACCAGGAAGTTTCTGGTCGCGCATCATCCAGCCAATGCCGGCCTGATGGGCATAGACGCCGGTTAGCAGCGTGGCGCGGGTGGGACAGCAGCGGCCGGTGTTGTAGAACTGGGTGAAGCGTAAACCCTTGCCAGCCAAAGCGTCGAGGTTGGGTGTCTCGATCTCGCCGCCGTAGCAGCCGATGTCGCTCCAGCCCATGTCGTCGGCCATGGCAATGATGATGTTGGGTCTCTGGGCGGCGAAAAGCGCGGTGGTAACGAGGCAAAGGAGGAGTATCTGAATGCGTTTCATGCTTGGAGGGAGATTAAGGTTTAGATAATGCGGCGTCAATTAGCAGCAGGCCTGTCGTCAAAGTCGATTCGGCAATTGGGCAGCGCTGACTGAAGCTGCTGTATTTGTTCAGCAGAAATATGGCGGTTGTTTTTCAGTTGGAGAAATTTCAATTGTTTGAGCTGGGTCAAGGGAGCAAGGCTTGTGATCCGGTTGTTTTCCAGACCCAAATTTTTGAGTTTAGTTAGGTTAGCCAACGCGGATAGATCCGTGACCAAATTTCGGTCGAGCGCCAGTTCTTCAAGATTCGTGAGTTTGGCAAGAGGGGTAATGTTGCTGATTCGGTTTCCCGCGAGGTCAAGTACGGTGACATGATTTAGGTTGGCCAAGGGAGAAACATCATGGAGCCCGGAATCGAACAACTGCAAACTGGAAACCTTGTCCAAGTCAGCGGGTAGGAGGCTGCCCGTGGGTTTGTTAATTTTTTGTCGGATGGTTTTCTCAATGGCTTTTGCGGATTGTTCGATCTGCTCGGGCGTAGGGGGAACAATGGGTTCTTCCTCGGGAATGGCCGGTGTCTGGTCTTTTGGATAGAGCCACCAAACCAATGCGGCAATCACAATCACACCCGCGCCAATGCCACCCCACAGGGGCCATTTTTTTGATGCTCCTTTTGGCGCGGACTGGGGTGATTGCATGGCGGGGGCAGGGTCGGGTGTGGTTGCCGGTTGTGGAGGGTTGACCTTGGCGGGTTCCGTTTTTGGAGCCAGCTGCCCTACTGGAATCCAGTTGGGTGCGCCCTCGTGCCACGCCAAGTCGCTGTGAACGAGTGACCCTTGGGCTAACCCCTGCTGAATCTGGGCCCTGCTGAACGGGCCAAATTGTTGACCGCCGCGTGAGATGTAGATTTGCATGAAATAGCTGACAATCCTTCGACAGGTTGACAATGCCTGACATACCCCTTACTTTTTTAAGAGGGTGCGGGGCTTAGCCCAAGTATTTTTTGGAAAATCTTGTAAGAAATACGGCTGTAGGATCGATGTACAGGGAAACGAGTGGCGTATGAAAACTGCAACTAGAGCCGGTTATTTTGGTGGGTTTTTCGGGAAAAACGCTGGCTTTACGCTGATTGAGGCATTGGTGGCAGTGGGGATTGTGGGAACCCTTGCTTCCATTCTCGTCCCCACAATCAGCAAGGCCAAGATGCGGGCCAGCCAGACCATGTGCATGGGCAATATGAAACAGCTGGGGGTTGGGTTTATTTCATACAGCCACGACAACGGCAGAAATGTGCCGTATTCCTCCACCAACGGAAATAGTGGGTGGGTGAACATGATGAAGGGGTACGGTATTACGGAACAGGTGCTTCATTGTCCCATGTGCGATAAAAACAACGCTCATTCCATGGGTGGGATGCGGAAAAACTGGAGGGTTGGAAATGTGCCGGGGTCCGAAAAGCCGGAGGAGGGTGGGAATTTGCCGGAGGGAGTGGTTGCGGCCAATGATGAAGCTGAGGATCAAGCCGGAGACCAAGCTGGGGTCGAGGCGGCAAGTTTATGGGCGCGGCATCCCAATTACTGGAGATTTGTAGCGGGGAATTTCGGCCGGGGAAAGGAGGCAGTATTTAGTTTGCGTCATGTGAAACCCGGGTGTTCCGAGCATGACGGCAAACACAATCCCCATTGCAAGCCGCGCAAGCCGTATCGGGAAAAATGTCCGCCGTGGAGGATGATCACACCTCCGCCTTGTCCCCCGCCTGACTTGAGCCCCAAGAGTCAGGGGGGATCAACGGTCGTCCTCGTAATGTGTGAAAACGTGAAGCCGAGTGGGTTTGCGTTGAAGATATCAGACGCGAAAACGGGTCGCAGACTTGATTCCTTGGCCGGCACCTCCATGGATGATTGGGAGTTGTTTGACTGGAGTGGTCCGTTGGCCAAATCGCTCGGGGGAGACGGCAGTTTGCTGAGCCCCAAGAATCCTTACCATAAAAAGCCCATTGGTTTTGACCAGGCTAATGGCCGGGGTCGCAAGCCTCTCAACCAAGGCAAGTATTATCCGGATCCTCCCAGCGGCACGGGGCCCGTAAACTACATTTACATGCGGACCACCATTCGATCCAAGGTTGATCAAGATCTGGAAATCTCAGTGACGGGCGACGATGCCTACTCAGTGTTTGTTCTGAGAGGGAGCAGCGGATGCTCCAGTGGACCCGGGACACCATGCGAAAAGGGAGAACCGACAACCAGCAGTTATGGGATTAACGCGTTTGTGCAATCCAAACATCATCACCGCCCGCACGAGCCGCACAAGTTCGTTGAGGTGTCCGAACAGTTAACAAGCTCCATCCCATTGTTTGCCGAGGCGAATTGGGCTTGGGTGATGCCCTCCCCATACGATTTGCCGCCAAACTCACTTGATGGCGGATTCAGCGGAATCCAACGGGTGATTCTCAACCGCCATTCCAAACGAATCAATATGGTCTACGGGGATGGCCATGCCGAGGCCGTTCAGTTGCGTGACCTGTATGAACAGGAATGGTATCCGGGCTGCAAAATGATGCGGGGCATGAGACCGCCAAAGTTGCCAGACTATTGATTATTTTAGCGAGGCGAGCCAGGCGAGGACGTCGGCGGCTTCCTGAGGGGTGAGGGTCTGGAGCAGGCCGGCGGGCATGAGGGATTCGGGCCGGGGTTGGCGGGCTTGGATTTGGTTTTTGGGCAGGGACTTGGCTTGGCCGGTGGGGAGTTTCAGGATCAGTTCAGTTTCGGTTTCCCGGAGGATAAACCCCATGTGAGATTTGTCGTTCTTTGTTTTAATGAGCCAGATGCGATATGGGGGAGCGATGATTTGCGCGGGATTGAGGAGGCTGTCGAGAATCTGTGGTTTGTTGTGGCGCGCACCGATCTGGCTGAGGTCTGGTCCCAGAGAGCGGCCTTTGCCTTGAAGGGTGTGGCAGGCGTAGCAGGCGGCCCATTTGCCGGTCGGTGAAAGGATGGCTTTGCCGCGGTGTGCGTCGCCGCGCAGATTGAGGATGGTCTTGGGGTTAATTTTGATCCCGAGTTGCGCCGGGCGTTCCGTGGGGGGGCGGTGGCGCTCGAAGAGGGCGCGAATGTTGGCGTTAGGAGAATTCAGGCCGTCTCGTAGAGCCTTGGGGTTCGTTTGGTTGTTGGCCAGGTAACTGAATGCGCCGGAGGTGGTTTTAAGGGAGGGTTTTGGTTTTTTGTGGGTGGTTTTGGAGGGCATTTGCTCGATCCAATCCCAGAGGAGTTGAAGGCCGTGGGAATCAATTGTATTGGATCCGAGAGGAGGCATGTGGGCCGCGCCGAGGGCGGCAACGCGGTATGGCAGGACGGATTGCCAGGGAGCACCCGGGGTAATGACGTGGGGGGTGGCAAGACCGAAACCGCCTCGCGTGGGAGGCGCGTCGATGGTGGCGGTTCGATCCAAGGGTTGCTCTATGTTTATCTCTAGCGGCGCGGCGCCGCCGCCATGGCGCCGATGGCAATGGGCGCAGTTGGCGTGGAGCCAGGATCGTGCGCGGTCTGTGAGCGAGGCCTTGCTGCGGCTGGGGACGAGACGCGCGATGGACTTGCGTTTAAAGAAATCCGGATCAGTAAGGCCGAGAGCAACGGGATCGTTCTTTGTTTCTGGAGAGCGGGCGAGTTGCAGGGGATTGAAGGCAAGGGCGTGGCCGTTCCAGGAGTTGTGACAGCGGAGGCATTCGACCCGGGAGTGGAAGCGATGGCGTTGTCCATTGGGCAGGATTAAGTTGGCTCCATTTTTGTCGACCAGGGTGGCATCGGTTCCCTCGGTGTTCCAGCGGTAGCTGTAGCCGTTCCATTGGTCGCCATTGAAGTGCAGGAGTTGTGTCTCGACGGGCTGGGAATTGGGCGGGGTAATCGTGCGGGCAAGGACGGAGTCATTGGGCCATTGGATGACGGGGTCCTTGGGGCGGCCGCGGCTGTCGAGGATTTGCTCGGCTTTGATTTTGGATTTGCCGGGGAGGGCAATCAGGCGGCGGGTGGAGGCGTTGTCCTGCCACATGGGTTCGGCAATTTTAAACTCGTGGACGCCATCAGCGGGGGTCTGGCGGGCAACATCTTTAAACAGGCCTGTTTGGCTAAGCTTTGTCGGGAACGGTTGAGGCGGGTTCGCCGAGGGGTTCGGGGACAGCCGGTGAAGGGTGGAGGGCGTGCCGTAATGGGCGTAGAAGAGTTCGCCATTTTCGCCTTCGCCGAAGGTGGCGATGCGGTGTGTGGTGTCGGCGATTTCCTGATGATGCGTGATGTTTCGTCCGTCGTGACGGAGTGCCCAGATTTTTCCGGTTTCATAGTCGCCATAGACATACGCGCCACGCAGCTCGGGTAGGCGTTGGCCACGATAAACAAATCCACCGGTGATGGAGGCGGCCTCGGAATGGGGATGGGCAACGATAGGCGCACGGATGGGGGCAAGGGGATTGGCGGTGGCGGGCTTGATGGGCTCGCTGGCCTCCATGGCGCTCCAGCCGTAGTTGCCGCCCTTCTCGACCAGATGAATCATTTCCCAAAGTTCCCAGCCGACGTCGCCGACCCACAGGCGTCCCCGTGGGTCAAAGCTCATTTTCCACGGCTGACGAAACCCAAAAGCCCAGATTTCCGGCCGTGTGTATTTAACTCCCACAAAAGGGTTGTCCGCCGGCACGCGATAGGGCAGGGACTTTGTGGACTGGTCCACGTCAATTCGGAGAATGGAGGCAAGGAGATCGCTGGTGTCCTGACCGGTATTCAACTTGTCGGGCGGCGAAGGTTCAGTGCCGTCCCCAACGGCGACATATAGCAAGCCATCGGGGCCGAATTGAAGATTGCCTCCACTATGGCCGGTGTTGCGCCATGAAAGCATCACCTTGACGCTTGCGGGATCGATGCTTGGAGGGCTGCCGGGCGTTAAACGGAATCGGGCCATCTTAACGCCCTTGAGCCGGTCAGGGCCGCTGGTGTAGGTGAGGAAAACTTGGTGGTTCTTCTGCCAGCGGGGATGGAAGGCAAGGCCGTAGAGATTGCCCGCACGAAGTTCGGATGCCTTTAAGTCCACGACCAAAACTGCCTTTGCGGTGTCCGGGCTGGCGGGAAAAGCCCAGATTTTTCCCGTGCGTTCGACGACATAAAACTGGCCGCCTTGTGCGACCAGTTCCAAGGCATTTTGAAACGTAAGCTTTGGAAATGCGCGCTCGGCAACGTAGGGCAGTGGCGGCTCGGGTGAGCCCTGAATGCGTGAAGTGGTCCACGGAATTCTCTCCGCACCGGCGGCAACGAGGTGAGGCAGCAGGGCAAGGGCGAGGATGCGGGCGTTCATCATGGGCCGAATGAACTCTCTAAACCGTTGCGCGGATTTTGTCAGCCCGCAATTGAAGGCTTATTCCTCAGCCTGCTTGGCGGCGGCGCGCTTGGCGGCTTGGCGTTTAAAGACTTCGTCGGCGATGACGCCGGCCAGAATGACGGCACCGACGACGGCGTAGCGGATGTGGTCGGAGATCCAGTCCACTTGGATGATCATGTTTTCGAGCACGCGCATGAGGGCAACACCGATGACGATGCCGAGGATGCTGCCCGTGCCGCCGCGCAGGCTGCAGCCGCCCAGGACCGCGGCGGCAATGGCCCACAGCTCGTAGAAATTGCCGAAGTCCGAGGCTTGCGCGGAATTGACGTCGAGAATGAAGAGCATGCCGCCCAGTCCGGCGAGCATGGTGCAGATGACATAGGCGAGGACAATCATGCGGGAAGTGTTGATGCCGCTGAACTTGGCAGCCTGTTCATTGTTGCCCAGCGCGAGCAGGTAGCGGCCATAGATGGTCTGGTTTAAAAAGATCGCGGCGACCAGGACGACAGCGAGAAAAATGAAGGCGACGGATTGAATGTAAATCTTTTCGGGCGGCTGGCCGGTGACAAGAATGCGGACGGCGGTGTAGGCACCCATCTTTTGGATTTTGGCGACGGGAACATCGATGGGGGTGGGCCGGTTGGATTCCTCGAGCGTCATTTTCTCGAGGACACTCCAACTCCCGTCAGACTGCGCCTCGAGGTTGATGCTGGTGACTCGCGAGGGCACCTCGACCTGCTGGATGTCACCCTCCATGGGCACGGGTAGCGTTGGCTGATGGTTTTGAACGAAGATGCCGCCAATGAGGGTGGCCAGCCCAAAGGCCGCACCAACGCCGGGTACGAGCGCCTGTGGTTTGGCCTTTTCCCAGCCCTTCCGAAGTGTGGTGTAGCCCAGCCAGCCTGCACTGGTCGCGAACAGGCCGCCGCCGATGGCCCACAGCAACTCGGCGTGGGTGAGGGAAAAGACGCGGAAGGTGACGATTTGGCGGAGGGCTTCATACTCGTCGCCGAGCCCCACCGTATCGCTGCCGACTAGTCCGCGGGTGATGCCGCGGTACAACAGCAGTCCGCAAAGCGTGACGACAAACGGTTGCAGCCGCAGTTGAGAGACCAACAGTCCGTGGGCCAAGCCGAGGCAAAGCGAGACTACGACCACCAATCCCAGCGCGAGTGGCACGGACATGCGGGGGCTGCGGCGGTTGATGGAAAACCAACGGGCCTCATTCGGCAATTCCTTGACCTCCACCGATCCATCTGCGGCGGTGACCACCTTGGATTCGCCACGCAAGACGCCATCGGCGTCGGAGAATTTAAGCAAATCTCGGCTGGCGGGGTTGGCGGATTTGCTGGCGAACTGGTTAGCCTTTGCATCGGTCAGCGGGTGGACGAGCACGACCTGTCCCTTGGTGGAGTCGGCTTTCGGTGCGGGTGTGACGGTCAGGACAGTCTTGTTGCCGGCCTTGAAGGCCGTTACCTCGTAAATTCCGGTGCTGTTGTTCTCGCCCTTGTGCAGCCGGATGGCGCTGCCTTTCCGGATGCCGGGAGTCCGGCCGGGCACGGTGATACTGGCTTGCGCGGCGTTGACTTGGGTAACGTCGTACTGAAACTCCGCCGGATAACGCACCTCCAGACACAACGGTAAACCACAGCCGATGAGGCAAACCACCGAGCCGATGGAGAGGTCGATGCCGCCAGTGATGATGACAAATGCCACGCCCACGCTGAGGATGCCGAAGAGCGCGGTGCGGCGGATGAGGTTGGTGAGGTTTTCACCGCCGAGGAACGCGTCGCTCTGGGTGGCCGTGAAGAGAATTACGAACACCAGCAGGCCAAATATGCCGAGGGTCTTCTTCATTCGTTATTCCTGCGCGGTCGTGACGCCGCCGGTGGCGAGGTGCATGATGGCTTCCTCGCTGAGTTCCTCGCGTTTCAGTTCACCAGTGAGACGGCCCTCGTGCATCACCAATGCGCGGTCGGCCATGCCCAACACCTCCTCCATCTCGCTGGAGACAAACAGGATGGCCACGCCGCGCTGTGACAGTTCCTCCATTAATCCATAAATATCCTGCTTGGCACCCACGTCAATGCCGCGCGTGGGCTCATCGAGCAGCAGCACGGCGGGCTCCATGGCCAGCCATTTGCCGAGCACGACCTTTTGCTGGTTGCCGCCGGAGAGGAACTGGATGACCTGCTCGCTGTTGGGGGTCTTGACGCGCATTCGCCGGGTCATGTTGGCGGTGATGCCGGCTTCGCTTGTGTGGTCCAGAAAGCCCATCCGCTGGTCGCGGCGCAGGCTGGGCAGGCTCATGTTTTCGCGCACGGACATGGGCAGCACGAGGCCTTGCTGCTTGCGGTCTTCCGGTGCCAGCGCAATGCCGCGGGTGATGGCCTCGCGCGGGGCACCAACGGAGGCGGGACCGCCGTTTATGCGAATTTCGCCGTCGACTGCGGGTGTGACGCCGAAGAGCGTTTCCAGCAATTCCGTGCGGCCCGCGCCAACGAGGCCGGCAATGCCCACAATCTCGCCGGCGTGTACTTTAAAACTGACGGGNTGCTCGGGATGCGCCGGCGTACACAACTCGATGGCCTCCAGTGCCACCTCTCCCGGAGGGTGTGGGGTGTGCTGGTAAAACTGACTGATGTCGCGCCCGACCATCAGGCGCACCATGGCATCGCGGTTGATCTCTCCGAGGCTGAGTTCGCCGGCGTTCTCGCCGTCGCGTAGGACGGTGACACGGTCGGCCAACTCGATGACTTCGCCGAGCCGGTGGGAGATGTAGACAATGCTCACGCCGCGCTGGCGGAGATCTTTGATGACGGCAAAGAGGTTTTCCGCCTCGCGCGTGGACAGGCTGCTGGTGGGCTCATCCATGATGAGGATACGCGCGTTTATGGAGAGCGCCTTGGCGATTTCCACCATCTGCTGGCGGCCGATGGTGAGGTCGCTAACGAGCGTGGCCGGGTCCACCTGCAGCCCAACCAAATCAAGGAACTGGCGCGACTCAGCCTGGATGCGTGGCTTGTCGATAAGCCCCATGCGCAGCGGCTCGCGGCCAAGGAAAATGTTGGCGCCCACGTCGAGGTTGTCGGCGAGGTTCAGCTCCTGATGGATAAGCGCGATGCCGTGGGAGAGCGCGGCCTCCACGGAGTTGAGCGTGACGGGTTCGCCCTCGATGCAAATCTCGCCGTCATTCGGCGGCTGCACGCCGGCGAGAATTTTCATGAGCGTGCTCTTGCCCGCGCCGTTCTCGCCGATGACCGCCAAAACCTCACCCGGCTCGACCGTGAGATCCACTTGGCTCAGGGCGCGCACGCCCGGGAAATGCTTGGTCACCTGCCGGACTTCCAGCAGCGGCGGCTCGGCGGGCTGGGTCATGCGCGGGTCAGTCCTTGCCGGTCTTCTTCTTCAGGTCGAGCCAGAATGCGTCCACCGTGTCCTTCCGGATTTGGCGGGCGGGGATGTCGATGAACTTGCCTTCCGGCACCACGCCGCTTTCGCCCTTGATGATCTTGTACAGCACCTCCACCGATTTGTACCCGTACACGTACGGGTTCTGCACCACCGTGCCATGCACGGAGCCATCCTTGATGCCCTGCAGCGTGGCGTCGTTTTCGTCAAAGGCGATCACCTTCACCTTGCCCACCTTTTCATTGCCCTTGAGCGCCTCGAGAATGAGCGGCGGGTTGTAGGCGAACAGGCCGATCATGCCGTCGATGTCCTCGTGTTTGGAAAGCGTGTCCTCGGCGTTGGCCTTGGCGCGCGCGCGGTCGAACTGGTCCGTCAACGTGCCTAGGATGATGTACTTGTCGCCGGTGATCACCTTGCCGGGCTCGTCGAAATTGGACGGGTTGAACTCTCGGTCGAGCAACTCGTCGATCACGCCCTGACGGCGGCCCTTGGCGTTGTCCTGCTCCAGCCGGCCCACAAAGATCATCACCTTGCCACCATCCGGCAATGCCTCCTTCACCAACTGTCCGCACATGCGGCCAGCCTTGTAGTTGTCCATGCCGATGTAGCACAGGCGATTGGCCTTGGGGGCGTCGGAGTCGTTGGTCACCAGCTTGGTCTTCTCGGCGACCTTGTTGAGCAGGTCGGTCTGGTTCACCGGGTCGATGGGGCTGACGGACAAGCCGTCGATGCCCTTGGAAATCAGGTCCTCAATGATCCGCTTCTGGTCGGTGATGCCCTCGGTGGGCATGTACACCTCCACCTCGGCATTCAGGTCTTCCCCGGCCTGTTTCACGCCCGCCTCAGCGATGGTCCAAAAGTCCGCAACGCCGTTGGACACGAACACGATCTTAGGTTTGGCATCGCCTTTTTGGAGAAGACCAGATCCTGCCGGTGGGTTGTCGTTACCCGCGTTTCCGGACTGATTTTCGTTACCAGAACCGCTGCCGTTGCCTGAATCGCTCGGATTACCGCAGCCAGCCGCCAAAAGCAGGCAGACCGCAGCCATGGAGGGTAAAAATGTGGCCTTCATCGGGGGAGTTAGTAACCAAAGCTCCCGCCGGGGACAAGGAAATTACCGCAACGGTTTGCCGGCGAGACGCTTGCCGTTGGTATTTAAGACCTGCAGGTGATGAATGCCCGGTCGGCGGGGGTTGGTATAGGTCCAGACAATTTTCTTGTCAGGCGTCACCTCGATGAGTCGCGGGGCCTTGCCCTTGGCACGGTAACTGGAAAGAACCGTGTTGCCATTCGGTAGACGTTGCGCGCCGCAAATGTCGTTGAGAGGCTTGCCAGGAAGGTCTTTGTTGGAAATTTGCCAGGTGACCTCGCCCTTGGAATCCAGTTCCACCGCGCAATGTCCCAAGGTGCAACTGACGAGCGTGTTGCCGTTTTCCAGCCGGATGGCGGTGAAGGGCATGTGCGGGGTCTTGGCGCGCCAGATGATTTTGCCCTTGGGGTTGTATTCGCAAATCTCCAACTCGCGCATGTGGGGCACCAGATAGTTGCCGTTGGGTAGCTTGCGCGCCATGCGGGTTTGCAGGTGGTGAATGGCGGTCTGGCACTTGAGCCTGATGTTGACCTCAACTTTGCCCTTGGCGTTGACTTCCTTTAAACACGGCCGGGCCCCGGCTTCAGTGATCAGAAGGTTGCCGTTGGGCAGCGCCTGAGCGGTGTTCACCTCAGACTGGGTGCCCTTGTACTCGAAAACGCGGCGGTTGTTGCGATCAACAATGATCACGCCGCCGCCATAGTTCTTGTCCTTGGCCAGCACCAGGAGAATATGACCATTGGGCAGCACCCAGCCATCGCGTGTGGGGCGTTCGTAGCGCCAAATGACGGTGTCATGATGAGAGACAATGTAGGTCTTGGGGCCGGTGGCAAGAAACGCGTGGGTAATGCCCTTGGGAGAGTTTTGCTCCGCGCGCGCGGGCAGCCAAGCCACGGCCAAAATCGCCAACAGGGTTATCCATGCTGGTCTTCGTTGGGGCCGCGTGGTCTGCATCTTGCGTTGGGTAAGCCGGGGAAGGTAGCGTCCGTCTCCGGCATGTCCACTTTTTTTTGTGGAAAAACCTTCTCTATTTGGCCGTTTTTGGCGCAAATCGTTGAAACTCAAGGATTTTCCATTCCGGCTAAAGCCGTCCCGGCACCCGCTGGCCCTTGCCTTGGCGGCCTTGGTCGCCCAAGTCCGCGCGGATGGCATCGCCCAGTTTCCTGATGTGGGCCACTACATCCGGGTGCTTCTCTTTTACATCGGTCGTTTCGCCGATGTCTTTACTCAGGTCGAACAACGACAAGCCGATTTTCGACTGGCTGTACCGCGTGGGAATGCCGTCCTTGCCGCCCGGTCGGCCGGCCATCGTACGGTAGCCATGTGGGAAATGCAGCTTCCACTGGCCCATGCGTATCGCCTGAAGCTGGTTCCCATAGTAAAAGTAATATGCCTCATGCGGACTCTTTTCGCCAGTGCCCTTGACGAGGTTAACAATGCTTTTTCCATCGATCTTGTGCTTTGGCAGCTTCGCGCCAATCAACTCGGCCACAGTGGGCAGGATGTCGATCGTCATCGCGGGCGTATTGCATTCGCTGCCGGCGGGTATAGTGCCCGGCCACCACATCAGCGTGCTTTCACGGCAACCGCCATCGAACATCGTGCCCTTGCCTTCACGCAGGGGGGCGGCGCTGCCGGCGTGGTCGCCGTAGCTCAGCCACGGACCGTTGTCGCTGGTGAAAATGACGAGCGTGTTTTTTTCGAGCTTGTGTCTGCGCAGCGTGTCCAAGATCTGGCCCATGCTCCAATCCACCTCCATCATCACGTCGCCAAACAGGCCTGCCTTGCTCTTGCCCTTGAACTTGTCCGAGACGTAAAGCGGCACATGCACCATGGGATGCGGTAGGTACACGAAGAAGGGCCGGGCCTTGTTTTTCTCGATAAAGCTCACCGTGCGCTCGGTGAGTTGTGTGGTGAGGTCCTCCTGATCCCTGCCGGTGAGTGCGGGATTGATGATGGCGTTGCCGTCGATGAGCGGCAGGTGCGGCCAGCGCTTCAGGCGCTCGGCCATGGGTAGATGCCGTACGCCCGGGTGATACGGCCACATGTCGTTGGAGTACGGAATCCCGAAGTACTCATCAAACCCATGCTGCCTTGGTAGAAACTTCTTATGATGCCCGAGGTGCCACTTGCCATAGCACGCCGTGGCGTAGCCCTTCTGCTGGCAAAGCTCCGCCAAAGTCACCTCATCGGCATGCAGACCGTGTGTACTCCTAGGCCCCAACGCGCCCAGAATGCCCACGCGCACGTTGTAACAGCCGGTCAACAGCCCCGCGCGCGACGCGCTGCACACCGCCTGNGTTACGTAAAAATCCGTGAACTTGCGCCCCTCCCTCGCCATGCGGTCGAAGTTTGGCGTGGGATAGGCCTTGGCGCCGAAGGGGCCGATGTCCGCATAGCCCATGTCGTCCATGAAAACGACGATGACATTGGGTGGACGATTTTCAGCTTGGGAAATTGAAGCGATGCACAAGCCAATCAAAACAAATAGAATACGCATAGCCGGATTGTAGGGAGCACCGGGCTTGTGTCAATGGGGTGGCTGGGGCAGGGTTTGGCAATGGCCATGACCGAGTGCGCGGAATGCGGGAAGCCGATTAGCACCAACGCAGTGATGTGCCCGCATTGCGGCGCGCCGCCAGAGGTTGCCTTGATGGCGAAGATGGCCGAGGGCGCGCCCGTGGACTGGGTGGATCGCGCCGTGCGTGAAGCCCTGCGGCAGCCCGAGGGCGATCTGGATTTTTCAAGGGTTGAGATGCTCAAGCACGAGGCCGCCGGCGTGAAGGATTTGCAGCCCGTGGTGATGGAGCTGAAGAAATTTCCCGGCCTGAAAATGCTCTCTCTCTCCCGTAACGAGATTACCGACGTGGCCCCTCTCGCGGAACTGGCCGGCCTGCGCTACCTGTTTCTCGAGAAAAACCGCATTCACGACCCTGCCCCCCTTTGCGATCTCAAGGCCCTCAAGCAACTCTGGCTCTACGGCAACCCTCTTCACCGCGAGGAAATCATCATGCTCGAGCAAGCCCTGCCCAAATGTGAAGTGTTTTTTTAGCGGGCCGCCGAGCCTGTTTTCATGCGTGTCACACGCAAACTATTTCATTCGGTTTTCCTTGGAAAACCCAAAAGATACGTTTCTTCGCTGCCCATCTTGGTTACTCCGCCGGCCATCCGCGTAACTCCGCCGGCCATCCGCGTAACTGCGCCGGCCATCCGCGTAACTGCGCACTGCGTCTTCGTAACTTCGCCGCCCGTCTCCGTAACGAAGATCGCTATCATCGTTACTCCGCACCCCATCCACGTAACCGCGACGCTCATCATCGAAACTCCGCATCGCATCCTCGTAACTGCGGAGCCCGTCGCAACAACCCAACCCCTGTGTTACGGGCGCGACCGCCGCTGACGCGCGCGGCGGGTCTCGGGGGTGTCAAGGGGGAGGGTGGCGAGGCGGGTGTAGAGCTTGGCGGCCTGTTTTTTTTCGCCCTTGTCAAACAGGGCGTCGGCGGCCTTGAGCAGGGCGTCGGCGGATTGGATCCAATCGTGTTTCTCCGCGGCCTCGCGGGCGACGGCGGTCTCGTAGGCGTTTAGACGCCAACCGGAGGTGCCGCTCTGGAGTAGGTTGATGACGTGCTGACGGTGGCGTAGGTTGAGGGCATGGCCCAGTTCATGGGCGGTTACGCGTGGGATGGGCTCGTCCAAGCCGCCTTTGACGGGGCGCAACCGGGCGAGGTCTTTCACGAACATTCCGTCAGCGGAGAGATAGACCCCGTTCGCAAGGAAGCGTTTGATGAAGTAAATGTGGAAGCAATCCTTGCTTAGGGTTTTCTCGGGACGCAGCGCCAGCATCCACTTGAGGTTGCGGTTGCGGATATTTTGTCTGTAGACAGCGGGCTCGGCGGCGGGTTCGCGAATGATGCTTTCCAGCGCAAAATGGATGCCGGCCTGAGCCCAAATTTTGTTCACCTTGCCGAAAATGCGATGGATGTCCTTCTCGGTCAGCGTGGTGCTGAGATTGAGTTCGCCGGGGGTGTCCAGCAGGTGAATACGGACGGGCGCGATGAGTTGGTCGGCAAAGCCGAACTTGGGTAAAAGTTCCTCGCCCCAGGCGGAGATGGCAGTGAGCAGGATGAGGGCGAGTTTTTTCATGGGAGAAAGGCCAAACAAGTGGTTGACAGAGTGGCACAAGGATGATCCAGAAGGCAGCTATTTTTTCTGGAAATGTTTGCTTTTTGCTGAATAGTCCGAAAAAATCGCCGGTCGAAAATGATGCCGACTTACCGGCTATAACATAGGGAATTTATGAAGAAGAAAAGTGGCTATCAATATTGCGGCGGGCAGGATCATTCCTGGAGCCCGAACCGGCGTGACTTCATGTTCACCGGCGCCCTTGGCGGCATGGGCCTCGGCCTGACTCTCGGTGATTTGCTGACCAACGAAGCCCATGCGGCCGGCGAAGACTGGAAGGATGTGGCCAAGCAATCCAAGCCCGGCAAAGCCAAAAACATCATTCAAATTTATCTGCCCGGCGGCTCGGCTCACCAAGAGACGTGGGATCCGAAGTACCTTGCGCCACAGGAATACCGTGGACCGCTCGGCTCGGTGGAGACGAAGATTCGCGGCGAGCGTTTCTCGCAGTACCTCACCAAGAGCGCCGCGATCGCTGACAAGATCACCGTGATCCGTTCGCTGACTCACAGCGAGGCGGCCCACGAGCGCGGCACGCACAACATGATGACCGGTGTGCGCCCCAGCCCGGCGACTGTGTTCCCGAGCTTTGGCTCGATCGTTAGCCACGAGTTTGGCCCGCGCAAAAACCTGCCGCCTTACGTGGCCATCCCCAGCCAAAGCGGCTACGGTGGCACCGGCTATCTGGGCAGCGCCTACGGTGCCTTCAGCCTGGGTGCGGATCCCGGCAGCAGCAGCTTCCGCGTACGCGACCTTGCCCTGCCCGCCGGCATTGACGAGAAGCGTTTCACCAAGCGCAAGGATATGCGCAGCATTGTGGACGCCCACTTCAGCTCGCTGGAGAAGGCCGACACGCTGGCCGGCATGGACACCTTTTACCAGCGCGCCTACGCGATGATCAGCTCGCCCGAGGCCCGCGCGGCGTTTGATATCAACAAGGAACCGGCCAAGGTGCGCGACCGTTACGGACGCAACACTGCGGGCGGCCGCCTGTTGCTGGCCCGCCGCTTGGTGGAATCCGGCGTGCGCATGGTCACCACCACTTACGGCGGTTGGGACATGCACAGCAACATCGCCGGCAGCATCCAACGCCAAGTGCCGGCGCTGGACCAGGCCTTTGCCGCGCTGATCAGCGACCTTGACGAGCGCGGTCTGCTCGACGAAACGCTCGTGATGATCACCAGCGAATTTAGCCGTACCCCGAAGATCAACCGCAGCGCCGGCCGCGATCACTGGCCCAAGGTGCTCAGCGTGGTGATGGCCGGCGGCGGCATGAAGCGTGGTTACATCCATGGTGCGTCCGATCCTACTGGCTCCGAGCCGGATGAAGATCCCGTGAGTGTGCCGGACTGGGCAGCCACGGTGTACACGCTGATGGGCATCGACCCGCACCGTCGCTTGGTGGGCCCGGGCAACCGCCCGATGCCGATCAATTACGACGGCGAAGTCATCAAGGATGCGTTGGCCTAGCCTGC
>PBLV01000030.1 GCA_002721895.1 Verrucomicrobiales bacterium
GTGCAGGTGCAGCACAGCAACTACGACACGCACAACGAGAACTTCGAGTTTCACTTCGAGCAACTGGGCGAGTTCGACCGGCCGTTTGCGACGCTGATCAATGACCTCGCCGAGCGCGGCTTGATGAAGCACACGCTGGTTGTCGTGCTCAGCGAGTTTGGCCGCACACCCAAGATCAACAAATATTACGGGCGCGATCACTGGGGCAATGCCTTCAGCGTGGCACTCGGTGGCGTGGGCATTACTCCCGGCGCGGTGTTTGGCGCGACGAACAAAAACGGCACGGCGGTGACCGACGGCCAAGTGGATGCGGGGCATCTGTTCCACACCTACCTCGAGGCGCTCGGCATGAACAGCCGCAAGAGCTTCAAGATCGGCGGGCAAAAGGTTCCCGTGGCCGATCCGGCGTTTGAGCCGATCAAGGACATTCTGGCGTAACGTGCTGCCGGCGCCTCGCTGGCAGATGAACGCTATGATTCTGCCGGCGAGGCGCCGGCAGCACGAGAAATGAAAGCCGAGCCGAAACAGGTTCATATTGCGAAAGATTTCGCGCACGGCGCGCCGCTGATCAATTGCCGGTTTAATCCCCAAGGCACGCACGTCTTTGCCACGGCGGAGGATCGCGCGATCATTCGCTGGAGCTTGGCCGACGGCAAAAAGACGGAATTCAAGGGGCACGATTCCTGGGTGCGCGGCCTGGCCTTTTCGAAGGATGGCAAAGCGCTTGTCACCGGAGGTTTGGACGACACGCTTATTTGGTGGTCTGCTCTGGCTGAGAAACCGGAGCCGATTCACAAAGTGAAGGCGCATGCGGGCTGGATTCGCGCGTTGGACGTGAGCCCGGACGGCAAGCTGCTGGCCAGTGGCGGCAATGACCGTGTTTTAAAAATCTGGAATCTTGTCGATGCCAAGCCGGTGCGGCAGATCACCGGGCATGAGCTGGATATTTACAGCGTGATGTTTCATCCCGACGGCAAGCACCTGCTCGCCGGCGATTTGATGGGGCACATTCGCCAATGGGAGATCACGACGGGCAAGGAGGTGCGCAAGTTTGAGGCGAAGGATTTGCACACGTACAACGGCGGACAGCGAGTGCATTACGGTGGCGTGCGCAGTCTCGCGCTCAGCCCGGACGGCAAGCATCTCATCGCCGGCGGACTACACAAGGGCACCAATCCGCTCGGCGCGATCAATGAGCCGCTCGTGATGCGGTTCGATTGGGCGAATCAAAAGGTGCTGAAGAAGCACATCACCGACGGCGTGAAGGGCGTCATTTGGCGCACACTCTTTCACCCGGACGGCTTCGTCATCGGCGCCAGCGGCGGCAGCGGCGGCGGTTACCTCCTCTTTTGGGAAGCCGACAAGGACAAGTCATTTCACAAATTCAAAATGCCCGACACGGCGCGCGAGATGGACCTGCATCCCGACGGCGTCACCCTCGCGACGGTGCATTACGGGAGGAAGCTGCGCTTGAGCAAACTGGCGGCGAAGCCGAAGAAGTAATTTCCAAGGTCCAAGGACCAAACCCCAAGCAATTCCCAATGCCCAAAATCCAAAATTGGGCATTAGAAATTGGTCATTCCTTGGTCATTGGAAATTGAACCTTGGACATTCCCCACGGTCATTTGCCTTTAGGCAGCACTTTCCCCAACGCATGATCACTCGGCTTCAAGCCTTTGCGGAAGGTGTTGAAACCGTAGAAGAGCGGCTTGTACGGGTCCACGTAATCCACGTTAGCCTTCTTGGGCACCTCGATTTTTAGGCCGGCGTAGATGGCATTGACGATCATGCGGCGCAGACCCTCGCTTAGGAGGTCGGTGGCGGCGCCCATGGTGCTGGTGAAGATGGGGCTGGTCTTGCCGCTGGGCCACTTGTGGCTGCGGGTCCAGGCAACCGCCATCGCTGGGTCGTTCACGCCGGTGACCTTGTTCAGCTCGCGATTGCGCTTTTTCCGGGTGGACGGCTTGGAATCGGGCTTCATGTTTTCGAGCACGAGGCCGCGCATGAGGATTTTCGCGTCCTTGGGTGGGTACGCCTCGTACACGTCGGAATCGGCGAACACATCGGTCACGCCGTTGAGGATGGGGTCCTTCTCCGCGCCGGGCTCGATAACGCCGCGGCAGGCTTCGCGTTTGTGGGCGCCCCAATGGCTCACCCAACGCTCGCCGAGCACGCGCTTGCCAAAGCCGCCGAGCTTGCCGCGAAAAGCGTGCGTGCTGGTGCGCAGGCCGATGACCGGGATGCCGCGATTGCAGGCGTCATCGAAGTGCTTGTAAATCTCATCCGGCCACGTGCGGAACCGCAGCAGCATCACGATGGCATCCGCGCTGTCCAGCGCCTTGGGATTCGAAAGGCTCCGCTGGTTGTTCGGATCAATCTCGCCCTTGTCATTCAGCGAAAACAGCACCGTGCACTTGAACCCGTGCCGTTGGCTGAGAATCTTCGCCATCATCGGCAACCCCTCCTCGCCGCGATACTCCTCATCGCCGCACAGGAAAACGATGTGCTTTCCTCCACCGGGGCCGTCCTTGGGCTGATACACGATGTGGTCCTCAGCGGCCATGACGGGGATCGTCAAAAAGATTGTCACGAGAATTGTGAAGATGGATTTCATAATGTCAGTGCTTTCCAATAGGGTTGCTGGCGGTCAACGTATCTGGAATTGAGACGGAAGCAAACCTGAATTTATGAAACATTTGATTCTAGTTCGCCATGCGAAATCTGACTGGGGTGACCCTGCGCTGGGGGATCATGAGCGGCCGCTGAATGAGCGTGGCAGGAGAAATGCGCCAGAGATGGGTGCTCGGTTGGCGCGGCGTGGGATTAATCCGGATGCGGTTTATTCCAGTACGGCCGTTCGGGCGATGGCGACGGCTGAAATTGTTGCCGGGGCGGTGGGGTTTCCCGCGGGCGAGATTGTGGCGGACAGGAGGCTTTATCACGCGGGAGTAGAGACTTGGCTGCAAACCATTGCGGGTTTGGAAGATAAGTTTTCGTGTGTGATGTGTTTTGGCCACAACCCGGGGTTAACGGAGTTGGGCTACCATGTATTTGGCAGCAAAATTGAAAACGTTCCAACATGCGGCGTCTTGTCTCTGGAATTTGAAACGACCTACTGGGGCGAGGCGGTAGGAATGAAGCCGGCGGTCGTGGATTTTGATTGTCCGAAAAGGAAGCCGGTTGATTAAAATTGAGGGCTGCCATCCGCGCGCTCGATACGTGTCTCAAGGATCTTGTTTACGCTGTTGAGGCCGTTCTCAATCATAGGATTCTCGGTTTTGCCGCGGAACTCGTTGAGGAGAGTTTGGCGGTTGCGCAGCGTGTTGACGTCAAGGTTGTCACCCTTAAGGAGCGCACCGCCTGCCTGGAACAGGCTGCCCCAAGCTTCGCGAGGGTTGGCCTTGGGGTCGCGGGCTTTCTTTAAACCTTCACTGAACACGTCGCGAAAAATTTGGTCGGCGGAGGCGTTTTTTCCGACGTAAGTCATGGCGGCGTCGCGAAGGATCAATTTGTCAGCAGGATTGGTGACGCTGGCATTGCGGTAGGCGGCGAGGAGGAGGGGCATTGCGTTTTCGCCGAGTGTCTCGTTCAGGTAACGGAGGGCAGCGCCGTCGATGCGGCCTTCGGAACTAACGAGCATGGACTTGGCGAGTTCTAGCAGGCCGGGGTCTTTGTGCTCGCGGAGGAGCGCGAAAAGGATGCGCTTGGAATCCTCATCCAGAGGGTTTTTGATAAGATCACGGGCAATGGCGAGAACGGTATTCTCGTGTTCGTTGGGTTCCAACTCGTCGAGCAAGTCTCCCAAGAGGACAACCTCGAGGCCGAGCCCGGTTTTGTTCAGGGCCTGAAGCAACACCTCGACAGCTTTTTTGTCGCCGATGTCTCGGGTGGTTTCAAAAAGGGCCAAGCGCAGTGATCGCGGCCGGAGATCCAGGCCCAAGCGAGGCAGTTGGTAGCCGTATTCGCCTAGAGATGACCAGTCGATGTTTTCGCCTTCACCAGTAGGCTGGTTTCGGTTTTGGGCGCGAGATGATTGGCCGTAGTCAATATCCTGACTGGTTTCCAGAAATGTGGCGATGTGTGGAAGGGCGTCCGTGCCGTGGCTGCGCAAGGCGACAAGATGGTGGATGACCTGACGCATGGTCTTCACTTGGCTGCCGCGGTTGGGATCCAGCTGGGTGAGGGTTTTGATGATGGATTGAGGGGAAGGAACGCGTGCCTGAAGCGCTTTGATTTCCGTGTCGCGCGTGGCGAGGTTGTCTTCCAAGGTGGCCACCTGTTTTTCCAAGTCGCCACGGGTTTGCGCGGCGAGCCGCTTGGCACGGTCCAGTTTGCCGGCTTGTTCGGCTTGTTTGTCGCCACTGCTTTGGCTTTGGGTTTTCAGTTGGCTGGCGAATTTCCGCTTTTGACCGGCCAAGGCGTCGGCCTTTCCCTTGGCGCCGATGGAGTAGGCGATACTGCCTGCGGCGGCGGCTCCCACTACGCCGGCAACGATGATGTGAAAGAACTGGTTCATGGTTGGCCGGGATTATCCTTTTTCTCCTGCATCTCGGCAAGGCGCTTGTCCATGGCACTGAGGCCGAAATACAGGATGGGGTCGGCGGATTGTTTGCGCACGGAGGCGAGCAATTTGCGGCGGTTGCCGATCACCTCGGGGGTTTGCTCGTGGGCGTCCCGCATGAGGCTGCCCACGGGTAGGAATAGGCTTTCGTACTTGCTGAAGTCCATGAGTTCCTTTTTTTTCATTTCGGCAATGCCATCCTTGACCATTTCATGGAAAATGGCGTCGGCCTGTTCGTTGCGGCCGATGAAACGGAGGGCGGCGTCGCTGATAGCGAGTTTCTCCCACTTGTTGGTAATTCGAGGATCCTTGTAGGCGGCGAGAAGAATGGGCATGGCGCGTTCCCCAAGCACTTGGCGGATGTAGCCCAAGGCGTGGCCATCCAGCCGGCCATCGGCGCCGATAAGCAGTTGCTGGGCGGTTTTGATGAAAATCTCGTCCTTGTGTTTCACAAGGATGGCGTAGAGGTAGCCCTTGGTCAGCTTGTCGAGGGGGTCGGCGTCCTCGGTGATGGGGGGCATATCCGCGAGAATCTTGCGGGTGATTTCCAGAACCCGCTCTGTGTGTTTGCCGGGGGCCACCTGCTCCAGGGCGATGTCAAGATAGGCCACCTCGATACCCCGCAGGGTGTTGTTCAGGACATCGAGCAGCAGTTGCTCGGCATCTTCGCCCCCGATATTGGCAGTGGCCTCCAGCAGACCCAGGCGGAGCGTGGGAGGAAAATTGTTGCCGGGTTTAGGGAAGGGCTTGAAGTAGTGGTTGGCTCCGCTGGCTTGAATCTCCTCGCGCTTCTTTCGCTCCTTGTCATTTTCCCCGGGCCTCGCCCGGTCGCCAAAGGGCCCGCGACCCTTGCTGATGGGCCTGTGGATCGTGAGATCCACGCTCTTGTGGAGAAACGACCTGATATCCCTCAGCGCTGGCTGGCCGATGAAAACGAGGCTCTCAAAATAATGGACGGATAACCGTTTGGTTCGGTCGTCTTTGGGGTCGAGATTTTGCAGGGCTGTGATGACTTCCGCGGGTGTGGTGGCAATGGGAAGTTTCATAGCCTTGGCTGCGTGGAGAGATTCCAACTGGGCGTCAAGGCGAGTGGCCTCCGCTCTTGCGCGGTCGCGATCCTTGATGGCGTCGTTGAGTTTGCCGGCATTTTGGCTGGCGGCTTCGTCCCGCGCACTACCACGCTCACGGGTTTCCTTTTTAAACTGGTCTTCCTGATCGGCGAGCGCGGCGCGTTGTTGGCGTTTACCGGTCTGGTAAACCACCACGCCACTAGCGGCAGCGCCTACGGCTGCGGCGATGAGGAAAGGTGCGATGCGATTGATCATGGATTGTTTCGTTCGTTGAATCGGCGTGCGGTAGTGGTGACACGGGCGATGGGGCTGATGGAATAACCCGTTGTCGGCAACGTGAGCGTGGTGACAAGCAGGATGGCTGGGGATAATGATTTCATTTGAGCAGGGGGGCAATGAAGCAGCCAATGGCCTCGGTGCGAGGCTGCTTGATGGTCTTGTCCTCGAGGAGGCTTTGGAGGGCCTCGCGGAGGTTGTGCTCGGTGATCACGCGGCGCGGCTTGCCAAAATCGGCGTAGAGGTTGTTGATGCGGCCGCGGTAAGCCACACGTCCGCGGGCGTCAAACACCACGGCCTCGGGCGTCACTTCCGCCTTCGCGGCACGCACGAGCATATGTTTGGCGTCGTGGACGGCGGGCATTTTGCCGTAGCCAAAATCGTCCAAGTGTTTGCGTAGGGCGGCGGCGTTTAAATCCGGATCGGGATAGACGAGAGTGAACTTGACGCTGCCACCGAAGTGCTTGGCGATTCGTTTAATTTCTGGCGCCATACGGTTGGCCACCGGGCAATCGACCGTGATGAAAAAGAGAACGGCGGCCTTTTGGCCATTGGCGGCGGTGGGTTGGCGCACGGGGCCGCGGATGTCCTTCAGCTTGAGCGGCGCGCCGGTAACCGCAAGGGCCACAAGGCAGGCGATGATTGGGGTCAGTCGTTTCACGAGACGAGTTTAACCGGATATACGGCTGTTTGGATAGGAAAGTTACCGGGATTTTTCTCAAGGGAAGGGGCAGGTTTGCCGTCTATAGAATAGGGCTTTACGGCGCGCATGCATTGCGCGATATTGCCGGAGGTCGAAATGATGCGAAGGGATCGCTTTAATCAACTGGCATGGCTGCTTCCCGCGGGGTTGATCGCGTGGGTGTTTTCCGGGCTGGTGACGTCCGGTCAGCAGGCTCCGGGAGGCAATCCCTACAATCAATATTATCCCACCCTGCCGGGTGTTGCGAAGAAGGCGGTGGCCGTGGGCACGGCAGGCCCCGGCGGAGGCAACACCGGCAAGGGCCAGCTTGGCGGCGGAATTTTGCCTCCCACTGGAGGGGGCAAGGGCAAGGGCAAGACGGGCACGGGTCCGAGTGGGCCCGCAGTTCCCGGCTTGGGCGGTGGCGTTACGGTTATGCCGCCGGTGGGTCCACCCACGGTGCCGAGTGGCGGTGGAGGAGGTGGAACTGGGATTGTCATTCCAACGCGGCCGGCCACACTTTCCACTGTGCGCCTTCGTCTGCGCCTTTTACGGACTCCCTTGAATCGACGCCTTCCTCCTGCACGCCCGGCGATGAGTGCGATTTCTGGTGCGCGGTTCATGCGCACCTCAGTGCCTGCGTTGGGAGGCGGGACTCCGGCACCCGTGCCCGCGGCTCCTACGAAGGGGAAAGCCACTCCCTAGTGCGGTGCCGCCAGCGGCGAGGCGGGCTAGTTTTCCGGGGAGTCACCACCCGGCCATGGGCCATCGGCAATCAGCGAAGTGGCTCGCGCGGCTAATTGCTCGGCGATGAGGGGAACGGCGCGCTGTTGACCGCTGGCGAAGTCGTTGCCCACGCGAACAATGGTGTCTCCCGTCACCTCCCGCTCCAGCAACACTTGCCCCGTGGCACGCTCGGTGACCTTGATTCTGGCGTTTAATCTCAGGCTGTAGTCCTGAACCGCCAATACGTCGCCGGGCTTGTAGCTGACACCGTTGCGGGTGAATGACTCCAAGACGCCGGTCACGACGAGGTCGCCTTCACTTTCCAAGCGGAATGTTCCCTCCTGCTGCAATTGATGGCGCAAGGCGTGGTTGACCGCGGCAACAAGGCGCGGCTCAAGGGTCTCGTTGTTGAAGAACTTTATCTGGACGCTGCGCGCGCCAGCAATCTGGCCGCCAACCGGCCCCAGCTTGTAGCCTGCGCAACTGGTCAACCCCAACAGCGCAAACGCGCCGATCCATCCCAAAGCGTATCGTTTCATCTTGTTTAAAGGCTTCCCGCTGTTTGCCTTGCAATCACTTCATCCATTCGGCGCATGTCTTCCACGGTGCGCGTGCGGATGCGCAGGGCATCGCTGGTGTAGGCGGGGGCGTATTTGTCCAAATCCTCGCTACTCAGGCTCAGGCCAACGTGTGCGCTGCGGTAGAGGCGCAGGGCAGTGTAGTATCGGCCGGCCAACTCAGCGGCGGCTGCGGCGTCGTGGTCGGCCACGGCGGCCTCGATGCGCTTGCGATAGAGTTGGTCCAGCGCGGCATTGGCGTCGTCGTATATCTCCAACCGCGTGGTGTCGAGATCACCCTGCATCTTGCTTTGGGTGACGCGGATAACCTCGCTGTAGTATTTTTGAGCGGCGGTCCATTGCTTTCGGAATTCATAAAACTCGGCAATGGCGACGAGCCCGTTGGCTTGCTCGAGGCGCATGGCATCGATGCTGCTTTCGGCCAGTGGAATGCTCTCCTGAAACCACTCATCCTCAAAGCCTTCCCGCGGAACGTAGCGGCTCTGGTCATTTTTGATTCCGTAATAGTTCAGGAAAACCTGATAAGCGGCGATGGATTTTTCAGCCAAGGTTTGGTCGTAGAGGCCGTCGCTGGCGCGACTTTCCAGAACCTTGCCGATGTGATAACGCGCGCGGGCGGCTTGTTCCTCCTGTTTTCGATACATGGCGACGAGCTCGTCACGGGTGATGACATTGTCGCTGGTTTCTTGGGTGGTGAAGCCGTGCCACTTGAACACATCCGGATTGGCCGTGCTGGTCAGCTTGCCATCACCGTCGGCGTCCAAGGCCTTCATGGCGCGGTCGGCTATTTCCTCGGCGGTTTGCAGGGTTTCGTTGTCTGCTTTCATCTCGCGCCGGCCATAGCGGTCGGCAGCCAGTTGATAGGCGGCCACGGCGTCCTTGTAGCGGTCGGGGCCACCCCAGAATCCCATGGCGTTCTCGTGCGCTTGCCCGGCGCGAAACTGGGCCGCCGCGGCCAGCGGCCCGTAGGGGGCGTTTTCGACAATTTGGTCGTAGAGCTTGGGTGTGCGGCCATGCGTAAACCAACGCGGAATAGGAATGGCGACGGAATCCTGCCACGGAATCTTCCACTTGTAGCTTGCCTGACCGTCCTTGAACTTGTCCGCGATGGCGAGCTGGCGCTCCATGATTTCCAGACGCCGTTGATGTCCGGGCCAGCGGGAGACCATCTCGTTGTAGGAGCTGAAGGCATAGCCGTGCAGGCCCATATCCTCGTAAATTTCCCCGGTCAGGATGAACCCGTCGGGCGCATATTTGGAGTGCGTCCGCTTGCTGACCCAGCGCGCGCCGAAGAGCGCGGCGCGCGTGTTGGTCTCGCGTTCCTTGGAAGCCAGTTCCAGTACCTTGGCCACCTGTTGGTCGTTGATGGCGTCAATGAGAGTCCGTGGCACACCGCGGGGCACGTAGATGTACATCGTCCGCTCGCGGCCTTGCTCATCGACGTAACGGATGATCTGCAGGCCCGATTCGCCCGGTTCCACCTTCTGGTTTTTGCGCACCCGGCTCAACGGCTTGTCTGGTCGCTCGTCGGGAACGCGTTCCATGGTGGAGCAGCCCGCGGCCAAGAGTCCGGCGAGAAATGGAGTCGTCCAGCCATTCAATTTCATGCCGCCACCGTAGGCATCGACTCGCGCCGCGTCAAGCCACCCCCATTCACAAAGGACCAGTGAATTGTGAGTTGAAGATTGAGTGGGCCGGGCAGGGATGCGTATGGTCCGCGGCCATGGCTCAGGTGGTATTGTTTGATATCGATGGCACGCTCATCAGCACGGGCGGTGCCGGGGTGCGGGCGTTTGGGCGTGTCTTTGAGACTGAGTTTGGCGTCGCGAATGCCTGCGCCAACACGATCTTTGCCGGTCGCACAGATCGCGGGTTGGCTTCGGATATTCTTTCCGAGCACGGGCTGGGGGTGAGCGGGGAAAACATCGGCCGGATATTTCGCGGATATCTGCATTGGCTGGAGGAATACTTGCCGGATGATCATCATGAACCTCTGCCCGGGGTGCGTGATCTTTTGGCCGGCTTGCGCGCTTTGTCGGCACCACCGGTCGTCGGCCTGTTGACTGGCAATCACCCCGAGGGAGCGCGCCGCAAGCTGGAACATTTTGGTTTGTGGGATGAATTTGCGTGGGGTGCCTTCGGTGATATCCACGAGGATCGCGATGATGTCGCGCGTTACGCCTTGGAACTTGCCCGTGAACAATTGGGAGCAGAATTAAATCCCGGTGAAATCCTCATCGTTGGCGACACTGAACGTGACATTCAATGTGCCCGCGCGATTGGCGCGCGCGTCCTGGCTGTTGCCACGGGTAATGAAACAGCCGCCGACCTTGGTCGTCACAATCCCGACCTGCTGGTCAATTCTCTGGTGGAAGTGTGTGCTGCCGATTTATAGAAGGTTGGCCCGTTTTGTTTGCAGCCAATTGATTTGACCGGCGTCTGGGCGGCAATCTAGATTCGCGCAGTCTGTTTGAGCCATGGAAAATTTCCTCGCAAATTCTTTTCTCGGAAATTCAGTCAAGGATTGGCTGATTGCCTTGGGCATCGCCCTGGGTGCGATTGTGGTCGCGCGTACGCTGTACTGGGTGATGGAGAATTACATCAAGAAGCTCACCGAGAAAACCGAGACCAAGATTGATGATATCCTGATCAATACCGTCGAGCGGCCCATGGTGGCCGCCTCGGGCATCGCGGGGGTTTGGTTTGGCGTCAATTACCTCAGTTTTTCCGAGAGCATCGACCACTGGATCAACGCGTTCTTTGCCGTCATCATCACCTTTATCGGGGCGTGGCTGGTGACGCGGCTGTTTGATTCCCTGGTGGATGAATATCTGGCGCCCATCTTGGCCGACACCGAGACGGATTTGGATGACATCCTGCTACCGATTGTCCGGAGGGGTGTGAAGATTATTATCTGGATCATGGCGGTCATTATGGCCCTCGACAATGCAGGCTACGATATTACCACGGTCCTGGCTGGTTTGGGCGTGGGCGGTCTGGCGCTGGCGTTGGCCGCGCAGGATTCGGCAAAGAACATTTTCGGAGTCTTCACCATTTTCACCGATACGCCGTTTAAGCTAGGTGACCGCGTGAAGGTGAGCGGCCATGACGGCACGGTGACGGAGATTGGCCTGCGCAGCACCAAGATCAAGACCTTGGAGGGCCGGATTGTGGTGGTTCCCAACTCAAAGTTTTCCGACAACGCCATTGAAAATGTCTCCTCTGAGCCCTCGCGCAAGGTGGTGTTGAACTTGGGCCTGACCTACGACATGGACGACACCAAGATTGAGGAAGCCATGCAGATTCTTCGCGATATCGTCGGCGAAAACGGCGAGGCCATTGAGGAAAAGCCCAGCGTGGGTTTCAATGCCTTCGGAGATTTTGCGCTCAACGTGGTGTTTGTTTATTACATCAAGAAGGGAGCGGACATTCTGGGCACACAAACCGCGGTCAACTTGGCCATCCTCAAGCGGTTTGGGGAGAAGGGGATTGAGCTGGCGTTTCCAACCCAGACGATCCTGAACAAGAAGGTTTAGGCGGCGGCCACTTACCGCTTCTTTCCGTTGCCCTTTTCGCCGGGGACCGGCAGGGCTGCGGCGGTGATGGCATCAATACTCAACTGTTGACGGCCGTAAGAGGCGCGGCCTTGGATGAGCAGGGTCTCGGTGTTCGCCAGACGCGCATCCGTTTGTTTCTTCAGGCTTTCCTTGGGTTTGCCTCCCTCGGCCGCCTGAAGCTCAACCGCTGCCTTGGTGAGAGCGGCGGATTTTTCAGAACGCGCATTGTTGCTGACGTATCCCTCGAACCGGACAGTTTGGCCGGATTTTCGGTTGGTGCCGGCTACTTGGAAGTAAAACAACGCCTCATCGGCGATGGCTTTTTGGGCCGCGGCCGCAGCGGCGGGGTTGGCCTCAAAACGGGTGGTGAGTTTGATTTGCCCGGTAGACCCACGTACGCCATCCACGGCCACCCTGTATTTCACGCCTCTCTCGCAGGGGAACCTAACCTCGCTCCAAGGGCCGTTTCCACTGGCCACGTCGTTATTCCAGACCGGCTTGACGCCGCCTTGCTTGACGTAGTTGATGTTGCCCGGTGCGTTGCCTTTGAAGACGCCAACCGTGGTGTCGAAATTGCTTCCCTGCGTCGAAATATCCGCCCAACCGGTTTCCGGCGCTTCAAACAAGAACCACACAGAACGACCGTGGAAATTTGGGAACAGCAGGTGTAGGCTTTCGTTGCCCGGCTGTCGCGTGGCATGCATATTGTGGCTGAGGAGGGGAGCATTCAGTTTCGTAATGCGGAGCGGGTTTTCCACGTTGTCATGCGGCACGGCGGGGTTGTACTGGCCGGGTTGCGCCTGAACCAGCGCGGGGCGCAGGCCACCCGGGCCCAAGGGCGGGGGTGCGACGGGCCGGGGTGCGGGCTTGGCGGGGGTGACGACGACGGCGGGCAGACCCTTGCCTCCAGCTCCGGGCGCGGTGGGGCTGGCGGGCCGCGGCGCGGCCGGGGTTGTGCGGCCACCAAGCTGCTGGCCGCGGCCGGCATTGGGGCCGGTGACGGCGGCAGCCACGGGTACAGCACTGGCCAGAATGACGCGCCCTGTGTATACGGAACCATCCTGATCACGCACGTGAATACTGTCGCCGACCCGCTGCAGTTCAAAATTTTGCATCACCATATCCGCCTTGCCGGCCTTGTCATCCGTGCCCCCTGCCGGCGACACATTGCGGATACCCTTGGCTTGGCTGCGCGCGGTTTGAGTGGTGTTGAAGTTGCGCCGCATGTTGCTGTATGCGTCCACCTTGGAAGCCACATCGCGGGGCGCAAAATTCATTTTCCCGTTTCTGAGATTGTCGGACAAGACTGCGTTGGCGGCGATGGAGGGAGGAGCACCCTGACCTTGGTCATACTCTAGTTTCTTGGCCTTTTGCTCGACCATCCCGGCTAATCCGCGGGCCTGCTCCAGCGCTTCCCCATGGGTGGTTTTGTGCAGCCGGTCGGCAGGCCGGTGATTGTCTTCCTGTTCGTTCTGCCGGCTCGGTTGGGCGGCGGTTTCCGCCTGATTCTCACGAGCAGTGTCTTCCGCACGGGTCATCTGCATGCCGCCATTGCCGCCGGGCTGGGATTCATCCATCAAGGCCCAAGTGCCTAGTGCCACGGCGCCAACCGCCACGGTGCCGGTGGCCAGTTTTAACAACCACGCTTCCCAGCCGTTGTGGGCCGGGGTGGCGCGCTTCGCGAGGGTATTTTGGCCCCATGTGCGGCGGATTTCACCGTGCAGCATTTGGCGAGTGGCCTCGTGCATTTCCGCCCCGGAGCCGTGTTCCTCACGGCGCCGCCGGGCGTAGGCTTGCAGCCAATGCTCGGTTTTCCGGGCGTTTTGGTTGTCGTTTTGGTCGGCCATTGTGGTTGGCTCCTACTTTTTAGACGGAAATACTGCGATTTCCTCCCTCGAAAATATTTGCCGCAGGATTTTCTCGAGCTTGTCGCGGCACTTGCTCAAGCGGGAGGATACGGTTTTTTCGTTCAAATTCAACGTTCGACTGATCTCCTGATAGGGCATGTCGCCAAAGTAGCGCAGCTCCAGAATTTCCTGACAAGGTCCCCCAAGGCGTTGCATGGCCTCGCCGACGAGTTTCCATTTCTCCTCGCGTAACAGCTCGGTGTCCGGACTGGGCAGGGGGCTGGGAGGGTCCAGCAGGCGGTTGCCTTCGTCGTCCTCGGCTTGGAGAGAAAGTGGGGTCATTCCGCCCCCGCGCTTGGCGGCGGTTTGTTTGGCCCGGTAATCCCGGGCTTTGTTGGCGGCGATGCGGAAGATCCATGTTTGCAATGCGCTGACGCTCCTGAAGCTGCCGAGGTTTTTGACGACGGAGAGAAAGGTTTCCTGGCAGATTTCCTCGCTGTCTTCGACGCTGAAGTCACTGGACAGTTGAAAGACGAACCGGCTGGTGGCTGCGTAATGGTGGTCGAATAACTCATCCCACGCCGCCGCTTCGCCGCTGCGGCAGCGGTCAATGAGCCTTCGTTCAGCATCACGATTCATCGGCATATTTTTTAATTCAGCGGCAATGGATGCGCCAGCTTTTCCCTTAGAAACCCGCGAATAACGTCGCAGCTTTCAGACGGTAAAACTGGCAGAATACTCCCGAAGTTTTTGGTGCGTGCGCGCCGTCTTTCTGTTACAGCGATGCTCCCATGGGTTTTTGTTTGGCTGCGAAAAATTTTCCGTTGGAAATGGCCGCCATCGGGCGCAACATGTTTCGCGTGACACCTCATCCGCGCTCCGCGCGGTTGATGGGGTGTCGACTGGCTTGAAAAAGAAAGGCATACCCATGAGCAACCTCCATCTTCTCTTGGCTCTCCTTTTGTCCCCGCTTGGCTTGGCAGCCCAGGCGCCGCCCCCGGGATCCGTGCTTGGTGCCCAGCCGCCGCGTCCGCCCAAGGCTGGGCCCGTGGTTGTTCATGAGGCGCGCTATGACGGCCAGTTGACGGCCAAGGAGGCCCGCTTTGCCGCGGCTCTCAAGGTGGAATGCACCAATTCCGTCGCCACTACCCTGCCGTTGTTCCAAGGCGACTTGGCCGTGGTGGACCCACAATTGCCAGCCGGTCTGCGCTTGGGTCGTGTGCCTAATGGATACCAGCTCGTGGTGGAAAAACCCGGCAAGTACGACGTGACCTTGAGTCTTCTCGCCCGCGTCAAGAAGAGCGACCCATGGAAACAGATTGAGTTCACCGGGCCCGCCGCAACAATTGGCGTGGTGACCGCTCGTGTGGATGGAGATGGCATGGAACTGGAATTGCTCAGCGGCACACCCCAGCCGCGTGCTGCTGACGCGCGCGCCGAAGTGCGCGGCGCCCTGGGCGCTGACCGCAAGGTGGCGTTGCGTTGGCAAACACGCGTGGTCAAGCAGGTCCGGCCTGTCAGGCAGGTTTGCCAGACCGCCAGCTCCGTCAAGCTCACGCCCACCGTGGTGGAGTATTCCAACACCCATCAGTACAGCCTCGGCGAGGGCAGTCCGACCAATGCTGTTTTCCAGCTCGCCCCCGGCCAAAAGCTCGTGGGCACACCTGTCCTGACCGTGGCCAAAAAGCCCGTCGAGCTGCGCGGCTGGGACGAGGCTGACGCCGGCCTGACCCTGCACTTTGTCAAGCCCATCGCCGGGGATTACCAGGTTCATTTCCGCACCGAGCAGCCTGTGCCCGCAGAGGACTCCATGAACATCACCGTCTCCGCGCCGATGCCCAAGGGTGTGATCCGCGAAAACTGCCGCGTCAACCTCGCTTGGCAGGATATGCGGGAGGTGACCATCACCGGCAACGGCATGAGCAAGGGCAACACTCCCAACGCCTGGGTATCCAGCGGCACGGCTGCCCGCTCGCTGGCTATTGCCATGGAAAGGATTCAGCCCGAGATCACCGCCCGGGATGTGATCACCGCCGAGCTCCAAGAGAACAGCCTCATCGTCACTCATCAGCTTACCCTCAACATTGCCAAGGCCGGCGTTTACAGCATCGACCTTGTGCCGCAAGCCAACCTCATGGAAACCTCCATTGACGGCCCCAACATCCGCGAGGAGGATTCTACCGATGGCACTATCCGTCTGGAATTCGCCAAGCGTATCCTGGGTCAGCAGACCGTTACCGTGGTGCTCGAGGAAATGTACAACGAGTTGCCCGAGAGCGTGACTCTGGAACCCCTCAAGGTTGCGGGCGCTGTCCGCCAGACCGCAGAAGTGCGCGTAAGCGCCGAGCGCGGTTTGGAGATACGTCGGGGCACGGGCACCAGCGGACTGCGTGACACCTCCACCGCCAACGCCCTCGGCTTTGCCGCCGACAGCTCGGAGTGGGCCTTGGCACTCACCACTCGACGACTTCCCCCGCGAGTGGCCGCGCGAGTCTCCAACAGCGTCGTCATTGGCGACAATCGTGTCTATGGGATTTCACGTATTGTGTATGCCATTGCCGACCAAGGGGTACGCGAGTTTCATGTGCGTGTGCCGGCCGCGTGGGGAGCCAACGGTGAGAAGCCGGAATTTCTTGGAGATCATCCGGCCGAGGGGGACCCCGTGGAGGTGGCGGGGGCGCCTGACGGCATGGTGGATCACCGCATCCAGCTGAAGGAAAAGGCTTGGGACCAGTACACCCTCCAGATTCATTACACGCTGCCGCTGGAGAAGGTGCTTGTGATGGCGGGAGCCCATCCCTTGGAACCGGACAAAGACGGCGGACTTCGGCCGCTGGAGCGGGATGCCGGCACGTTGATTGTGCACAGCGCTAGCACGGTGCGACTGGGCGAGCCGGAAACGACGCTGGACCGGATTGACGCTTCTGAGTTGCAGGCGCAGGAGCGCAGCCGGGTGCCCTTCCCGCTCATCTTTGCGTTTCAATATGACAACGCCGAGCCGTTCACCGCCAAGGTCACGGTTGACAAGTACAAGGAACAACCCTTGTTGAACTCCATCGCCAACTTTACGGAGCTGACCTCCGTGGTCACGGGCAACGGCCAGATTGCCACCACTGCCACAATGACCGTGCAAAAGACGGACAAGGAGGATCCCTTCTTTCGTCTGCCCGAGGGAGCGCGGTTTATCTCCTGTCGTATTGCCACGGAGGTGGACGGGCAGCGTGTGGAACAGGTGGTGGGACCGCGCGAGGAGGAAGGCGGGCTCAGTTTCAAGCTGCCTGCCGGTGCGGATGAGAACCGCGAATACGAGGTGCGCGTGAGCTGGTTTGAAAACCATGAGCCCGTCAAACACGACAACCTGCTTGCGGAGTTGCAGACACACACGCTGCATCTCAAGGGGCCGGAGACTCCGGGGTTGCCCAACACCTTCAACCGCTGGACGGTTTATGTGCCGGAGTCGCACGAGATGTTTGACTATCAGGGAAACATGGTGCCCCCCGCGGTTGAACGCCGGTCGCTGGCTGATGTGTTGGACAAGCTTGGGAACTTTCTGGAACGCCAAGTCCATTGGGGACTGACTACCCTGGCCGTGATGGGCTCGATCCTCGGCTTCGTGGTGTTGAATGTGTATTTGCGTCGCGGCTGGAAAACGGCGGCAATTGTTGGCGGCGCTGTTGTGGGCGTCCTTGTGCTTGGCGGACTCATTCTAATGGGCGGCATCGGAGCGGTTCAAATGAAGAGAGATCGTCACTACAGTCCTGGCGTTACCACGTATGGCTACAATTCCGCCGAGCCCGACGATGACTACTCCGGCGGGGCGGAGGGCGAAGGTGGCGGTGATGACATGGGTGGTGAGGACCCAGAACAAACGGATGCCTCGCCATCTGATCCCTCTTCGCAACCCTCCCGGGACGGAGGTGGTGCCAAGCCCAATGCTGCCTCTCCAGAGCCGGGGAAACCTTCGCCTGCTGGGCCACCGAAAACCACCCAACCTAATCCTCCCGGTGTCGTTCCCCCCAGACAGCCGGTTCCGGTTTCCCCAACCGAGTCCGGTCGCTCTAAAACCGCGCCCGGTCGCAATTACACTGCCGAGGGCGGACAGGTGCCGGGTGAGAGGGATGGCGATACCGGTACGGTGTCCGGCGTATTGCCACCCGAATTTGAAATTCCAACCGATGGCCGCGCCTACGTTTTTACCAAGGCCCTCAACATCACCGGCGATAATGAAGCCGGCGCCGACTCGCGGTTGGTCATTCACGCCAGCATCATGAGCCGGCCGCACCACGTCGCGCGGACCGGCATCTACCAATGGCTGACCGCGTTGGCCGGACTCGCTGTGCTCATTTGGCAATGGCGCCGGGTGGAAAGGGAGTCCGGCTGGATCACCGCCGGCTTCGCACTGCTGATCGGCGGCGTCGGTGCCTTCATGCATGGGCAGGGCACGTTACATCTGCTCATTGTAAACTTGATGTGGATTCTGCCGGTAGCGGTTTATGCGTGGGCCGTCTGGTTCTTCTGGCCGGCCAAGAGGTTTACGTCCGAGCCACCGCCGCCGGATGATACACCTGACAAACCTGATAGCGGCGCAGCTCCGGCAGCCAGCGCCGCGGCAATCTTGTTCTTGGGCATCGCAGTGTCTCTTCAGGCGGCGCCCGGACCGGCTGCGCCTGCCGGAGAATTGCAGGGATTATTGCGGCGCCTGCTGGATCCCGAGGCGTTGCCCCAACTTCCCGGTGGGCCGCGTGCGATTCGGGAATCCCATCTGCAGGATCGCAACGGGACAGCCTTTGAGATCAACGCCGATAAGCCCTTCACGGGACAGGTCGTGGGCTTTTACCACAACAAACAACGGCGCATTGAGTCGCATTACCAGGCCGGGCAGCGGCATGGCGTGGAAGTTGCATGGTTTGACAATGGCCAGCGTCAGCGGACCACTCAATACGCCAATGGCCGTCGTCATGGGTTGGAGGCGACTTGGTTCCGATCCGGCCAAAAGTCCGGCGAGGCTCAATATCAAGCCGGGCTGAGGCATGGCCTGACGCGCCAATGGCATGCCGGTGGCAAGCTCGCCGCCGAGACCCATTACCTGAAAGGTGAACCCCACGGGTTGGCGCGTCAATGGCATGCCAATGGCAAGATTGCACGTGAGGTTCGTTGGGAAAACGGGCGGCAGTTGTCCTTTGATACCTGGACGGCCGAGGGCCAGCGCATGGGGCCGGGCGCGGATGCGGTGACGCTTGCTGCTGCCAGTTACAAACTGGCTGTGCATCGCGAGGTGGCGCGGGTGGAGGCGGAGTTTAAGTTCACCGTGCGCGAGCCCAGGCAGAAATTCACGCTGTTCCGTGAAGTCATCGCGCTGGACGAATTCACCTGTACGCAGGAAGGCGCACAACTGCTGCGCGAGGGCGCCGCGTTGGTGTTGTCCCTGCCCAATGCGGGCGAGGCCGTGGTGAAAGTGAAATTTTTCACCAAGCACGCGGGCACCGATGCCAAGCGTTCGCTTGCGTTTGGAATTCCGCCGGCACTCACCAGCAAGGTGGACGTGACTCTGGAGGAGGCGGATTCTGAGGTGGAGATGCCCACCGCCGTCACTCTGGAATCCGCAAGTGGCGGCAACCAGACATTGGTGAACGCCATCATCGGCGCCAGTGACCGGCTGGAGTTGTCCTGGAAACCGCGTGTGCAGAAAGCGAGGGAGGTGGCGGTGTCCGCCAATGTACGAAATTATACGATCATCTCCTTCAGCCGCGGCGGCGTGCAGGCGCGTTCGGTTTTAAACTACGAACTGGAGAAAGGCGAACTGCGCGAGGCGCGCTTGGCGTTGCCGGCGGGGTGGACGCTGATGAAAGTCGAGGGCGGCAAGGTTCTGCGCAATTACGCTGTCACCGAGGAGAACGGCCAGAGTGTGCTGGTGGCTCAGTTGAATGCCGGTGTCACCGCGAAGTGGCCGCTCACGCTGAGCTTGGAGCGGCCGCTGGCCGCGCCGCCTGTGGGCCAGCCGTCCACCGTGCCGCTTTCCGTTGTGTCCGCGTTGAACGTGAAGCAGGAGACCGGCTTTGTGGCCGTGCAATCACTTGGGGACTTGGCCCATGAGGTGACAACCAACACGGGGCTCTCGAAATCCGATGCCACCCGCTTTGCCAACGCCTCCAAGCTGCCAGTGCCAACGGGTGCGACAGTGCTGGAGTATGTCCAGACGGGCTTTGAACTGGCCGCCCAAGTGGAGACGATTCTGCCTGAGTTGACCGCTAAGGCGTGGCATCATCTGACCCTTACCGAAGCCAGAGCCACCGTGACCTCAACGGTGGCTTATGAAATTGAGAAGGTGGGCGTGCTGCAGTTGCGCCTCGCTTTGCCAGCGGAAACCTCGTGGCGCGTGGCTAGTGTTAACACGGCGCAATGGAAGGAGACCACCGAGGGTGGCGCGCGTATTCTGGAGGTTACTTTGCCGAGACGGACTATTGGCGGGCAGACGATTGTTGTCGGACTGGAGCAGTTGCAGCCAGCGGAACCGGAGAATTTCACCATGGCCGCCGCGCATCCGCTGGGGCTCAAGGAGTTGACTTCGTATGTTGGGGTTAGCACGGAGCCCGGCTTGAAGGCCGCGCGAGACGAGGCCGCCTCCAGCAACCTTGGCATTTGGGCGCAGGACGGCTCGGCCTCTGGGTTTGGTTCGGAGCCTGGCTTGACCTACCGTTATATCAATAAGACCCCCGGAGACACGCCCGAGTGGGCCCTGGCGGTCAACTTGACCAGGCTGGAACCGCGGGTTCCGAATGCCCAAGTGGTCAGCCATCTGCGGCTGGGAGCCACCCGTGCCACTGGTTTCAGCAGCATCCTTTACAAGGTGGAGAATGCCCCGGTGCGACGCTTCACCGTGCTTTTGCCGCAATCGTTCAACACCAATCATGTGCGGTTTCTGGGCCAAGGCATTCGCAGCCAGACCACCCGTGCCACCGACGCCGGCAGCCTTTACACCATCACGTTACAAAACAAAGTGCTCCCCGGCAGCGAGTACACTTTAGGCGTTGAATGGGAGTTGTCTGGCTGGAAGGTGGGCGAGAAGGGCACGCTGCTTGATTTTCGCGGTCCCTTGGTGCAAGGGAAAAACCAGCCGGAATCCCTGCGCGCGCAGTTGGATGCCGCCGGCGTAAATGAGCATCTGGATGACTTGGTGCGCGGCGAGACGGGCTGGCTGGTTATCAGTGATGATGCGCGCGCCAACCTGAAACTCACCACGCGTGGTGACGCCCAATCTGGCCTGGACCGGAAGGACGTCAACAATCTTCCCGCGTGGGCCGCCAGCTTGGCCGCCGGCGCGCGTCAGGTTTGGTTCTACCCGCGGCCAGGGAATGCGTTGGCACTGGATGTCAGCAAGCTTCGCGATGCCGCAGTGGAGAAGACTTGGATCACCCGCGCGGATTTCACCAGTGTAGTCACCGAGGATGGCCAGATGATGACCCGGATGGTTCTGGAGGTGAACAACAACGGCAGCCAGTTTCTCAGGATTACCCTGCCCGGCAAAGACCCGCGCGTATTGTCTGTATTGGTCGATCGCCAAGCCCGCCGGCCGACCAAGGAAGGCGACCAGATTCTCGTGCCCCTTGAGCAATCCATCGACCTTAAGGATGCCGCCAACCTTTCCGGCGCCTTCACGGTGGAGGTCACCTACACCTGTCATGTTCAGTTTCCCCGGAAACGCGGTGAAGTGGAACTCGAATCGCCGAAATTCAGCGCCAAGCTCGACAGTGCGCGCTGGTGGCTCTATTTGCCCGCTAATCACACCTACGATGATTTCCGTGGCACGATGGATCCCACTACGCTGGAGCAGCAAATCCAGTCCCTGACGGCCCAGACCAAGGGGCAGGTCGATCAAGTCATTCTGGACAACACCGTCCTGATCGAATCCGGGGAAAGGGAAGAGGACGAGGGACAATCGTTTGGTTACGGCCAATCCAGCGCGGGGAACATCTACACCAAGGGCAAGTATTATCAGCAAAAGGAAGCCAACAAGCGAATTGCCATCGACAATCTCAAGGAACAGATCAAGAAGCTGGAACGAAACTTGGATGTGGGCAATCAGGCTGCGGCTAATCGCTACTCCAGTCAGGTCAAGCAATCCATCAACGATCTCCGCAGTCAGGTTGGGGGAAGGGGGCGCATGGCCCAGACGGATGACCAGCGGTTTCTCAGTGAGATTGAGAAAAACTTTAATGAAAACTTGGAGGGCCGGCGGCGCGGCCAGCAGTTGGCGCAGGAGCAGACCGCAGCCAACACCTTCGCCTATCGCAACAACGCCCCCAACAACGACGACCTTACCACCGCCAACCCGAACGGCTTCCCCCTTCCAGGCAACAATCGTGGGTTTGGCGCAGGAGGGCAACAGGGGCAGGGGATTATTCCTTCGCTATCCCAAGAAGTCACCAGCCGGCAGCAGGAGCAAATTGAAAAGATTGAGGATATCGCGGAAGCCATCGCCACCGGCCAAGTGACGCCCCTGCAAATCACACTGCCGGGGGAGGGCACTCTGCTCACCTTCAGCCAGCCGCTCCAGACCCAGACGGAGGAAGGTGGAGAGATGACTCAGGCCATGACCGTTCGGTTTCACAGCAGCAACGACCGCGAAACTCACTGGTTTTTGATCATCCTCTGGGGCGTGCTCGCGCTGGCCATCCTCCACTTTCTGGTGACCCTCGGCCGGTTGGCTTTGCAAAAAGCCGCCCCTGCGACGGAGTAAAAAAAGCCATCCTAAAAACAAACCGCCCCAAGGGGGGCGGCTTCGTTGATCGGAAATTCTTGTCTCTCTATTTGTATCCCGAAACCACCGGGCCGGTGACGCCAAACGTCTTGGCGTTGTCAGCCTTGGTGGCGTCACCCGTGGGTTGTCCCTTGTGCGAGATTTTCGGGTTGGAGAAATACCCCACGCGCTGGTCGCCGCTCTTCGCGTAGGACATGATGCTGCGGTATTTCTTGCCGTCCGAGCCTGTCCACCGGTGGCCGTGTGAGTAGGCATGCACGCCCTTGCCGGTTTGGTCCCAGCAATGCATTGCCCCGAGGTTGTGGCCAATCTCATGCACAAAGGAGTAGTTGGAGATCGCAAACTTCTCATGCACCGTACTGAAGGCGGCCGAGGGAGTTCCCTTTTCATTGGGCATTACCGCGCCCAGTCCGGCTGAGCCGCCGGAGTTGCCGCTCATCACCAGCACCACCAAGTCTGCTTTCTTCGCATCACGCGCGGCCTTCACCGTGTCATCTGTGCGGACCTTTTCGAGGGCACCCTGCAGACTGCCATTTGAGTTGTAACCCGCGAGGAGAGCCGTTCCGGCCAGCCTCAGTGTGATGCCGACCCCGCTGGATGAGAAAGCCGAGTTTGCGTTGCCGATCGCCGCGCCGATGTGGGACTTGATGCCCGCGTCACCACCCCGGGCGCTTGCAGCTGGCGAAGTGTAAAACACAAGCACATCGATGGTCGCGGATCCACCAGCCGGAGGCGCGGAAGGCGTGGGCTTCGGCGCGGGGGGAGTGGGAGCCGGGGGCGTGGGAGCTGGGGGAGCGGGTGTAGTCTTGGGCGGAGCCGGCGGGGTTGGAGGCGTGGGAGTAGTTTTGGGTGGCGCGGGAGGATTCGGAGTGGGTGTTGGGGGAGTGACGGGCACGACCGCAACAGGTTTTGTGGGGGCACCAGGAATCGGACCATTGATGACAGGACTAAGCGCCGGGGGCAACACTCCGCCGTTTCCACCTGAGCCCGGTGTTGTGGAAGGCCGTCCGGCGTTGGGTGTCAGGGGCCGTCCGGTGTTGCTGGTGGAGGGCCGGGTGGCGCCGGGAGGTGTGCTCGCTGGGAATGAGAACAGTCGGCGTCCGCGCAGGGAACGGCGCATGGCCCCGCCAGATTTCTTGGCTGCCGGGGCTGGGCTGGTGTTCGTCGAGGCCAGTTGCTGCGCGATTTGGATTGTCTCGCCATTCTCGCCCTTAAACGTGGCGGGTTGTCCGCCTACCTCCGCGGGTTTGCAAACCGTGTTCACCGACTCCGGATCCAGCTCCAAAAGGCAGTGGCCGTCCGGTGTTGGGGAAATCTGGTAAACCCGGCCATCCGCCATCGTGATCGTGCCCGAAACCTTTCGATCCCCGGCTTCTCCCAAGGCGGTGGAAAGCACTACTTTGCTCTCAGGCTCCTCCTCCAAGGCACCGGTGGCCACGGTGATATCCTCCATCGCCAAGCGGCTCTTTACTAGGACCGTGTACTCCTTGCCGTCCAAAAGCTCCAGTTTTACCCGAGTCGAATCACCCGCAAGACCCACCATCGCCTCCTCGCGGATTTTCACAAACTTGTGGCGCTTGGCCAAATCCCTCTCGGAAAATTCCCCCTCTGGGGCGGATTCATCGGAAAAAAGCTTCTGTGCGGCGGGCTTGTTGTCCGCCGATTCATCGGATTTCGAGCAGCCTGCCAAACCCACGACGACCGCCAACATCAAACCAGCTGACCAAGGATTCTTCATCAAACTCTCACCTGCACTGAGGCCAAACGCCCGGCAAGTGTGCCGACTCTTCCGCAATCTGCCGTGGCTCGCAATCATTTTTTCGACTCATGACAGGCAACCAAATGGCTTGAAAGCCACTCCTGCCCCACTAACATGGACGCGTGACCGGAAGGCCCAGTTACAACTTTTTCGTTCTGATTTTGGCTGTTTTCCTCGCGGCTGCTGCGCCTGTTACGTTTGATCGCGAAGTTCGGCCGATTCTCGCCGCCAATTGCTATCAATGCCACGGGCCGGATGGCGAATCGCGCAAGGGGGATTTGCGGTTGGATGTGGAAGCTGAGGCGCGTCCGGTGCTCAAGGAGGTGTTGGCACGGATCACGCATGCCGATCCCGACGAGCGCATGCCACCGGTCAAGAGTGGTAAAAAACTTTCGGCAACCGAGATTGCTACCCTGCGCCGTTGGATTGAGCAGGGCGCGAAATGGGAACAGCATTGGTCGCTCAAGCCGCTGCGACGCCCAGTCGCGCCAAAGCTTCCTTCGCCGCAGGCAGACTGGGCGCGTAATCCCATCGACCTGTTCATACGCGCCAAGCATTCGGAGATCGGTGTGGCGCCTTCAGCCGAGGCGGACAATCGCACGCTCATTCGCCGCATGACCTTCGACCTCACCGGTCTGCCGCCCATGCCGGCGGAGATTGCGGCCTTTAACAAGGCGGCCGATGCTGATCGCGACCAAGCCATAGTCGCACTGGCCGACCGGCTGCTGGCCAGTCCGCGCTACGGCGAACGCTGGGGACGGCATTGGCTCGATGTGGTGAAGTACGCCGACACATGCGGCTACGATAAGGACAAGCTCCGGCCCAATGCCTGGCCGTATCGCGATTACGTCATTCGGTCATTTAACGAAAACAAACCGTACGCGCGCTTCGTGCAGGAACAGATTGCCGGTGACACGCTTTTCCCCGGTACAGCCGATGGCATTCTAGGCCTCGGCTTCATCGCGGCCGGACCGTGGGATTTCATCGGGCACGTTGAGGTGTCGGAAAGCAAAATTGACGGCCGCGTGGCTCGCCACATTGACCGTGATGAAATGGTCAGCAACACGCTCAACACGTTCACCAGCGCCACCATCCAATGTGCCCGCTGCCACGATCACAAGTTCGATCCGTACACGCAGAAGCATTATTACAGTTTGCAATCCGTGTTCGCCGCCGTCGATCGCGCCAACCGCCCCTACACCGCCACGCCGGAGTTGGCCAAAAGGAAAGCTGTTCTCACGGCGCGCGTTGCTGATTACAAAAAACAACTCGCCGCGCTGGATGCCGAGATGAAAAAGGAAGGCGGCGCGGCGATGGTGGCGCTCGATAAAAAAATCGCCGCGCTGCGGCCGAAGGCGAAGTTGAAAAGCAAGCGGCCGGAGTTTGGTTATCACAGCCTCATCGTCAAAAACCCGCGCACCGTCAAGTGGGTGCAGGTGGATCTCGGCGCGACGCGGGGGGTGAAGCAGGTGGTGTTGCGCGCGTGCCACGATGAATACGCCGGCATCGGCGGCGGCTTCGGCTTCCCCGTGCGGTTCAAGGTGGAAGGCGCCGCCACGGCGGATTTCAAATCGCCCGTCATGCTTGTCGACCAAACGCAGGCGGACTTTCCGAACCCCAACATCGCCCCCGTCGCTTTTGTCGTGGACGCCAAGGTGCGCTTTCTCCGCGTCACCGCCACCGTCCTCGCCGAGCGCAAAAATGATTACATGCTCGCCCTCGCCGAACTGGAAGCCCGCAGTGCCACTGGCCAAAACGTCGCCGCCAAGGCGAAGGTCACCTCGCCCGATTCCATTCAGGCCCCTCCGCGTTGGCGTCGCACCAACCTCACCGACGGCCATTTTCCCATCGCCGTGGACGCCACCGCCATCGCCGCGCTGCAAGCCGCCCAAAGCGAACGCACCGTCCTGCTCGCCAAGCTGCAAACACCCGAGCGCAAAGCGAAACGGCAAAAGCTGCAGACCGATCTCTCGAATGCCGAGGCTGAATTGAAAAAAATTCCCGCCGGACAAATGGTGTACGCCGCCGCCACGCAATTCAAAACGCAGGGCAATTTCAAACCCACCGGCGGCAAGCCGCGCGAAATCAAGGTGCTGCATCGCGGCAACATCCTGCAGCCGCGCGACGCCGTGCGCCCGGGCACACTGCCGATTTTTGCGAAGGAGAATTTTGAATTCAACCTGCCCGCCAATCACCCCGAGACCGCCCGCCGCGCCGCACTCGCCCAGTGGATCACTCGCGCCGACAACCCGCTCACCTGGCGCAGCATCGTAAACCGCATCTGGCTCTGGCATTTCGGCCAAGGCATCGTGGAGACCCCCAACGACTTCGGCCGCATGGGACTGCCGCCGAGCCATCCCGAGCTGCTCGATTGGCTGGCCGTCGAGTTCCGTGATTCCGGCGGACGTTTTAAGCACCTGCACAAGCTCATCGTCACCAGCAGCACCTATCGACAAGCATCACTAGGCGATAAAAATTTTGAAAAAATCGACGCCAACAATCGCACTCTCTGGCGCATGAACCGCCGCCGTCTGGAGGCCGAGGAATTGCGCGATGCCATCCTCGCCACCAGCGGTGCCCTCAACGAAACCCCCGGCGGTCCCGGTTATTATTTGTTCGTGTTGGAAAAGACCGCGCACTCGCCGCACTACGAATATTACAAATTCAACCCCGCCGATCCCAAGAGCCACCGGCGCTCCGTGTACCGCTTCATCGTGCGTTCCCAGCCTGATCCCTTCATGACCACGCTCGACTGCGCCGATTCCAGCCAAAGCACGCCGAAGCGCGACGAAACCCTCACCGCCCTCCAAGCCCTCAGCCTGCTCAACAACAAGTTCACCCTCCACATGGCCGGCCAATTTGCCGAGCGCATCAAAAAAGAATCGAAGACTCTGAAGGGCCAAATCCGCCGGGCCCACCAACTCATCACCGGCCGCCCGCCCACGGTAAAGGAGGTGGCTTCGTTGCACGCCTACGCCCAAAAGCACGGCCTGCCCAATCTCTGCCGCGTGCTTTTCAACTTGAGCGAGTTTACGTATGTCGATTGAACAACCCCATTCGCGGCGCAGCTTTCTCTGGAAATCCGGCGGAGGGCTTGGCGGACTGGCTTTGACGGCGATGTTGGGGCGGGAGCCGTTGCAGGCCAATGGTGTGCTCAGTGGCACGTTGCATCATCCACCGAGGGCGAAGCGGGTGATTCAGTTGTTCATGGGCGGAGCGGCGAGTCATCTGGATACGTTTGATTTCAAGCCGGCGCTCATTCGGCATCACGGTGAGAAGAGTGATTTTGGCGAGCACGTGGAGGCGTTCCAGAACGGCCTTGGGCCATGGATGCGCTCACCCTTCGCTTTTGCGCGCCACGGTCAGAGCGGCAAGCATCTTTCGGAAGTGGTCGCGCCATTGGGCGAAGTGGTGGATGACATGGCCTTCGTGCACAACCTCATCGGCAAGACCGGCGTGCACAGTCAGGCCACCTATCTGCAGGCCACCGGCTTTCAGCGCCCGGGCTTTCCCGGGATGGGTTCGTGGATAAGCTACGCGCTCGGCAGTGAAAATGAGAACCTGCCCACCTTTGTCGTGCTGCCTGATCACCGTGGCTACGCCTCCAACGGCCCGAAGAATTGGGCCAGCGCGTTTCTGCCCACTAACTCGCAAGGCACCACGATTTTTCCGCAGCGCGAAAATCCAATTCCCGATTTGCATCCCAAAGCCGGCTTCGTCACGGCAGCCAGTCATCGCGCAGGCATCGACCTCATCAACCAACTCAATGCCGGCTACGCCGAAACGCGCGCAGGCGATGACCGGCTGGAAGCGCGCATTCAAACCTATGAACTTGCCGCGCGCCTGCAGCTTTCCGCCACCGAGGCATTGAACATCACCAAGGAACCGGATCACGTGCTCAAACTCTACGGCCTGTCGCGCGATCCAAAAAAATATCCGAAGGAAATCAACGCGCCGGAGGAGACCGAATACTTCGGCCGCAAATGCCTGATTGCCCGGCGGCTCATCGAACGTGGTGTGCGTTTCGTGCAAATTTGGTCCGGCAACGACAACAGTTTCCCGCGCCGCAACTGGGACAGCCACGAGGACATTGAGCGCGATCACGGCCCGCTGTCACTCGGCATGGCGCGCGGTGCTGCCGGGCTCATTCGCGACCTCAAGCAGCGAGGCCTGCTTGACGACACCATCATTCACTGGACCACCGAGTTCGGCCGCATGCCCAGCACGCAGGGCAAAAAGGGGCGCGACCACAACCCGTACGTGTTTACCAACTGGCTGTGCGGCGGCGGTATTCGCGGTGGCGTCACTGCCGGCGAGAGTGATGAGTGGGGATACAAACCGCTCGACCGCGCCAATCCCACGCAGGTGTACGACCTCCACGCGACCATGCTGCATCTGCTGGGCATCGACCACAAACAACTCACTGTCCGCCACAACGGCATCGACCGCCGTCTCACTGACGTGCATGGGCATGTGATTAAGAAATTGCTCGCTTAATCGAAACGAACGCCCTTGAATCCGCGGCTCAGGCTTCATTCCGACCTTTCCAATGCGCTGTCGGTTAGGGCGGGCGCGTGACCTACAATTAGCATGACGATTAATAACAAGGATTTGCATGAATGGCTGAACCTTGGGGTGGATTTCAACCCCGGCTCGCCCAAATACGATGAGATGTCAGCCGCCATTGAGGCCAAGCTGGGTGCTGCCTCGGCCGAGGAATTGGCGCCGGTTGATCAACGCATCCAGCAATTCATGGATGAGGTGTTCGGCGCGGATGGTCCGCGACTGGTGCAGGACACTTTTCTGCTCGATCAACACGGTCTTGCGCGGACCATCGCACTGCCCAAGAACGGCAAGACATATAGCAACGAGATCCTGAATACGTACCGCGTGACACAGGGCATCCTGCACAATCCCTCGAAGGATAAGCGCACAACCAAGGGGGTGTTCCACGTGGTGGAATATGGCCTGCCGATTCCCGACGATAAAAAAGCCGTGCCGGTGAATGCCGCCGGGGAAATTTTTCGGGCTGCCTTTCAAGCTCCGGATTGGCTGACGGAGTTGCCGTTTGCAGCGGAATCGGAACGGCCTGTGCACACTTGGATTTCCCTTCTGCTGCGTCCGGTCGTTTGCCCGGCAGTTGAAGGGTTCACAGAGCAAAAATCTCTCGAGGTTCGTTTTTTTGCGCCGTCCTCCATGGCGGCCAATCTGGATTTTGTGGAAAGCGTCTTTGGCAACGGGGGCGACCCGCATTTGCCAGTCAACGACGCCGGACTGGATGTGCGACACTGGACGGGGCACACCGGGGGGGTCATCCTTGCGCCCCACCTCATTGAGCTGAAGAAAAAGGATCTGGGATTGCCGCACCTCAGCGAGGCCAACGAACGGCAGGTGCGCGACGGCATGTGCTGGGAGGATCCGGATGAACTCTACAATGACGGTGGTGCCTTCAAGCTCACCTGCCGCGATGAACACGGTCGTGTGATCACGGTCATCGCCGACAACTATTTTGGTTACTGCAAGAAAGAAGTGAAAACCCAGATCGGTTTTTCGGCGAACCTGTTCGGGCTTGCCGAGGAGGAGCATGCCGGTGGCGCACAGGTGCACGCCAGCTACAACCTGAGCCGCACGTTTCATCCGCAGCGCATATTGCCGGATCAAAATTCCACGCTTGCCGAAAACTTGGAGCGTTACGGCGATGCGTTCATGAAGCTGGAGCCGGAAGGTTACGCCAGCGACCGGAATTATCCTGATATTTTTTATGTGCCCGAGAGCGCTACCTTCCGGTTGCCCAGGCAGGAAATCACCTGGCCCAACGCGGATGGATCACCCGGTTTTCTGCAAATCCGCCCGGGTGAGGTGTACATGTTGCCCAGCGGATACAAGGTGGAAATGCGCAAGAGCATACACGACGGCAAATGGCGCCTGATCGGCACCATCGGCGAAGGCTTTCTCTGCCACAAACCCTGCACCGTGTCCGGCGGCGGAAAGTCGGAAATCTCCAAATCCCTTCATGACATGATCCTGAGCGGGCCGGTGTTTGTGCAGGACTTGAAAGAAGATCTCGAGCAGGCCAAGTCGGTCCTCAATCGTTCGTATATCGAACGTTTTCGAAATCCGGAAAACCACAATCGACGCGGCCGCTCCATCTTGTCGCCTCTGCGTTCGGTGGGTTCGGTCATCAAACTTTTGACTCCCTCTGACACGGTTTACACCGATGAGTACAACGACTGGCTTCGATCCATACCCTCTCACGTGAAGGAACTGGTGCTCATCATCAAGCGTGAGTACCGCGAAGATTGGGGCAACGATTGGGAGAGCCGATTTAGCGTGGACACCGTGGACGGCAAACCCGGCAATGAACTGCGCCTGAATGGCAAGAAACTGAAAACCAATTTCCTGAGGGTCGGCTTTGACGCCGCCGACCGCTGGCGGCTTTATAGTCTGCGCGAGGATTTTGAGCCGGCCATGAAGATCATTGCCGAGGATGACATCACCGCCTCCACGGTGGCCCCCGTACGCCACACGCCCAAGCTGGGCCCGGGCGACTGGACTGAGTCCGCCAAATTCGTTCACAATTGTGAGTATCGCCTTTTCCAGCGGCCGGACGACGCCATCATTCGCGGCTACGACACGGTGACTGAACGGAACTTCACCACCCCGGGTAATTTCTTCAGCAATTACGCGCCCATCCCGGTTGAGAAAATCCGCGAACAAGTAAATCAAACTCTGGAGTTCGAGGCCTATACAGATATCCTGCAGGAACTTCTCGCTGAGGCTGCCAAGGCCGAAAAAGGCTTTGTTTGCTCCTCCGCCAACCCGCGCTTGATCGATGGCAAACCCACGGCAAACCCGCGTTACCTGCAAATCCGTCCCGACCTCCAACAGGAACGCAAAGTCTACATTGCCAAAACAGGCACACGCTTGCGACGTGAGCTGCCCGCTGAGGACTCCGTGCTTTACCCCGTGCGAGGCATTCTTCCCGGACGCCGCAACAACGGGCCGGACAAGGAACAGGGCATTCCACCACTATGCTGTTTTGCCCCCATTCACTATGTCGAGTTGCCGGAGCTGTTCATGGATTTCATCGCCAGCCTCACCGGCAAATCCCCCAGCACCACCGGCGCTGGCTCCGAGGGCGCCATGACCAAGGCGCCATTCAATGCCCTATTACCCATCCACGACCTGAACACCGCGCTCGTTTCCTACGCAACCACCGGCCAGGGAGCCTTTGTCACTTCCGCAGGTTATGTCGGCCCGCACTTCAAGGTGGATCATGATATCTCTCTGCTCATTCCTGAAATCTGGAGCCGCTTTCGGCTGGGTGAAGCACAGCCCGAGCGGATGATCTCCCAAGGCTATCTGGAACGGCTGGAAGACTTCGAACACAACGGCCAAACCATCCCCGCCGGTCGGCTCGGCTACCGCATTACCCAGCTATTTGCGCATGAATTCTTCGGGCGCATTTTCCATGATCCCGATTCCGTGTTCCCCGATGAAATGCTTCAGCCCGAGCTGCAGGATGCCGAGGTGTATGCCGAGAGCATCACCACGATAGCCGCCACCCAGCGTCGCATCGCCAAGGCCTACTTTCGTGATGGCGCAGCCGACCTCGCCTGCCCTCCGCTCCGCGCCTTGCTGGAAATCATGGCGCAGGATACCATCGATGACACCCGTCTGCGCGATCCGGAATTCCGCGCCCTCTTTGAGCCCGCCAACATTCTCGCCAGCGACTGGTACCAACAGCGAATCGATTCGCTTGTCGCCAGCCGGCGAACCTTCTGGCAAAACCGCATCGACTATCTGGAATCCTACGCCGGCACTGGTGATCCCAACGAACCGCTCGCCCACGCTCGTGAAAAACTTGGGGCCTTGCAGGAAGAAAACATCCGCGATTACTACATCGGCTCACTTGGCCGGGAACCATCATTGCAATTGAGCTAAAACTCCTTGCCCAATGTCAACCGACCTCTCCTCACAACACGGCCCCATCACCGGCTTGTTCCCGCAAGCCGACTCGCCGGAGGAATGGGCGGCGCATCATTTGAGCGCGGAGCAAGTCACGCATTTTGTGGAGCACGGATACGTGGCAGGCATTCGGTTGCTGGACGAGCCGCAGATCGAGGCATTGCGCAGCGAGTTGACAGAGATGACCGATCCAGAACACGACGGGCACGAGCTGTTTTACGAATATCACAGCAACGAATCGGACAACCCCGACACCGTGCTGTTCCACGCGCTCGGTGCCTGGCGGGTGCGGCAGGCGTTTCATGACATCCTGTGGAATCCGCGTTTCCTCGTGCCGGCGTGGCAGTTGCTCGGGCAATCTCTCCGCCTGTTTCACGACCAGCTCTTCAGCAAACCGGCAAAACACGGCGGCGTGGTCGCGTGGCATCAAGATTTTTCGTACTGGACGTGGACGCAACCGATGGCCCATCTCACCTGCTGGATTGGCCTCGACGATGCCACCGAGGAAAACGGCTGCCTGCATTACATCCCCGGCAGCCATCGCTGGGGCCTGCTGGAAAAGACCGGCCTCGCCGGTGACATGGATTCCGTGCGCGAAGTGCTCACGCCCGCGCAAGTCAGTGATTTCGAAAAACAACGGCCGATTGTTTTGAACAAGGGCGAGTGCACCTTTCATCATCCGCTGATGATGCACGGCTCTTACGAAAACAAATCCGACCAACCGCGCCGCGCCACCGTCATCAACGTCCTCGGCGAAGGCGTCACCTCCAACTGGGAAGGCGCCCACAGCCCCGGCACGGAAAACTTCCCCATGCTCCCCAAAGGCGAGCCGATGGCCGGACAGTTTTACCCGATGCTGTTCGAGGCTGAAAAAGCACTGGGCGATTTGGCTGCCGATATCCCGACGGTTGAAACCGCGTAATTGCAGCCGCTCGACAAAAATCCCCCTGCGCCCTATTCTTTCCCAACCAATCACTCATGAAAACTCTGTTCACTTTACTCGCCCTCATCGCATTTACTTTAACTGTCCAAGCCGAGCGCCTTGTGCTGGTCGGCGTTTCCTATGGCAAAAACCTGCTCGCCATCACCGACGCCGAGGGCAAGGTGTTGTGGCAACATAAGACCGCCGGGCCGCAGCGCGGGCACACGGGGCATCACGATGTGCATCTGTTGCCCAATGGCAATATTCTGTATCACGATACGTGGACGAAGACGCAGGAGATCACGCTCGGCAAGAAGGTTGTGTGGACCTACGAATCCGCCAAGATGAACGGCAATGCCGGCAAGCGCGTGGATGTGCATGCGTTTGCGCGAATGAAAAACGGTAATACCATGATCGTGGAAAGTGGCGTGGGCCGCGTGATTGAGGTGGATGCCACGGGTAAGCTGCAACATCAGTTCGCCCTCAAGCCTGGCGGCACGCAAAGCACCCGCTGGGCGCGCCACACCAACACCGGCACCCTGCTCGTTTGCAGCGAACGTCCCGGCGTGGTGACCGAGTACGACCGCACCGGCAAGGTGGTTTGGGATTACCTCATCAAGACGCGCGTGTACGGCGCCATTCGCCTGAAGAACGGCAACACCCTCATCGC